>DBFWBE010000001.1:0-70434 GCA_048485835.1 Collinsella sp.
CTGCGGCATTATGTAAGTGGAGGTTTGTATGTTCAAAGGTGTTGCATCGCGCGCACTGGGCGTGTTCGCGCTGTTTACCGTTGTCTGCGGCCTGGGCTATACGCTCGTCGTGACCGGCATCGCCCAGGTTGCGTTCCCGTACCAGGCGAACGGATCGCTCATTACGGTCGACGACAAGATCGTGGGCTCCGAGCTGATCGGCCAGAACTTCGAGGATGAGGACCACATGTGGGGCCGCATCCAGAACGTGACTATCGTCGAGGGGGAGGACGGTGGGCTCATGGCCTACGGCACCCCGTCCAATTTGTCCCCGGCGAGTGAGGAGTACCGGCAGCTTGTGGACGCGCGCGTCGAGAAGATTCGCGCCTCCAACCCCGATGCCGATATGGACGCTGTGCCCGTCGACCTGGTGACGTGTTCCGGCTCAGGCCTCGACCCGGAGATCTCCCCCGATGCCGCCGAGTACCAGGTCCCGCGCCTGGCGAAGGCCACGGGCAAGAGCGAAGGCGAGGTGCGCGAGATCATCGCCCAGTGCACCAAGGGCCGTTTCCTCGGCGTCTTCGGCGAGCCCACGGTCAACGTGCTCAAGGTGAACCTTATGCTGGACGGCGCACTGTAGGTGAGGGAGTGGCGGATGAGGGCATGACTGACTATCTGAGCCCTCAATTCCACTCCGCCCATCAGTTGCGGTGGAATACGGACTGTTTTGCCTGTCAAAAGTCTTATCTACTCCGTATTCCACCGCAACTTTTTTGTGAGGGTCGGGATTGAAGGTGGGGAGTGCGAGCGAGTGCGAATGCGGCGGATACTGATACGATAGGTACGTTAGCAACTGCCGCCGAGCGGCTCAAACGAAAGGAAGCCTGTATGGAGTCATCCGCCTACCCGATGCTCTTTAGCCCGATCAAGGTCGGTACGACCGAGGTCAAGAACCGCGTCTTTATGCCGCCGGTGTCCACCAACCTGGCCGATCACGGCTATGTGACCGACGACTTGGTCGATCATTACCGTGCCCGCGCCAAGGGCGGCGTGGGCCTCATCATTACCGAGGTCGTGACGGTCGAGCCCACCTATACCTATCTGCCGGGTGACATGTGCTGCTACGACGACACGTTTATCCCCGGCTGGGAAAAGCTCGCCGCAGCCGTCCACGAGTACGGCTGCAAGATCATGCCGCAGCTCTTCCACCCCGCCTACATGGCCTTTAACATTCCGGGCACGCCGCGCCTGATCGCTCCGTCCTTTGTGGGCCCGTCCTATGCCCGCGAGGCGCCGCGCCCCATCACGGTCGATGAGATTCACGAGCTCACGCATCAGTTTGGCGACGCTGCCGTGCGTATGCAGAAGGCCGGTGTCGATGGCGTCGAGGTCCATGCGGCGCACGCCCACGGTATGCTCGGCGGCTTTTTGACTCCGCTCTACAACAAACGCACCGACGAGTACGGCGGCTCGCTCGACGCCCGCATGCGCTTCTTGCTCGAGGTCATCGCCGAGATTCGCGAGCGCTGCGGCAAGGACTTCATCATCGACGTCCGTATCTCGGGCGATGAGTACACCGATGGCGGCCTGACCCTCAACGACATGATCTACGTCTCGCGTCGCCTGGAGAAAGCCGGCGTCGACATGATCCACGTGTCGGGCGGTACTACCATCAAGCGCGGCTCCGCGATTCCCGCCGCCGGTACGCAGCAGGCCTCGCATGCCGCCTGCTCGCGTGAGATCAAGAAGCATGTGAACATTCCCGTCGCCACGGTCGGCCGCATCAACGAGGCATGGATTGCCGAGGAGCTGATCGAGGACGGTGCTGCCGATATCTGCATGATGGGCCGCGCCAATCTGTGCGATGCCGAGTTCTGCAACAAGGCTGCTGCCGGCAACGCCGACGACATCCGCCCCTGCATCGGTTGCCTGCGCTGCCTGAACGGCATCATGTTCGGCAAGCGCATCTCCTGCACCGTCAACCCGGACGTGGAGCGCGACGAGGCTGGCTACGAGCCTGCCGCCGAGGCCAAGAACGTACTCGTTGTGGGTGCTGGTCCTGCGGGTATGGAGGCAGCCTACATTGCCGCCAAGCGCGGTCATAACGTGGTGCTCGTGGATAAACAGGACGAACCGGGTGGCGAGATGCGCATCGCGGCCGTGCCGCCGGCAAAGCAGGAGCTCACCCGCGTGATCAAGTACCAGTATCGCCGCCTGGCCGAGGCGGGCGTGAAGTGCATATTTGGCACCGAGCTTACTGCCGAGGACATTCAGCGCGACTACGCGGGTTACGAGGTTGTCCTGGCTTATGGCGCCGAGCCCATCGCTCCGGCCTTCATGCAGGGCTTTAAGCAGGTTATGACGGCCGACGACCTGCTGGGCGGCAAGGCTTTCCCGGGTAAGAAGATCGTCATCGTGGGCGGCGGCACCGTCGGTTGCGAGACGGCAGATTACCTGGCCCCGCTGGTCAACGACCTGTCGCCGGCCAACCGCGATGTCACTGTTATCGAGATGACCAAGACGCTCGCCGCCAACGAGGGTGGTGCCGGTCGCGCGGTTCTCATCACGCGCATGCTCTCCAAGGGCGTTCACGTGCTGACCGAGGCCAAGGTGACCGAGATTACCGAGGACACTATCAGCTACGAGAAGGACGGCGAGGCCCACACCATCGCCGGTGCCGATACGCTGGTGCTTGCCATGGGCTATCGTCCCAACACCAAACTGGCCGACGACCTTGCCGCTGCCGGCGTTGCCACCCACGTGCTGGGCGACGCCAACAAGTGCGGCAACATCCGCGACGCCATCGGCGATGGCTACAAGGTCGCCTGCGAGCTCTAGTCGCTCCCTTGGTGCATGGGAGTCAGGTTAGTTTGCACCAAGTTGATGCATGTAAACCTGATTCCATTGCGCCAGTCGATAGCAAAACACGGCGGCCGCCCCGTTTTGGGACGGCCGCCGCTTGCGTTTTATCAAAGGAAGATCATTGTCGAGCCTTAAATGTCTTTTGTCTGTGCGACTTCCGCAATCATGTTGCGGTTGTACACCAGATGCAAATACATCGCGTCGTGCGCTACGGTGGGGTTGCGCGTGGCGATGGCGTCGGCCACGCCACGGTGAGCGCGGATGGTCTCCTCGACGAGGTTGCCGCCATCCCAGGGCGGCTTCATGGAGTAGCGCCCGTACGCATCGAATTGCTCCTCTCATAGATGTGCGGCACAAAGAGCCCCGAGTTCATGCGAGCTCGGGGCTCGTTTCGTTTGGATTGCAGATGTATTGACAGGCGAAAACAGTCTGCGTCCGATACTGAGCCATACGAAAGCGAAATTATGCGTCTTAATTCCGTACGCAAATCAAGACGAAAACCGTTTACGTCTTGGATAAATCAGTACGCAAACGGTTTTCGTCTTATAATACGGTCATGAATAGTACGAAACGAAGAGGTTGTGCATATGGTTGTTAGAGAGAGCCCTACAGTCGAATATAAGGAAAGCGTTACGCCGACGTTTCTTAAAACGGTGAGTGCCTATGCAAACTACGGGACGGGCAAGATTGAGTTTGGCGTTGATGACGAGGGCGTGGCTGTCGGCCTTGCGGATCCGGTCGCAGAGTGTCTCCGCATCGAGAACATGATTAATGACAGCTTGGACCCCGCTCCCCGTTACACGCTCGAGCCCGATGAGAAACACGGGACCGTAATCCTTACGGTTTATGAGGGCCAGGACAAACCCTATCGAAGCAAGGGAAAGGCCTACAGGCGAAACGATTCGGCAACAGTGGAGGTCGACCGGTTTGAGTATGGCAGGCTGACGCTCGAAGGCAGCAACGTAACGTTCGACGCGCTCACGTCGGCTCGCCAGGACTTGAGTTTTCATACGCTCGAGCATAAGTGTGTTGAACATCTCGGCATTTCTGAACTAACGTCGGATATTATGCGCACGCTTCGCTTGCTCGGCAAGGACGGCTATACCAACGCTGCGGCGATTTTGGCGGATAAGAATGATTTTCCGGGCATCGATTGCGTCCGTTTTGGTGATACCGAGGATGTGATCTTGGATCGCGAAGCGGCGACAAATGTATCCGCAATTGAGCAGGTGGACAGGGCGGTAGCTATGTTTGCACGCTACTACCGTTATGAGCGTATCGAAGGGATGGAGCGCGTCCAAACCGATCGAATTCCTCTCGAGGCGTTTCGCGAAGCTGTCGCAAATGCTTTGGTGCATCGGACGTGGGACGTTCGAGCGAACGTTCAAATTGCCCTGTACGATGATCGCGTCGTTGTGACCTCTCCTGGATCGCTGCCCGCCGGTTTGACGACGGAACAATACCTGTATGGGCAGATATCCGTGCTCAGAAACCCCATCGTTGCAGAGGCCTTCTTAAAGCTGGATTACATCGAGAAATTTGGTACGGGAATCGCGCGCATTAGACGTGCCTATCGCGATTCGGTCAATCAACCAATTTTTGATGTTCGCGGCGGCATGGTGGCCGTCACATTGCCCGTTACCGATGCCCTTGAAGGGTCCGAGGAAGAGGTCCAGGTTCTCAAAGCCTTGTCGGGCGGTCGAATTATGTCGCGAAGCGAGATTGAAAAACAGACGGGGCTGAGCCGCATGCGGACGTTGGCGGCACTCGAATCTCTGCTTGAACGGAATGCAATCGTAAGGCAGGGAACCGGGCGGGCCACGAAATACGAGCGCTCATAGTCAAAAAGAGCCATGGTACAAGACGGACCCCAAGCCAGCGTTGGCTTGGGGTCCGTTATATCCCGGATGGTAACGGGCCGATTATTGTCAAGTTATAGCAAAGTATAGCGACGTACAGCAAAGTATAGTGAGATATAGCAAGCCGTATAGCGCGCCTTGATTATCAACCGTCCGTATTTCACAGCAACTTACAACAGGCTCGAGGTACCAATTTGGGGTGCAGTAGTGCTGCGCCACGAAAAGGGCCTATCTACTACGTTTAAGCCGCAGGGGTCAACCATAGTCGGCTTTTTCGAAAATCGACAAGCTGTCTACCTGCGGTTTTGTTTTCACAGTTTTCGGTATGGCCGAGGCTATCCGTGTTAACGTGGTAGATGGGCCACTTTTGTGACAAGGGGGCCGATCTGCGGGCCAGGGTAGCTAAAAGAGCCCCGTCCCAAAAAGACTGATTGGGAGCCGGGGCGTGTCGATGCGATAGTATTACGTGGTGAAATTCGACAAACCGTGAGCTTCATCCGAGGGCTTTATGGAACAACACCAGCATAATCAGAGCCTGCAAGACCAGGCATACAACGCATTGCGCTCCAAGATCATCTATGCCGAGCTCAAACCCGGCACGCGCCTTTCGGCGATTGGTCTGGAAAAGGAGACGGGAATCGGGCGCACGCCCATTCGCGAATCCTTTGTGCGCCTGCGTGAGCAGGAGCTGGTGGAAACGCGTCCCAAAAGCGGCACCTATGTCTCTAAGATCAGCATGGAGCGCGCCGAGAACGCCTGTTTCTTGCGCGAGAAACTCGAGAGAAGCGTGCTTATTAAATGCTGTTCGGCCGCCTCGCCTGAGCAAAAGCATCGGCTCGAGCAGATTCTTGCCGAGTCTGAGTCACTCGACCATGGCGAAACGCGTCGCTTTTTCGATCTGGACAACCTGTTTCATGAGACGTGTTTTGAGATTGCCGGTCGTCACATGTTGTGGGATTGGATGAAGAGCGTCAACACGCATTTTGAGCGATACAACTGGTTGCGTATGGTGTCGCAGGATCTGGATTGGGAGCCGATTCGTCGGCAGCATCGCCGGATTCTCGAGGCCATTAAGAGGGGCGATACCGATGCGGCGAGTTATCTGGCAGAGACGCACTTGCACCTGATGCCCGAGGAGCAGGGCCCGGTTATCGCCTTACATCCCGACTATTTTGAGCTGCCTAAAGACTCGAATAACTAGCCCATCATCGCATCTGCTCGAGACGCAAAAACGACGCTGCTCACCTACAGCGTTTTGCAACCGAGATTTTTAAAAAAATGCCTAAAATGGCTCAGACCGCCGACAAATGGGAAACGGGGTGCGCTATGGCGCAGATGAGAATCAAGGACATTGCCGCCGAGGCGGGTGTGAGCCCGGCCACGGTCTCGCGCTACCTCAATAACCGCCCCGGGCAAATGACCGAGGAAACCCGTGCTCGCATCGCGGCGGTTATCGAGCGCACCGGCTATCGCCCGCGTGCCGCCGCGCGCAATCTGCGCAGCTCGCGCACCAACCTCATCGGCGTGATTTTGGCCGACATCGCCAACCCGTTCTCGAGCGCCATGCTCGAAGGACTTTCCGCCAGTGCCGCCGCGCGCGGCTGCTCGCTTATGACGGCCATTAGTGGCAACGACCCCGCTAAGGAAGCGGAGTCGCTCACCAGACTTATCGATGCCGGCGTGGACGGCCTGGTCGTCAACACCTGCGGAGGTAATGACGAGGCGATCGCCGCGGCAGCGGGACGTTTGCCCGTTGTGCTGCTCGACCGCGATGTTGCCGACGGCGGTGTCGATCTGGTGACATCTAACAACCGTGAGCTGGTCGCCGGGTTGGTAGACGCCCTGGCTGCTGCGGGCAGCGAGCGCCTGTGCCTGCTCACCGAGGCAAGCGACGACAGCCCCGTCCGTCGCGAGCGCGCCAAGGCCTTTACTGACGAGCTGTCGCGACGCGGCCTTGCCGGCGAGGTTGTCACCTTGGCCGATGGCGGTGCCACGGGCGTTGGTCGCTTGGACGAGACCATCCGCGACTATGCCGGCAAAAAGCTCGGCCTCATTGCCGTCAACGGCCTGGTTTTCCTGCGTCTGACCGAGGCGCTGGCACAGTTGGGACCTTCGTTGCCGGCTGGTCTCAAAATCGCGACGTTTGACGATTGCCCCTGGAACCACGTGCTCTTTGGCGGCGTCACCGCGGCCGCGCAAGACACCCTTACCATTGCCGAGTGCGTAGTCGAGCGCCTCTCCGAGCGCATCGACGTCGTTACCACCACCGTGGGCGAGGCCGCAAAGCTGGCGCCCAAACGCATCGAGATCCCCGGCCACATCGAGCACCGCGCATCGACCTCGCGCTAGTCACTCGTTCGCAACTGCCTGTTCGCGCACGTTTTTTGAGCGCTTGATACGCTTTAACCCTGCGGAAACATTTTTCTGCGATAGTATCTGCGATATAGACCAGTCGAAACCCGCCCGAAAGAAAGGGGAGCGACATGAACCAGCAGAACATCGATTACGTACTCCGCTCCGTAGAGCAGCGTGACATCCGCTTTGTGCGTCTGTGGTTTGTCGACATTCTCGGCCGCCTCAAGAACTTTGCCATTAGCCCCGAGGACCTCGAGGTCGCTTTTGAGGAGGGTATCGGCTTTGACGGCTCCGCCATCGAGGGTTTTGCCACGCCCGAGGAAGCTGACATGCTGGCGTTTCCCGATGCTTCGACCTTCCAGATTTTGCCGTGGCGCCCGAGCCACAACGGCGTCGCCCGCGTGTTCTGCGACGTGTGCACTCCCGATCGCAAGCCATTTGCCGGCGACCCGCGCGATGCCCTGCGCCGCATGTTCCACAAGGCCGAGAAGGCTGGCTATCTGCTTAACGTGGGCGCCGAACTGGAGTACTACTACTTCCCCGACGAGCACACCCCCGAGCCGCTCGACAACGTGGGCTACTTCGATCTTTCGGTGAGCGATGCCGCTCGCGACCTGCGCCGCAACACGGTCCTCACGCTCGAGAAGATGTCCGTGCCCGTGGAGTACACCTTCCACGCCGCCGGCCGCTCGCAGCACGGCATGAGCCTGCGCCACGCCGAGGCCCTGAGCATGTCCGACGCCATCACCACGGCCAAACTCATCATTAAGCAGCAGGCCTACGAGAGCGGTTGCCACGCCTCCTTTATGCCCAAGCCGTTGGCAGGCGAGGACGGTAGTGCTATGTTCCTGTGCCAGTCGCTATTCGACCACGACGGCAACAACGTCTTTTGGGGCGAGGACGACGAGAGATACCATCTCTCCGACATCGCCAAACACTACATGGCCGGTATCCTGGCGCACGCACGCGAGATCAGCGCCATCACCAACCCCACGGTCAACTCCTACAAGCGCATTACTACCGGCGGCGACTCCGTGCCGCAGTACGCCACGTGGGGCCTGCGCAACCGCGCGAGTATGGTCCGCATCCCGGTCTACAAGCCCGGCAAGCAGCTGTCCACGCGCATCGAGCTTCGCAGTCCCGACCCCATGGCCAACCCGTACCTGGTCAACGCCGTCACGCTGGCGGCTGGCCTGGACGGCATCGAGCGCAAGCTGGAGCTCCCGCCCGAGGCAACGGCCGAGACGCTCAAGCTCACCGACCGTCAGATGCTCGAGGCCGGCTACACGCCGCTGCCGCGCTCGCTCAAAGAGGCACTCGACGTGTTTGAGGACTCGCAGTTTATGAAGGATGCCCTCGGCGAGCACATCCACAGCTTCTTCCTCAAAAAGAAGCGCGACGAATGGCATAAGTTTGAGTCCACGATCACCGAGTGGGAGATCAAGCACTACCTGGCGAACTCCTGATCGCGCTGGCTTGTTCCAGTACGATTGAGCTCATTTCCTTGGAGGCCGATATGTCCGAAAAGAGTGCCCTGTTCATGGCGCGCACGACGCGCTTCCACGAGTTTGCCCGCAGCTTGACGACCACCCTGGGTGTCGAGGTGAGCCTGGCTACCCCCGATTCGCCGACTGCGGCGCACGACTTTGACCTGCTGATCCTCGATTCCGACGGCATCCGCAGCGACCGCATCGATCAGATTGCCAAGTGGCTTGACGATCGCGGCGGCGTCCCCATGCTGGTGATCGTCGACGACGAGGCGCTCGGTACCCTGCGTCTGCCGAATCACGCGCATGCCGACTTTGTATGCCCCACGGCGACGCCCAACGAACTCAAGGCTCGCGCGCAGCGCCTGATGGGCGAGGAGGAGACCGTCGCCGCCGACGATGTGCTCAACATCGATAACCTCGAGATCAACCTGGCTACCTACCAGGTGACGCTCGATAACGAGCCCATCGACCTGACGCTGATGGAATACTCGCTGCTGAGCTTTTTGGCGACGCATCCCAACCGTGCCTACAGCCGCGAGGTGCTGCTGCACCGCGTGTGGGGCTTTGAGTACTGCGGCGGCACGCGCACCGTCGACGTGCACATCCGACGCATCCGCTCCAAGGTGGGCCCGCAGATCGCGGCACACATCACCACCGTCCGCGGCGTGGGCTATCTGTTTAAGGACTAGATTTCCACCACAAAGGGGACAGGCACCTCTGTGGTGGTTTTGCCGCATGCGTGGATCCCTTTCGAGTTTGCAGCAGAACTTAAGCCTTCCTAAAAGATTGCGTTCTCATACACGTTCGCCCGCATATTGGGGTACAACTCAACGTGAACATTGATGGCCCGCCACATGTTTGGCGGGCCTTTGGTTATTAGACGAAAGGATCGCAGCCATGAGCGAGAACGATTCCCAGCGTCCTCAGGATGCGGGCAACGCTGGCGAGACCCAGCAGCAGCCGCGTGTGCAGGTGGAGTCGACGCCTGCCGGCAGCAACATTCCCTATGTGCAGGCTTACGACACACAGACCGGCCAGCCGCTGGGCGGTCAGCAAGTTGTAAACAAGCACACGGTGGTCAAGACCAAGACCAAAAAGCTGCCGATCTTTATTACGGCACTCGCCGGCTGTGCCTGCGGTGCCCTGCTGGTCATCGCACTCATTATGAGCGGCACGCTCAATATTGGCGGCGGAAAGAATGCCGTGACGGCCGGTGCTTCGGGTTCATCGACGCAAAAGATCACCATCGACTCCGAGGACACCACGCTGGCCGAGGCCGTTTCTGCCAAGGCCCTGCCTTCCGTCGTTTCCATCACCGCCACTTCGAGCGGTAGCCAGAATGGCTCGCTTTCGCAGTCTGCCGACGAGTCGGATGGCTCGGGCAGCGTCGGTTCGGGCGTGGTGCTCGATACCGAGGGCCATATCCTCACCAACAACCACGTGGTCGATGGTTACGACCAGTACGTGGTGACCATGGACGACGGCACCACCTACGAGGCTGAGTTCGTGGGCAACGATGCCTCGAGCGACCTGGCCGTTATCAAGCTCAAGGATGCTGACGCCTCCAAGCTCACCCCGATCGAGATCGGTGACTCCTCCAAGCTCAACGTGGGCGAGTGGGTTATGGCCATCGGCTCGCCGTTCGGCAACGAGCAGTCTGTCTCCACGGGTATCGTCTCGGCGCTCTATCGCTCCACGGCCATGAGCTCTACCAGCGGCAACACCATCTACGCCAACATGATCCAGACCGATGCCGCCATCAACCCGGGCAACTCCGGTGGCGCGCTCGTCAACGACAACGGCGAGCTCGTGGGTATCAATTCGCTCATCGAGAGCTACTCGGGCTCCAGCTCGGGCGTTGGCTTTGCTATTCCCGTTAACTACGCCAAGAACATTGCCGACCAGATCATCGGCGGTAAGACGCCGGTGCACCCGTACCTGGGCGCCACGCTTTCGAGCGTCAATGCGCTTAACGCCCGCACTAACAAGCTGAGCACCGACAGCGGCGCGTATGTGGCGAGCGTCGTCGAGGACGGTCCTGCTGCCAAGGCCGGCATCCAGGAGGGTGACGTCATCACCAAGCTGGGTGACGACGAGATTACGAGCGCCGATGGCCTGATTATCGCGCTGCGCAGCCACGAGGTGGGCGAGAAGGTCGAGATTACGCTCGTGCGCGGCAAGGAAGAGAAAAAGGTCACCGTCGAGCTGGGCTCCGATGAGAAGCTGCAGAACCAGCAGCAGGACGACAGCGCGACCGACACCGGCAACGGCGGTATTACCGATGAGCAGCTGCGCCAGTATCTGGAGGAGCTGCTGGGCCAGCAGGGCCAGGGTCAGGGCTACGGTCAGGGTTTCTAACGAGCCGTTTCGCACATACCAATGCCAGAGGGGCTGTTCCGCCAACGCGGGGCAGCCCCTCTTTTCTTATTGATCCGTTGGGGACGGAGGAAACGGATCATTTAGAAACGGCAAGGGCATGGTTTGATCGCGCGATCCACCCCGATCCGACGGCTGCCGATTCGGTGCGGTTCGAAAGGGCTATTCGACCCCGTTGCGACCGGTGGTACTCTAGTATCCGTTTGAAATCGAGCGAAGGAGTGCCGCTATGGAGCAATCGAGCCTGTTTGGTGACGGCGTGGACATCGATACCGAAACGCCCGCGAGCGCGGATGTCGCCGCACCGGCCGACGTCCGTGCCCAGGCGGCAGCGCGTGCGGCCGAGCTGCGCCACGAGCTCGATTACCACGCCTATCGCTACTACATGCTCGATGCGCCCGAGATCACGGATGCCGCCTTTGACAAAATGCTCGTTGAGCTGCAGGAGATCGAGGCGACCTACCCCGACCTGGTGACACCCGACAGCTATACCCAGCGCGTGGGCGGCTACGTGAGCGAGCAGTTTACGCCGGTCACGCACATGGCACGCATGTATTCTATGGACGATGCCATGGATTTGGACGAACTCGACGCGTGGCTCCAGCGCACTGAGGATGCGCTTGGTGCCGGTAGCGTCACTTATACCTGCGAGCTTAAGATCGACGGTCTGGGCGTGGCGCTTACCTACCAAAACGGCACCTTTGTGCGCGCCGCCACGCGCGGCGACGGCACCACGGGCGAGGACGTATCGCTCAACGTGCGCACTATCAAGGATGTGCCCATGCATCTGTCCGAGCCGGCGCTCGCCCACATGGCCGCCGATCGCGAGCGCACCATCGAAGTACGCGGCGAGGTCTATATGCCCAAAGGCAGCTTTGTTCGCCTGAACGACGAGGCCGATGCCGAGGGCCGCGACCCCTTTGCCAACCCGCGCAACGCCGCCGCAGGATCCTTACGCCAAAAGGATCCAAAGGTCACGGCGCGCCGCGACCTTGCCACCTTTATCTATGCCATCGCCGATACCGACCCGCTGCACGTCCACAGCCAGCGCGAGTTTCTGGATTGGCTGCGCAGTGCCGGCTTTAGCGTCAACCCCAACGTGGCTCGTTGCGCCACGCCGGCCGAGGTCCACGAGTTCTGTGCCCAGGCGCTCGAGCACCGCGGTGACCTGGATTACGACATCGACGGCGTGGTCGTAAAGGTGGACAGCTTCCAGCAGCAGCTCGACCTGGGCTTTACCGCCCGCGCGCCGCGCTGGGCCATTGCCTTTAAGTTCCCGCCCGAGGAAAAGCAGACCGTCCTGCGCGAGATTCGCATTCAGGTGGGCCGCACCGGTGTGCTCACGCCGGTCGCCGAGTTCGACCCGGTGACGGTTGCCGGCTCCACCATCGCGCGCGCCACGCTGCACAACATCGACGAGATTCGCCGCAAAAACGTGCGTGAGGGCGACACTATCATCGTGCACAAGGCGGGCGACGTTATCCCCGAGGTCGTGGGTCCGGTGCTCGACAAGCGCCCGGCCGATTCGGTCGACTGGCACATGCCCGAGGTCTGCCCCGTGTGCGGCAGCCCCGTTGTCCACGAGGATGGCGAGGTCGCCTACCGCTGCGTGTCCATCGACTGCCCCGCGCAGCTCAAGGAGCGCCTGCTCCACTGGGTGAGTCGCGGCTGCATGGATGTCGACGGCCTGGGCGACGAGATCGTCGACAAGATGATCGCCGCCGGGCTGATCCACGATGTCGCGGACTTCTACCAGCTCACGGTCGACGACATTGCAGGCCTGGACACGGGGCGCACCTATGCCAGCTCCAACAGCAAAAAGGGCGTCAAGAAGGGCGACCCCATTCCGGTAGGCCTCAAGACGGCTGAGAAAATCATCGCCGAGCTCAACAAGTCCAAGAGCCAGCCGCTCGGTCGCGTGCTGTTTGCCCTGGGCATCCGCCACGTGGGCAAGAGCGTGGGCGAGGTCATCGCCGAGCGATTCCTGTCGATTGACAAGCTCATCTTGGCGAGCGAAGAGGACATCGCCGAGTGCGAGGGCATCGGTCCCAAGATTGCGGCGAGCGTCAAGCAGTTCCTGGCCGTGCCCGAGAACCTTGCCGTGCTGGAGCGCCTGCGCCAGGCGGGCCTGTCGCTCGAGGTCGACCTGGGCGCCGCGCACGCGCAAGCCGCGGCCGACGCTGGCGTGGCGGGCGAGCTCGCCGACGCACAGCCGCTTGCGGGTCTGACCTTCGTGCTCACCGGCACGCTCGTCAACCGCACCCGCGACGAGGCGGGCGCGGCGCTCAAGGTGCTCGGTGCCAAGGTTTCGGGCAGTGTGTCGAAGAAGACGAGCTATCTGGTCGCCGGCCCCAAGGCGGGCTCCAAGCTCACCAAGGCCGAGCAGCTGGGCGTACCCGTACTGGACGAGGACGCGCTCGAGCAGATCCTGGCGACTGGTCAGGTGCCCCAGGCTTAGTGCATCGATAACCAAATTGAAGATCTGCCCGGAAAGCATGATTGAACTGCCTTCCGGGCGGTTCTTATTTGGACGGGGCGACCGGCACTGTGAGCTGCGTCACGTAGGTTGTGGGGTCGTCGCTGATGATGTCGTCGATGAGGGCAATCTCGCGCGATGGACCGGCGGGCGTCAGGTTATGTTCGCGCATATAGCCGAGCAGCTGCTCATAGCGCGGGCCCGCTTGCCTGTGCGTGCCGCGGAAGCTTATGGTCAGGCAGCGCGCGGCGGGTCGTGTCTCGACGTCGCCCAAGTACTCATCGGTGTCATCGAGCAGCAGAAAGACCTCGTCGTAGCCATCAAAGTCGCCGGTGGCCAGGCGCTTGGCGCTAATCCCAACGCCCAAGTTGCCCAGAAAGACAAAGGTCTCGTGCTGGCCCTTCTGCAATTGACGAATCTGCCACTCCAGCGCATAGGCGTCGGTAGGGTTGACGCATTCGCGCAACACGGCACAGCGAAGCTCGGGCGCATCGATTGTGCAAATGGTATCGAGCTCGGTGTTCAAGGCATCGTGCAGCAGCGCAAGTCGGTTATCGATCTTGCGCGACACGCGCTCCAGCTCGCGGCGTTTGCGCTCGATGAGCTCCTGCTGCTGAGCCAGCTGCCGCTGCATAAGGTCCACATCGCGCGTGGTCACAAACTCGCGGATTTGCGCGAGCGGCAAGTCGAGAACACGCAGGTGGCTGATGGTGTTGAGAGTGGAGAGCTGCCGCGATCCGTAGTAGCGGTACCCACTTGCCGGATCGATGTGCGCCGGGTCCAGCAAGCCCATCTGCTCGTAATGGCGCAACGTGCCCACGCTCAGGTTAAGCAAGCGCGCCACTTCGCCAATGCGGAGCAGGCCCTCGGTATGTTCAGTTGGCGAGTCGGTCATAGGACCGCTCCTTTCGATAAAAAGCAGGGGAGGGGAGCCAGACTCGCGTCGCCTCGCTACGCCACCAACTTGTCAAAAGCTCCGCGGCGGTTGAGCGCGGTAAACGCGACGACGCAAATGACCGCCGACAGAATCGACCCGCACGGCGAAGCGATGCCCATGGGAAACAGCGTGTCGGAATAGGCGTTCGACAGCAGCCACGCGCCCGGCACGCGAATGAGCGCCACGGCCAGCACGTTGTGCGCAAAGCCGATGTAGCTCTTGCCGTATGCAGCGAAAAAGCCGCTAAAGCAAATGTGGATGCCGGCAAAAATCGCGTCGAAAATGTAGCTGCGCATATAGCCGGTACCGGCCGCGACCACCGCGGGGTCCTTGGCAAAAAAGCCAATAAACGCCGGTGCCACCAGCCACATCAGCACCGTGATCAGGCAGCCGTACACCACCGAGATCGTCATGGCGTCTTTGAGCACCTGACGCGCGCGGCCGCCCTTGCCCGCGCCGGCGTTTTGCGCCGTGAGTGCGCTGACGGTGGCGCCCATGGAACTCGGCACAATGAACAAAAAGCTGATCATCTTCTCGACCAGGCCTACGGCGGCGGCGTCGACGAGCCCTCGGTGGTTGGCGATGACGGTGATAAACATAAACGCCACCTGGATACAGCCGTCCTGCACGGCCACGGGCACGCCGATTTTAAGAATGCTACCGAGCACCTCGGGCTGGGGACGCAGGTCGCTGCGCTTAACGTGGATGTTCGTGCGACGGCTCTTGAGCCACACGAGCGCGAGGGCAACGCTGGCCGTCTGCGCGGTCACCGTGCCGAGCGCCGCGCCCACGGGGCCGAGCCCCATGTGCCCGATAAACAGAAAGTCGAGCGCGATGTTGATGATGCATGCCACGCCAATCACGTACATGGGCGAGCGCGAATCACCCAGCCCGCGAAAGATGGCCGAAAGAATGTTGTACGCGGCGATAAACGGAATGCCGACAAAGCAAATACGCAGGTAGGCGGTGGTTCCTTCGACCGCCTCGGCCGGCGTGCCAATGAGCGCCACGATCTGCGGGCATAGTGCGAGCAGGACAGCGGCCAGCACCACCGAGACACCCATAAAGAGCGTAATGGTGTTGCCGATGGCGATCTCGGCGCGGTCGAAGCGGCGTGAGCCCACGGCGTGGCCGACGATGACCGTCGTTCCCATGGCCAGGCCCACAAGCGTCACAGTAATGATATAGAGCGTCTGTGCGCCATTGCCCACGGCGGTGATGCCGGCGGCGCCGCTAAACTGTCCCATCATGTACAGGTCGGCCATGCCGTAGAGCATCTGCAAAAAATACGAGAGCATGTAGGGCAGGGCAAAGACTGCGATGGTCTTGAGGACATTGCCGCGTGTGAGGTCGTGTTCCATGAGCGGGCGCTTTCTGGCTTGGTTCGTTTACGTACCAGTGTAGTGAAAACCCTACAACGATTGTAGAGTCAAGGTCCATGTTGCCGGTGGGGCGAAAAATTCTTGCCTTCAATCATTTCGGTTTGAATACGATCGCGCGCCGCGCGGGCTTAGCGCCTGCGCCGGCCTTATAGAAATCGATTTCGGAACACTTGACACCATCGCTCGGCGCGCAATAATACGTGCGTTTGCGAACAACGTTTGATGGGGGTTGAACCTGCGTGCGCAATCTCAAAATACTGTTTTCCTATCTAGGGGCATACCGTCGCGATGCCATCCTCGGCGTGTTCTTTGTGTCGGTCGAGACGGTGCTCGAGCTGTTTATCCCGGTCATCATGGCCAACATCATCGATGTGGGCGTGCCTGCGTGTGATATCAACTACATGCTGCTACAGGGTGCGTACATGTTGGTGTGCGCTGCGCTTTCGCTGGTACTGGGCTTGGGTTATGCCCGCACGTCCGCCCGCGTTGCCTCGGGCCTAGGCGCCAACCTGCGCGAGGCCGAGTACAAAAAGATTCAAACGCTCGCCTTTGGCAACCTGGACAACTACGACGCCAGCTCGCTCGTCACCCGCATGACCACGGACATCACCGTTATCCAAAATGCTGTGGGCAACGGCTTTCGCCCTATGGTGCGCGGCCCGGTGACGCTTATCGTCGGCCTTATCTACGCGCTGATGCTGTCGCGCCCGCTCGCCACCGTCTTTGCGATCATCTTGCCCGTGCTGGCAATCGTACTGGGCGTCATCACCTATCGCGTCAGTCCGCTCTACCGCCAACTCCAGACCTCGATGGACCACCTCAACGGCGTGGTACAGGAAGACCTCACCGCCGTGCGTGCCGTCAAGGCCTACGTTCATACCGAGCACGAGGAGGCCAAGTTCGACGCAGTCAATACCGAGCTTGCGCGCACTGCGACAAAGACCTTTGGCAGCGCGGTGCTCAACCTGCCGGTGTTTCAGCTGTCGATGTACGTGGCTGCGCTCTCTATCCTGTGGATTGGCGGCCGCATGATTCTCGCCGGCAAGCTGGGCGTGGGCTCGCTCACGGGCTTTATGAGCTACGTGCTGCTGATCATGAACTCGCTCATGATGATTTCCAACGTGTTTTTGCTGCTCACACGCGCTCTCACGAGCGTGGGCCGTATCGCAGAGGTGCTCGATGAGGAGCCCTTTATCGCCAGCCCTGCGGGAGACCTCGCGACTGCGGCGCCAGCGGACGGCAGTATCGAGTTCCGCGACGTTTCCTTTAAATACCGCGCGGATGCAGCCGAGGATGTGCTCGAGCATATCGACCTTCGCATCGAGAGCGGCTCGACGGTGGGCATCCTCGGCGGCACGGGCTCGGGCAAGAGCTCGCTTGTGCAGCTGATTGCGCGCCTGTACGACGCCACCGAGGGCGTCGTACTTGTGGGCGGACACGACGTGCGCGACTATGACCTGGTCGCCTTGCGCGACGCCGTGGGCATTGTGCTGCAAAAGAACGTGTTGTTCACGGGCACCGTGCGCGAGAACCTGCAGTGGGGCAATCCGCAGGCGTCGGACGATGAGCTCCTCGCGGCTTGCCGCGCAGCGTGCGTGGACGAGTTCCTTGATCGCATCGGCGGGCTGGACGGCGAGTTGGGTCAAGGTGGCGCCGGTGTTTCGGGTGGCCAGAAGCAACGCCTGTGCATCGCGCGCACGCTGCTCAAGCACCCGCGCGTGCTCATTTTTGATGACTCCACCAGCGCGGTCGATATGGCGACCGACGCCAGGATCCGCGAGCATATCGCGCAGATTCCCGATACGACCGTGATCATCATCGCCCAGCGTATCGCGAGCGTGATGGATGCCGACCGCATTGTCGTGCTGGACGACGGCCGCATTCACGGCGTGGGCACGCACCGGGAGCTGCTGGCGGGTGACAACATCTACCAGGAGATTTACGCCTCGCAGATGGAGTTCGCGGGGAATGCGACCTCAGATGCCCCGGCCCGAGAAGGGGGTGAGCGCCATGCCTAAGACATCCGCTCAAGCCCGTCCGGCCAATCTGGGGCAGACGCTCCGCCGCCTGCTCAGCTATATGGGCCACGCCAAGTTCTCGCTGTTTGCGGTAGGTGTGCTCGCTTCTATTGCCGCCATCGCGAGCCTTGCCGGCACCTATATGGTGCGCCCCATCGTCAACGGCCTGGCTACGGGCGGGGAGGAGCTGCTCACCAAGCAGGTTCTCTTTACGGCCGCCATCTACGCCGCGGGCGTGCTGTCGGCCCTGGGTTATTCGCAAATCATGGTGCGCGCGGCCCAGCGCGTGGTGTCCGATATTCGCCGCGACCTGTTCGCACATATCCAGACGCTGCCGCTCAGCTATTTCGATAGCACGCGCTCGGGCGACATCATGAGCTTCTTCACCAACGACGTCGACACCGTCTCCGAGGCGCTCAACAACAGCTTTGCCAACGTGATTCAGGCGACCATTCAGGTGATCGGCACCACGGCCATGCTCATCATCCTTAACTGGCAACTCACGATCATTACGCTCGTGTGCGACGCGGCCATTGTGCTGTATGCGCGCTACTCGGGCATCCGCTCCAAGCGCTTCTTTGCCGCCCAGCAGGCGTCGCTCGGCGACTTGGACGGATATGTCGAGGAGATGGTCTCGGGCCAAAAGGTCATCAAGGTCTTTAACCACGAGCAGGCCAATGTTGCCGGTTTTGACACGCGCAACCAGGAGCTGCGCCGTACCGG
Source organism: Collinsella sp. (assembly GCA_048485835.1). Taxonomy (GTDB): domain Bacteria; phylum Actinomycetota; class Coriobacteriia; order Coriobacteriales; family Coriobacteriaceae; genus Collinsella. The sequence continues at coordinate 18,458 of DBFWBE010000001.1, forward strand.
TGGCGCCGCACAGGCCTACGCCAACTCAATGGTGCCCATGACCGTGGTGATCGGCTACGTCAACTACGCCATCGTTGCCGTGGCGGGCGGCATGCTCTGCATCAAGGGACTTGCCGACGTGGGTGCGCTCGCGAGCTACCTGGTCTTTGTGCGCCAGGCGGCCATGCCCATCAACCAGTTTACGCAGCTGGGCAACTTCTTACTCAACGCGCTGGCCGGTGCTGAGCGCCTGTTCGCCGCAATGGACCTTGAGCCCGAGGTGGACGAGGGTTGCGTGGAGCTGGTGCAGACGGGCGAGTCCGCGTGGGCGTGGAAGATTCCCGAGGGCCGTGGCGTGGGCGCGTACGGGCATTTGCACGATGTGGCCTCGGTCGATGACGCGGGCCGTGCGGTGGCCGCCGACGGTACCGAGCTTACGTGCGGCCTAGTTCCGCTTGCCGGCGACGTGCGCTTCCATGCTGTGGACTTTTCCTACGTGCCGGGCACCCGCGTGCTCACGGATCTCAACCTGTTTGCCAAGCCGGGGCAAAAGATCGCGTTTGTGGGCTCGACGGGTGCCGGAAAGACGACCATCACCAACCTCATCAACCGCTTCTACGAGGTCGATGACGGCGAGATCACGTACGACGGCATCGACGTCAAGCACATTGCCAAGGCCAGCCTGCGCGGGTCGCTCGGCATTGTGCTGCAGGACACGCACCTGTTTAGCGGCACCATTGCGCAGAACATCCGCTTTGGCAAGCTCGACGCGACCGACGAGGAGGTGCGCGCCGCTGCCGAGGCCGCCTGCGCCGACTCGTTTATCCGCCGCCTGCCGCGGGGCTACGACACACCGGTCACGGCCGACGGCGCCAACCTGTCGCAGGGTCAGCGTCAGCTGCTCGCCATCGCGCGCGTGGCCGTCGCCGATCCGCCGGTGCTCATCCTGGACGAGGCCACGAGCTCCATTGACACGCGTACCGAAAAGCTCATCGAGCGCGGTATGGACCGCATCATGCGCGGTCGCACCACGTTTATGATCGCGCACCGCCTGTCCACTGTCCGCGACGCCGACGCCATCATGGTCCTCGAACACGGCCGCATCATCGAGCGCGGCACGCACGAAGAGCTGCTCGCCCAGCACGGCGAGTACTGGCAGCTGGCGCATGGCTTAAAAGAGCTGGATTAACCCGTTCGAGCACGATGCTTTGATCCCTCCGTGCCCCTCACCTCGCCTCAAACCACCACAACATTCGACGTTTTTTGCCAATATCGGGAAAAGCATCGAATGTTGGGACGGTTTTTCTGTCACCCGGTCGGGTGGAATCGCTAACTTGCATGCGAAGGTGTGCGAATCCGCGAGCAGGGGAATAAGGTTGGTTATCCGACCCATTGGAGGGCTCATGGACCTGCCGATTGTCCTGTCTCATAAGACTGCCTGGCTGTACCACAATGTGGCGCGTCCGTCCGAGCCGCTTTCGCGAGCAAGCAGCCTATACGATGAGGACTCGATTGCCGACGAGGCGGAGTCGACCACGGGCCTGCTCAAATTGGGACTCGATGCCAAGGGACTGAGAATATCTGCGGCGGTCGAGATTGTCACCGACTACCTGGTCTCACTTGGTATTCCACGAGAAGAGCTCGATCGTATCGATACGCTCGTCAACTTCGATTTTGAGCGCTCGACGCCGGCTGGATTTAGGTGCCACGTGTTTGGGGCGCCGGTACCTCCAGGCCATCTTATCGAGGTGGCAGAGGGCCTTCTGGCGGTTGATGAGGTCATGTGTTTTGTCCAAGCGGGTTCGTGGATGAGCGAGCCCGAGCAGCTGGAATATGGCTACGAAATCTGTGCCCGATACCATTTGAATCATCTGTCAACAGACGATTATGTCGAGATGGGGCAGAGGTATACCGTTGCCGACTTGATTGCCTATTGCAATGAGAACCGATCTCGTCAGGGGGCTATACGCGCGGCCGCCGTGCTCAAGCGCGTGCACGATGGCGCGCGGTCGCCCATGGAGACGGCCACCGCAATCATGGTCGTAGCAAAACGTTCCCAGGGAGGGCTGGGATACGCCAAGATCGAGCTCAACCATCGGGTCGATGTTCCCAACGAGTTCAAGTATCTCGCAAAGGCCGGGTATTTCGAGATCGACGTATATGCGCCTGCGAGCGGTACGGGGATTGAATACAACGGCTCGGACCATCTTGATAAACAGCGCAGCGCGTCGGATGCGGAGCGTATGACCGTGCTGAGCGCGCTGGGCTTTAAGATGATCGTCCTCACCGGGACTCAGTTTGCCCATCAGCTGCAATTGCACCGGGCTATGAACGCCATCGCGCTCGCGATGGGCCTTAAGTGCGACCGAAGCGAAGCGTTCCAAAAGCGGCAAAACGACCTGCGAGAATTCGTGATTCGACACTGGGACGGCGGCCTTTAGGGGCGTTCCGGCCCGTCTACGGGGTGCCATGGGCAGGCAAACCATCACAACATTCGACGTTTATTGCCAAAAACGGGAAAAGCATCGAATGTTGTGATGGTTTGAATGCTGAAGATGGGCTCGGGAAGCCCTTCTTGCTCGAATGGCCTGTCCTGTCGTACGCGTGTCGGCACGATTCTCTTGTGGGGTATTATGTTTCCCGAAGAATAAATTGCTGTGCGAGGGGAGGGCTGCGTGGACGGGCTCGTGCAACATGACGGCTTTGGCCGCGATATCAACTATCTGCGCATTGCCGTTACCGACAAGTGCAATTTCCGCTGCATTTACTGCATGCCGGCCGACGGCGTAGCGCCGCGCGCGCACGACGAGCTGCTCAGCGCCGAGGAAATAGCCCGCTTTGTGCGCTTGGTGGCGGGGGAGGGCATTCGCCGCGTGCGCCTGACGGGTGGCGAGCCGCTGGTCAGCCGCCGCATCATCCCGCTCATTCGCGACATCCGCGCGATTCCGCAGATCGAGGACATCTCACTTACCACCAATGGTGCCCTGCTGCCCAAGCTGGCACCGCAGCTCAAAGATGCCGGGCTTAACCGCGTCAACATCTCCCTCGATACGCTCGACCCCTTGCTGTTTGGAAAGATCACGCGTCTAGGTCGACTCGAGCAGACCATGGCTGGCATCGACGCGGCGCTGGCTTGGGGCTTTGAGCCCGTTAAGGTCAACTGCGTTATAGTGCGTCGGCTCAACCAGGATGTGGCGGCCCTCGCGCGGCTCACGCTCGACCGCCCCATCCATCTGCGCTTTATCGAATATATGCCCATCGGAGACGAGCACACGAGCTCGCATTGCGCCGTGGATCCGCATGCGCCCGCGCTCAATCCCGAGCTGTGGGACGCGAGCGATACCGTGCCGAGCGACGAGCTGCGGGCGCGCATCAATGTCGGGGCCACCGCGGCGGGACTGGGCGAGCTCGAGCCGCTCGACATCAACGACGCTCCTGCCGGCGCGGGCCCTGCGCGCTATTGGCACTTTCCGGGCGCGGCGGGAACGGTTGGCTTTATTAGCGCCATGTCCAACCATTTTTGTGCGAATTGCAACCGCCTGCGCCTGACGGCCGATGGCAACGTGCGTCCGTGCCTGTTCAGCGATGCCGAGTTTTCGGTGCGCGACGCCCTGCGCCGTGGTGATGACATGCAGGTACTTTCGATTTGGCGCGATGCCGTGGCCCACAAACCGCAGGAACACGCGATAATTGAGGGCACGCAACGATTTATGTCCCAAATCGGAGGATGATCATATGGCCAAGAGCAGGTACGCCGATGCCACCAAGGCCGCTCGCAGGGCCGCGATGTCTGCCCACAAAGTCACGGCTGCGGCGAATGCTGGCAACGCCGACGCGTCCGCGCAGCCGACTGCCAGCGCTGCGACCGAGCCCGCCCGCGACGCCCGTCGCGACGAGCTGACGCACGTGGACGCCAAGGGCGAGGTACGCATGGTCGACGTGTCCGACAAGGCTGAGACCCATCGCATCGCCATCGCCGAGGGCACCATCCTCATGCACCCCGAGACGCAGGCCATGGTGCTGCAGGACCGCGCCAAAAAGGGCGATGTGCTCGCCTGCGCGCGCGTGGCGGGCATTATGGCCATCAAACGCACAAGCGACATCATCCCCATGTGCCATCCGTTGCTCATTACCAAGAGTAAGTGCGACATTGCGCCCATCGCTCCGGCGGGGACGCCGGCCGAGGACGTGCCCGAGGGCTGGGCGCCGGCGCGCGCGGACGGACAGGTTGGCTTTCACGTGCTGGTCACGGCGGGCGTGACGGGCAAGACCGGCATTGAGATGGAGGCGCTGACCGGCGCGAGCGCCGCGTGCCTGACCATCTATGACATGTGCAAGGCGGTCGATCGCGGCATGGAGATTGTCGACGTTCGCCTACTGCACAAGGAAGGCGGCCGCTCGGGCGTGTGGGATCGTGCGGAGCGTCAGGCCGCTGCTGTCGAAGCCGTGGGTGCCGCGAGCGACGTGCCCGCGAGCGCACCCGTCGCCGTCGCGCCTGCTGCTCCCATCCCGACCGTCCCCGCGATCGCGTTTATCGGCTACCAAAACTCGGGCAAGACCACGCTCGTCGAGAAGGTTATCGCCGAGCTCACCCGCCGCGGCCTGCGCGTGGGTTCGCTCAAGCATCATGGGCATCACGGCTTTGATATCGATGTACCCGCTAAGGACACCTGGCGCCATCACCAGGCCGGGTCCAAGCACGTGGGACTCATCTGCGCCACGCGCTGGGCAGAGTACGCCGACACGCGCGAGGAGGACGAGATGCCCGCGCGCGAGCTGCTGTCGCGTTACAACGATGTCGACGTGGTGATCATCGAGGGCTACAAGACCGAGGGCTTCGACAACATCGTGGTCGCGCGCTCCGGTGTCGACCGTCTGCGCGGCAAGAGCTCGCTTGACCTAGTCGACGGTCGCACGATGGCCCTTGCCTGCAACGAAGCCCTGGCGCGTCAGGCCTTCGATGCCGGCTTTGCGACCCGAGCCATCAACATCAACGACGCCCGAGCCATCTGCGACCTCATCCAAGACCACCTTCAGGCTTGACGCTGCGCCGGCCCCAAGCACCCCATCTCGCCGCTCAAACCGTCGCTCGCGTACCAAAGTACGCGTCGCTCCTCTTTCGCGGCGACCTGGGGCACTTGGAACCGGCTCGCTGCGCCGCCATATCATTGGGCCACCACAGGCAGGCACCTTTGTGGTGGCCTTTGCTTTGGTAGATTTTTGGGACATGCCTTAAAATCTACCAAGTAGTTCATCCGGGCGAAGACGGAGAGAAGGGGCCCGATGCGTCCTTAACGTTACATGCAGAAAGATTGAGTCGATGGTCGGCGGTCAATGCCTGCGGCCCGTATTCGTATGCAACAAGGAGCCCACATGTCTACATCTCCATTTCCTAAATCCCAACCATCGCTGTCCGCGCGGGCCAAGCGCCTGGTGGCGATGCGCTTTCTCATCTACACCGGCTTTCAGACCAGCTACTTTATCGGCGTCATCGGAACGCTCACCTATGCAGACGATGCCTCAGTCGTGGTGACATCGCTGGCCGTTCTGTTTATGAACGTTTTCGTGATCCTGGGGTCCTTTGCTGGCGGCGCGGCGCTCGACGCCTGGGGTCCGCGCCGCCATTTCTTGCTGAGCATCGTCGGTACGCTCGCAACCGGCGCGGCAATCATCGCCTTTGGCAGCGCGACCGGCGTCGTCCTGCTCGGCGCGGTGTTTCTGGGCTTTGCGATGGGGTTCGCCCAGCCCATTGCCACGTCCTATCCGGCCTACCTCACCGACGATCCTGTCGAGCTCAAAGACATCAACTCCGCCATCGCCATGTTTTCAAACGTGAGTATCATCGTTGGCCCCACGCTGGGCGGCTTTGTCGCGGCGGCTGCGTCGTCGCGCGCGGTGTTCGTGCTTATGATGCTCTTTACCGTGCTGGCGTTCGTTGTCGGTTGGGGCTTTAGGCCGCAGACCAGCCATGTCGCCGGGGATGCGGATGCCGATTCGGCAGAGGAAGGGGAGCGTGCGGGACAAAGCTCCAACCCCAGCACGTCCGCCCGCGCCACCTTCGCGGCTAGCATCAAGACGGTCTTTACCAACAGCGTTCTCGCCCTGCTGTTTTGCATTATCTTTCTTTCGAATTTTGGCTATGGAGCCTTCGATCCGCTGGAGTCGTTCTTCTATCGCGACGTCCTGCACGTCGGCGTCGAATGGATGGGCTGGCTTTCGTCGGCCTGCGGCGTGGGCGCGGTGCTGGGTGCCGTGCTCGCGCTCCGCTTGCCGCCGCACTTGGTAAACCTAAAAACGCTGCTCGTGGCACTTATGTCCGTGGGCCTGGGAAGCCTGCTCTATGTGGGGACGCCGTACGTGGGTGTGGCCCTTGTCGGCCAGGTCGCCCTGGGCATAGCTTGGGGTGTCGTCAACCCGCTCCACAACACCATCGTGCAAACGACGGCGCCGCTCGAGCAACTCGGCCGTGTGAACTCGGTCATGGGCTTTGGCAATATGTTCGCCGGCGTGGCGCCGCTGGCGATTGCCCCGTGGCTAGCGGCGACATTTGGCGTACAACGGACACTCGTGGGGGCAGGCATGGTCGTGACGGCGGTTCCCGTGGCGCTGCTGCTGTTTGGACGCAATCACTTGGAACGTGCCGTAAAGCAGTAAGAAACCATCACAACATTCGATGAAAATCGCGATTTCGCCGAATAACGTCGAATGTTGTGATGGTTTGCGCTCCGGCCAGGCCACCACAAAGGGGCAGGCACCTTTGTGGTGGTTTTGCTTTGGCAGGCCGCGCCTGTGCCTTGGTATACCATGTACGCCGTTCGCGAATACGCCCCACACCGCCGCACAACCCAGAAAGGCCCCCATGGACACCACCTTCAGCCACATCAAAGCCGTGTTCTGCGATATCGACGGTACGCTGCTCACGAGCCAGCACACGGTGTCCCCGCGCACCGTGGCGGCGATCCGCGCCCTGCGCGAGCGTGGCGTGCTCTTTGGCCTGTGCACCGGGCGCGACGCCCACGCGACCGAGGCCATGTACGAGCTCTGGGACATCGAAGGCCTGGTAGACGTGCTGGTGGGCTGCGGTGGCGCCGAGGTCATCGACCGTGCGCACGGCATCAACGAGCTGAGCTACCCGCTGCCAGGCGAGACCATCGCCCGCATCTGCGAGCACATGGCAGACCTGCCGGCAACGCCCGTCTGCCCCCGAGACGGCGTGTTCTACGTGCCCGAGAGCAACGCGTGCGTCGAGCACCTGTCGCGCGTCGACGGCGTGCCCTACAAGGTGGTCGATTTTGCTGAGTTCTTGCGCGAGCCGCAGCCCAAGGTGATGTTTACCATGGCGCCCGAGGTGATGCCGCGGGTGATTGAGCGGGCGTCGACGTTTGCCGATGACACTGTTAAGGCGGCGGCTCTGCAAACCACGCAGCGGCTCTACGAGTTCATGGATCCGCGCGTGTCCAAGACGCGCGGCCTTGTGCGCGTGGCGGAGCTCAACGACATGGAGCTCCAGGACATCTGCGTGTTTGGCGATGCGGACAACGACACCTGCATGGTGGCTGACGCCGGCGTGGGCGTGGCCATGGCAAACGGCAGCGATGCCACCCGCGCCGCCGCCGATTTTGTAACCGCGAGTAACGACAAAGACGGCATCGCGATCTTTATCGAGGAGCATCTGCTGTAGCGCCGGGGGAGAACCACCACAAAGGGGCAGGCACCTTTGCGGTGGCCTCAGGCGATTTGGGCGAATTGATACCGAAAATCTGCGCAAAAATTTAAATTTAGTTGTCTGAACATCACACGTCTAACCACCGATGGGTCAAAGATATTCTCATCAGTTTGGTAGGGTATTCCTTCCGGTTAATGACCTACTGCTCACGGTCGATTTTCGACCGTGAGCGGGATGTTTGCTCTTGAGCAAAATGTTGTGCAAATAAATCTAATGCCATTAAAAAATGATGGGCAACTAAATTACCAGTAAAAACAAATAATAGATAGCGAATAAATGAAGGTAAATCTGAGCAAATGTCAAGAGAATTGAGAATTCGCTACAAAACTATCGGTTTTCTTGTTCAGATGTTCAAACAATTGCTACAATATGGATTACTAAGCGAGCGCAATTACAGATTGCGCAGATACGTTTGATAGTGAAAGAGCAAGATCGCGGTCTCTTGGGGAGGAGACATCGATGAAAGCGAATTCAGAAAAAACTAAGCAGAGTAAAAAAGCGACGCGCCGTGTACTGGCAGGCGTTTTGTGCGGAGCCTCCGTGTTGAGCCTGGTACTGTCGCTCGTCATGCCTCCGATCTCGCAGGCCATTGCCAACGATGCCCAGACGGTTCCTGCCGAGGAAACTGTGATGGGGGGGGGTTCCTCAAGTGAGTCTACTGGTGTAGACAACACTACCAACGGGGATACCGAAAACCAGAATAGCGACGAGGTCGACGGCGGCGAGGCCGACTCTTCAAATGGTGTTGAGCAGGGTCAGTCTGAGGATCAGCCTGAGGGCGAGTTGCAGGTCGAAGACGGCGAGTCGTCGGATGACGGCGCCGTTATGGCAGCTGCGGAAGGTGGGCAAACCGAAGCGGCGCCCGTCGAGATAAATAGCGCTGACGATTTGAAAAACAAGTTGGAGAATGCAAGCGGTGTCGCTAGCTTCAAGCTTATGAATGATGTCGATACCGGCGGGACAATCCAGCTTGGCAAGGACGGCAGCAAGATCACGCTGGATCTAAACGGTCACAAAATTAAACACGAGAGCTCGAGCCAGCCCCTGTTCAACATTACGGGGGGCGCGACGTTAACCGTCATGGATAGTCAGCAAGCTGAAGTGGATGATCCAACAGGCGACAAATATGTATGCTCCGACAACACATTTAGCAAAAATGGCAACCTTGCCTCTGTGGCCCCTGATGAGACTTCTAATATTCCTACAAATCTCACCTACTATGTAACCGGATCGTCCGTAAATCCAGATGGCATTAGCACTACCGAGGCTCTTTATAAACATGAAGCTACCATCGGCGGCGCCATCGTGGCGTGCAATAGTAACGACAAATTGAAGCTCATCAATCTTTATGGCACTAATGGTAAGGGCGGTACGTTCAATCTTGAAAGTGGCGTGCTGACGCAAGGACAGGGCTGTAAAGTTGCCAACTTGGTCTACGCCGAGAACGGTTCTACCGTCAATATGAGCGGTGGCTACGTTTGCGGTGCCTCTACGGGAACCTCGGGCACCGGCGCTGGCATTATGGTGTCTAATGAAAAGGGTGCTGCTTCGACCCTTAATCTAACCGGTGGCGTTATCGCAGGTAACTACGCTCCCAATGGCGGCGGCGTGTACGCTAAGGGCTCAATGGTCAACGTGGATGGCAGCATTATCTCCGGCAACGGTACGTTTGGTAGCCAGTCTGGCTACGGCGCAGGTATCTGTGCGTTCGAATCAACCGTTAACGTTACGAGCGGCTACATCACCAATAACAAGTATCAGTTCTACCAAGATACCGATTCGACTAATTGGGTACACAAGGGCGGCGGTTGCCACGGTGGTGGTGGTATTGCTGCTTTTAATGGCGGTAGCCTGAAGATTAACGGTGGCTACATCACCGGTAACTATTCTGCCGAGGCCGGTGGCGGTATTTATGCTGGCGCTTGGAAGCAGGCTCTTTCCACGTTTACGTTCTCTGGTGGAACCATCGCCAGCAATGTGGCGCAAAACTCAGAGGGTGGCGGTATCCGCATTGCTGCGCCTACCGTTGGTGTGTTTGAAGTTGCGAATGGTTCACACGCTTATATCACCAACAATACGACCAATACCACTAATGACTGGGGCGGTGGCGGCGTGTTCGTCCAGGGCGGCAACAGTGATGAAAACGTTAATTCAGCGACTCTTAAGATTTACAACGCGCTGATTACTAACAATTCGGCCGAGGGCTATGGCGGTGGCTTCGCTGCCTGCCCGACCGGCAAAACGGCTATTACCGATACCAATGGTATTGCGATTTTCGGAAACCGCGATGAAAACGGCGCCCACCTATCGGGTGGTACTAATGGTAAGAATGAAGATCAGCCCACAACCGTTAAGGGCGGCGAAATCACTGATACCTTCAAGCAAAACGGCCATAAGGATCTATTCCTGATTCGCAAGTCAGATAATAGCGACTACATCGCTGCCGTAACTGGTCAGATGCTTGGTGGCGGCGCTGCCAACTGGAGGGGCACGATCGACGGTCAGCCGCCTACGACCATCGGCAAGTACGAGGGCGCCCAGGCTAAGTACATGATTGGCCTCGATGCAGATCCTTCCGATGGTGATCAAGGGCTTGCCCGTGATAATGCCACGCTCTTCATCACGGGCAACAAATCCAACATCCACGGCGGCGGCATCATGACCAACGGCGACGTTGTCGCTGGTTCCACCATGCAGGTGAGCGTGTACCCCAAGATGAAGCTCAATGGCACTAAGGCGCTAATGGGTCGTGCGCTTAAAGACGGAGAGTTCAAGTTCCAGCTGCTCAAACAGGGTACAAACAAGCAGGATCCCTCGTTTGCCGATCACAAGCTGCGACTCAATGGCTGCACAAAAGTTGGCAATGGGGTCACGAATGATGGCGGCGGCAACTTTGCCTTTAATCTGGGCGAGGTCTATTCCGATGACTCGATCGTCTACTACCTCGTTGAGGACCCCGGTGACAATCCCGTTTCTGGCGTGACTTGCGACGAGACTATCTACAAGATAGATCCTAAGGTCGTAAAGGATGAAAAAAAGTCGCATAAGGTGCTTGATATCGAGTACACGTACTATACGGTCAGTAGTGTGGCAATCACCACAATCGCCGCTAATGGTACTACGTCTGTTGCTACGGTTTATCCAATACCCGAAGGTGACGTTGCAAACGTCGCGCTAACAAGCTCAAAGACTTTCACCAACACATACACGCCGTACGACTCCAAGGGTTCCTGGACTCCGGCGGCTACGAAGGTTGTCAAGGGTGGCGAGATGAAGAAGTTTACGCTTCAGCTCGCGACCGACAAGGAGTTCACGAGCATCGTCAACGATAAGTCGACCAAGGCTGACGGCTCCAAGTCCCAGACCTTGGACTTCGACGAGATTGAGTACAAACTCAATCAACTCGAAAAGCTCGAATCTGACCCTACCGGTCGTGGTGCAAGCAAGACCTTCACCTATTACGTCCGTGAACAGCGGCCGACGACGCCGTTCACGAACTACGAGTATGACCAGTCGGTCTATCAAATTACGGTCAAGGCGGCTGATAACTCTAAAGGCAAGATAGACATCTCTGCAACCTACAAGCAGATTCAAGATCGTAATGGTAATCTGGTGACCGACGACACTGAGCATACGTTCACCGACTCCACCCCCACCTTCACCAACACCTACTCCACCACATTGCCCCTTTCTGGTATGTCGGGCGTCACTCTGACGTACCTTGCCGGCGCGGCGGTGCTTTGCGCTGCTGCGGCCTGGATGCACATTCGTCGCAAGGCGAATGCGAAGGGAGGCGAGCCTCGTGAATAAGAAAGTTTGCTCCTTCCCGATCATGTTTGCGCTGCTTGCCCTCCTGATCGGCACCTGCGCGGTTGTGTTCCCCGCTTCCGCGCAGGCCGCGCCGACCTCGACCGGTTCCATCACGGTGAGCGGCACCGTGGCGAGCAGCTACGACGCCTACCAGATCTTTAGCGCCAACGTCGTTGACGGCGACAGCGACGCCAAGATCGCCACCGACTTCGCTTGGGCAAGCGACGCCGCGCGCGACGCCGTCCTGCCCGTGCTGCACAGCGCCGGCATGCCCAATTCACAGACCACCGCGCAGGAAGCTGCCGAGTGGCTCAACACCGATTCTCACCTTACGAGTGCGCTGAGCGCACAGCTCGCTCGTTCCCTCCAGAGCTCTGGCGCCGAGCCCGTGGCCCTTAACGCGGGTACGGCGGCCGAGCTGCACTGCGGCTACTGGCTCATCGTCGCCGACGACGACGCCATCGCCCAGGACGAGGCCGGCACCGCGCCGATCATGGCGCTGGTCGGCGGCAGCGCCGTCACCGTCAAGCCCAAGGCCGCGACCCCCAAGGTGTCCAAGCACGTGCTGGAGGACAGCACCGCCGCCTGGCAGAAGGCCGCCGACGCCACGGTCGCCGACGACCTGTACTGGCGCCTCTCTGCTACGGTTCCGGCGGGTCTTACCGCCTATGACACCTATACGGTGCAGTTCGTCGACACCATGAGCGCGGGGCTCGACCCCTCCAGGGTCGCCGCGAGCATGCGCGTGTACGTGGCGGCGGGCGCGGACGGCGGCTTCGACGCCGTCTCGACCGGTAAGGACGGGCGCGTCGGCACCGAGCCCGCGAAGGGCTGGACCGACATCACGGCCCAGTGCGCCACCAAGGTAGCGGCCGACGGTAAGACCTTCACCGTGCGCACCTGCGACCTGATCGCCGCGCTCGGCGGGGCCGAAGCCTTCACCGCGGGCGCCCGCGTTGTCGCCGTGTACAACACACCGCTCAACAGCGCATGCAGCCACGGCATCGCGAAGGGCAACCCCAACGAGGTCTACCTGCGCTACCCGCGCTCTCCCTTTGCCGACCAGTCCGGTGACGCCGGATTCACCCGCACGCCGAGCGACGACGCGTGCGCCTACACCTGGGATCTCGCGCTCACCAAGCGCGGCAGCGACGGCGACAAGCCGCTTGCCGGGGCGGTCCTGAGCATCGCCGACGACCGCGGCCGCACGCTGGCGGCCGACGGCACGTGGGATGCGGAGGGCAAGGTCACCGTCACCACGGGCGAGGACGGCCGCGTGACCGTCTCGGGCGTGGACTCGGGCAAGCTGGAGGTCCGCGAGCTCAAGGCGCCCAAGGGCTACACCGCCTTTGAGGGCACGCGCTCCGTGACGGTCAAGGCCGAGGGCTTGGACGTCGACCAGGTGGCTGCCGCCAAGCCCAAGCTCACCATCACGGCCGAGTCGCCCCTGCGCGCCGACAGCGCGGACGGGTCGACGGGCAGCCTGGAGGCGTCGCTCATCAACACGCCCACCGGCACACCCCCTAGCATTACCACCGGAGGCTTTATGCCCTCGACTGGCGATATGGCAATGTACGCCGCGGCCGCCGCAGCGGTCGCCGGAGCCGCGCTCATCGTGGTCGCGCTCCTGGTCAAGCGGGGAGGTGGCAGCCATAAAGAGTAGCTGGCAGCCCCACAGAGAGCGGGGCGAGACGTAGCGAAGTAGATGCTAAGACACAGACAGATGATGACCGATCGAATGAGAATCAAACGGAAAACGGAGGAAAAGAAGATGAGCATGAGCAAGAACATCGCACGCCTGGCAGTAACCGCCGGTCTCACAGCAGCGCTGAGCTTCGGCGGCGTCATGGCCCCGGTGACCATGGCGTTTGCTGCGGGCGGCTCGACCGTGACGTTCGACTGCGGTGACTACGCTGGATCAACGACTTATAAGGGCATCCAAATTTTCAAGGCGAATGTGACTACGGCCAATGGGACCACGACGGTGAGCAACATCGACTGGGGTAGCTCCGAGGTCGAGACGGCTGTGGTTGCCGCTATTCATGAGAAGGAGCCTAAATACACCAGTACAAACGCGCAGGATGCTGCCGATTGGCTGAATGAGCACAACAAAGATGCCGATCAGACCGATTCAAACACTAGGGTCAATAGCGGCCATGTCCTGAGCGTAATTGCCTCCAAGCTGGAGAAGACCGGTACTTGGACCACGACGTCCGCGGGGAGCCCGTCCCTTACCGGCCTTGATGCCGGCTACTGGCTGTTCCTCACCGATAACACGACAAAGTCCGGCGACAAGTCGACTGACGCCTTTACCTCTCCTGTGTATGCCATGATTGACGGTACGAATACGACGGTGAAAATTACCCCCAAGAAGAGCGTCCCCACGGTCGAGAAGAAGATTCTTGATGACGCTGCCGCTGCTGGTGCGGATATCAAGACCTCCAATGGGTGGGAAGACATTGCTGATTCCCAGATTGGCCAGGAGGTTAACTACAAGCTCACCGGTACGATCGCTGACAACTACGCTACTTACGATAGCTATACCTATAAGTTCACTGATACCCTTTCCAAGGGCCTCAGCTATGTTGATGGTCAAACTCAAGTTTTTGCTGTAAACAAAGATTCGAACGAGATTGATCAATATTCCGACATTACAGAGAACTTTGATGTGCGGCCAACCACCGATGCTGATGGAACTACCATTTTGACTATTGAAGCTAAGGGGGGAGAGCACGGTAAGTATCTCAAGGAGATTTCAGGGGTAGATGCCAACACTCAGATAGTCGTTTTCTACAAGGCGATGCTCAACGGCGATGCCGTGATTGGTAACACTACTGACAATGCTCAGAAGGGCGGCAACCCCAACACCGTTAAACTTGAGTACTCCAACAACCCGTATGGCGAGGGCACGGGCGAGACGATCGAGGACACCGTCGCCGATTTCGCGTTCAAGCTTAACCTCAAAAAGGTCGATCAGGGTACCGAGAAGGGCCTTGGAGACGCGGTATTCACCATCCAGTCTGCCGATGAGAACACTCAGGGCCAGTACATCGCTTCGAAAGACGACACGGCCGCACACGTTGTCGCGGGCCAGCTCGTGGAAAATGTCGATCCCAACAGCCTTCCCGACTACGTGAGGTTCACGTCTAGCAATGCAAGCGGCGAGGAAGGGTTGATTAGGGTCAAGGGCCTCGATGCCGGCTCCTACACGGTGACTGAGATTCAGACCCCCGACGCCACTAAGTACAACACTAAGGCAAAGCCCTTCACCTTTACCATTACCGCGGAGTATGACAAGGCGTCCATGAAGGTGACGAAGCTCACGGCGGCGGTTTCCGATCAGGACGCGGGCCGCTCTGACATCGCCTTCGGTGAGCTTGACGGCAACACCGGCGACAACAAGTTGAACGGTGCTAATGATGCCACTGTCAACGCCGCTGCCGGCGAGGTTACCATTAACGTCGGAAACACCAAGTCCGTTGGCCTCCCGCTCACCGGTCTCAACGGCGTGACCTTCACTTGGATCGCTGGTGGCGCGGTGCTGTGCATCGGCGTGGCGCACCTCATCCGCAGCCGTAAGCAGGCTGAGGAGTCCGAGCAGGAGTAACGCTCGCTCACCCATCCCTTTGGCAGGTGGGATGTGATGGCCATGAGACTTGCGGACACTTTTCTCGTCCATCCACGTTCTTGCTTTGCCATTCTCTTTTCGGGGCAGACTCCGTGCTGGAGCCTGCCCCGTTTTTTTGGGATAACGCAGCCAGCCTCCACCGTCCGATGCGGACTCATCCGTCATCGCGTTTCTAGACTCGTATGAGGTTCGGTTTAAGGTCCGTAGGCGCACGCGCGGTGCGGACGGTGGAAGGCATTTGCGCCGAAACAAGCGCAAATAGGAATGCCCGGGGTTAGAGGCCCGGGCATTTAACAAAAGCTGAAAACTAGGCCGCCCGCGCTCTCATACACTTACGCGGGGTGCATCGTTTTCTATAGACATTGTATCCCGGATCGCCCCGCCGATTCGGGACATTTTGAAAACTCAAATACGGGCCTCTACCTGACCGGGCAATGCCGCCAGGCTCCGCTGCTCGAAGGACCGTGTGTGTAACCATCGAACAAATGTTTGCAAATATTGCGTTTACCAGCTGTAAGTGCGTGCGCTCGCGGTAAAATACCCTTGCGACGCATCCCGTGCGCGGGCGGCCGACGACTCGATCGGAGGTCCCCAAATGCTGAAATTCCTTAACGTGCTCGCCGCCCTTGCAGCGGTGGGCTCGTTCGTCATCGCGTTTTTTGACTCGTATGAGGTTCGGTTTAAGGTCCGTAGGCGCACGCGCGGTGCGGACGGTAGAAGGCATTTGCGCCGCAACAAGCGCAAATAAGAATGCCCGGGGTTAGAGGCCCGGGCATTTAAAAACGTCGGAAACTGGCCGCCCGCGCTCTCGTTCATTTACGCGGGATGCGTCGTTTCCTATAAACATTGTATCCCGAATCGCCCCGTCGATTCGGGATATTTTGAAAACTCAAATACGGGCCTATGCCTGACCGGACAATGCGGTCTGACCCTATTGCCCGAATGGCGGCACTTGGGACTCGCTAATCGGCTATTATTTGTTTAGACAACCTGAGCTGTAGAGGAGTGACCGGCGATGGTGCAGGGCGCCAAACACATGAAGAGCAATAACGCCGCGGCCAGCGGCGGCTCAAGCCCACAACCCAAGCCTAAGGGTGGTAAGCGTCGTCGCAAACGGCTGCCACGCTGGGCCGATCGGCTCATCACCATCGTCATCATCCTTATTGGCGTGGGCCTTATGACCTGGCCGTGGATCTTGGACCGGCTCGAGGCCTCGGGTGTGTTCAACCAGATTAGCACCGTGTCAAGCACCGTGGACGCGCTGTCTGCCGAGGAGCGCGAGCGCATTCTGCTCCAGGCGCGCTCCTTTAACGAGCAGCTGGCGGGCGAGGCCACCGAGCTCCCCGCCGACCAGATCGAGCCCTACGCCCAGCAGCTCATCTTTGACCGCGACCCCATGATGAGCTGGGTTGAGATCCCCTCCATCGACGTGAGCATGCCTATCTACCACGGCACGAGCGAGGAGGTCCTTATGGCAGGCGTCGGCCACCTGGAGGGCACGAGCCTGCCGGTGGGCGGCACCTCGACGCATTGCGTGCTCACCGCGCACTCGGGCATGCGCAACCTGAGCATGTTCGACGACATCCACTCGCTGGAGCCCGGCGACCTGGTGCTGCTGCACACCATGAACAAGACGCTCGCCTACAAGATGGTGGACTCCGAGGTGGTGCTGCCCGAAGAGATGGAGTCGCTGACCATCGAGCCCGGCGCCGACAAGGTGACGCTCGTCACCTGCACGCCCTACGGCGTAAACGACCATCGCCTGCTGGTGCATTGCGTGCGCACCAAGTACAACAAGAAGGACGTCGACAAGCAAAAGTCGCTGGCCGGTCGCCACTGGGGCAAGCGCGAGTTTGCCGTGCTCATCGTGGTCGTAGCCATTGTGCTGTTGCTGCTGGACATCGTGATCCATGCGGTCCGCAAGCGCCGCAAGGCCAAAGCCTCGGCATAAGACATTCTCCAGAACCACCGCAATAGGGACAGGCACCTTTGTGGTGGTCGGGACTTCCAAACCATCACAACATTCGATAAAAATCTCGATTTTGGCGAAAAGCGTCGAATGTTGTGATGGTCTTTGTTGTGGGCGGGACGGTTTTCGTTGCGGGTGACGCGGTTTTCGCTATGAACGGTGCGGTTTTGCTGCAGAATCGCCAGCCCGCCGCCTGCCAGCCGCCGCCCTCGTTACGTTTTCGCTGCATTTGGGTAAAGCGCCTGCTCTAAGCGGCGTTGCCTTGTATACTAGAGCGGTTTATCTGTTATGCGGAAGGGAGCGCCTATGGCACTCAGCGAGAAAGACGTGCGCGGCATCGCCGAGTACGCAAAGATCGCACTGACCGATGACGAGCTCACCCAGATGACGTCCTACATGAACGACGCCGTCCAGATGCTCGAGCCCGTCTTGCAATATGACTTGCCCGACGTGGAGCCCACGTTCCATCCCATCGGAAGCCTGTCCAACGTGATGGGCGATGACCTGCGCGAGCCAGAGCGCGACCTGCCGCTCGACGTCGCGCTCGAAAACGCCGGCAGCGCGCGCGACCGCTACTTCCGCGTGCCGTCCATTTTGGGAGAGGGGGAGAGCGAGTAATGGCGCAGAGCTTCGATTCCCTTACCGCCGCCCAGATCGCCGCGGGCGTTGCCGCCGGCGACTTTACCGCTACCGAGGTGGCTCAGGCCTCCCTTGCCGCCATCGAGGCGCGCGAGGGCGGGGTCCAGGCATTCCTGCAGGTGGCGCCCGAGCTTGCGCTCGAGGCCGCCGCGCGCGTGGATGCCGACCGTGCCGCAGGCAAGCCGCTGCCCCCGCTCGCGGGCGTGCCGCTGGCCATCAAGGACAACATGAACCTCGTGGGCACGCGTACCACTTGCGCGTCCCGTATGCTCGGGGACTACCAGAGCGTCTACACCGCCACCTGCGTCCAGCGCATGCTCGATGCCGGCTGCCTGCCCATGGGCAAGGCCAATATGGACGAGTTTGCCTTTGGCAGCTCCACCGAGAGCTCGGCGTTCCACCGCACCAACAACCCCTGGGATACCGAGCGCGTGCCCGGCGGCTCTTCGGGCGGCTCCGCTGCCGCCGTCGCCGCGGGTGAGGTCGCGCTCTCGCTGGGCTCGGACACCGGCGGCTCCATTCGTCAGCCGGCGTCGCTGTGCGGCGTGGTGGGCTTTAAGCCCACGTATGGCGCCGTGAGCCGTTACGGCGTGGTTGCCTTTGGCTCGTCGCTCGACCAGGTGGGCCCCTTTGGCCGCACGGTCGAGGATGTCGCGCTGGCCATGAACGCGCTTACCGGCGCGGGCCGCGATCCGTACGACTGCACCAGCCAGGATTGCGCCGTCGACTTTACTGAGCATCTCAACGACAGCATCGAGGGCAAGCGCGTGGGCATTATCCCTGCGTTTATGGAGGCCGAGGGCCTGACGCCCGAGGTCAAGACTGCTGTCCAGCGCGCCGCCCAGGAGCTGCAGAACCAGGGTGCCGAGCTGGTCGAGGTCGACCTGCCGCACCTAGACGCCGCTATCGCCGCCTACTACGTCATCGGTCCGGCCGAGGCGTTCTCCAACCTGGCGCGCTTCGACGGCATTCGCTACGGCTACCAGGAGGAGGGCTGCGCCAACCTGTCCGACCAGAGCTCGCTGTCGCGCGCCCACGGCTTTGGCGCCGAGGCCAAGCGCCGTCAGATGCTCGGCGCCTACCTGCTGAGCTCGGGCGTGTACGACAAGTACTACTACGCTGCGCAAAAGGCCCGCACGCTCATCACGCGGGACTACGACGCCGCGTATGCCAAGGTAGACACCATTCTCATGCCCGCCTCGCCGCGCACGGCCTTTAAGTTTGGCGAGATCAGCGACCCCACGCAGATGTACCTCTCCGACCTGTACACCATTTCGCTCAACATCTGCGGCAACGGTGGCATCTCGGTGCCGCTGGGCCTGGGCGAGGATACTCAGCTGCCCGTTTCTGCCCAGCTGGTGGGTCCGGCGTTTAAGGACCGTCAGCTGCTCACGTTTGCCCGCGCCCTGGAGCGCGGCTTTGCCGATGCCGCCACGGGTGCGCCCGCGCTTTCCGTCGCGCCCGATTTTGCCGGGAAGGGAGGCGAGCTGTAATGAAGGAGCTTTCCGAGGTCCTGCAGGATTGGGAGGCCGTGATCGGCCTGGAGATCCATACCGAGCTCACCGCACTCGACACCAAGATGTTCTGCAACTGCAAGCTCAGCCACGATGACGAGCCCAACGCCAACGTGTGCCCGGTATGCCTGGGCCTGCCCGGCGCCCTGCCGGTGCCCAATAAGCGCGCCATCGAGAGTATCGTCAAGGCCGGTCTCGCCACCAACTGCGAGATTCAGCGCCACTCGATGTTCTACCGCAAGCACTACTTCTATCCTGATATGGCCAAGAACTTCCAGACCACGCAGGGTCCGGTCGCCTTTGCCATGTACGGTCATCTGGACCTGGACGTGACCGGTCGCGGTGCCGCCGAGCGTCCTGACTGCGCATTTGGCGAGGCCGAAGCTCAGAGCCTGGCGAGCGCTTCGGCCAACGCCGAGGGCCTGTCCACGTCCATGACGTCGACCATGCGCGAAGGCAATCAGCGCGCCGGTCACCTGGCCAGCTACGACGCGTCCAGCCTGCAGATGCCCGAGCGTCGCGAGGACGGTTCCTACACGGTGCCCATCCGCATCCTGCGCATCCACATGGAGGAGGACGCTGCCAAGATGGTTCACGTGGGTGGCGCCGAGGGCCGCATTACCGCCGCGGCCGAGTCGCTCGTCGACTACAACCGCTGCGGCACGCCGCTGATTGAGCTCGTGACTGAGCCCGACTTGCGCACGCCCGAGGAAGCGCGCCTGTTTATGGAGAAGCTCCGTCGCATTTTTGTGACGCTGGGCATTTCGGACTGCTCCATGGAGAAGGGTTCCATGCGCTGCGACGGCAACGTGTCGCTGCGCCGCCGCGGCGAGACCAAGCTGGGCACCAAGACCGAGCTCAAGAACCTTAACTCGTTTAAGAGCCTGCACGATGGCCTTGCCTACGAGATCTGCCGTCAGGCCGAGGTGCTCGAGGAGGGCGGAATCATCTACCAGGAGACCCGTCACTGGGAGCCCAGCCGCAAGCGCACCGTGGTCATGCGTGTGAAGGAAACGGCAGACGACTATCGCCTGTTCCCCGATCCCGACCTGGCGCCGTTCGACCTAGACGACGAGTTCATCGACCGCTGCCGTGGCGAGATCCCTGAGCTGCCCGATGCCAAGCGCGCCCGTTTTGAGGCCGACTTTGGCATTAAGGCTGCCGATGCCGAGCAAATCGCGGGCGACCCCGAGTTTGCCGAGTTCTTTGAGGCCGCCGCTGCTGGCATGGCTGGCAAGGAGGCCCAGACGGTCGCAAACTTGCTGGTGAACGAGATGATCGCCTACCTTAAGGGCGCAGGCGTGTCGCTCGCCGAGTCCGGCATTGCGCCGGCTCAGGTGGCAGCCCTTGCCAAGCTGCTGGCGACCGACGCCATCAGCTCCAACCAGGCGCACGAGGTCTTTGAGGCCATGGCCCAGACCGGCGACGACCCCAACAAGATCGTCGACGAGCGCGGCATGCGTCAGGTGAGCGATGCCGGCGCGCTGCAGCCGATTGTGGACGAGGTGCTGGCAAACTGTGCCGATCAGGCGCAGCAGTATCGTGACGGCAACCAGAAGGTCATCGGCTTTTTGGTGGGCCAGTGCATGAAGGCGAGCCGCGGCAAGGGCAACCCGAAGCTCTTCAACGAGTTGCTGAGAACGTCGCTCTCGTAAGCGGGAACCCGGGAGCCCCGGCCGTTCGGGTCAGGTGGGCTGATAGAAAGATGGTGACGGAGGCGCAAATAGCGCCTCCGTCTTTTGAATGTGATGAAAGTGTGGCGAAATGAGCTTAAAACTTCCGTAAATGTGATAAACGTCACGTTTTACCTAGGGTAAAATGTGGGAAATATCACGTTTACGGAAGTTTCTTTGCGGGAGGTTCGGTCATGCAGCGAGATATCATTGCCAAGCTTAACGCTTGGAAAGCGTCAGAATATCGTAAGCCGCTTATCCTTAAGGGGGCGCGCCAGGTTGGAAAGACGTGGGCGCTTAAGGAGTTCGGCCGAACCTCGTACATCAATTATGTGTATCTGACGCTCGAGGAGCCGTCACCTGGGGTACAGAGCGAGTACGCTCAGTTTTTCGAAGGTACGCGCGATCCTCGACGGATCATCTCAAATCTTTCCCTGGCACTTGGACAGCCTATCGATCCCGGCGAAACGCTGCTTATTATTGATGAGATCCAGGATTGTCCTTCTGCAGTCGGCGCCCTTAAATACTTCTGTGACGAGGCCCCCGAGTATCACGTCGCATGCGCAGGGTCTTTGTTGGGCGTTCGCTTGTCCCGTGAGACCAGCGCTTTTCCGGTGGGAAAGGTCGAGTTCATGGAGATGCGCCCCATGAGCTTTTCCGAGTTTCTGAAAGCCGAGGGCGCTGCAAACTACGACGAATACCTTGGCGGCCTGGATCAGATCGAGACAGTGCCCGATTTCTTCCATGTCCGTCTCGTCGAGCATCTTCGTCGTTATTTTGCATGCGGCGGCATGCCAGAGGCTCTTGGCCGGTGGGTGGAGACGGGCGATATCGTTCAGGTCGATAAGGTGTTGTCTGATCTCTTGGATTCCTACGAGCGCGATTTTGCCAAGCATGGTGGCCGTGCGCAGTTCGCCAAGCTTTCGCAAATATGGAACTCGATTCCAGCTCAGTTGGCGCGCGAGAACAAAAAGTTCGTTTGGGGTGCGGTGCGCGAGGGGGCTCGTGCTCGAGAATACGAGGATGCTCTGGAATGGCTTGCCGATGCTGGGCTCATCACGGCGGTTCGCCTTAATGCTGCCGGTGGTGTGCCGCTCTCTGCGTACGATGACCTCAAGGCATTTAAAGTCTACTGTCTTGATGTCGGCTTGCTGCGTCGCATGGCAAGGCTGGATGCGTCCGCTTTTGCCATCTCGGATGCGCTATTTTCGGAGTTCAAAGGTTCGTTCGCCGAGAACTATGTGCTTCAGGCATTACTTTCACAGTTAGATGCTGCTCCGCGTTATTGGACAAACGAGAAGCCGAAGCACGAAGTCGATTTTTTGATTCAAGTCGGAAACGAAATCGTTCCCGTCGAGGTCAAATCGGGAGAGGTCGTTCATTCCAAGAGCCTTAAGTACTATGCCGACAAGCATGCGGAGACGACTCCATTGAGGGTCCGCTACTCACTTAAGAACCTAAAGCTCGACGACGGGGTGCTCAACATTCCGTTGTATTTGGCTGATCGATCTGTCCCTCTTATCAAAAAGGCGCTTGATTGTGCGCATCTTGACGTTTAGATCCTGGGTGAGCTGACGGGCGGCGGCTAATTAATCGTTCCGTTACGGCCAGGGAGCTTGGGCCTTAGCGATGCTTGCTTCGCCAAGCGGTGGGGGTGGTGCCGGTGTATTGTTTGAAGGCTTGGGCGAAGGCGGCTTGCTGAGGGTAGCCTAGACGCTCTGCCACCTGCGCTATCGTGAGTGCGCTATCGGCCAAAAGGTCCTGTGCTCGCTCCATACGGCGTCTGCGAATGTAGGCGCCCAGGGACTCGCCAGTTTGGGCCTTAAAGGTGGCGCATAGTTTGGAGCGGCTTGTGTAGAGCCTCTCGGCCACCTCGTTGATACCCACACGTCTGCCTTTGTCGAGCGCGCGCTCAATCATCGCCGTTGCTTCTTCGGCAATGGTTATGCTGACGCGTGTGTCTGCCGCCTGCCGCGCCTGTTTGTGGGCCGCGCACGAACAGGCGAGCTCCGCGACCATGGCCTCCACGATGCCCTGCATATAGACGTGTCCGCCTACGGTGCGGGCGCGGTCCTCGTTAATCCGGCGCAGCGTGTGGCAGATGGCAGACGTCGCTTCCTCGTGCCATGGCTCGGCAAACGCCTCAAAGGTTCCCGCGAACTCGGTGGGATAGCGGTGTTCCAGTTCGTCAAAATATCCAGGCAAAAAGAGCACCGAGCGCGAGTGATAGAGCTCCCCCGCAAACAGCGGGCTTAATTCCTCGCCACAGCTATCTTGGATAAAGCTGCAAACGGCATTGTTTGGCCACGGTCCATGCAATGGTTTAAGGTTCGCGGGCGTTATGCCAGCCTCGGGCATGCATGTAAGTGTGGGCGCGCTGACTTCGCTCACGCAGGCGTATGGCTCGGGTGTGTATTCAGCCAGGTACATATCGTGCGTCGGGGTGATGAAATGCTCCATGACGATGCAGGCAGGGGAGAGAGGCATGATCCATGCGCGGCCGTGCGCCCGGTCGTTTGCCACCTCGCCGGTAAAGACGGCGCCCTTGCCGGTAAGCTCCAGGCCAAACTGCTCAAACTGCGGTGCGTAGAGCTCGGTTATGTCGGTCGCTGCCTGCCGTATTTGCAAAAGCGTCCCTTTCCTTTGCAGAAACGTCCATGCCTGGCTTGATTGTGAGCCATGGCTAACACGTCAATGATAAGTTCATTACGGTTAACTCTCAAGCCGTTAGAAAGGAATCTCATGGCAAAGGAATCAAAAAAGGAAGGTGGCGGTATCGGCGAGCTGCTTGCATATGCCGGCGACCGCAAATTCCTAACGTATTTGGGCATGGCTCTCTCGGCGCTCTCGCAGCTGCTGAGCTTTGGCCCGTACGTGTGCATTTGGCTTGTCGCGCGCGATCTGATCGCCGTGGCGCCTAACTGGAGCGAAGCCTGCGGCATCGCGACGTATGGCTGGTGGGCCGTGGGGTTTGCGCTGGCAAGCATCGTGGTCTATTTCGTGGGGCTCATGTGCACGCACCTGTCTGCGTTTCGCTGCGCGTCCAATATTCGCAAGACTACGAGCGAGCACCTGCTTAAGCTGCCGCTTGGCTACTTTGACACACACGCCACCGGTGAGCTGCGCCGTATCGTAGACGGATGCGCCGCCTCCACCGAGACCCTGCTCGCGCACATGCTACCCGATATCGCCGGCGCCACCGCCATGGTCGCAGGTCTGCTCGTGCTGCTTTTCGCCCTCGATTGGCGCTTGGGCGCGGCATGCCTTATCTCGGTCGCCGTTTCGCTTGGCGCCATGGCCACCATGATGAGCGGCAAGGGCGCCGAGTTCATGAAGGCCTACATGGGCGCGCTGGTCAAGATGAACAAGACCGGTACCGAATACGTACGCGGCATTCCCGTGGTCAAGGTGTTTCAGCAGACGGTCTATTCCTTTAAGGCGTTCCACGACGCGATCGCCGAATACGCCGACATGGCACAAAGCTATGCGGGCACGTTTTGCCGAGGTCCGCAGGTACTCAACCTTACCGCGCTCAATGGTCTTGTGACATTCCTGTTGCCCGTGGCGTTGCTGTTGGCGCCGGGCGAGACGGACTTCGCGCATTTTATGGCAAACTTCACGTTTTACGCGATCTTTTCGGCCGTGGTACCGACGGCCATGACCAAGCTCATGTTTGTGGGCGAGGCCTCTCAGATGAGTGCCGATTCGCTGGCTCGCATTCGAAGCGTCATGGATTCCAAGCAGCTCTCCGTGCCCGCGCAACCCAAGCACCCTGCCGGTGGCGACGTGCGATTTGAGGACGTGAGCTTTACGTACGAGGGTGCCGAAGCACCTGCCGTTAGCCATGTAAGTTTCAGCGTTCCCGCTGGTAGTGCCCTTGCGCTTGTGGGCCCTTCGGGCGGCGGCAAGTCAACCTGCGCAAGCCTGATTCCTCGTTTTTGGGATGTCTCTTCGGGTCGAGTGCTCGTAGGCGGTGTGGACGTTCGCGATATGGATCCGCACGAGCTTATGGACCAGGTCGCCTTCGTGTTCCAGACCAACCAGCTGTTCCGGCAAACACTTGCCGATAACGTGCGTGCCTCCAAGCCCACGGCCACTGACGACGAAGTGCGTGCGGCCCTCTCCGCAGCTCAGTGCGACGACATTGTGGCCAAGCTCCCGCAGGGTATTAATACCATGCTCGGTGCTGGAGGGGCATATCTTTCGGGCGGCGAGGTGCAGCGCGTGGCACTCGCCCGCGCGATCCTTAAAGACGCACCTATCGTGGTGCTCGATGAGGCCACGGCGTTTGCCGACCCCGAGAACGAGGCGCTCATCCAGCGTGCCTTTAGCAAACTGGCGGCGGGTCGCACAGTCATTATGATCGCACACCGGCTTTCGACCGTGGTGGGGGCCGACAAGATCGTGGTGCTCAACCAAGGTAGCGTGCAGGAGACTGGCACCCATGCCGAGCTGCTGTCCCAAAACGGTCTATACGCCAAGATGTGGGCCGAATACGAACAGGCCGCGAGCTGGAAGATCACTGCTGCCGCGGATGCCGCCGTCACGAAGGGAGGCGAGGCCTAAATGTTCGCCTCATTCCAAAAGAAGTACTTCCTATCCGATAAAGGCGTCGCCGGCGTAAAACGCGGCATTTTCTGGACCGCGCTCACCAATCTCATTACCATGGCCGGCATGGGCTTTTTATTCCTGGTTATGACCGGCTTTGTCGAGCATCTCGCCAGCGGGGCTGACCTGCCGGATGCCCTGCCGATCGTGGGTGGCCTCCTGGTCTTTTTCGTGTTGCTCTTTGCCTCTAACTGGCAGCAGTATTACTACACCTACTGCATCTTTTACGAGGAGTGCGGCAAGCAGCGTATGGAGATTGCCGAGCGCTTGCGCAAACTGCCGCCGTCGTTTTTTGGTCGTCGTGATCTGGCCGATTTAACCGAGACCATCATGGGCGACGTCCAGGCCATGGAGCACGCCTACAGCCACGTGCTGGGTGAGCTTTGGGGTGCCATCATCGCAAGCGCCATTGTGTTCGTGGCGTCGCTGTTCTTTTGCTGGCAGCTGGCGATCGCGGCGTTTTGGAGCGTTCCCGTGGCCTTTGCCGTGCTGCATCTAACACGCGGCCCCATGACTCCGGTGTTCGATCGCGTGCGTGCCGAGAAGGTCAAGGTTACCGAGGCAATTCAAGAGACGCTCGACTGCGTTCGCGAGATCCGCGCCACCAACCAGGAGGCCTATTATCTTGAGGGACTCAACGTCGTGATCGATGCCGAGGAGCGCGAGACCACCAAGGGCGAGCTCGCTAACGGGCTTTTGGTCAACTCCGCCTTTGCCATCCTGCGCCTGGGTATTGCCACCACGCTGGTCACGGGTGCCGCGATGGTCGCCTCCGGGCAGGTCGACTTTTTGGTGATGTTTGCCTTCCTGCTTATGGTGAGCCGTATCTATGCACCCTTTGACCAGGCGTTAATGTTAATGTCCGAGCTGTTTGCCGCCGAGTCCTCTGCCAAGCGCATGCGTTCCATCATGGAAGAGCCCGTGGCACGGGGCAGCGAGAAATTTGAGCCCGTGGGCCACGATGTGGTGTTCGATCACGTGGCATTTGGCTATGGTGCGGGCGAGGACGGCCGTGCCGGCGAGAAAGTTCTTACCGATGTGAGCTTTACCGCCAAGGAAGGCGAAGTTACGGCGCTGGTCGGTCCTTCGGGTTCCGGTAAGTCTACGGTGAGCCGCCTGGCCGCGCGCTTTTGGGATGCCACCGAAGGCACGGTCACCGTGGGTGGCGTGGATGTTGCGGGCGTTGATCCCGAGGTACTGCTGCGCGACTACGCCATTGT
This sequence comes from Collinsella sp., assembly GCA_048485835.1. Classification (GTDB taxonomy): domain Bacteria; phylum Actinomycetota; class Coriobacteriia; order Coriobacteriales; family Coriobacteriaceae; genus Collinsella. The sequence continues at coordinate 45,224 of DBFWBE010000001.1, forward strand.
GTTCCAAGACGTGCTGCTCTTTGACGACACGGTGATGGGAAACATCCGCCTCGGGCGTCGTGATGCCACCGATGAGGAAGTGCTTGCGGCCGCGCGTGCCGCCAACTGCGACGAGTTCGTGAACCGCATGCCGCAGGGCTACGACACCATGATCGGCGAGAACGGCTCCAAACTCTCCGGTGGCGAGCGCCAGCGCATCTCCATCGCCCGCGCGCTGCTCAAAGACGCGCCCATCGTGCTGTTGGACGAGGCGACGGCAAGCTTGGATGTGGAGAATGAGACCGTGGTACAGCAGGCACTCTCCCGTCTGCTTGCAGGTAAGACGGTTATCGTTATTGCCCACCGTATGCGTACGGTGGAAAATGCCGACAAAATCGTTGTGCTCAAGGATGGTGTGGTTGCCGAGCAGGGTGCTTCGGCTCAGCTCAAGGCGGCAGGTGGAGAATTCGCCCGCATGGTTGCGCTGCAAAAGGAGGCGGCGGACTGGCAGCTGTAGGAATATGACAAAGGGGCAGTCCCTTTGTCATATTGAGTTCACCCCCATAGTTTCCAAAAAGTTAACCATTGTTGAACTTAATAGTTAGATAAACTAAACTATTTTCCAAAAGTGTGCTCGAGCAAACTTGTTTACTCGGGTGCTGAGGCACCGTGCCGCGTCCAATGCGGCAAAAGGGAGAAGCAACATGAAGAAGTCGACGTTTAACACCCTGCTTGTCGGTGGCGGTTTTCTGCTTGGTACGGCCGGCATCAAGCTGCTTACCAGCGCTCCGGTAAAGAACGCCTGCGTGCAGGGTATCGCGTGCGGCATGCGCATCAAGAACGGCTACCAGGACATGGTCGAGCAGGCCAAGGCCAATGTCGATGACATGGTTGCCGAGGCTGCCTACATCACCCAGAGCGAGGCCGCTGCTGACGAGGCGGCCGAGTAGTACTCCCAGGCACAAACAATGAGATTCTCGATTATCAGCGAGATCCCCGGTAGGACCCGTCTTCAATTGGCGGGTCCTGTGCCAGAGAGCGATCTCGATGCACTTCTTAAGCTCAGCGGCGACATCGACGGCGTGCGCAAGGTGCGCGTTTATGGCCGTATTGGCCAGATGGCGCTGGAGTACGACGAGCCGCGCCGCGCGAGCGTGTTCGACGCCCTGGGCGCACTCGATGCTCAAGCTATCGCCGATGCCAAGTCGGGCTACGTGATGCAACTCGAGCCGCGCAAGCACAAGCTCGTCATGGATCTTGCCACACTTATCGGCGCCCACTACGCGCGCCGCTGGTTCCTGCCTACGCCACTGCGTGCGGTGTTTGTCGTGGCCGGCTACATGGCCTTTTTGCGCGCAGCCCTCCGCGAGCTCGCGCAGCCGCGCCTGACCGTTCCTGTGCTCGACGCTTCGGCCATCGGCATTTCGTTCGTCAAGCGTGATGTTGACACCGCGGGCCAGACAATGTTCCTGCTCAACGTGGGCGAGCTGCTCGAGGACTACACCCGCGCCATGAGCGAAAACGAGCTCATCAACTCGTTGCTCGACGTGCCCGATAAGGCACAAAAGGTGGTCGGCGACACCGAAGTGAGCGTTGCCGCCACCGAGCTTGAGCCCGGCGACTTGGTAGCCGTGCGCACTGGCATGTCCATTTGCATCGACGGTGTTGTCGAGCAGGGGAGCGCTATGGTCAACCAGGCGACCCTGACCGGCGAGCCGCTTGCCGTCGAGCGCAGCGCAGGCGACGACGTGTTCGCCGGAACCGTCGTGGAAGACGGCAGCATCTTGGTGCGTGTGCGCGCCAATACGGCGCAAACCAAACTGCGCTCAATCGTCTCGCTCGTGCAGACGGCCGACTCGCTCAAATCCGAGGGCCAGTCGCACATGGAAGACCTCGCCAACAAGATTGTCCCGTGGAACTTCCTACTCGCGGGCCTGGTTGCGCTTACCACACGTAGCCTTATCAAGACCTCAGCGGCACTGATGGTTGACTACTCGTGTGCACTTAAGCTCACGGGCTCCGTCGCCGTCATGACTGCCATGAGCGACGCCGCCAAGATGGGCGTCATGGTCAAGGGTGCGAAGTACTTTGAGTCGTTTGCCAAGGCCGATACCATTGTCTTTGACAAGACCGGCACGCTCACCGAGGCGCAGCCGCGCCTGGCTTGCGTGCTGACGACCGATGGCTGGAGCGAGGATGAGGTCCTGCGTCTTTCCGCTTGCCTGGAGGAGCATTTTCCGCATCCGGTGGCGCGCGCTGTGGTCAACGCCGCCCGCGAGCGTGGGCTCGAGCATCGCGAGCGCCACGCCGCCGTCGAGTACATCGTGGCACACGGCATCGCTTCGTCCATCGAAGGGCGTCGCGCCATCATCGGTTCCGCGCACTTTGTATTCGAGGATGAGGGCGCACAGCTCGAATCCGACATCAAGGAGCGCATCGAGTCTCAGATGCAGGGCTTGTCGCCGCTGTACCTGGCGGTCGACGGCACGGTCGTGGGCGTGCTCGGCATCGAGGATCCGCTCAAGCCCGGCGTGCGCGAGGCCATTGCCGACCTGCATGCGCTGGGCGTCAAGCATGTCGTTATGCTTACGGGCGATTCGGAGCGCACGGCCGAGCGCATTGCGCGAGAGGCAGGGGTCGACGAGTTTAAGGCCGAGCTGCTGCCCGAGGACAAGTACGCTTATGTGGAGCACATTAAGAGCGAGGGGCGCCATGTTGCCATGGTGGGCGACGGCGTCAACGATTCGCCGGCGCTCGGTTTGGCCGACGTGGGTCTGGCCATGGGTGGCGGAAGCGACATCGCCAAGGAGGTCGCCGATATCATCTTGACCGATACGGATCTGGCCGCAATCGTGCGCCTGCGCCGCATGAGTCAGGGGCTTATCGACCGTCTGACGAGTTCGTATTCCAAGGTGATGCTCACCAACTCGGCGCTGTTGGCATTGGGTATTACCGGCATGATCACTCCGCAGACGTCGTCGCTGCTGCATAACGGCTCGACGATTGCGTACAGCCTGGGCAACGCAAAGGCGTACCTGCGTTAGCAGACGTGTCCGCCCACGTTATCTGGCCTGCGCCTGGACGGCATCGGTGTCGTCCAGGCGCAGGCCTTTTGCATTTGACCATTTGCTAGCTTCTTTATATATTGTTGCTAGCAAGGCTAGCAATTGAAGGGAGCGGGATCGACGTGGGTGCTGCTAGTGGCATGGCGCAGGTGAACGTTCGCGTGAATCGCCAGGTCAAGAACCGTGCCGAGGAGGCGCTGCGGCTTTCGGGCGCCTCGCTGCCTGAGCTCATCAAAAAGGTCGTGGCCAAGGTCGCACAGGGTGGTGGGCAGTGCGAGGAGGTGCTTGCGACCGTCGACGACCGGCAGCAGACCGTCGCGCCCGATACTCCGTTCGCCGCATCATGGGCGGCGGCGGATCAGCTTTACGCGGACCTGGGCATCGCTACGTCGCCCGTATCCGACGATCGCGATTGGGACGTAATCTATTCCGACGCCATGGATGAGCATTATCGCCAAAAGGGGATGATCCAGTGAGTGGGGCGCCTCTCAAGATTATGGTGGACGCCAACGTATGGGTCGATTCGTTTTGCGTCGACCATGCCGAGTCGCTTGCCGCGCGTGCGTTTATTGGGCAGGCGACGGAGACGGGGGCGTTGCTGTTCTTTCCGGTGCATATCGCCAAGGACGTGCTATACGTTGTCCAACACGAGCTGAAGCGTAGCGTTCTTGCCAGCGGGGGAGCGCTCGACGAGGCGTCTGCCCGCGCAATTGGCGATGCGGCGTTGGCGTTTGTGCGGAACATGACCGAAAACGCCACGGCCGTGGGTGCAGATGCGTCGGACCTTTGGCTGGCCGACAAATACTTAGCGCTCCATCGCGATTACGAGGACAACTTGGTGCTCGCCGCATGCAAGCGCGCACAGGTCGATTACTTGGTGACTAACGATCGCAAGCTGCTCGAACATGCCGATCTTGCAGCAAAGACACCTCGTCAAATGATGCCGATTCTTGCTTTGGCCGAACGCGGCGGCGCGGCTATCAGTTGACGCGAACTGTTTGCGGGCCTCTTGGACGACGATGCGCCAAGGGACCCGCGTTTGCAATTTACAAAAGCTCGGCCTTAATGGCGGGACTTTCTGCGAGCTGTTCGGCTGCCTTTTCGTCGGAATCGTTTAGTGCTGCCAGACTGCGGTAGACCCACTCGTTGACCTGGGTGTTCTTGACGCCTGCGGTCTGCATAAGGGCGCCTACCTCGCGGATTGCTGCGAGCAGATCGGCTTTGGGACCCGCGAGCTCGACCTCGATGCCGTGGTAGGCGGCCACGCCGCGGTTCTCACTCACGTGGTCGATAAAGCCCTCGACGGTCTCAAGCTGCTGGGCGAGAGCTGCATCATCGTCGGCGTCCAGCGCGACGAGTGCGTTCGATACCGTGAGGGCGGGATGTCCGCAGGGGACAAAGCCTTCGATGACATCCATAGCTTCGGTAATGGTTGAGCCCAGGCCTGCGAGGGCATTGACGAGTTGCTGCTTGGTATCCATAACGGTCCTTTCGACGGTTCAATTTTGCTTGGCGAAAATATACGTGACGCGATCGGTAGCAAAAGTGCGAAGTGCGGCACACATTGGGGTCTTCACAGCTCGTGCATAGAACAGCTGTCCGCTTTCAGAACGTGGTAAGATAGCTATCCACGAGCGGGGTTCACCCCGCGTGTTCCTTGAAAAGTCGACGGGCATTGGGCGCTCGTGCCCAATGCCATCCAGACTTTCCCAACATTCGGGGGCGACTGGTTTCGACACGATAGCTCTGAGAGAGGAAGCAAGCCGAGGTCTCCTCGCCTCGTTAAACAGGGGTACCGTCAAATTGAATTGACAACAACTCTTCTTTTGAGCCTATGGCTCTCGCTGCTTAGTTTATAGCGGCGCGTCAACCCGGTGATTTCCCCGACACCGGCGCGACGTCATGTTAGGGGAATGCTCCTGCGCACGTAATCGGTATGGCGCAGGCTAAGACCGAACCGGTTAGGACGCCGCGAGCGTGTCGCTGCGCGCAAAGCGTCCGAGACTAAACCAGCGACTGAGCTTGGAGATGCCAATCAGGGGGCTTTCGTGGACCGGAGTTCGATTCTCCGCGCCTCCACCATAAGTAACAGGCAGGTAGATACCCATATCTACCTGCCTTTTTATTTCTTGTCCGTACCGCGTAGAATCGAACTCTATGCAGGGCGCGAGCGTTAAACAAACGCGGAGCGTTTGTAGCGAGCGGGCGAGGACGCCGACAGGCGGCCGAAGCCGGTGCGGGTTCGCGAAGCGAACACGCGGATTCTCCGCGCAAAGCCTCGACCCGATATGGATGCGATGTTATCGAATCCCAGCCTGCCATGCGCCACATCAACGGAATCCCAAACCCGCGGAGAATCGAACTCTATGCAGGGCGCGGGCGTAAAGAAAACGCCTTGGCAACGCAGACCGGGACACGCTTTCCCGATGGCAGCCCAGGCGGAAAGCACGTCCCGGAATCCGCGCTCAGACTGGGATGTAGTTTCCGGATGATGCCTCAAGCGGAAACTGCGACCCGGAATCGAGCCGTAGAGTGGGATATGCTTTCCCAATGGCAGCTCAAGCGGAAAGTTCATCCCGGAATCCGCGCTCAGAACGGGACACGCTTTCCCACCGGCGGTCCAAGCGGAAAGTACATCCCGGAATCGCCCCTCAAAACGGGACGTGCTTTCCGCTCCATCTCCTCAACTCCAAAACCTATGCGCCCTCCATTCCAAAACTGGGTAGAAGAAGGCCAAAACGCAATCGCAGGAGGTCAATATGACTGCAGAAGATAAGGCGAAGAACGCCGGCAAGGTCGCGCTCGTCCTGGAGGGCGGTAGTTTTCGCGGGCAGTTTACCGCCGGCGTGCTCGACGTCCTCATGGAGGCCGGTGTTGAGACCCCTGCGGTGTACGGCGTCTCGGCCGGCGCCCTCAACGGCGTCAACTACAAGTCGCACCAGATCGGCCGTGCCAACCGCATCAACCTGGCTTTCTGCAATGACAGCCGCTTCATGGGCGCCGCATCGTTTGCGTCCACGGGCTCTATTGTGGGTTACGACTTTATCTTCAACGATGTCCAGGACCGCCTGGATCCCTTTGACAACGAGACGTTCGACGCCAGCCCCATCGAGATGTACGCCGTTGCGACGGACATGCTGTTTGGAACCGCTGCCTACCTGCCGGTTAAAAGCGCCGTGCTCGATCTCGACGCTGTGCGAGCATCGACCTCGTTGCCGCTGGTGACGCCGCCGGTCGAGATTGACGGACACAAATACGTCGACGGCGGCGTGGCCGATTCGGTTCCTATCGAGTATGTGCTCGAGGAGGCGGGCTTCGACCGTGCGGTCGTCATCGTTACGCAGGACCGTTCGTATGAGAAAAAGCCCTACGAGTTTTTGCCGGCCGCGCGTGCGCGTTATGCTGACTACCCCTATCTGCTCGAGGCTATCGAGACGCGCCACGACCGTTACAACATCCAGCGCATGCACCTGTGGAAGTATGAGCGCGAGGGACGTGCGTTGGTCGTCGCTCCGCAAAAGCCGGTCGAGGTCGGCCATGTCGAACACGATCCGGCAAAGCTGCTCGATCTGTATATTCAGGGTCGCCAGGAGGCAAAACGCCTGTTGCATGATATCGAGGCATTTGTCGAGCGCTAGATCCGCGGCATTATGGTCCGTGTGTGAAGTAAAACCGCATGGGGCAAAGCACCGCTCGCGCATTACATGATTATTTAAGCCCCGTCCCAGAAAAATCACTGGGCGTGGATGACATGTGCAGAAACTCTGGTCGGAGCTAAAATACCTGTTGACTCGAGCGGCGAGCGGGGTAATATGGACGGGTTACTTGCAGAGCCCCGTGAATCTCTGTAACAACACGTACTGTACATGGAGGAGTCTAAGTGATTTCGAAATCGACTCACTACGCCAAGCAGGGCGAGGTCCAGCGCAACTGGGTTCTCGTCGACGCCGATGGTGCTGTCCTGGGCCGTCTTGCCACCCAGATCGCAATGATCCTGCGCGGTAAGAACAAGCCCCAGTTCACGCCCAACAGCGACTGCGGCGACTTCGTCGTCGTCATCAACGCCGATAAGGTCCAGCTTACCGGTAACAAGGCCGACACGAAGACCTATTATCGCCACAGCGGCTACAACGGCGGCCTCAAGGCTGAGAGCTTCCGCCAGGCTATGGAGAAGCACCCGGAGAAGGTCATCGAGCGCGCCGTTCGCGGCATGCTGCCCAAGACCACCCTCGGCCGTGCCCAGATGACCAAGCTTAAGGTCTACGCTGGTGCCGAGCATCCGCACGCTGCCCAGAACCCCACGAAGATTGAGCTGGAGGCTTAAAGATGGCTGAGAACACCGTTGTCTACCAGGGTACCGGCCGTCGTAAGAACGCCGTCGCCCGCGTCCGTCTCGTCCCCGGCACCGGCAAGGTGACCATCAACAAGCGTGACGCCGAGCAGTATTTCGGCCGTCATCAGCTCGTTGAGAACGCCCTTGCTCCCTTCAAGGTGACCGACACCGCCGGTCAGTTCGACGTTATCGCTCTGTGCGATGGCGGCGGCATCTCCGGTCAGTCCGGCGCTCTGCGCCTGGGCATCGCTCGCGCTCTTCTGAACGCTGGCGATTACCGTGCTGACCTCAAGAAGGCCGGTTTCCTTACGCGCGATGCTCGCGTGGTCGAGCGCAAGAAGTACGGCCTCAAGAAGGCCCGCCGCGCTCCCCAGTTCTCCAAGCGCTAAGGTTTTATCTCCTTACGAGATACAATGTACAAGCGGGGCCTGCCGATTGCTCGGCGGGTCCCGCTTTTCTTTTTCGACTAGGGTGGGCGACTGCGTTTTGCCCACTTGGGAAGGAGCGATCCTATGCCCCAGAACATCTTCGGTACCGATGGCGTCCGTGGCGTCGCCAACGCCGACCTCTCGTGCGACCTCGCGTTTCGCCTGGGCCGCGCGGCGACCAAGTTCCTCGGCCCGGATATCTGCATCGGCCGCGACACGCGTCTTTCGGGCACCATGCTCGAGAGCGCGCTGACCGCCGGCATCATGGCCGAGGGCGGCCGTCCGCACTGCTGCGGCGTTATCCCTACGCCGGCCGTGGCACTGCTCACCGTTCAAAACGAGCTCGACGGCGGCATTGTCATTTCTGCTTCGCACAATCCGCCGGAGTTCAACGGCATCAAGTTCTTTAGTCGTAAGGGCATGAAGCTTCCCGACGCGGTTGAGGAAGAGATCAGCGCCTGGGTCATGTCCGAGGAGGCCATGGCTGCCGACACGCTGCCGACCGGCGCCGGTGTGGGTCACATCATCAAGATGAAGGATGCCCGCAAGGCCTATGTCGATCATGCCATCAGCACGCTCGACGGCCTTAAGCTCGACGGCCTGGTCGTTGCCGCCGACTGCGGTCACGGTGCTTCCTGCCAGACCACGCCTGCCGCGCTGCAGCGCCTGGGCGCCACGGTGCATGCCATCAACACCGATTTCTGCGGCACCGACATTAACGTCGAGTGCGGCTCCACGCACCTCGAGCCCCTGCGCGAGCTCGTGCTGCGCACCCATGCTGACATCGGTCTGGCCCACGACGGCGACGCCGACCGCGTACTGTTCGTGGACAGCGAGGGCAATGAGATCGACGGTGACTACATCCTGGCTATCTGCGGTTCTGACCTCGCCGCTCGCGGCAAGCTCGCTAACTCCGAGATCGTTTCGACCGTCATGTGCAACCTGGGCTTCTCCATCGCTATGAAGGAGCAGGGCTTCGAGATGGTCCAGACCGCCGTGGGCGACCGCTACGTTCTGGAGCGCATGCTCGCGGACGGCGCCGTCATCGGCGGCGAACAGTCCGGCCACATCATCTTCCTGGAGCACAACACCACCGGCGACGGCCTGGTGACGGCTCTGCAGCTGCTGGCCGTGCTCAAGCGCACCGGTCGTACCCTCACCGATCTTTCCGGCATCATGAAGAAGTACCCGCAGGTGCTCGTCAACGTGCATTCCGACAACAAGGCCGGCCTGGACGATTGCCAGCCCATCTGGGATGCCGTCGCTGCTGCCGAGAAGGAGCTTGACGGCCGCGGCCGCATTCTGGTGCGCCCGAGCGGTACCGAGCCGCTGGTCCGTGTGATGGCCGAGGCCGAGACGCACGAGCTGACCCAGCGCGTTGTCGACGACATCGTCGAGGTTGTCAAGCGCGAACTTCCCTAATGGTCAAAAACCGTTGCCAAGTGGTAAACTGTTAAGGTTATTTTGATTGATCGGTATGTCCGAGGGGGAGCATGTTCACTAAAGTCCTAAGGTCTTTTGGTATGCGTGGTCGAGTCCTTACGCTGGATGCTCCCATCTCGGGCGACGTCATTCCGCTTTCCGAGGTAAACGACCAGACGTTTGCCACCGGCCTTTTGGGCCAGGGCGTGGCGATTCAGCCCACCGGAACGCGCGTGATCGCGCCGGCTGATGCCAAGGTCGAGGCCATTTTTCCCACGGGACACGCCGTTGCGCTTAACACGGTCGATGGCTTGGACGTGCTCATCCACGTTGGTTTGGACACTGTTCAGCTCGAGGGCAAGCACTTTACCGTACATGCGCAAGTGGGTGACATCGTCCATAAGGGCGATGTACTCATTGAGTTCGATCGCGAGGCAATTGCTGCCGAGGGCTACGATGTGACGGTTCCCATCTTGGTATGCAACTCCGTTGAGTTCTCGAGTATCAAGGGCTCCGTTGGTGTGCATGTCGAAGAGATGGACCAGCTCATCGTTGCTCGCGAGCGCTAGCAAGTGCACGTGGCCATTAGCCTACAATTCAAACACGTTTACGGAGGGCGCCCTTGAAAGAGGACGCCCTCCGTGGCAAGATGGGAAACGTCCGAGGCTAAACAGCTTCGGGTCACCGTGGACGGGCAGGGGCCTCGACGCGGCTAGACACGAGACACATACATTACGCGACCTCGCCCTGGTGGCCGCACACGTTGGTTGCGGCCGACGCGGGCCGCGGGCAAGTGCTTGTAAGGGAGCCTTGCCTCTCTTGTACGAGAAAGGACGCGTAATGAAGATCATTAAAGCTAAAGACTACGAGGATATGAGCCGCAAGGCCGCTAATATCATCTCGGCCCAGGTTATCCTCAAGCCCGACTGTGTGCTGGGTCTTGCCACCGGCTCCACCCCGATCGGTGCCTACAAGCAGCTCGCTGCTTGGTACGAGAAGGGCGACGTCGACTTTGCCGAGGTCAGCACCTATAACCTGGACGAGTATCGCGGCCTTTCGCACGACGATCCCCAGAGCTATCACTACTTCATGCGTGAGAACTTCTTCGATCACATCAACATCGACCTGAACAACACGCATGTGCCCGACGGTTCCAACCCCGACGCCGCCGCTGCCTGCTCTGAGTACGACAAGATCGTCGCCGACGCCGGTTACCCGGATCTGCAGCTGCTCGGCATCGGCAACAACGGCCACATCGGCTTCAACGAGCCCGATGACCACTTCTCCAAGGGTACGCACTGCGTCGACCTCACCGAGAGCACCATTCAGGCCAACAGCCGCCTGTTCGACAGCATCGACGATGTTCCCCGTCAGGCCTACACCATGGGTACCCAGACCATCATGTATGCCCGCATGATCCTGGTCGTCGCCAACGGCGAGGCCAAGGCTCAGGCTGTGCATGACATGTGCTATGGTCCGGTTACACCCGAGTGCCCGGCTTCGATCCTGCAGCTGCACACCAACTGCGTTGTCGTTGCCGACGAGGCCGCCCTTTCGCTCTGCGAGTAGCGCGAATCCTGCGGCTTGACATAGCCTTGCCTAAGGCCTCCGCTTTGCGGGGGCCTTTTTGCTATCCCTTTTTGCCCACTTGACCAAAAACTTGCCGTAAGCTTGACGAATACCGGATGTCCAACAGCTTGATTCATTCCATATCAGATTCTATGCAAAAATGCCACTAGAAGGTCGTAGACGGTAGCGGGTGCTAGGCGAGTTGAATGACATGGCTGAACCTTGTTCATCTGCGTTACACTGCCGCTTAGATGGGACAAGCTGACAAGTTCATTTACCTGCTTAAAGACCGATTAGTCGGGGGATTAATAACAATCGGCCCTCGCTGTACAAAAACTTGCCGCTTGCGTACCAAAAGACAACCTAAAACACAAGGTCGCTCTATTCATAGCGCGGCTTGTATGGTCTTGCGGCTACAGTGTCCATACGGTCGAGTTGAGGAGCGGGCATGGTAAACGATTTGAGCGGTATAGACGACCTCGAGCTGATGCCGCTGGGCGGAGGCTATATGGTGCGACGCGAACGCTTGATGAATGAGCTTATCGCCAAGGGCCGAAAGGCCGGCATCGTGGTTCTTTATGCGCCCGACGGGTTTGGGAAGACCTCGGTGCTGCTGCAGTACACCCATGAGGTTAAATGCGACCCGACGCGAGGCCCCGTGCGGATTATCGAGGCCGATCGCGCCATTGGGCGCGAGGTGTTTATGCAGCTCGAGGTGGTTACCGAAGAACTCAAAGACAAACCGCACTCCCTTATCGCGATTGATAATGTGCCAAACCTCGATCAGCACGATACCGAAGACCTCATCGACAGGATTCGCGGCCTGCGCGCTATGGGGGTTGGGGTCTTTATCTCCTGCCGTCCTTCAAATCGTCAGCTGATTCATGGGCTGGGCGATTCGGTTAAGATCAATGCGCAGATGCTCAAGGTGCATGCCTATGAGTATTCGGCGTGGGCATCGGCGTTTTCGATCAGCACATCGCTCGACTTCTATCAGCTCACGCAGGGCGTGCCCGAGCTCGTTTCGGCATTGCAGACGGGTCTGTATGGCCAAGGCGACGTAGCCGGCCTGCTCGAAAACGAGATTGTCAACGTATATGGCGCGGCACTTGCCGATCTGGCTTCGCTCGACAATAATGCGCTGTTTTGCGTGGCATGTCTCATGGTTTTGATGGGCGAGGGCAATATCGCAGAACTCGAGGCTTGTGGGGTGAGGTTGTCGATGGTCGACCAGTCCTACTTTGTGCGCGACTACCCGATCTTTGGCTTGGATCCCGCCGAGCGGAGTTTTACGTGTCTGGGCACGGAGGATAACGGACGCTTGCGTTTGCGTAAGTTGGTGGCCGAGGTTCGCCCCGAACTTGTTCCGAGGGCGGCCCGGATTTTGCTTAAGGCGGGCCGATGCGATGCGGCGATGGGCCTGGCGGACGCCTTTTTGGACCGTGAAGCGGTCCTTGAACTTGCTGGGCAGTATGGGGTCGATCTGGCTCTGACGGGGCACGGGGCCGATATCTGCCGAGCGGCGCTGGGCACGATCGATGCCGACGATCCGGCTCCAGAGCCAACGCCTGCCGAAGCGCTTGGCGTATATCTGGCAGCGGTCAGCGTGTCCAATACAAAGCTCGCTCGCTATATGGCATCGGTCATCGAGCGCGGGAGCGAACGGGCGGCCTGCGAAATAGACCCTGTTTCATGGAGGGTGGCCCAGACGCTGACGGCTGTTTGCTATGGGGACAACGGGCTTGGGCTTCCTACGAACCCGGCCGTGCCAGAAATCGAGACATCCCATACCGCACTCGATATGTTGTCTGCGCATATCGAGGTCAAACGCTGTCTGACCGAGCGGGGAAATGACGGCGGCGTTCTACAACAGCTCAAAACGAGCAAGGCCTACGACTGCGAGCTCGACATCGCGGGGATTGTTATACGGGCCGATAGCATGCTGGTGGAGCTCTTTGACGGGTCGTTTGCGGGAACCGACGAGCGCGACGACGAGATGACGGTGGTGCGGGAGGCGCTCGACGTGCGTGGGCTTAAGGCGATGGCTATCTGGGTGCGCATGGTGTTGGCGGCACGGCGGCTCCTTTCCGGCTTGCCGGTAACCGACGACGCGGCGTTCAACGAGCTCGATCGTTTTGCCGTGCGCATGCGCGACAACCAGATTCAGCTGTTTGGGTTGTTGCTAGAAGGCTGGCAGTCGCTGGCAGAGGGACGGCCGGTTAATGCAAAGTTCCGTGCGGTCCAAGTGCTCAAACTTGCCGAGGAGTCGATTGCGTACATGCGCGATAACGCATTGCTGCTGGAGCGCGCGGCATATCTGCGTAACACCTCGATGGTTTCGGTGCGCGAGGAAGCGGAGTTGCTCGATATAAGCCAGACGCAGGTTGGTGGAGCGGAGGCCTGGATGGTGGCGCTGCATTTGGCCTGTGCGGGCCGAGACAGCGATCTTGCGGCCTGGATGTCCATGAATCGTGCGGGGATTCTAGAGCCATCGTATCGGCTCTTTGCGCGCCTTGCCATGCATTGTCTGGGCGAGCCGGCGGGCAGGATACGCAAGAAGCTTCCCGTGCGCGAGCTGTCGCGGTACTCGCTGCGCGACGATTTGGAAGGAGAGGGCGAGCGCCTGTTCCAGGCCGGCGAGGTTGAAGCCGTTGATACCATCGACCATATCGAGATTCGCATGTTTGGTGCGTTTCGCGCCGAGCGCGACGGGTTTCCCATCACGGACAAAATGTGGCGTCGCAAGAAGGCGGCGACACTTGCCGAGCGGCTTGCGCTGGGCATGGATGCGCTCGTCGATCGTGAGACGCTGGCCATGGAGCTGTGGCCCCATGCCGAGTTCAATAGCGCCCGCAACAACCTGTACTCGACGATATCGCGCTTGCGGTCGGCTTTGGGACCGACGCCGGATGGCAAGTCGTGTGTGCTCATCCAAAATGAATGCATCGGACTCAACGGCGACTACGTCAAGACCGATGTGCGGCTGTTTGACCAGATAAGCCGCGAGATTTTGGGAAATCGCACGGGTGCGCGCGGGCCCCATTTAGTTGAGCTGTGCCTTAAGATTGAGCAGCTTTATGTCGGACCGCTGTATGTTCCCAATGGTTGTAATCCCACCTACTTTTTGCGTATGCGACGCATTATGCAGTCAAAGTACATCGATTGCATGATTAAGGGAGCAAATGCCGCTCTAGAAGAAAACGATCTGCAGTCGGCGATTTGGCTGGCGGAGTCGGGGCTTCGGCAGGAAACGGCGCGCGAGGATATGGTGCGCTGCGCCATGCGCGTCTACAGTGCGGCGGGGCGGCGGCGCGATATCGTCGAGCTATACAGCGGGCATATGCACCATCTGAGGGAGCAGGTCAATGGCGTGCCCGAACCCGAGACGCGGCGTCTATACGAGCGCTTGGTGGAGGGACGGCTCAATCGCGTGCTGGTCGAGCGATAAAAAACGGGCGCCCGAAGTACTTGGGCACCCGTAAGCTTGCTATGTGTTGGCTCGCCGGATTATTGGCTCTTAGACGAGCTTGATCTTCTCGATATCCTTGCGCGAGGACTCGCGATACAGCGAGAATTTGCGGCCGATAACTTGAACGACGTCGGCGTGGCAGCGCTCGGCGAGCTCCTCGGCGGCCTCGCGGGCGGAAAGGCTGGAGCCATCGAGCACGGAGCACTTAACGAGCTCGTGCTTCTCCAGGTAGGCGACCGTCTGCTCGACGGTGCCCTCGTTGACATCGGACTTGCCGATGATGATGGCGGGGTTGAGGTGATGGGCCATGCTGCGAAGCTGCTTGACCTGTGCTCCTGTCAGTGCCATGGGTTCTCGCTTTCTATGTATGGGGCGCCCCACGACGGGGCCTTAATTTACGTGAGCTGTTCCACGATAGCGCAGGAACGGTGCGGTGTGGAGCGCGTTTGCCCAGTTCAAAAAGAATGCGGATGCCGAGTGAGTGGGCGGTGCGGGCTGCGAACAGGCTATGAGCTGGGCGCAGAGACCGGCTCCCATGCAATAAACGCCCAACGAACCTTGCGGACATGATCGAGCATATAGCGCCCCTGCGGCACGCCCTTGGAGCCCGGCTCACCGGCATGGGGATTCTCGATCATGTGCTGGGCGATGTAGTCGCGCAGACGGTCGACCTTATCCTCGTTGCCATGCTCAAGCATACGGGAGAAGTCTGCCACACCTGCCTCAAGGCTATCGAAGGTGTCGCGACGAGGCGATTCAAAGTACGTAACCTGCGGCAACGCACCCATCTGAATGAGGATGTTGAAGGCGTACACAAAGCCATTACTGCAGGTAACCGAGGCGCCGATGGCGTTCATCACGTGCAGGTCGTAGCGCGGGCTGGAGTTGGCGACCATCGTGACAGCACAACGCCGGCGAGCCGTGCGGTCGAGCTTGGCAAGCGCGCCTTTTAGGTTGGTCGTGGTGACAGAGCGACTGGCAAAGGCAACATCCACCGCTTTCGCGACCGGTCCAACCAAATCCCAATCATCATCCCAAGCAAGCTCAAGCGGCGTAATAAGATCTTCGAGCCCGTAATACTCAATGCCGGCATCAAGCGTGCCCAACATGGCAGGAGAGAAGTCGGCAGCAATCACGGAATGCCCAGCCTGAGCAAGCGGAATAGCAATCGACCCAGCCCCACACCCCATATCAAGCACCGACTCGTCGGGCTCAAGCGCCAACAGCTTTATAAAATCCCGAGCATACGGAGCAGTCTCCAACGGCCGAAAATGCCGAGCCCTTTTATCCCACTCAAAAGAATCATCAGCCCGCCGCCGACCAGCTTGCAGGCGCATCCACTCCTGATTCCAATCAGCAGAAAGAAGCTCAGAGCGAGCATCCCCATCAACCACGGGCCAACCTCCTAGCAACAAAAAAGCGACTCCCCCCAAAAGAAGAGCCGCAACCAGCATATATCAGAAAAAGAACCGTTCCAACGCCAAACCGCCGCACCAGCCAAGTGGTGCAGGAGCGAAGCAACTGCAACCGGGATAGAACCCAACTGAGGTCCCGTTGTGCGGGAGCCCCGGGGAGGGCAAATATATAAGGTCGATCGCGAGTTCCGCACGAGCCGGAGAGCACTTAATGTGCTCTCCGTGCGAGTCAGGACTGTTCGAGCAGGCGACCTTATATATTTGCCCTCCCCGGGGCTCCTCGCCAGTCCCCCTCAGCTAGTTCTTGAGCGAGTTCAGCGGCGCCGGGAAGCGTCCACCACGGTGGGCAAGCACGGTGCCGGCGTTGGGGTTCACCGGCATGATGGGCGCACGGCCGAACAGGCCGCCGTACTCGACGCAGTCGCCCACGCCTTTGCCGATGGCGGGAATCACGCGGACGGCCGTGGTCTTGTTGTTGATGACGCCGATGGCCATCTCGTCGGCGATGATGCCGGCGATGGTCTCGACCGGGGTGTCGCCGGGGATGGCGATCATGTCCAGGCCAACGGAGCACACGCAGGTCATGGCCTCGAGCTTCTCGAGCGAAAGCGCGCCGGCCTCGACGGCGGCGATCATGCCGGCATCCTCGGACACGGGGATGAAAGCGCCGGAGAGACCGCCCACGCTGGAGCTGGCCATGACGCCGCCCTTCTTGACGGCATCGTTGAGCATGGCGAGCGCGCAGGTCGTGCCGGGGCCACCGCAGGTGCCCACGCCGATGATCTCGAGGATGCGCGCGACAGAGTCGCCAATGGCAGGCGTAGGTGCCAGCGACAGGTCGACAATGCCCTTCTCGACACCCAGGCGATGGGCGGCCTCGCGGCTCATGAGCTCGCCCGCACGGGTGATCTTAAAGGCGGTCTGCTTGATCTTCTCGGCGACTTCCATCATCGAGGCGGAGTCGGGGAGCGTCTCCAGGGCTGCAGCCATAACGCCGGGGCCCGAGACACCTACGTTGATGACGGCGTCGGCCTCGCCACCGCCGTGGACGGCGCCCGCCATAAACGGGGAGTCCTCGACCATATTGGCGAAGCAGACAAACTTGGAAGCGCCGACGGAATCCTCATCTGCCGTAAGCTTAGCGGCATCGATGATGGTCTGGGCGGCCATGAGCACTGCGTCCATGTTGATGCCGGCGCGCAGGCTGGCGACGTTGACGCTGGAGCAGACGCGGCTCGTGGTGGCGAGCGCCTGCGGGATTGACTGGATGACGCGGCGGTCGGCGTTGCCGATGCCCTTCTGGACGAGTGCGGAGAAGCCGCCCAGGTAATCGATGCCGAGCGTCTCTGCCGCGCGGTCGAGGGCATGCGCGATGGGGGTGAGGTCCTCATCCTTGCAGCACGCGGCGATCTGCGCCACCGGGGTGACGGAAACGCGCTTGTTGACGATGGGGATACCGTACTCGCGCTCGAGGTTCTCGGCGGTCTCGACCAGATGCTCAGCCGTGTGCGTCACGTGGTCGTAGATCTTCGTGCACATGCGGTCGAGGTTCTCGTCACCGCAACCCATGAGCGAAACACCCATGGTGATGGTCCTGATGTCGAGGTTCTGCTCCTCAACCATGCCGCGGGTTTCCGCGATTTCTGCGGGCGTGATCGCCATCCTTGCGCTCCTATCTGCCAAAACGAGCATAGTCTTATCTATTCTAACGTGCCGCACGTGCCAAGTGGCGCATGCGGCACGTTTTGGTGCTCGGTTGTTTCCGTTGTGTTACTGCCCAAAGACCTCTTCGGCGATACGAGCGCTTTCGGCGGCGTCCTTGGCGTAGTAGTCCGCGCCGATCTGCTTGGCGTATTCGGGGGTGAGTACGGCGCCGCCTACGATGATCTTGACGCCCGGCACCTCGGCATGAAGCAGCTTGATGGTCTCTTCCATGGCCACGACGGTGGTGGTCATAAGCGCCGAGAGGCCGACGAGCTTAATGTCGCGCTCCTGTACGGTCTTGAGCACCTCCTGCGGATCGACGTCGCGGCCTAGGTCAAAGACGGTATAGCCGTAGTTATCGAGCAGCATCTTGACGATGTTCTTACCGATGTCGTGGATGTCGCCCTTGACGGTGGCCACGCAGATCTTGCCCTTGTCGGCAATCTCGCCGGCGGGCATCAGGCGCTTGATGGTGTCAAAACCAACACGTGCTGCCTCGGCCGAGGCCATAAGCTGCGGCAAGAAGAACTTGCCCTGGTCAAAGAGGACGCCAACCTCATCGAGGGCGGGGATAAAGTGATTGTTGATGAGGTCCATGGCGTCATGGTCTGCCAGCAGACGCTCGGTCTCGGCAGCGATCTCGCCTTTGCGGCCCGAGACGACCATGCGACGAATCGGGTCGTCGTTGCCGTCGGTGCCGGCGGTGCCAGCAGCGGGCACAGCGTCGGTCGATACTGCCTGAGCAGCTGCCGGGTTGGCGGCGATCTTATACGGATCGGTCCAGCCGCCGTAGCGCTCGATGTATCCGGTCGAGCCCTCGTCCTCAACGCTCAGGACGCGATAGCTGTAGACGGTGTCCATAAAGCGCTTGGAACCCGGGTTCATGATGGGGGCGTCCAGGCCTGCGCCAAAAGCGGCGGCCAAAAAGACCGAGCCCAGCAGCGGGCGGGCAGGCAGGCCAAAGCTGATGTTCGACACGCCGAGCGCGCATTTGACGCCCAGGCGTTCCTTGCACAGGGACATGGCGCGCAGGATCTGCTCGGCCTGGCGTTGATTGGTCGAGGCGGTCATGACCAGGCAGTCGATGAGGATGCGGTCCGGTCCGATGCCGTAGCGGGCAGCCTCGGCCACGATGCGCTCGGCGATGGCGAAGCGGGCCTCGGCGGTATCGGGGATGCCGCCTTCGTCGAGCGTAAGGCCGACAACGTTGGTGCCGTAGTGGGCGACCAGCGGAAAGATCTCATCCATGATCTGCTGCTTGCCATTGACCGAGTTGATGATGGGCTTGCCGGCGTAGCGGCGCACGGCGGCCTCGACGGCTGCAGGATCGGTGGAGTCGATCTGCAGCGGCAGGAGCGTGGAGCCCTGGAGCTGTTCGGTCGCCTGTTGGATAATCTTGACCTCGTCGATCTCGGGCAGGCCGACGTTGACGTCCAGGATGTCGGCGCCCTGCTCCTGCTGGCTGATGCCCTGGCTCACCACGTAGTCCAGATCGCCGTCGCGCAGGGCCTGCTGCAGGCGCTTTTTGCCGGTGGGGTTGATGCGCTCGCCGATGACGGCGATTTTGTGGCCATCGCAGGGAAGATCCACGACCGTTTGGGCGCTCGTGACCGACATGCTGGGCTTGCGGCGGCGCGGGCTGGGCGTGTGGTTATCGATAAGCGTGCGCAAGGCCGCCATGTGCGCCGGCGTGGTGCCGCAGCAGCCGCCCACGACGCTCACGCCGTCGGCAATCATGCCGGCGACGGCCTCGGCGTACTCGGGCGCCTGGATATCAAAGACGGTGTTGCCGTCGTCGTCCACATGGGGGAGTCCCGCATTGGCCTGCACCATAACGGGTTTGTCGGTAACGGTGAGCATACGTGCGGCGAGTCCTCGGAGCTCGGCCGGTCCTTGGCTGCAGTTGATGCCCAAAACGTCGGTGCCGATGGCATCGAGCGTGATGGCGGCAACCTCGGGACTCGTGCCCAGGAAGGTGCGGCCGTCCTCCTCAAAGGTCATGGTGGCAAAGACGGGCAGGTCGGAGTTCTCGCGGCAGGCGAGGACCGCCGCCTTGATCTCGGCCAGGTCGGTCATAGTCTCGATAATAAAGAGGTCCACGCCCGCGTCGACGCCGGCGCGCACTTCCTCGGCAAAGAGGTCATAGGCCTCGTCAAAGCTGAGGGTGCCTAAGGGACGAAGCAACGCGCCGATGGGGCCGATATCGCCGGCGACGTAGCGGGCGCCGGCCTCGCGGGCGCAGGTGACGGCCGCGGCAAAGACATCTGCCACGGTGGCGGCACCGTCGAGCTTGTGGGCGTTGGCGCCAAAGGTGTTGGCGGTAATCACGTCGCAGCCGGCCTCGACGTACTGGCGCTGAATGTCGGTAATGACCTGGGGCTCCTCAAAGTTGAGCAGCTCGGGCAGGGCGCCGGCCTTCATGCCAGCGGCCTGCAACATGGTGCCCATGCCGCCATCAAACAGCAGGTGTCCCGTGCCCTCGATGGCCGCACGCAGGCGATCGTCCTTAATGCGCAGATCGTCGATCGTGCGCGTCTTGTACGTGGCACCGTTGCGACGTGCGGCATCAACGGGTGCCGCCAATGCAGTGCCGTCAGAATCATGAGTGATAAGCGGAGTAAACATCGAGGGCTCCTAATGGCTGGAATAGCAGGTGGTGTGGGCGGCGCGGAAGCGGCAGTGCTCGCGCATGCGGCAGATATTGCAGGTGGGGCGGCTCTGGGCGTCGTGGACTTCGCCGTCGAATAGGCCGATCACCGCGGTCACGCTTTTGGTGGGCATGAGCAGGCTGGTGGGTGTGACGGTAAGCCCGATGAGCCGCGTGGCGTTGAGCGCATTGACGATCGAGCGCTGGGCCGAGAGCGGGCAGTCGCCGTAGCCGGGACTAAAGCGCCAGTTGCCGGCGAGCCCATGAACGGCGGCGTCCGTCTTGACCTGCTGGTCCATTTGCTCAACGGCGGCTTCTACGTAAGCGGAGCACGCGGCGTCGAGCACGGCGCCCTCCAGGGGATGTTGGGCTCCCGTGGTGCGCAGGCGACGCTCGGCGTCCATGCCGAGGGTGCATGCCATGAGCGCGGCAAAGCGGGCATCTTTGAGATGTCGATAGATATCGCGACCCCGCAGCTCAACGTTGGTGCCGACCAAGCGAATGCAAGGCTCACTTTGTTCGTCCACGCCCGTGGCATCGACGGCAAACACGCGGCGCACGCCACGGGGCTCAATGTCCAGTTCCAGACGTTCAACGACAAGCTCAATACGTCGTGACAGTTCGGGCTCAATCTGCTGGCCGCCGTAACCCAGATACCGCAGCATCTCGGCACGGTCGACACGGGGATGGTGCGCGGCATCGACACGGTAAAGCGCCGGCGACGCAAGGTCGGCCGGCACTTCGACAGCGGTTGTATCGATGTGCGGTTTTTCCATTACCCCAGGCGCTCCATAATGGTCGCGGCGATCGCAGGACGGTTCATAGTGTACAGGTGCAGGCCGTCGGCGCCGTGCTCCTTGAGGTCGCAAAGTTGGCGGACGGCATAATCTACACCGGCTGCCTGCAGGCTCTCGGGGTCGTTCTCGTACTTGGCGAGAATCTTGATGACGGGGGAGGGCAGCGACGTGCCGCACATAAAGACCATGCGGCTGATCTGGGACTTGCCCATAAACGGCATGATGCCCGCGGTAATGGGCACGGTGATGCCGACCTTGTCGGCAAGCTCGCGGAAGCGGTAGAAGCACTCGTTATCAAAGAAGAGCTGCGTCACAAAGAAGCTTGCGCCGGCGTCCTGTTTTTGCTTGAGGTGTTCGACCGAGAGGTTGAGATCCTCACAGGCAATGTGGCCCTCGGGGTAGGCTGCGGCGCCCACGCAAAAGCCGGCGTCGACGAGCTCGGGGATGAGGTCGCGGGCGTAGGCGTAGTCGGAGGCGGGCTTGTCGTCCTCGGTCGCGCCGGCAGGGAGATCTCCACGCAGGGCCAGGATGTTTTCAACGCCGGCGGTACGATACTCGTCGATCTTGGCGGCGATATCGGCATGCGAGCGGCCCACGCAGGTAAGGTGTGCCACCGAGGGCGTGTCGAATTCGCTCGAAATCATATGCGCGATGGGGGCGGTGGTGGCACCGTTGCCCGAGCCGCCGGCCGAGCAGGTGACCGAGACAAAGCTCGGCGAAAGCTTGCACAGATTGCCTGCCACTTCGCGAGCCGTGTCGAGGGTGAGCTCGCCCTTGGGCGGGAACATCTCAAACGAAACGGGCGCGGTGCCCTGGGATGCTGCCTGCTTAAAAACCTCGTCGACGCGCATATCGTGCTCCTCTAGATACGTAATAGTGTGATGTATTGTAAGGATTCTACAGCACCACTGTGTCACGGTGGAGTTTCACTCGTTATTCGGGGATACCAATCAAAGATGCCTTGCTATCGGCTTTCTCTATAATAGAGCGGCTAATCTAGGCACGGACTATAAAGACTGGTATCTGATGCAAAATACCAGTTAATAGAGCTCCATCCCAAATTGACTACCCTTAAACCATGGGGAGAGGTCTGCAATTTATGCAGTTGATTGGCTGTTGAGGGTGGCAACGCCGCCTCGATAGGGTAACCTCATTGATTGGTTTCGCGACAGCAACATAACGGTAATGTCGCGGAAACACGGCGAGTCTAAGCTATGACTCGTTCGTTAGTAATCAACACCGCTTCTCACGCGGTGCCGATACGAAGGGAGTTCCGTATGGCCGAACTTACTGACCGCTTCGGGACCATGGTGTTCTCTGAGGAAGTCATGAAGGACTACCTCCCCAAGGACATTTGGAAGCGCCTTGCTGCAACCCTCGAGGGCGGTGAGCCGCTCGACCTGGATGTGGCCAACGCCGTTGCCCATGCCATGAAGGTCTGGGCCATCTCCAAGGGCGCGACGCACTATGCGCACTGGTTCCAGCCGCTTTCGGGCATTACTTCCGAGAAGCACGACAGCTTCCTGGAGCCCAACCACGACGGCACCGCCATTACAAAGTTTACGGGCAAGAACCTCATCCAGGGCGAGCCCGATGCCTCGAGCTTCCCCAACGGCGGTCTGCGTGCTACCTTCGAGGCCCGTGGCTACACCGCTTGGGACCCCACTAGCCCCGCCTTTATCAAGGACGATGTCCTGTGCATCCCCACGGCTTTCTGCTCCTACACGGGCGAGGCCCTGGACAAGAAGACCCCGCTGCTGCGTTCCATGACCGCGCTCTCGCGTGAGTCTAAGCGCGTTTTGGCGCTGTTCGGTAAGACCCCCAAGAAGGTCGTTCCTTCCGTGGGCGACGAGCAGGAGTACTTCCTGATCAAGAAGGACGCCTACCGCAAGCGCAAGGACCTGGTCATTACCGGCCGCACCCTCTTTGGTGCTGCTCCATGCAAGGGTCAGGAGCTCGAGGAGCACTACTTTGGCGCTATCCGCCCCACCGTCTCGGCCTACATGAAGGACTTGGACGATGAGCTGTGGGCGCTCGGCATTCCCGCCAAGACCAAGCACAACGAGGTTGCTCCCTGCCAGCATGAGCTCGCCCCCGTCTATGGCGAAGTCAACGAGGCCATCGACCAGAACCTGGTCATGATGGAGAAAATGAAGCTCATCGCCTCCCGCCACGACTTGGTTTGCCTGCTGCACGAGAAACCCTTCGAGGGCATCAACGGTTCGGGCAAGCACAACAACTGGTCGCTTGGCACCGAGTCCGAGAATCTGCTCGATCCGGGCGACACCCCGCTCGACAACCTGCAGTTCATCGTCTTCCTCACCGCGGTGATCGAGGCCGTCGATAACTATCAGGAGCTCCTGCGTGCCTCCGTTGCCTCGGCCGGCAACGACCATCGTCTGGGCGCCAACGAGGCTCCTCCGGCGATTATGTCCATCTTCCTGGGCGACCAGCTTACCGAGGTCGTCGAGAAGATCATCGATGGCAAGGCTTCCGTCCATGCCACGCGCGGCGTGCTCGACCTGGGCGCCGATACCCTGCCCAAGCTGATGCAGGACAACACCGACCGCAACCGCACCTCCCCGTTTGCCTTCACCGGCAACAAGTTCGAGTTCCGTGCCTGCGGCTCCGAACAGAACGTCTCCGACTCCAACCTGGTGCTCGATGCCGCCGTGGCCAAGTCGCTCAAGTCCTTCGCCGACGCGCTTGAGGGTACGCCCGAGGATGAGTTCCAGGATGCCGCGCTCGAGTACTGCAAGAAGGTGTTGACCGATCACCAGCGCATCCTGTTCTCCGGCGACGGTTACTCCGACGAGTGGCCCATTGAGGCCGAGAAGCGCGGCCTTGCCAACAACAAGACCACGGCCGATGCCCTGCCCGCCTTTGTTTCCGATAAGGCTATCGCGCTCTTCGAGGAGACGGGTGTCCTGACCAAGGCCGAGGCTCAGTGCCGCTACGACTGCAAGCTCGAGAAGTACAACAAGCTCATGAACATCGAGGCTACCACGATGGTTCGCGAGGCGCGTCGTACCTATCGCCCGGTCATTACCGCCTATGCCACCAAGGTCGCTAAGGGCCTTGAGACTATTCGTGCCGCCGGTGCTGAGGCCGCCATGCAGTGCGAGCAGAACACGCTCAACAAGCTCTGCAACGGTATCACTGCCATCAACGACTCCATCAAGGCGCTCGACGTCGTGCATCAGAAGGCCGAGGCTCTCGATGGCCAGGAGCAGGCCAACGTGTACGCGCACGAGGTCGTTCCCGCTATGGATGCGCTGCGTGCCGCCGTGGACGCAATGGAGGAGATCGTGGCCGCTGACTACTGGCCGGTCCCGACCTACGACGACATTCTGTTCTATGTGTAGAACGTAACTGACATATCGTCACGGTATTGAGCCGGGGTCCGCATCATGCGGGCCCTGGTTTTTGTTTGCGAAGGACGCTTTGAAGCCCGTTTTGCAACTGATTCGCCCACGTAATAAGGGGGCGTGGGCAAAAAACGTCAAATATGAGTACTGTCACAAGTCCTGTAGCATTATCTTTTTGCAAAACATGCAGTGTTACACAACATATGTCCAAGTACTTAGCTGATAAACGCTTGCAATTCTTCCGCCGTAGGACGCCCGACGGGTAAATCGCCTTCTGAAGGCATGAAATCGCTGTAACTAAAATGGTAACAGTACTCATATTTGCCATTTTTTGACCACAGGCCTTGCGATGATGCCGGGATTCGCACCCTGTCGGGTTCGAATCCCGACATATCGGTAGCAAAAAGCCCGTCACCGCGGGGGTAACGGGCTTCTAGTTTCAAATGGTGCCCCCAGCGGGATGTCCGCGTGCGCCTGGCGCCGCCCGCTTCCGCTGCGTCGCTCCGCTCCTTGCGTGCTGCGCTGGAAAACGCTTGCGCGTTTCCTCAGCTTCGCACCCTGTCGGGTTCGAATCCCGGCATATCGGTAGCAAAAAGCCCGCTACCGCGAGGGTAACGGGCTCTTCAATTCAAATGGTGCCCCCAGCGGGATTCGAACCCGCGATATCCACCTTGAAAGGGTGGCGTCCTTGGCCGCTAGACGATGGGGACAGCGGGAAAGAGTATAGCAGACTTTTTTAGCCGTTCACATATCGTTGGCAAACTGAAAAACCACCACAAAGGTGCCCTTGATTATCAACTTCATCCGAACACTTCCCACATTCATCCGCACATGTGCGGATGAATGTGGGAACCCGATACCCTGAGGGCCGGACCGGCCGGCCCCGGGAGATCGGAGGACGGCATGTCCGGAAAGAGGAAGAAGGGCTCCGCGAGGGCGGTCCCGAGGGCCTACGGAAGGCTCACGAGGCACGAGCGGGACACGGTCCAGAGGATGCTGGAGCGCGGGGCCTCGT
>DBFWBE010000002.1:0-98068 GCA_048485835.1 Collinsella sp.
CGGTCCTGCTGAGCTTCGCCAGGCTCTTCTTGAGGGTGATGACCAGGTCGTCTGCATCCATGGGCGCTCCTTCGACGTTAATTGAAGGGTACCGCCTCGCGGTGACATCGTTTTTATGTCAACCTTGGTCTAACAGAGCCATTATTTTTATCGGCTATTCCCTTAACGACCCCGATATCCAAGCTATCCTCATGTCGATTTCGCGCTGCCTCGGTTCAAATAATCTTGTATTGCTCAAAGAGCGTTTTATTTTCCTAACTAGGGGCGAAAACGCAACCTCGACACATTCGATTACATTTCCGGGTATTGGCGAGATAAGCATGACCGCGATTAGGACGAATGATTTTGGCGCAGTGTATGAAGCAATTGGACATTCCAAATGCTCCTTCTCGCCCAGGATCATTCGTGAGTTGCGCAGGAGTATCTACGCCCTGGCAGATAAGGGCGAGCCAAATGATTCTCTGGTAGTCGAAGCGAGTTTTAGCGACCTCGAGAGACTTCCGGAGGGACAGCATCTTGTGCTGGGCATCGGTGTCGCAAATGCATCTTTGGGCCACGGCCATATGGTCAAAGCCGAGCTTTTATATCGCGATGTCGTGTTTGATGATGAACATGTCGCTCCCAAACTTGCCGTCGAGGAATATCTTCCTGCGCTGCTTGCTTCTAACTCGGGTGGTTTGCCCATGTATAAGTATTTAAGCGCGTATTCAGGGGAAGTTCTTAATCCAAGGATGCTAAAGGAAATAGATGAGAAGAAGGATTTAGATGCTTTTCTAAACAACAGCCTACGAAAGGCAAAAGGTAGCTATCATCTTTCGGGAATTAGATACTCGGTTAAGTCTGTTATAGCTAACGAAGGCTTTGAGGAAGCATTTAAAAAGTTAGTTTTACTTGAGGAGGATGAGCTCGATTTAAATGAGTTGCTCGAGTATCTGAGGGCGCTCATCACGGATGATCGTAAGATAATCCACGGTAATAGCGAGCTGAAACGGCTTATTAGAATGTATGATTTCCTTAAGTACAAGAAGGCCTTCGACATATCGGCTACTAGTGAGTAATCCCACCTAGCGTCTATGAAGAAGGCCATCTTTGTAAACTATGGCATCTGAGCGTATAGTGCGAACACCACGTGCAAATGCATTCTTAATATAACGCTTTCTGCTTGAAATCACAATGGTGTCTGTTTCGACCTGCCAATCAAGGGAAGATGGTGTAGAGTATCTTCCCGCAGTACAAAAGCTCTTTGGGAACTTTAAGGGTGACGCTTTCAAACTGAGAGTGTTGCCCTTTTTTCATGTATGCAATGTGTGACGTACTGGCCAAGCACCATCCCGGCAATGGAATGATCGAGCATGGGCGGCTTCTACTGGTTGACGTGATCGTGGTCAAACAAGTGATATCGATTAGAATTAAATCAATTGCGCTGGAAGCCTTCGGGCGACACCTGAAGAGGGCTGATGCGTCGGTCCTCTTTTTTGTTTGGATGTAAGATTCGGCCAGGCAAAACAAGGATCTCATTTGGGGAGAAACAAATATCCGGCGGTTTTCCGCTTCGGGACGCGCGGTTTAAGCGTGCTTTTCGGAAGTGCGGGGAAAAAATCGGAAACCTCCGAGCATAAACCGAATTTCGGCAACAAAACCGCAGGTCGCGGAAAGCTAAAACAGGGGTCTGGTCTGTCGATCTCGGTTTTTTCACCGCACTTCCGAAAATGACCGACGGAAGTATGCGGCAAATTTCGGAACCCTCGAGCACATCGTCCTTTTCATGAAAAGAACTCGCAGGTAGAAACTTTGTCACTATCCAGTGTGGTTGACGTGTCTAGAATTTGCCACACACTTCCGGATTTTGCATAAGCTCGACTGGTTTGTTTATCGATTGGGGCAGAGGAATCTTGTCTGGACCTCGTTATATGTATTTAAATGGATGAACTTAACCTATAAGTTAAGTTCATCTAGAAATGGGAGGTGCCCTTTGGCAGAAGGATATGAACTTGTCGAATATAGAGACCTCAAGGGCCGACCGTTTTGGGAATTGACGGCTTCTCCCGATAACTCTCAATTCCAGAAAATGTTGTCAGACCATGAGCGGAAATTAACCGCTCAAACAATGATCGGCCAGAATAGCACGTCAGCTTCTGGAATCTGAGCGCTGACTTTTATACATGGTTTTCGAAACGGAGAATACAATGATTAAAGTAGATCTATCTGATTTTTCTGCCGAAACAGAAAGTATCGAAACGCGCGCTTATGAACATGCACTAGATATTGAGTTTATTGTTCATCGTGAAATGAAACATTTGGGATTGAGCAAAAGTGAGCTGGCAAATCGTATGGGCATAAGCCTTCAGTCGCTTTCTAAGCTCTTGAATTCTCAACCTAATATGACTTTGAAGACGATTGCAAAGTTCGAACTTGCTCTGGGCATTAAGATCGTTCCGCAGGTTATCGTCAGTTATTCCAAAGAACTGCCGTTTCTTTCATCCAATGATTCCGTGCGAGAGCAATGTCCATCGCCTGGCATTCTCCCTGCAGAGCTGTCAGCAGATTGCGATGTGCCTTTTCAGAGCGAATAGTAGCCTCTCAATGAGCCTGGGTCGGACGAGTTGCCACTCCCACGTCCTCAAAAAAGTTCTTAAAACAGCCTTAAAGGCTTTCCAGCTCGCGTTGACAGCGTAAAATACGCATGTTTGACTATGAACAGAGTGGATTTTAGGGGAGGGGTGCGCCATGGAGGTGCTGGTTGTTGGCAACACCGCATATGTTGACGATGACTTTTGTGCCAAGGCGTTCCCCGGGGACCATGTGCAGGTCGTCGCTGCCGCGGAAGCACGCCGCGATGAGTCATCGCCCCATGCCTCGTGGAAAGAGCTTCTGCAACACCTGGATCAGGCCTACGAGTTCGAACGCGTGGTCTACCTGTCTAATTACCTTACCCCGCATACCGATACCGTGGGCGATATCGAGCTGCTGCGCACGGTCTTTCGTGCGTGCGCGGGTCGCCGGGTCTTACTGCTGTATGTAGCGGGGCCCGCGGGTGCCGAGGGCGCCGCCGATGCCGCGGGGCGAACGGGCAAGGGCATTATCGCGCACGCAGCCAACGACCTGTGCCGCTACTACGCTGCTCGCGAGGGCGTTCAGACCAAGATCCTGCGCGTGCCGTTCCTGTATACCGCGTCTGCCGCACTGGAGGACCCGTTTTTGGTGCCGCTGTTCGACGCGTGCTCAACCGGATCGGTCGCTCTGCAGGGCACGCAGGATGCGGCGTTTCCCCTGCTGTGTGCCGAGGAGCTTGCGGTGCTGGTACGCCGTATCTTCGACAGCTGGGATGGCAACTTTGAGACGCTCGACGTAGCCGATACCTTCCATCACACGGCGGGTGAGGTGGGCGACGCCCTCAAGGCGCTGTTCCCCGGCCTTACCGTTGCCTATGGCGATTCTGCCGGCTACGTCCTGCCCGCCAGCGATGTCGCTCGCGTGCGCTATGGCTGGTTTCAGCGCTATGACTTGCTGCGCGATCTCTCGACCATTCAAGCTCGCTGGGGCGCTGGACGCATCAAAAAGATCAACCCGCTGCGTGCCGCCATCGACCGCATCCAGATGCGCTCGCTGCCCATCAAATGCCTGGAGACGGGCGTTGCCTGGGTTCTGTTCGAGGTGCTGGAGCATCTGTTCTCACAATCGGCCCAGCTCAACGTGCTCGATTATCGCCTGCTCTACGTGGTGTTGATCGGCACGCTGTATGGCTTGGACTTTGGCCTGGTTGCGGCGCTGCTGGCGTCGGTGGGTTTGGCCGCGAGCTACTTTACTCAGTACGGCTATACCTTCCAGGGCCTGTTCTACGAGCCGTCCAACTGGCTGCCGTTTATTGCGTACTTTGTGGTGGGTGCCGTGTGCGGCTATGTGCAGCTGCGCAACAGCGAAGCCATTAGGGCGGAGCGCGATCAAAACGAGCTCGTGCGCAACCGCAATACGTTCCTTACGCAGCTCTACCACGACGCGATCGAGGACAAGCGCGCGTACAGGCGCCAGATCGTGGGTCGCCACGACAGCTTTGGCAAGATCTTTGCCGTGACGCAGGAGCTCGACGTGCTCAACCCACGCGATATCTATCGCAAGTGCTGCGAGCTTCTGGGCGAGATTCTCGAGAACGATTCGGTGGCGATCTACCATGTTTCGGGCGGGGCATTTGCACGCCTGGTGGCAGCAAGTCCCGCGATTGCCGAAGATGCCGCACACTCGCTCACGCTTGAGCAGCTTGCACCTCTTTTGGGCGACGGGGGTCGTTCGAACCTGTGGGTGAACCGCGAGCTGACGCCGGGGCTTCCCATGTTTGGATACACGATCGAGCGCGACGGGGCACCCGCCGTGTTGATTTTTGTGCGTAGTGCGGCCGAAAACCAAATGACCCTCTATTATCAAAACCTGCTCCGCATCTTGTGCGGGCTGGTCGAAAGCGCGTTGGGCCGTGCCTTTGACTATGAGGCGGTGGCGCAGGATAAACGCTGCGTTGACGGCACTTGCGTGCTCAAGCAGGCTGCCTTTGGCCAAGAGCTCGCGGCGGAGCAGGCGCTGGCAGATAGCAAGATGGGGAGTTTTTTGCTCCTGCGCGTGGTGCCGGGCATGGAGTCTGTCGGCGAGCTGGTGGGCGCAATTGGGTCGGCAATCCGCGAGAGCGACGCGGCGGGCTTGGTCGACGGCGACGTGCTCTACCTGCTTATGCGACAGGCAAAGGCATGCGATCTGCCCATTATCCGCGAGCGCCTGAGCGCAAAGCAGATTGCGGTGGAGCCCGTCGACGGCGAGGACATCGTGGAGCTGCTGCAGCACATCTCTTACACCGGTGACGGTGAGGGGGGTGCCGCTTGATCTCGCTTGTCGTTGCTGCCGTCTTGCTGCTGATTCATGCGCTGGTTTGCCTGATGCTGTGGACGCTCATGAAGCTGGGCCTGCTGCCGGTGCGCGGGCACATGCTGGCTGTGATAGTGCTGGTACCGCTGTGGGGCCCGTTGCTGGTGGTTCTGCTATCGGTCTGCAGCGCGGTGTTTGGCGAGGGGCTGAAAGAGTCTGCGCTGGAGTCGCTGCGCTTCAACGACGACCTGCATCGCAGCATCCTAGTGCACGAACGTGATGCCGATGCAGGCGTAGTGCCGCTCGAGGAGGCGCTCATCGTCAATGACCCGGCATTCCGGCGCCGACTTATGCTCTCCATGCTCACCGAGGAGCCCGACGCTTACCTGGCGCAGCTGCAGGCGGCTAAGCTTAACGACGACGTTGAGGTGGCGCACTATGCCGCGACGGCGGTGGCGCAGATCTCCAAGGAGTCCGACCTTAAACTGCAGCAGCTGGAGCGTGCCTTTAAGACGGACCCGAGCGCGCAAAACCTCAACGAATACTGCGATTTTCTTGGTGAATACTTGGACTCGGGCTTGGCTGAGGGGCGCGTGGCTCAGATTCAGCGCCAACAGTACGCGCGCCTGCTTGCGCGTCGCTGCGAGCGCGAGGATACCCTTGAGCTGCGCATTCGATACGCGACGGCGCTGGCCGATGTCGGACAGATCGACGAGGCGCAGGTCGTGACCGACCAGCTGGTGCTCGACGTGCCCGAGGAGCAGGAGGTTTGGATGCTTTGCCTGCGGCTGGCCGTGATGCGCCACAACGGTGTCGAGGTTCACCGTGTGATCGATGCGATTGACAAGCAACATGTGTATTTGAGCGCCGACAACCGCGAAAAGTTGGCGTTTTGGCGCGACGGGGATGAGGTCCGATGAGCGTGGCGCAACATATCCGCGACCGTGCAGGCCGCTTTCGTTGGATGGGGCTGCTTGTGGTGTGGGCGGTCTTTATTGCCATGGCGGCCGTGCTGCTGGTGGAGCGCGCCGGCGTGCAGTACAGTGCGGGCCAGCATAAGCTGGGGATGCTTGCCGCCAACGATGCGGTGCCGGCTTCCTCCGCAATATTTGGCCAAAAGCCCACGTGCCTGGTCATTACCGATTCCGACCAAGCTGGCGTCGAGGACGTAAAGGAGCAGTTTGACCAGATCCTGCTCGACATGAAGATCGCGCACCGCGACGTGGACCTTGCCCTGGACGGCGTGGATGCCATTCCCTCGCTGACCTCCTTCGATCGCGTGATTTTGCTCATGCCGTCGCTCGATGGGCTCGGTACGCACCTGAGTGACATTATGAGTTGGGTGAGTGCCGGTGGTTCGCTTATGCTCGCCATGCCTCCGGATAACTCGAGCTATCTGCAAGTAATTGCCCCCAAGCTTGGCATTGAATCGGCCGGATATGACTATGTAAAAGCCGAAAGCATTGTGCCGAGCGAGGACTTTATGCTGGGCGGGGGAGAGCGCTACGAGCTCTCGGACCCCTTCGATTCGTCGATTTCGGTTTCGCTGCGCGAGACGGCTCGTGTGTGGGCTAAGACCGGCGATGCGGGTGCCTCGCTCATTTGGTCGAATGACTGCGGTAGCGGGCGCACCGTGGTATGCAATATCGGTATCTATGACAAGGTTATGCGCGGTTTTTACGCCGCGGCGATCAGCCTGCTGGGCTATGCCACGGCCTATCCGGTCATCAACAGCGCCGTTTTCTACCTAGACGACTTTCCCAGCCCCGTGCCCTCGGGCGATGGCACCTACATCAAGCGCGACTACGGGCTTTCCATTGCCGATTTTTACACCAAGGTTTGGTGGCCCGATCTGCAAAAGCTCGCGCAAAAATATGGCATTCGCTTTACCGGCGTGATGATCGAAAACTACGAGGACGCGGTCAACCAGACCGAGCCCGCGCGCCAGGCCGATACCACGCAGTTCCGCTACTTTGGCGGCATGCTGCTGCAGATGGGCGGAGAGCTGGGCTTTCACGGCTACAACCATCAGCCTCTGGCGCTCTGGGATACCGACTATGGCAAGCTGTACGACTACAAGACGTGGAAGAACGAGGAAACGCTCGTCGCGTCGCTCAACGAGCTCATCGCCTTTCAGGACGAGGTACTGCCCAACGCGCACGGCTCGGTCTATGTGCCACCGTCGAATATCCTTTCGGCCCGTGCGCGCAAGCTTATTGGCACCGACGTT
Source organism: Collinsella sp. (assembly GCA_048485835.1). Lineage (GTDB taxonomy): Bacteria > Actinomycetota > Coriobacteriia > Coriobacteriales > Coriobacteriaceae > Collinsella. The sequence goes on from DBFWBE010000002.1 coordinate 7,079, forward strand.
CCGCGCATTAAGACCATCGCCAGTACGTATTTTGAGGATGGCACCGACTTGCCCTATGTGCAGGAGTTTGGCGTGGCGAGCGATGGCATTGTGGAGCAGCCACGTATTGTCTCGGGCGGCATGGTCAACGATTCCTATATGCGTCTGGCAGCCGTGTCCGAGCTCAACATGCACTACGTGAGTACGCACTTTATGCACCCGGATGATCTGCTCGATCCCGATCGCGGCGCCAAGGAGGGCTGGGAGGTCTACAAGGGCGGTCTGACCAACTACCTGGAGTGGCTTACCAAGTCTGCGCCCGACCTGCGGCGCCAGACCGGTTCGGAATGCTCGGGCGCCATCCAGCGCTTTTCGTCCGTGACGGTGAGCGTGGATACAAGTGCGGATGCCTGGACGCTCAGCCTGGGCAATTTCCACGACGAGGCGTGGCTCATGTTCCGCGCCAACAACGGTGAGCCCGGTGCAGTCACGGGTGGCGAGATTACGCATCTGACGGGCGACCTGTACCTGGTCAAAGCCACGGACAAGACGGTGACCATTGCACGCAAGGAGGGTGGCGACAAATGAGAATCTGCTTGGTACTCGAGGGTTGCTACCCCTATGTGCACGGCGGCGTGTCCACCTGGATGCACGGCTACATACAGGCCATGCCCGAGCACGAGTTTGTGCTGTGGGTGATTGGCGCGCATGCTGTCGACCGCGGCAAGTTTGTCTACGAGCTGCCCGGCAACGTGGTCGAGGTGCACGAGGTGTTTCTGGACGACGCCCTGCGCCTATCGGGCGAGCAAGAAGAGGCCGACTTTAACGCCCGCGAGCGCGAGGCGCTGCGCCGCCTGGTGTCGCTCTCCAATCCGGACTGGGACGTGCTATTCGATATCTTCCAGCGCCGTCGCGTGCATCCGCTCTCGTTTTTGCAGAGTCGCGCCTTTATGGATATCTTTCGCGACGTGTGCCTGGCCGAGTACCCATACACGCCCTTTGCCGATGCATTCCACACCATGCGCTCCATGCTGCTGCCCGTGCTCTACCTTCTGGGCAGCGAGGTGCCGGTGGCCGATGTGTACCACGCCATCTCGACCGGCTACGGTGGCCTGCTCGCCTGCCTGGGCTCAAGCGGTCACCATGCGCCGGTGCTGCTGACCGAGCATGGCATCTATACTCGCGAACGCGAGGAAGAGATCATTCGCGCTGACTGGGTGGTGCCGTCGTTTAAGGACCGCTGGATCCGCTTTTTCTACCTGCTTTCGGAGGAGATCTACCGTCGCGCCTTCCGCGTGACCAGTTTGTTCCATAACGCCCGTAAGACGCAGATCGACATGGGCTGCGATGCGGACAAATGCCTGGTCATCCCCAACGGCATCCAGTTTGACCGCTTTAAGGACATTCCCTTAAAGCCCGATGACGGCTGGGTGGACATTGGCGCGGTGGTGCGCCTGGCGCCCATCAAGGACGTCAAGACCATGATCTATGCCTTCTTTGAGCTGCACGAGCGCCTGCCCCGCGTGCGCCTGCACATCATGGGCGGCGTGGATGACGAGGAGTACGGCGCCGAGTGTCACGCGCTGGTCGATACCCTGGGCGTGCGCGACTTGATCTTTACCGGCCGCGTCAACGTGGTTGAGTACATGGAAAAGCTCGACTTTACCATTTTGACGAGCATCTCCGAGGGCCAGCCGCTCAGCGTGTTGGAATCGCTGGGCGCACGTCGCCCCTGCGTGACGACCGAGGTCGGCTGCTGCCGCGAGCTGCTCGAGGGCGCCCCCGGCGACGACTTTGGCGTGGCTGGATTCGTGAGCCCGCCCATGTATCGCAAGGGTCTGGCCGATGCTATGGAGCGCATGTGCGCGAGCCGTGCCCGCCGCCTGGAAATGGGGGAGCGCGGCCAGCGTCGCGTGGCGACCTACTACCTACACGAGCAGATGCTCGCCAACTATCGCGCGCTGTACGACGAGACGGCGCGTGCGTTTGACCTGCCCAGAGAGGGGGAGTAGCCGGTGGCCGGAATCGGTTTTGAGCTCAAGCGCCTGTTTAGGCGCAAAGGTCTGTTTGCCACGATGCGCGCCTACGGCTACGCCGGTATTGTGTGCACGGGCCCCATGCTGCTGGGCGTGCTACTGCAGGTGGGCATCTTGGTGCTGTGCGGCCTGTGGGGTGTGGGCCGTGCCAACCAGGACTTGCTGGTGTGCATGGTGACCTATACGCTTCTGGCCTCGCTCACGCTCACGAGCTTTTTCTCCATGCCCGTCACGCGCTTTTTGGCCGACATGCTCTTTGCCGAGCGCGAAGAAGAGGTCTTGCCCTCGTTTTGGGGCTCCAACGCCATCATGCTCGTTGCGGGCACGGTGCTCTACGGCGTATTTTTGCTGTTCTCGGGCGCCACGCTGCTGCAGGGGCTGCTGTGCCTGTGGCTGTTCAACATTATGATCGTCAACTGGAACGGCATGAGTTACCTCACGGCTATTAAGGATTACCGCGGTATTCTGTGCAGTTTTGCCGCGGCCATTGGCATGGCGTGCCTGTGTGCCTTGGCCGCGCTGGTGCTGGGGTTGCCGCCGGTCGAGGGGCTGCTGGGCTCGATCGCCCTGGGCTACGGTGTGATGCTCGCCTGGGACGTGGTGCTGTTATACCGGTATTTTCCTCAGAGCGATCGCAGCCCCTGGCTCTTTTTGCGCTGGCTCGACCAGTTTATGCCGCTGGCGCTCACGGGCCTGTTTACCAACTTGGGACTCTTTGCGCACCTGGTGATTATTTGGGCAGGGCCCATTGGCGTGCAGGTCAAGGGCTTGTTTTACGGCGCGCCCTATCATGATGTGCCGGCGCTCATCGCGTTTTTGACCATTCTGGTCACGACCGTCAACTTTGTGGTGTCGGTCGAAGTCAACTTCTATCCGCGCTACCGCGACTACTACAGCCTGTTTAACGACGGCGGCGTGGTGGGCGACATCGTGGTGGCCGAGGAGGAAATGCTCGCCACGCTCAACCGGGAGCTGCGGTTTTGCGCGCTCAAGCAGCTGTTTGTGACGGCAGCGGTCATCTCGCTCGAGACCACGGTGCTCTCGGCCCTGCCGCTGGGCTTCAATAACCTGATGCACGGGTATTTTCGCACGCTGTGCGTGGGCTATGGCCTGTATGCCGTGGGCAACACGATTCTGCTGATCTTGCTGTACTTTACCGACTACAAAGGCGCCGTGCTTGCCTCCGGGCTGTTCGCGGGCGTGGCGGGGCTGGCGACCATCGTCTCGCTGTTCTTTCCGCAGCAGTTTTATGGCTTTGGCTTTTTGCTCGGCGCGGCGGTGTTTTTTGTTGTGGCGCTCATGCGGCTCGATACCTATACCGCCAACTTGCCGTATCGTATCCTGAGTCAGCAGCCCATTGTGGCGACCGACAAGACGGGTCGCTTTACGGAGTTGGGCTGCTTGCTCGACCGTGCCGAACAGCGCTACGAGGAGCTGCGTCTAGAGGGCGAGCCGCATGGTGCGTTTGAGCGCACGGTGGTCCGTGTGTATCGCAATCGTTGGGGAGGTCCTGATGACCGATAGGATGATATCGCGTCGCCGCTTGATTGAGGCGGCTGCCGGCACACTGCTGCTTTCGGGCTGCTCTTCGCAGGACGAATCCTCGACAAAAAAGACCAAGAAGCAGGACAAGATTAAAAAGGCCGATGCGTCTAGCGAGATCAAGCATCTTCGCGACAAGGACGAACTGTACGAGGTTTACGACGACTCGGGCATCGTATGCATGTACCTGACGGTCTCTCGCGGCAACAGCTCTGAGAATACTGATCATAGCTGGGCCGAGATCAATACCTACTCGGTGTATGACTATGCCGACATGGGCGTGACGCGCTATCAGGTTATGGGCCTGCTGCAGCCTGGCGATGATAAGGGTCCCGTTGCTGGCGAGGTGGGCTATGGCGAGAAGGCGCCCAACGCCACGGTGCAGGTGCGCGGTCAGACGTCGAGTACCTATGCACAAAAGAACTATAAGGTGGAGCTCAAAAAGGGCAAGGGCACGTGGCGCCAGCAACGTGCGATTGCGCTTAACAAGCACATGGGCGAGGGCATGCGCTTTCGTAACAAGATGGCCTACGATCTGATTCGTGGCATTCCCCAGATGATGGGCCTGCGCACGCAGTTTGTGCACTTATGGGTGTGCGACCAGACCGAAAAAACTAACGACACCTTTGAGGACTACGGTCTGTTTACGCAGGTCGAGCAGCTCAACAAGACGGCGCTCAAGGCCCACGGTCTGGATAAGAGCGGGCATCTCTATAAGGTGAACAGCTTCGATTTCCATCGCTACGAGGACATCATTAAGCTCGCCGATGACCCCGACTATGACCAGACGGCGTTTGAGGGCATGCTCGAGATTAAGGGCGATTCGGACCATACCAAGTTGATCGAGATGCTCGATGCACTCAACGACGATACGCAAAAGATCGACGATGTGCTCGACACCTACTTCGATACCGAGAACCTGGTCTATTGGATGGCGTTTCAGATCTTGACGGGCAATTGCGATACGCAGAACCGTAACTGCTATCTGTACAGCCCGCTTAACTCCAAGGTCTGGTACATCCTGGATTGGGACAACGACGGCATGCTGCGTAAGCTTGAGCTTTCTCTTACCGGGTTTTCGGACTACGCGAGCTGGGAGCGCGGCGCAAGCAACTACTGGGGTAACGTGCTGTTTAATCGTGCGTTGCGCAGCAAGTCGTTCCGCAGCGAACTCGACCGTGCCGTCAAGGACTTGCGCTCGTATTTGACCGAGACTCGCCTGACCAAGATGATCAAGCACTACCGCGAGGTTACTGAATCGCTGGTCTTTGCTTCGCCCGATATCGACCATCTGCCTGTCACCAAGGACCAATACGAGCAGATCACCGCGGCGATTCCTTCCGAGATCGAGGAGAACTATAAGAGCTTCCGCGAGAGCTATAAAAAGCCCATGCCGTTCTACATTGGCGTGCCGCAGATCGATAACGGTAAGCTGCGCATCAACTGGGATGCGTCCTACGACTTTAAGGCGCGCGACATTCGCTATACCGTGGAGCTTGCGCGCGACTATGCCATAAGCGACGTGGTCTTTAAGGCCGAGGACGTGCTGCTGCCCGAGGTAACGTGCGATGCGCCCGATACCGGCCAGTACTTTGTGCGCGTGCGTGCCACTAACTCCGACGGCTATACGCAAGATGCGTTTGACTACTATGTGACCGACGGCGGCAAGCATTACGGCATGCTGTGCTTCTATGTCAAGGATGGCGGTAAGGTCGTGGGGGATACGTATGAGGAGGGCTAGCGCGCTGCTTGAGCGCCTGGCGGCACCTCCCGTGCGTGCCACGCAGGAACGTTACCGCCACGAGCTCAAGTACCTTATCAACGAGGGCGAACATGCTGCGCTTGCCTGTCGCATGGCGCCGGTATTTAAACTGGACAAGCATGCGCAGGCAGGCGGTTACACCATTCGCAGCCTGTACTTTGACGACTACTGCAACTCTGCCTACGAGGAAAAAGACGCCGGTATTCTCATGCGCAAAAAGTATCGCGTGCGCATCTATAACGGCAGCGACAAGGTGATTAAGCTCGAGCGCAAAAAGAAGTACGGCGGCTGGATCTATAAGGAGGACGCGCCGCTCACGCGCGACGAGTTTGAGCAGATCCTGGCCGGCGATTACGACTTTTTGCTGCGGAGTCCACACCAGCTCTGCCGTGAGTTCTACATCGAGTGCATCTGCAACATGATGCGCCCGCGGACCATCGTGGATTACGAGCGCGAGCCGTGGGTGATGGACGAAGGCACCGTGCGCATTACGTTTGACATGAACGTGCGCGCCGCGGTGGGGAGTTTTGATATCTTTGACGCGACCTTGCCCGCGCTGCCCGTGCTAGAACCCGGCAAGCTTGTGATGGAGGTCAAATTTACCGAGTTTTGCCCGCAGCTGGTGCGCGATATGGTGCCACCGGGCGCGGCGGAGCTCACGGCGGTCTCCAAGTACTGCCTGTGTTACGAAAAGACCGCTTACCTGCGCGGATTTAATTACTGGGAATCGGATTTTGAGAACCGAGGGGATATTTAGTCATGAGCACCAGGGACTTTTTTAAGAACTCCGTACTGGAGGCGTTTGGTCAGGTCGACCCTGCCAAGATCGGACTGTCGCTGCTCGTGGCGCTGGTCATGGGCATTTTGATCTACCACGTGTACAAGCGTTTCTTTACGGGCGTGGTGTACTCGCGCAGCTTTGCCGTGACGCTCGTGGGCATGTGCGTGCTTACCTGCATGGTGACGCTCGCTATCTCGACCAACGTGGTCATCTCGCTCGGTATGGTGGGCGCTTTGTCGATCGTGCGTTACCGTACGGCGGTCAAGGACCCGCTCGACCTGCTGTATCTTTTTTGGGCCATTACCACAGGCATTACGGCAGGCGCCGGCATGTACGCACTCGTGGGGCTTACGGCAGTGGTGATTGTGGTGATGATTGCCGGCTTTGCGAGCCACCAGGACAAGGCGCGCGTGTACATGATTGTCATTCACTACACGGGCCAGACCACCGGCGACGATATCGTGCGTGCATTTGGGCGCACCAAGTTTACCGTCAAGTCCAAGACCATGCGCGGCGACAAGGTGGAAATGGCCGTCGAGGTGTTCTCGGACGGTGTTGACATGCCCTATGCGGACGCCATTCGCGCGCTCGACGGCGTTGAAGATCTGACGTTGATCCAATACAACGGCGAATATCACGGCTAACTATGTTCCGGCGTTTTAACAAACGCCGGACCGCTCGACGCTGCGCGGGCATCTGCCGGGCGATCTGCCATTCAAACCGTCGCTCGCGTACATAAAGTACGCTTCGCTCCTCTTTCGCGGCACCTCGCCTCGGCAGCTGCCCGCTCGCTGGCGTATGCTCGACCTGGGTGGGCCGATTTGGTTCGCATGCCGTCTTCACGGGTATCATGGTGAAAGCGATTTCAATGACAGGGGTGCTCGTGGTAAAGATGAAAGATGTGGCCGAGCTGGCGGGCGTTTCGAGCGCCGCCGTCTCGCGCTACCTCAACGGTGGATATATCTCGGCGGACAAAGCCGAGCGCATTAAGCAGGCGATTGAGCTGACCGGATACGTGCGATCCAGCCAGGCTCGCGCGCTGCGCACCGGTTCCACCAAGCTCATCGGCGTCATCGTACCTAAGATTAACTCGGAATCCGTAAGCCGCATTACCGCCGGTATTGGCCAGGTGCTCGGTCGCCGTGGCTACCAGATGCTCCTTGCCAATACCGATAACGCGGCCGATCGCGAGCTCGAGTATCTCGACCTGTTCCAGAACCATCCGGTCGATGGCATCGTGCTCGTGGCAACCATGATCACCGATGAGCACCGTCGCGCGATCGAGTCGTGTCGTGTGCCCATTGTGTTGATCGGCCAGCATGTCGAGGGCGCGGCGTGCGTCTATCACGACGATTACGAGGCTGCCTTTCAGCTCGGCCGTGCGCTTGCAGGTCGGGTGGATGGCAAGATCGCTTACATCGGAGTTACCGAAGAGGACCGCGCTGCCGGTTATGACCGCCGTCGCGGTTTTGAGGCCGGCCTGCGCGCTGCGGGCAACCCGCTCGATTCCGCCTTGATTCGCCTGGGCTCGTTTACGCTCGACTCGGGCTATGGTGCGGCGCGTGAGCTGCTTTCCGTCGCTCCCGATGTTTCGTTTATCGCCTGCGCGACCGACACCATGGCGGCGGGCGCGCTGCGTGCCATCGATGAGGTTCGCGGCACGGGCGAGGGCATGCACCGCGTGAGCGGTTTCGGCGACAACGCGTTTTTGCGCGCGCTGACGGGCGGCATTCCCACCGTGCATTACGGCTACCTGACCAGCGGTGTCGAGGCGACCAATATGTTGCTCAACACGCTCGATGGCGCGGAGGGGGAGAACGGCCTAAAGACGCTCAAGCTCGGCCATCAGTTGATGAATGTCTAGGTCTTGATCGTGCCTGCCCGCCTTTGAGTCCCCCGTTTTTTGTCCCAAAACTACCATTCGCCGCCTTTTTCCTACCGTTCACCCTACTATGAAAACGATTACAGATATATGAAACTGAAAACGATTACAGTGTAAGTGTCAAAGATGGCCGGGTGCAGATGCGCCCGTTGGAGGAAAGGGAAGTCATGGACTACCGCAAATCAGCCCAAGAGGTGCTCGACAACATCGGTGGCGCCGGCAACGTTGTTTCGGCCGCACACTGCGCCACGCGTCTGCGCCTGGTGATTGCCGATAACGCCAAGGTCGACAAGGAGGCCCTCGAGAATGTCGATGGCGCCAAGGGCGTCTTTGAAGCCCAAGGCCAGCTCCAGATTATTTTTGGCACCGGCACCGTCAACAAGGTCTACGAAGAGTTCATCGCGCTCAGCGGCGTCGAGGCTGCCACCAAGGCCGAGGTCAAGGAGGCCGCGGCGCAGCAGCAGAACATCTTTATGCGCGCCATTAAGGTACTCGGCGACGTCTTTGTCCCCATCATCCCCGCCATCGTGGCTTCGGGCCTGCTGCTGGGCATTATGAGCGCCCTCAACTTTATGGCCTCCAACGGCTTTATCGCGCTCGACACCAATAACTTTATTTATAAGATTGCCGATCTGGTCTCGGGCACGTCCTTTGGCATTCTGCAGATCCTGATCGGTTACTCCGCCGCTAAGGCCTTTGGCGCCAACCCGTATCTGGGCGCCGTCGTCGGTGGTGCATTCATCAACTCCTCGCTGCAGAGCGCCTATACGGTTGCCTCCGAGGGCGTGCAGACCATGGTCACCGTCATCCCCGGCGTGTACAGCTTTGAGTGGGTCGGCTATCAGGGTCATGTGATCCCCATCGTCATCGCCTGCGCCATTCTCGCCTTCCTCGAGAAGCGCCTGCACAAGATCGTTCCTGAGATGTTCGACCTCTTTGTGACTCCTCTCGTCTCCGTGTTCGTGACCGTGCTCGTGACGCTCGTTGCCGTCGGCCCCATCTTTGTCTGGGCCGAGAACGCCATCCTCGGTCTGATCCAGGCCCTGCTGACCCTGCCCTTCGGCATCGGTTCCTTTATCGTCGGCCTGTTCTATGCCCCCACGGTCGTTACGGGTATTCACCAGATGTACACCGCCATCGACCTTGGCCAGCTCGCCCAGTACGGCGTGACTTACTGGCTGCCCATCGCCAGCGCTGCCAACATCGCCCAGGGTGGTGCCGCGCTCGCCGTTGCCTTTAAGACCCGCGATGCCAAGATCAAGGGCCTGGCGCTTCCTTCGGCCCTGTCCGCCTTCATGGGCATTACCGAGCCTGCCATCTTCGGTGTGAACCTGCGCTTCTTTAAGCCCTTCATCGCCGGCTGCATCGGCGGCGGTTGCGGTGCCCTGGTCTGCGCGCTCACTTCGCTGGCCGCCTCCGGCACGGGCGTTACCGGTATCTTCGGTATCCTGCTGTGCCTGGCCCAGCCCGTGCAGTACGCGATCATGTTTGCGGTCGCCGCGCTGGTTTCCTTTGGCGTCTCGTTTGTCCTGTACAAGGACGAGCCCAAGGCTTCCGAGCAGGCCTAAGAGCTTTTGATTGAGGGAATGCCCGCGGGTTGTATGCTCACGGGCGTTTCCTGTATCTGGTGCCGTTCTCTGGCGCCTTGTTACTTTCGATCCGTTAGGACTTTGATATGTCTAATGCACTTGGTCGCGATCTTGCAAAGCTGGTTGCCGCCGTTGACGCCGCCGCCACTGAGTGCGGTTATGGCGCGTATGGCCAGCGCTTCCATATTATGCCGCCGGCGGGTTGGCTCAATGACCCCAACGGTCTCTGCCAGGTGGGTGGCGTGTTTCACGCGTACTTCCAGTATGCCCCGTTTGATGTGAACGGCGGCGTAAAGATGTGGGGCCATGCCACAAGCCGCGACCTTATGAACTGGGAATATGTTGGCGCGCCGCTGCTTCCCGACGAGCCGTTCGACTGCCATGGCGTGTATTCGGGCTCCGCGCTTGCCGAGGACGGCCGCATTCGCGTACTGTACACAGGCAACGTTAAGCTTTCCGATGCGGACGGCACGTACGACTACGTCAATACTGGCCGCCGCGCCGATACCGTCTATGTGGAGAGCGTTGATGGCCTTGCCGGTCGGGAGTTCAGCCAAAAGCGCGTGGTGCTGGCGTCCGAGGATTATCCCGACGATCTGACCTGCCACGTGCGTGATCCCAAGGTGTGGCGCGATGATGATGGGCGTTACCACATGGTGCTGGGCGCGCGTCGTCGCGTGGACGGGCCGCATGTCGAAAGCCGTTTTTGTGCGATGCACGGCGAAGGTGCCGGGCGCGATGTGGGCGAGATCTTGGTGTATGGCTCGGCCGATATGCTGAGCTGGGAGCTCGAAAGCCGCGTTTCCACGCCCGAGCGCTTTGGCTTTATGTGGGAGTGCCCGGGATACCTTGAGCTTGAGTCGGATGGCGGTGTACCGGCGAAGTGGCTGTCCTTCTCGCCCCAGGGTCTTGAGGGCGGTCGTTGGGACCGCGGCAATGTGTATGCCGCTGGCTACATGCCTGTATCGGGCGACATCACTGGTGGCAAGGACGCTTATGAGCTGGGCGAGTTCCGCCTGTGGGATGCCGGTTTTGACTTCTATGCGCCGCAGGAGTTTACGTCCGAGGATGGTCGCCACATTCTGATCGGCTGGATGGGCATGCCCGATGAGCCGACCTATGGCAACGCGCCCACCGTGGCGTGTGGCTGGCAGCACTGCATGACGGTGCCGCGTGAGCTTACAGCCGGCGCCGGCGGCGTGGTGCTGCAGCAGCCGGCTCGCGAGATCGAGCGCCATTATGCCTCGGTGCGTGTGGGGCAGGGCTCGTTGGAGGTTGCCGACGATACCTGCTTTGACGTTGTTGTTGACGGTGTCGATGGCGCGTTTACCGCGACCGTTGATGACGAGCTGAAGCTGGAGTTTGTGCCCGCCGAGGGCGAACTGCCCTCGCGCTTTGAGATGCGATTTACCGATGAGGGTCGCGCTTCTGCCGGCTGCGGTCGTACCGTGCGTTGGGAGCCCGTCGACGAGGTTCGTAACGTGCGCATTGTTGGCGATGTCTCGTCGGTCGAGGTGTTCGTGAATGATGGCGCGCTCGTGTTTTCGACGCGCATCTATCCCGAGGCCTATGGCGTGACCGTTGACGCTCCGGGCACGAGCGTGAACTATCACACGCTCAACATCTAAGCGATTCGTCGCATATCGGCGCTATACTGCAGCCGTTGCCCACGATGCGGGGAACACCCGCATCGTGGGTTTTTGTTTTGAAGGGACGGTGCCGTATGGGCGTACAGCAGCTAGAAGAGGCCTGGGCTTTGAGGGCCGGCGCGCGTGAGGCGCGGTTGCTTGCGGCCCCGCATGTGCCGGCAGCGCTGTCGCAGCTGGGGATTGTGCGTCCCGGTGACCGCCTAGTGGCCTTTGCGGATGACTTTGCCGATGCGTTTGCGCGCGGCTTTGATGGCTGCGACGTGGCTATGGTGGAGGAGTCGTCGGTTGCGGCGTTTGCTGCTGCGTCTGATGGCTTTGATGCTTCGTTTGATGCCGAGGGGCCGCACCTGTGGTGGTTCGTCAACTCCATTGGCGGGTTTGGACTGCGCGTGCCCGATCTTCGTGCGCTGGGTCGGGCGGCGCGTGAGGCCCATGCGCTGCTGGTTGTGGACAACACCGTGGCGTCAGCTTTTGGCTGCGATTCGCTGCGGCTGGGTTCTGCGCTGTCGCTCGAGGCGCTCGATCGCGTATGCGCCGGTGATGCTCCGCGCAAGTTGGTTGCCGTATCGGTCGCGCGCTCGCAGCTCAAGCGCCATCGTGTGGATGCCGCGGCCGAGTGCGCGCATACCCTGCTTGAGGGCTGTGGCTTGGCCAAGTTTGAATTGACTGCTGACGAGGCCGGTGTGCTGGAGCGGGGACTGGACTCGCTCGACGTCCGTATGCAGGCGCATTTCGACCGCGCCCGTGCGCTGGCCGAGTATCTGGCCGCCAACGAGATGGTGTGCAACGTGCGCTATCCCGGACTGAGCTCGCATCCCGACCATGCGGTTGCGACAGGAATCCTCGAGCACGGCTTTGGCCCGGCAGTTGAGTTTGACCTTATCGAGCGCAGTGCGGGTGATTTCTTCGATGCTTTGCCGGGGGAGTTTCGTACATCGCCCGCCGGCGGCGCAACGACGCGCCTCTCGGCCACGCGCGGCAAGCAGGGGAGCACCATCCGCCTCTTCGCCGGCACCGACAACCCCCTGGTCGTAGCGTCCGCCCTAGATAACGCCCTCCGCAACTAGCTAAATCATCCTCGACTCCATAAGTTGCGGTGAAATATGGATTGATTTACGGCTTTATCGGCATAAACAGTCCCTATTTCACCGCAACTTAGAGAGGGGGTTGCGTAGCTAAAAAGCCCCGTCCCAAATTGGCTATTCTTTGATGCTGGCGATGAGGGCGTCGGCTTTGGTGGCAATGACCTTGTTTATGTCGGCCTGCAGCTTCTCGTAGACCGCTATGGCGCGCTCTCCGGCGGGGGTGAGCGATGATCCGCGGGCTCCGTCGCGCTCGATGAGCTTGCAACCCAGCTGACCTTCGGCCTCGTTCACAATGCGCCAGGCCTTGGAATACGCCATGCCCATGCTCTTGGCGGCGCGGTTGAGCGAGTGCTCGCGGGCAATACCCTGCAGCAGCAAGACGCAGCCGTGGCCGAAGACGCCCGGTAGATCTTTGTCGCACGCTTGAATGACCAACTTTGCCGTCGTCTTGTACTCCATGTGCTCCACGTCTCCCCGCTAAAGTGTATGCTGGGCAAACGCAAAGCCTGCGTCAAACCCTCATGTGCTCTTCTTAAATCATGCATTGTAGCAGTCAAAGTGCGCTAAGATACTTCCCCAGTATTGGGCGCCCAAGGTTGGGCTGGGTCCTACGAGGCCTGCAGCCGACCGGTCGCATGGAAAAAGGAGAAACATGGCTACGTTCTTTCCCGGTGAGTCCCACACGTTTTCGGAGTATCTGCTGGTCCCTGGTTACTCGTCCTCGCAGTGCATCCCCAACAACGTCTCTCTTAAGACGCCGCTAACCCGCTTTAAGCGCGGTGAGAAGCCGGCAATCACCCTGAATATCCCCATGGTTTCCGCCATCATGCAGTCCGTCTCGGGCGTCGACATGGGTGTCGCGCTCGCTACCGAGGGTGGCCTGTCCTTTATTTACGGTTCCCAGAGCGCCGAGTCCGAGGCCGCTATGGTCAAGGCCGTCAAGGATCACAAGGCCGGCTTCGTTCAGTCCGATTCCACGTTGACCCCCGACATGACCATGGAGCAGGTCATCGAGCTCAAGGAGAAGACCGGTCACTCCACCATGCCGGTCACCGACGACGGCACTCCCAAGGGTAAGCTCCTGGGCATCGTCACCAGCCGCGACTATCGCCCCAGCCGCGATGACCACCAGACGAAGGTCTCCGAGTTCATGACCCCGCGTGAGCAGCTCATCGTGGGCGACAAGAACATCAGCCTCAAGGTTGCCAACGACGTCATCTGGGACAACAAGCTCAACGCCCTGCCCATCGTCGACGACTACGATCACCTGATGGGCATCGTCTTCCGCAAGGACTACGACAGCCACAAGACCAACCCCAACGAGCTGCTCGACGGCGACAAGCGCTACATGGTCGGCGCCGGTATCAACACCCGCGACTATGCCGAGCGCGTGCCGCTGCTCATCGAGGCCGGCGCCGATGTCCTGTGCATCGACTCTTCCGAGGGCTTCAGCGAGTGGCAGAAGCGCACCATTGAGTGGATTCGCGCCAACTACGGCGAGGACGTCAAGGTCGGTGCCGGTAACGTCGTCGACGCCGAGGGCTTCCGCTTCCTGGCTGACTGTGGTGCCGATTTCATCAAGGTCGGTATCGGCGGCGGTTCCATTTGCATTACCCGTGAGACCAAGGGTATCGGCCGTGGCCAGGCCACTGCGTTGATCGACGTCTGCCGCGCTCGCGACGAGTACTACGAGGAGACCGGCGTCTACGTGCCCGTGTGCTCCGACGGCGGTATCGTCTACGACTACCACATGACGCTTGCCCTTGCCATGGGTGCCGACTTTATGATGCTGGGCCGTTACTTCGCCCGCTTTGACGAGAGCCCGACCGAGCGCGTCAACGTCAATGGCCAGTACATGAAGGAGTACTGGGGCGAGGGTTCTGCGCGTGCCCGCAACTGGCAGCGCTACGACCTGGGCGGCGCCGCGAAGCTCAGCTTCGTCGAGGGCGTCGATTCCTACGTTCCTTACGCCGGCTCCCTCAAGGACGGCGTGGGCGGCACGCTCTACAAGGTCAAGTCCACGATGTGCAACTGCGGCGCCCTCTCGATCTCCGAGCTCCAGGAAAAGGCACGCCTAACGCTTGTCAGCTCTACTTCCATCGTCGAAGGCGGCGCCCACGACGTAGTCGTCAAGGACTCCCAGCAAAGCGTCAGCTACCGCTAAGCGGCTTTCCCAAGCACCGCACCTTGCCGTTCAAACCGTCGCTCTCGTACCAAAGTACGCGTCGCTCCTCTTTCATGGCAATTTGCGGCACTTGGAAAACCCTTTCGTGCTAGAACGAGTTTCAAACAAAGGTTGATTCAAAACCACGTTATTTAGATAAAGCGAGATGCCCGCAAGTCGCAGGCATCTCGCTTGTCGTATTTGCTATCATCAGTCAAGTTAACCTTAGGGTCGGTCGGCTTAGCTTTGTTCGCTACAAGTTCCGCACGCAAAGAAGAGCACTAAATGTGCTCTTCGTCTTGCGCAGGACTGTCCGCAGTAGCGAATAAAGCTAAGCCGACCGACCCCAGCTAAGATTAAAGGAGCTGATATGTGCGATTGCACAGATCATAAGGACGAGATTCCTGCCTACGACGCGCAGGCCATTGAGTCCAGGTGGATGAAGGCCTGGGAGGACTCCAACCTCTTTGCCGTCGACACCGACGACAGCAAGCCCAAGAAGTACGTGCTCGAGATGTTCCCGTATCCGTCGGGCGACCTGCACATGGGCCACGCGCGCAACTATACCATCGGCGATGCCATGGCCCGTCAGGCCCGCATGCGCGGCTACGACGTGCTGCACCCCATCGGCTTTGACGCCTTTGGCCTGCCCGCCGAGAACGCCGCCATCAAGCACAACACGCAGGCTGCCGCCTGGACGTATAAGAACATGGACCAGGCGCTCGCCACGATGAAGCGCATGGGCTTCTCCTACGATCTGGATCGCATGGTCAAGACCTGCAGCCCCGACTACTATCGCTGGGGCCAGTGGATCTTTGAGAAGATGTGGGAAAAGGGCCTGGTCTACCGTAAGAAGAACCCGGTCAACTGGTGCCCCACCTGCAAGACCGTTCTGGCCAACGAGCAGGTTACCGAGGGCAAGTGCTGGCGCTGTGGCACCGAGCCCGAGAAGCGCGACCTTGAGCAGTGGTACTACAAGATTACCGAGTACTCTCAGGAGCTGCTCGACGACCTGGAGAAGCTCCCCGGCTGGCCCGAGCGCGTCAAGCAGATGCAGGCCAACTGGATCGGTCGCTCCGAGGGCGCCGAGGTCGACTTTACCCTGTGCGACCAGGATGGCGAGCCCATCGAGGGCGACGAGGGTAAGATCACCGTCTTCACCACGCGCGCCGATACCCTTTTTGGCGTCTCCTTCTTTGTCCTGGCTCCCGAGTACGCCGGCCTGCACGAGCTCGTCGAGGGCACGGAGTACGAGGAGGCCGTCACCAAGATCGTCGAGGACTCCAAGCATATCTCTGCCGTCGAGCGTGCCCAGGGCACCCTCGAGAAGCACGGCGCTTTTACCGGCCGCTACGTGGTGAACCCCGTGAACGGCGAGAAGGTCCCCGTGTGGGTTGCCGATTATGTCGTTGCCGACTACGGTACCGGTGCCGTCATGGCCGTTCCCTGTGGCGACCAGCGCGACTTTGAGTTTGCCCGTAAGTACGACCTGCCGATCGTGCCGATCATCCTGGACGATGACGATCGCGCTGCCGTCGAGGCCAGCGGCGAGACCATCGATACCTTCCATGCCGAGACCGTCGACTGGGATTGCGCCCACGCTGCCGAGGGCACGCTCGTCCAGTCTGGCAAGTACACCGGAATGCGCGGCGGCAAGCACTCCGAGGGCGAGGCTGCGATCGTGGCCGACCTCGAGGCCATGGGCTGCGGTCGTCGCAAGGTCGAGTTCCGTCTGCGCGACTGGCTCATCAGCCGTCAGCGCTATTGGGGCAACCCCATCCCGGCTATCCACTGCGAGCACTGCGGCATCGTGCCCGTGCCCGAGGATCAGCTGCCGGTGACGCTGCCCGAGAACCTGGACCTGGGCGCAGGCGAGACCCTCGCCGAGTGCAAAGAGTTCTATGAGACTACCTGCCCGGTCTGCGGCCGCCCGGCCAAGCGCGAGACCGATACCATGGATACCTTTACCTGCTCCAGCTGGTATTACCTGCGCTATACCGATCCTCACAACACCGAGCTGCCCTTCTCCCGAGAGGCCGCCGACCGTTGGATGCCTGTCGATAACTACATCGGCGGCATCGAGCACGCCATTCTGCACCTGCTCTACAGCCGCTTCTTTACCAAGGCCCTGCGTGACCTGGGCCTGCTGAGCGTGGACGAGCCCTTCACCAACCTGTTGTGCCAGGGCATGGTCAAGGACGAGAACGGCGACACCATGTCCAAGTCCAAGGGCAATGTCGTGCCTCCGAGCTCGGTCATCGAGCCCTACGGCGCCGACACCATGCGTTTGGCGATCCTGTTTATCGCCCCGCCCGAGAAGGACTTCGACTGGGATCCCAAGGCCGTTGAGGGCGCCAACCGCTTCATCAAGCGCGCCTGGCGTATCGTTTGGCAGCTCGTCCAGTCCGGTGACGCCAACGTGGCCTTCGACAAGTCCGCGCTCGACGAGGTCGCGATGAAGCTCTATCGCGAGCGTCACCGCACCATCGCCAAGTGCACCGAGGACTTCGATCGCGGCCAGTTCAACACCGCCATCTCGGCCGTCATGGAGCTCGTCAACGCGGCGAGCGCCTACCTCAATGCCACTGAGGGTACCGCCCGCGACAAGGCGCTGTGCTACGGCGTGGCCAAGGATATCGTGAGCGTGCTGGCGCCCATCTGCCCGTTCTGGGCCGACGAGCTGTGGCACGAGGCGCTCGGCTGCGAGGGCAACGCCTATACCGCTGCCTGGCCCGAGTTCGACCTGGCCGAGTCCATCGAGGACACGGTGCAGATCGTGGTCCAGGTGCTCGGCAAGGTCCGCGGCCGCGTCGACGTGGCCCGCGATGCCTCCAATGAGGATATGCAGGCTGCCGCCGAGGCCGCCGTCGCCAAGTGGCTCGAGGGCAAGACGGTCGTCAAGGCCATCTGCGTGCCCGGCAAGCTGGTCAACCTGGTGGTCAAGTAAGCGCTGCGCACTTAACTGACGCATAAAAGACGAGGGACGGTCCGGTTGGGTCGTCCCTCGTCTTGTGTTTTATGCCCTGCTTAGCCAGTGCGTCGCACCGTTTTCTATGGGATGTGTACCAGGTCCCTAAAGTAAACGTTGCCCGTTGCCTCTTCGAACATCCAAATGTTGAGGTAGATGTCGTTGAGGTCGTTGTTCACATCAAAGTCCGGATCGTCGAAGGTGCCCACAAAGATGAGCATGGCGCGCGTTTCCTCGCCCGCTGCGACCTGCTGGCGCATGCGCACATCGCGGACCACGCCGTTGACGTAGGCATAGGAGTCCACATCGCCAAACATCATGTCGACACCGGTGTTGTTAGTCACCGTAAAGACGAGTGCGGCGTCCCCGTAGCCGTCGGTGTCCTTTCCCACGCAGGTAACATGGACGCTCTCGTCTGCCTCAAGGTCGATGGGGAACTGTTCTTGGGAATCGGGACCCAAGCTCTGGGGATCGATTTCGTCTTCGTTGATTTTATCGAAGCTACCCTGTGGCGTCGTTTCCTCGGCAGCTTCGGTGCTTCCGGGAGTCGGCTCAGATGGCCCGGTTTTGCCATCGATATTGCTGCTTCCCATCAGGGCGAACGAGCAGACTGCGATGGCGAGCGCGGTCGTGCAGAGGGTGCCGAGACGTTTCATGGGTGCCTCCTTGCCGTAGGGTTTTGGAAGGTTGTGCGGCCAATGCGCGCGGCCGGCCTTTTGCTGCAGAATGTCCCTAGCTGTAGTTTGGCCGATGTGCACCCAAGAGCGGAATGCCCATAGGGCCCGATTCGCTTGGCGGGTTGGGACGTTTGGCCCGTTTTGGCCCTTTTGGGGGAGCGCCATATGGGGGTTCTCGCCCAATTATCCGTTTCTTGTGGAGAACCTGTGCTTGCACTCATCTGCAGGTTTGCGTTGTGCTTGCACGTTTCCGCAGCTATTGGTATAGTTTGCTTGCAAATGAAGTTGTAATTGAAAGAAGTGGGGTTTCGGCCCCGCTTCTTTTTTGTATGGATGGAGGTGCCGCAATGGTCAAGACCAAGACCGAGCAGGCGATCATCGACGCGCTCGAGGCCGTCGCTCCCCAGCACGATGTCGATATCGTCGATGTTGAGCTCGTGGGTGCCACCAAGGCCCCCTGCGTGCGCGTGCGTATCGAGGGTGCCGAGGGTCAGAGCCTGTCGCTCAACGACGTCACGGCCAACACCAAGTGGGTCGGCGATGTGATTGAGGAGCTCGACCCCATCTCTTCGAGCTATACGCTCGAGGTGTCGAGCCCGGGTATGGCGCGCCCGCTGCGCCGCCCGTGCGACTTTGCCCGCTTTGTGGGCGAGAACTGCGAGCTCACCTCCACCGCCACCGAGGGCCGTCGCAAGTACGCCGGCAAGATTGCCTCCGCCACCGAGACGAACGTGACCCTCGAGCTCGAGGACGGCGAGTCCGTCACCCTCGATTTCTCTGATGTTAAAAAGTGCAAGTTGAAGCCCACCTACGACTTCAAGCCCGCGAAGGAAGGAAAGTAAGATGGCAGCATCCGACATGATGTCCGCCCTGATGGAGCTTTGCCAGGAGAAGCACATCGACCAGCTCTACCTGATCGACCGCCTGGAGCAGTCGCTCGCCAAGAGCTATGCCGAGATCCTGCATCTTGAGTGGGGCGCCAAGGTGACCATCGACCGCACCACCGGCAAGATCTACGTCTACCGCCTGGAGCCGATCGACGATTCCATGGACGAGGAGGGCAACTTCACCGAGTTCGAGGAGATCGACGTCACCCCCAAGAACACGAGCCGCATCGCTGCCCAGCACGCCAAGGCCGAGATCAACGCCATCGTGCGCAACTCCGCCCGCGAGCAGATCTACGAGGAGTTCTCCGGCCGCATCGGTGACCTCATCAGCGGTACCGTGCTGCAGTCCACGCCCGACTTCACGATCGTCAAGATTCGCGAGGGCGTCGAGGCCGAGCTTCCGCACTTCGACCAGCGCCGTTACGAGAACGAGCGCAACGAGCGTCCGATGG
Organism: Collinsella sp.; assembly: GCA_048485835.1. GTDB lineage: Bacteria > Actinomycetota > Coriobacteriia > Coriobacteriales > Coriobacteriaceae > Collinsella. The sequence continues at coordinate 26,532 of DBFWBE010000002.1, forward strand.
GCGAGCGCTACCTGCACAACCAGCACATCAAGGCCGTGATCATCGACGTTCGCGACCCCAACTCCAACCTGCAGCCGGTTCGTGGCGAGCACAGCCGTCCGCCGATTGTCATCTCCCGTACCCACCCCGAGCTCATGCGTCGTCTGTTTGAGCAGGAGGTGCCCGAGATCTATGAGGGCACCGTCCAGATCAAGTCGATCGCCCGCGAGCCCGGCCAGCGCTCCAAGGTCGCCGTTCACTCGCTCGACGACCGTTTGGATCCCGTGGGCGCCTGCGTCGGCCCCAAGGGCAGCCGTGTCCGCGCTGTCGTGGGCGAGCTCCGTGGCGAGCGCGTCGACGTCATCCTGTGGGATGCCGATCCTGCCGTCTACGTCGCCAACGCCCTGTCGCCCGCTAAGGTCACCCGCGTCCTCATCGACGAGGAGAAGGCCTACGCCGGCGTCATCGTGCCCGACGACCAGTTGTCCCTCGCCATCGGCAAGGAGGGCCAGAACGCCCGCCTCGCCGCGCGCCTGACCGGCTGGCACATCGACATCAAGTCCGAGACGCTTGCCGCCGACATCCTCAAGAACGTTCCCGTTCACGAGGAGCCCGCCGCCGACCTGATCGGTGACGAGGAGGACGAGGACGTCCGCCGCTGCGAGTACGTGTCCGAGGACGGCATCCAGTGCCGCAACCAGGCTCGTCCCGGCTCCCGATTCTGCGGTGTCCACGACACCGACGCCTTCGATGATGCGGAGGACCTGATCTAGCGCGCGCTTGCGCCGGGCGGGTCCCGGCGCGTCTCCCACGCTCGTTCAGTCTCTAGGCACCCAAGGTGCCAGAAAGGGTAGGTGAAGTCATATGGCAAAAGTCCGTGTGTCCACCCTGGCCAAAGAGTTCGGCATGACCTCCAAGGAACTGATGGGTCATCTCGCCGATATGAAGATTCCCGCTAAGTCCGCTTCCTCCACCTTGGAGGACGCTTATGTCGCCATGGTCCGCAAGCAGCTCGCCTCGGTGATCGAGGCCCGCGCCCAGGAAGTCGAGGCCGCCAAGCAGGCCGAGGAGCAGGCAGCTGCCGCCGAGGAGGCCGCTCGCGCCGCCGAGGCCGAGCGCGAGCGCATCGCCGCCGAGAAGGCCCGCGAGGAGGAGCGTCGCCAGTTTGCTGCAGCCCAGGCTGCCGAGGAGGTTGCCCGCGCCGAGGCCGAGGCCAAGAAGAAGGCCGAGCAGGAGCGCCTTGCCCGCGAGAAGGAGGAGGCTGCCCGCGAGGCCCAGCGCCGCGCCGTTCCCGCTTCCGACTCCGGTTCGCGTTTCCGTTCGCTGCTCGACCAGATCGCCGCACAGGAGACCGTGCTCAAGGAGAAGAAGGACGCCGAGGACAAGGCCAAGGCCGAGCGCGCCGCCGAGCGCGGTAACCGTCGTGGCGGCAACAACGACCGCCGCGGTGGCCGTCGTAACGATCGCAACGCTTCCGACAACAACTCCGAGCGCAACGCCTCCGAGAGCCGTCCGCACAGCCATCGCACCAACGCCAGCAACAACGTCGCTGCCGGCATGGACTTCCCCAACCCCGACAAGCAGGGCAAGGGCAAGAAGCGCAAGGGCGGTCACAACAACGAAGAGGACCACTACAGCCGCATGGCTCGCGAGGCCGAGGAGTACAGCCGCGAGAAGGTGCTCGAGGAGGCTCGTGCCGCCGTCGAGGAGGCCTCTCGCGAGTCCACCGGTCGCCGCAAGAAGCGCAAGGAGAAGCGCGAGCGCGAGGCTGCCAAGGCTCAGGAGGAGCGCAAGATAGAGGAGGCGCTGGCCCAGGGCGTGAACCCCGAGGACCTCGACGCCATCAAGGTCTCCCAGGGCGTTACCGTTCAGGAACTTGCCGAGGCGCTCGACGTTCCGGCCAACGACATCATCAAGCGCCTGTTCCTGCTGGGTACTCCGCTCACGATGACGCAGTCCATGTCCGACGACCTTGTCGAGCTCGTTGCCGACGACCTGGGCCGTCAGATCAAGATCATCACCCCCGAGGAGGAGAACACCTTCTCGTTCTACGACGATCCCGCCGACCTTAAGCCGCGCGCACCGGTCGTCACCGTCATGGGCCACGTCGACCACGGCAAGACGAGCCTCCTCGACGCCATCCGTCACACCGGCGTCGCTGCCGGCGAGGCGGGCGGCATCACGCAGGCCATCGGTGCTTCGCAGGTCATGATTAATGACCGCAAGATCACCTTCATCGATACCCCGGGTCATGCCACCTTTACGGCTATGCGTGCCCGTGGTGCCAAGGTGACCGACATCGTTATTCTGATCGTGGCTGCCGACGACGGCGTCATGCCCCAGACGGTCGAGTCGATCAACCACGCCAAGGCCGCCGGCGTACCCATCGTCGTCGCCGTCAACAAGATCGATAAGCCGGGTGCCAACCCCGACCGCGTGCGCCAGGAGCTCACCGAGTACGGCGTCATCCCCGAGGAGTGGGGCGGACAGAACATGTTCGTCAACATCTCGGCCAAGCAGAAGATCGGTATCGACGATCTGCTCGAGACCGTGCTGCTCCAGGCAGATGTGCTCGAGCTCAAGGCCAACCCGGACACCTTTGCCTCCGGCAACGTCCTCGAGGCCAAGCTCGACAAGGGCCGCGGCTCGGTCGCTACTGTGCTCGTGACCCGCGGTACCCTGCACGTGGGCGATACGCTTGTCGCCGGCCTCACCTACGGCCGCGTCCGCGCCATGCTCGACCCCAAGGGCCGCGCCGTCACCGAGGCCGGTCCCTCCGACGCCGTTGAGATCCTGGGCCTGCAGTCCGTGCCCAACGCCGGTGACGAGTTCCGTGTGTTCGAGGACGAGCGCGAGGCTCGCGCCCTTGCCGACGAGCGTTCGCTCAAGGCCCGTATCGAGGAGCAGAGCCGCGTCAAGCACGTCACGCTCGAGAACCTCTTCGAGACCATTGCCGACGCCGAGGTCAAGGAGCTCAACCTTATCATCAAGGCCGACGTCCAGGGTTCCATCGAGGCCCTTCAGGACTCGCTCGACAAGATGGATCAGTCCGAGGTTCGTATCAACACGATCCACTCCGCCGTTGGTGCCATCAACGAGACCGACGTCGTTCTGGCCGACGCCTCCAACGCCATCATCATCGGCTTTGGTGTCCGTCCCGACGGTAAGGCCCGCTCCGCTGCCGAGCGCGAGGGCGTCGAGATCCGTTGCTACGACGTCATCTACAAGTGCCTCGAGGAACTCGACGCTGCCCGTATCGGCATGCTTAAGCCCACCGAGGTCGAGGTCTCCACGGGTACCGCGACCGTCCTGGACACCTTCAAGGTGCCCAAAGTCGGTATCGCCGCCGGTGTCCGCGTCGAGGAGGGCGAGATCGCCGCGACCGATTCCGTGCGCCTGGTGCGCGACGGCATCGTGGTCTTCAACGGTAAAATCGCCTCGATGCGCCACTACAAGGACGAGGCCAAGAGCCTCAAGAGCGGCTCCGAGGGCGGCATTGGCCTGGAGAACTTCCAGGACATCAAGCCTGGCGACACCATTGAGGGCTACCGCATCGACCAGGTTGCCCGTACCGAGTAGGGGGTAGCGCTATGAAGCAAACGCAGGCAACCCGCCGTCTGGGCGAGCAGCTTCGCGAGAAGCTCGGTTATATCCTGCTCTTTGAGGTTTCCGATCCGCGTCTCGACCTGGTCACCCTGACCGCGGTCGAGGTCGCGGTGGACCGTTCGTTCGCGCGCGTGTACGTGTCGTGCGACGCGAGCCGCTACGAAGAGGTCATGGAGGCGCTCACCAGCGCCAAGGGCCGCATCCGTAGCCTGTTGGCCCGCTCGCTCGATTGGCGCGTCACGCCCGAGCTCGATTTTCGCATCGATCGCTCGACCGATGAGGCCGAGCGCATCACGCGTGCGCTGGAAAACGTTCCCGCCACGCTTGCGATCGAAAAGGACGAGGACGGCTATCCAATAGCGGATGCCGCCCAGGAGGCAGCTTTAGATGAGTAATTCCGCCGACCTCGCATCGTGCGAGTCTGCAGATATTCAGCGACGCATCCTCGAGCTCATCGAGGGTGCGTCCTCCATTGCGATTTCGGGACATACGTCTCCCGATGGTGACGCCCTGGGCTCCGTGCTGGGTCTGGGCTTATCGCTTATGAAGTTTTTCCCCAACAAGGACATTGCCCTGCTGCTGGCAGACGATGACCCGGTTCCGCGCATCTACCGCTTTATGGAGGGCGCCGACCGTCTGGTGCCGGCATCTGCGTATACCGGCAATCCGGATCTGTTCATCTCGGTGGACGTGCCGGTCGTCGAGCGTCTGAACAACTCCGCCGAGGTGCTCCGCCGCTCGTCGCATGTGGTGTGCTTCGATCACCATCCGGCGCGCGAGGAATTTGCCGAGCTGAGCCTGAGGTGCGTCGGCGCCGCGGCCTGCGCCATGATCATCGACCGCTTTTTGGACAATTGCGGCATTGTGGCTCGCAACGGTGTCGCGACCTGCCTGCTGTGCGGCCTGGTGACCGATACCGGTCGTTTTCAGTACCAAAACGCCGATGCTGCTGCGTTCCATGCCGCCTCGCGCCTGGTCGCGCACGGTGCCGATCCGGCGCGCGTCGCGCTCGAGGTCTACCAGAGCATGCGCGTAGAGTTCTTGCATCTCAAGTCCATCGTTATGGGTCGTATCAAGACCGTGGCGCACGGTCGCGTGGCATATAGTTATGCGTACCAGAGCGACCTCGAGGCCTGCGGCGTCACTTCGGATGAGTGCGACGGTCTGGTCGATGTGGTGCGTTCGGTGATGGGCGTTGAGGTCTGCCTGTTCCTAAAGGGCATCGAGGGCGATACCAAGGTGCGCGGCAACCTGCGCTCCAAGGGTGACCTCGATGTGTCCGAGATCGCTGCCAACTTTGGCGGTGGCGGGCATCATGCTGCCGCCGGCTTTTCCAACAACGGAACGATTCGCGAGACGCTCGCCGTGGCACTTCCCATGCTGGCCGAGCTGGTGGGGGAGGATCCCGCTTCGGTGACCGTCGAGCTCTAACTTTTTGGATGGTACATGGCTCGTCGTACGCCTTCTCAATTGAATATGCTGCTCGCCGTCGATAAGCCGGTGGGCTGCACGTCCCACGACGTGGTATCGCAGTGCCGGCGCGCCCTCCATGAGCGACGCGTCGGCCATGCCGGTACGCTCGACCCCATGGCCTCGGGTGTCATGGTGGTGGGCGTGGGCCAGGCGACCCGTCTGCTGGGCATGCTTACCCTCGATACCAAAAGTTATGTTGCCGACATTTCGTTTGGTGTCGAGACCAATACCGATGACGCGGAGGGCGAGGCCGTCCGCACGGTGCCCGTTGCCCCCGAGCTGTACGATCTCGCTTACGCCCGTGAGCAGCTGGCCGCTATGCTTGGCCCGCAGATGCAGGTGCCGCCAGCGTTTTCGGCCATCTCGGTCAATGGCGTTCGCGCCTATAAGAGTGCTCGCGAGGGCAATGCGGTTGAGTTGCCCCCGCGCCCCGTCGAGGTCTATGCCGCCGACCTGATCGCCGTGGGCGGCGAGGGCGATACGTGCGTCTGGACCGTGGCGTTTTCGGTAAGCAAAGGCACCTACATTCGTGCGCTCGCTCGCGATCTTGGTCGCGCCTGCGATAGTGCTGCGCATATTTCCGCGCTGCGCCGTACGGCATCCGGCGTGGTTTCCATTGGCGCCTGTCATGCGGTAGAGGAGCTCTCTGCCGAGTCCGCTGCCGGCTTCGCTCTGGATCCCATCGCCGCCCTTGGTGCCACGCGTGTCGATTTGCCGGGTAATCTTGCAGACGACCTGCTTTGTGGTCGCCGCATTCCCGTTGAACGCGCGCTTGCTGATTTCGATACGGCGAAGGCGCCGTTCGCGCTCGTGCTCGATGGGGGATTGAAGGCGCTTGCTCGTATCGAGGGCGGCCGCTTTGTGATGGAGCACGTCTTTCCTCAGGCGATCGGCGGTGTTCGATGATGCTGGCGCCCCACGAGCTCGCGCGTATTTTTTTCACGGGTGAGTTGGATGAGGCCCGTATCGTTTCTGCCGATGCATTTGATGCGTGCGAGTTCTTGGGTGCCGCTTCAATCGCCATTGGTGTGTTTGATGGCGTACATCGTGGGCACCAAGAGCTGATCGATGCGGTTATTCGCGATGCGCATGATCACGGCAGCAAAGCGGTCGTGATCACCTTCGATCCTGATCCGGACGTCGTGGTGAGTCCATCGCCCGCTCAAAAATTGATGACGACGGCCGACCGCTTGCATGCCCTGGCTCAAACCGGGGTCGATGCGGTGGTGGCCGCTCCCTTTACGCCCGCCGTGGCGGCACTCGACCATGTCGGGTTTCTGGCGCTGTTGTCGCGTGTTGTCGACATTCGCTCCATTCGTGTCGGCAGCGACTTTAGGCTCGGCCGCGGCGGCGCTTCGGGCGTTGCCGAGATGCGCGCCTGGGGCGCTGAGCGTGGGGTTGACGTTTACGGTCACGACCTGCTCTGCGTTAACGGGCAGACCGTCTGCGCCACGCGCGTCCGCCATGAGCTGGGTCAGGGTCATGTGGAGCTGGCTGCCGAGCTTCTCGGCCGTCCCTATATGCTGCGCGGCGTTGTGGCGGCTGGCCGTCACGAGGGCTCCGACATGGGCTTTCCCACGGCAAACATCCAGGTGCCCGACGGCATCCAAGTGCCTGCCGATGGCGTCTATGAGGGTCTGGTGCTGGTCGACGATACCGTATGGCCTGCTGCCGTTAACGTCGGCCTGCCGCCGACCTATGCCGATGATGCCGCCTCGGCGCATCTCGAGGCCAACTTGATCGGCTATGCGGGCGACCTGTATGGCGCTTCCGTGTCGCTGGCGTTTACGCGCTGGCTGCGTCCGTCTCGCGTGTTCGATTCCCTGGACGAGTTGATCGCGACCGTCGAGGGTAATATCGACGATATCCGTCATAACTTGGGTGAGCAGGGGGTGAGCATCCGTGATTAGCGATGAGGAAAAAGATCAGGTACGCGCGGCGTCGGACCTGGTTGCCATCGTGCAGGAAACGGTTGAGCTCAAGCCCCGCGGCCATGAGTTTTGGGGCTGCTGCCCGTTTCACGGCGAAAAGACCCCATCGTTTCACATTATCCCTGCTACGCAGGTGTGGCACTGTTTTGGCTGCGGCGAGGGCGGCGACGTCTTTACCTATATCATGAAGCGCGAGAACCTGAGCTTTCCCGAGTCGATCCGCTATTTGGCCGACCGTGCCGGCATTGAGCTGCACGATACCGGTGCGCAGCGCGATCGCGGCACCAAGCGTGCCCGCATCTATGACCTGTGCGCCGAGACGGCTCAGTTCTACCACACCATGCTTATGCGCGGTAAGGACAGCCGTCCGCGCGAGTACTTTGCCAGCCGCGGTATGGGTGGCGATGTCTGCCGACGCTACTGCCTGGGCTTTGCGCCGGGTCGCAACGCGTTGGTTTCGCACCTGTCGCAGGCGGGCTTTACTCCGCAGGAGATGATCGACGCCAACGTGGCCGTGAGCCGCGGGCGCGGACAGCTCGCGGACCGCTTTTATGACCGCGTGATGTTTCCCATCTTTGATGAGCAGGGTCACAATATCGCCTTTGGCGGGCGCATCATGGGCGATGGTCAGCCTAAGTACCTCAACACCGCCGAGACGAGCGTGTTTCATAAAAAGCGAAACCTCTATGGCTTTAACTGGGCCAAGGAGTTTATCGTTGCGCAGGATACCGCCATCGTGGTGGAGGGATATACCGACTGCATCGCCTGCTGGGAGGCAGGGATCAAAAACGTCGTCGCCACGCTGGGCACAGCGCTGACGGAACATCACGTCAAGACACTCACCCGTTTTGCCAAGCGCATTGTATATATGTTCGATGGCGACGCCGCCGGCCAAAAGGCCGCCCGTCGCGCGATTCAGTTTATCGAGCAGGATTCGATGGATCTTCGCTGCGTGGTGCTGCCCGACGGCAACGACCCCATGGAGTTCATCACCGCGCATGGTGGCGAGGCGCTGCAGGCGCGCATCGATGCCGCCGAGCCCCTCATGGACTTTGTCTACCGTTCGCTGCAGGAGTCGAGCGACATTACCACACCGGGCGGTCGTGCCAAGGCGCTCGAGGATGCGCTGACGCTCATCTATCCGCTGCGTGACAGCTATATGATCGACACGTACTTTATCCAGATTGCCGACCTGTTGGGTTTGGACCTGGAGACCGTGCGCGCGAGTTCGGGCCGCGTGTTTCGCGATGTCGCCAAGCGCGAGGATGCGGAACGACGTCGTGAGCAGAACTACGAGCGTCAACGCGCGCAAGCTGAGCGCGCGGGCGGTTCACAGGGACGAAGCTCGGGCGGTGGTGCGGCTGGTGCACGCAGTGCCGGTCGCGGTGCCTGGGCCGCGGGTGCGACGCCGCCGGTGTCCGCACCGGTCGAGGAGGACCCGTACGACTACGTTCCGCTTGATGCCTATGGGGCCGCGCCGGTGGAGGTCGACGAGGATCTGCCGCCAATCGATGTGCCGGCGGGGATGGAAAGCGCTGCGCCCGTTGCCGATAGCTCAAGCGTGGCGGCAGCTCCGTCGATGCCGATCGTTTTGACCGATCTGGAGCGGAAATCCCTGGCGGGAGAGCGCGAGCTGCTGACGATGCTCACGAGCTACCCCGATCTGTTCCGCACGTATGCCGATCGCATTTGCTCTATCGAGTGGGTCGACCCACGTCATGAGTCCATTGCGTGGGCCGTGCTCGCGACGCCGCCGGGCACCGATCCCGTGGCCTGCATGGATGCGGCGCGCGCGGTGTGTCCCGAGGCGGCGTCGCTTGTCAGCGCTGGGCGCATCTCGGCGACGAGCAAGCACCCGACCGAGACGAACATCGTCTTTATGCTCGATACGCTTGAGCTCTATACCATCAAACGTCGCATGCGAGCCGCGCAGGCCAAGTTGCGTCAGGACCGTTCACTCGACGATGAGGCCCGTCGCGTGCTGACGATGCAGGCGGTGCAAGATTCACAGCGCCAGCGCGAGCTCCAAAAGTCGATTGGTGGCGTGGCCGACCCGTTCCGTTTGATCGGTTTGGAGACCGCAGGTACCGATCAGGCCTAGATGTTGTGGTCAACCAGCGTATTCTCGCCTATATCCTGTCTTTATTTTGGGTATAGACGTTCATGTGTGTGCTAAAGTATTGAGTCCTGTGGACTACGAAGGGAGAATCTGTGCCAAAAAAGACTGAGAGCACGGGTACTGGGCTGGAATCCTACGTTGCAAAGCTCATGGGCAACGGCTCAAACAGGACTTCGGTAACCGAGGACGAGATTCAGGTCGCCCTGAAGGATATCGATGTCTCTGATGAGCAGCTCAACGCGGTGTATTCCGCGCTGCGCAACAGCGGCATCCAGATTATCTCCGCGAGCGGAAACGACGACGCCCCGATGGACGTCGACGATGACGATAACGATACCGACGATTTCGATGACGACGACGAGCGCGATTCCGGTTCGCTTGACGATCACGAGCTTAAGATGGCCCGCCAGGCCGATGCCGAGATGGGCTCTTCCAAGAGCAAGAAGAAGCGCACCGTGCGCACGTCTCGTTCGCGTTCGCGCGTGCGCGGCATCGATGCCTCCACGGTGATGCTGACCGGCGACCCGGTTCGTATGTACCTCAAGGAGATCGGTAAGGTCGACCTGCTGACCGCATCTGAAGAGGTCGATCTGGCCATGAAGATCGAGGCCGGTCTCGAGGCTACCGAGAAGCTCGAGGCTGCCGATGCAGGCGAGATTGAACTTACACGCGCCGAGATGCGTCGTCTTACGCGTATTGAGAACGTTGGTCTTGAGGCAAAGCAGGCGCTCATCAGCGCGAACCTGCGTCTGGTCGTCTCCATCGCCAAGCGCTATGTCGGCCGTGGCATGCTGTTCCTGGATCTGATCCAGGAGGGCAACCTCGGTCTGATCCGCGCCGTCGAGAAGTTCGACTACCAGAAGGGCTTCAAGTTCTCCACGTACGCCACGTGGTGGATCCGTCAGGCCATTACGCGCGCTATTGCCGACCAGGCCCGTACCATCCGTATTCCCGTGCACATGGTCGAGACCATCAACAAGCTCGTCCGCGTGCAGCGCCAGCTCCTCCAGGACCTGGGTCGCGACCCGACCCCCGAGGAGATCGGTGCCGAGATGGACATGAGCGCCGACCGCGTCCGCGAGATTCAGAAGATTTCGCAGGAGCCCGTGTCGCTCGAGACCCCGATCGGCGAGGAAGAGGATTCCCAGCTGGGCGACTTCATCGAGGACTCCCAGGCTATCGTTCCGCCCGATGCCGCCAGCTTCTCCATGCTGCAGGAGCAGCTCACCCAGGTGCTCGATTCGCTTGCCGATCGCGAGCGCAAGGTTATCGAGCTGCGCTTTGGCCTTGTCGACGGACATCCCCGCACGCTCGAGGAAGTCGGTCGCGAGTTTGGCGTCACGCGCGAGCGTATCCGCCAGATCGAGTCCAAGACCCTGGCCAAGCTCCGCCACCCGAGCCGTTCCAGCAAGCTCAAGGACTACATCGAAAGCTAGTCAAGCAAGAAGCGCCCTCAAGCACATCTGCCTGGGGGCGCTTTTATGTAGTCATTGGGGACGTTCTTAAACGACTAGTCATTGGGGACGTTCTTGAATGACTAGTCGTTTAAGAACGTCCCCAATGACTGGGTCGGAAAATTTCTTAAAAAAGTTCTTGCCCTTCGCCCGATCGTCCGTATAATAAACTTCGTTGCTTGAGAGCACGCACCTATTCCTCGGTAGCTCAATGGTAGAGCACGCGGCTGTTAACCGCGCTGTTGTAGGTTCGAGTCCTACCCGGGGAGCCAGAATTTCTCAGCCCATTTCGCTGGGCTTTTAAATTCCTCGGTAGCTCAATGGTAGAGCACGCGGCTGTTAACCGCGCTGTTGTAGGTTCGAGTCCTACCCGGGGAGCCAGGTTGTAAAACCCGTCGCTTATGCGGCGGGTTTTTTCATGCCGCGATCGATTGTGGCGAACGTTACCGTATCAACATTTCGTGTCGAGGATATAATCGCGAGCCCCGCCGCCTTAACAAGGCGCGGTCGTTGTAAAATATTGGAACGATTGCTCCCACGACATGGTGCCGCGAGCACCAGAAAAGGAGATTCTTGTGTCTGAGACCATTAACGGCAGCCTGAGCGTCTCGAACGACGTTATTGCCGATATTGCCGGTTATGCCGCGATGACGTGCTACGGCGTCGTCGGTATGGCCGAACAGCTGCAGGGCGCCGAGAGCGTGCGCCTGCTTGCCGGCCAGCGCCTCCGCAAGGGCGTGCTTGTTTCCGCCGACGAGAACGGCCTCACGGTCGACCTTCACGTCGTGCTCGAGAACGGCGTCAACATGAAGTCCGTCTGCCACAATCTTTCGAGCTCCGTCGCCTTCACCCTGCAGGAGATCGCCCAGATCGATCCCGCCAGCCTTAAGATCGGCATTCACATCGACGCGCTCAAGAGCCGTCTGAACTAGCATCCGAATACGGAGATTTCACCACTCATGATTGCAAAGACCATTCGCACCTGTTTTCCGATCGCTGCGGCTGCCGTTTCCGAAAAGGCCGAGGAGATCAACAAGCTCAACGTCTTCCCTGTACCCGACGGTGACACCGGCACCAACATGTCGCTCACGCTCGCCTCGGTGACCAAGGAGCTTTCCGCCCTTCCCGCCGATGCCGACATGGAGGCCATTGCCGGCGCCATTACCCACGGCTCCTTGATGGGTGCTCGTGGCAACTCCGGCGTCATTACCTCGCAGATCCTGCGCGGCGTGGCCGAGGGCCTTGTCTCTGCCGATGAGCCCATTACGTCCGCCAATATCGCCTTCGCCTTCCGTCGCGCCGTCAAGGTTGCCTTCCAGGCTGTTCGTAAGCCCATCGAGGGCACGATCCTCACGGTCCTGCGTGATGTTTCGACCAAGGCAGACGAGTGCGAGAAGAAGAAGTTCTCTGCCGAGGATGCGCTCGACGCCATCGTCGTCGAGGCCTACCAGTCCGTCGCCCGTACGCCCGACCTGCTGCCCGTCCTCAAGGAGAACGGCGTGGTCGATTCCGGCGCCTTTGGCTTTGCTATCTTCTTGGAGAACTTTGTTGCCGCCGCCCTTGGCCGCAGCACCGTTGTCGAGGATTTCTCCGCCACGTTTGATTCCGCCGGCTCTGCCCGCGACGCGGCCCTTGGTCGCGTTGAGATCGAGGCCAACGACGATTGGGAGGGCTCGGAGTTCCGCTACTGCAACGAGTTCCTCTTTAAGGCCGACGCCCCCTTTGACGAGGACGAGTGCCTGAAGTTCCTGGGTTCCATGGGCGACTGCGAGCTGCTCGTGGGTGCCTACCCCGATTACAAGATCCACGTGCACTCCAACACCCCGAACCTGGTGCTCGAGCACATGCTGCAGCTTGGTCAGATCTACGAGGTCTTTATCCACAACATGGAGATGGAGGCCCACGACCGTACCGCTAAGATCCATGAGGACCAGGAGAAGGCTGCCGAGCCCGCGAAGGCCCTTGGCTTTGTCGCCGTTGCGGCTGGTTCCGGTGAGGCTGACATCCTCAAGTCCCTCGGCGTCGATGTGATCGTGTCGGGTGGCCAGACCATGAACCCCTCGACCGCCGACTTGCTGGGCGCCGTCGACCAGGTCAACGCGACCTCGGTCATCATCCTGCCCAACAACGGCAACATCCGCATGGCTGCCGAGGCTGCCGCTTCTGCCTGCACCGACAAGAAGGTCGCCGTCGTTCCCACCAAGACCGTCCCGCAGGCGTTCTCCGCGCTGTTCGCGGTCCTGCCCGATTCCGAACTCGAGGATGCTGTTGCCGCCATGGTCGACGCCATCAGCGAGGTCCGCGATGGCGAGGTCACCCGTGCCGTGCGCGACTCCAGCGCCTCCGACGGCTCGCCGATTCACTCCGGTGACGTCATGGGCATCATCGCCGGCTCCATCGACGTGGTCGGCTCCGACGTGAAGCAGGTCACGCTCGACTGCATCAACCGCATGCAGGAGGAAGAGGAGGGTGACGCGCTGACGATTTTGGCCGGCGAGGAGCTGTCCGATGAGGCCTTCCAGGAGATCGTCGATGCCATCGAGGAAGCTCAGCCCGATTTGGAGATCGACGCCCATCGTGGCGAGCAGCCGCTCTATCCCGTGATCTTCTCGATCGAGTAGGCTCTGCCCATGTCCGAGCTGTGCTCCGTGCCGCGCGTCTCGGAGCGTTTTGCCCAGAGCAATGCGCTCGACGAGGACATCGCGCGACTCAAATATGTTTCGGGTAAACGTGAGGAGGCCCTTCGCCGTCTGGGAATTCGGACGGTGGGGGACCTCCTTCTCCATATTCCTCATCGCTACCTGGACTTTACTCGCTCGTGGTCCATCGAGATGGCGCCCATCGGTACCGTGTGCACCATCATCGCCACGGTCGACCGTATTGTCCAAAAGCAGCCCCGTCCGCGTATGCAGGTGACTGAGGTCTCGCTCGTGGACGAGACGGGCGTGCTGCAGGTTGCCTTTTTCCGTCAGCCTTGGATTGCCCAGCAGCTTAAGCAGGGTGACCGCCTGGCCGTGATGGGCAAGGTCGAGTTTGCCTACGGTTTTAAGCAGATGGCCTCGCCCCACTTTGAAAAGCTCGAGGACGGGCGCGCCGCGGGTACCATTTTGCCGGTCCACTACGTAAGTGACGGCGTGAGTCAGGCATGGATGCGCCGTATCGTGAGCGGTGCGCTCGAAGTGGTCGCCAATCCGTTCGATCCCATTCCCGCGCCGCTGCGCGCAAAGCGGAAGCTCATGAGCAATGCCCGTGCGCTGCGCTCGATCCACTTTCCCTCGAGCATGGCCGAGCGCGACATCGCACGCCGGCGTCTTGCCTACGAGGAGTGTCTCTGCCTGCAGCTCGCGCTGCGTCTGCGCAACGATGGCGGTATGGTCGACGTAGTGCCTTATGCGCATGACGCGGGCGCGCATTTGGCTGCGCTCAAACAGGCCCTGCCGTTTTCGCTGAGCGATGAGCAGGAGGCTGCATTTCAAGACATCCTGCATGACATGTGTGATGGCGGTCGTGTGATGAACCGTCTGCTGCTGGGTGACGTCGGTACCGGTAAGACCGCCGTTGCCGCCTGCGCGTTGGCGGTTGCGGCCGATAGCGGCACCCAGGCGTGCGTCATGGCGCCCACGGGCGTGCTGGCGCGTCAATATGCCGATAAGACCGGCCCCTTGCTCTCGCAGGCTGGCATGACCTGGGCGCTCCTGACGGGCGCCACGCCGACGGCCGAGCGTGAACAGATTCATGCTCGACTCCAGTCTGGCGAGCTCGACGTGCTCTTTGGTACCCATGCGGTGCTTTCGGAGAGCGTCACGTTCAAGCATTTGTCGCTTGTGGTGATCGACGAGCAGCACCGCTTTGGCGTGGGCCAGCGAAACGCTCTACGTGCAAAAGGCCCGGGTGCCGACTTGCTGGTCATGACTGCCACGCCGATCCCGCGCACGCTGGCGCTTTCGGTGTACGGCGACCTGGATACGAGCATCATCCGCCATCGTCCCGTTCCGGGTGCCGGCGTGACGACGCGCGTCCTCACCGAGTCGAGTCGCGACCTGGCCTATGGCGCCATTCGCGAGGCGCACGAAAAGGGTCAGCAAGCCTACGTGATCTGTCCGCTCGTGGAGCCGAGCGATTCGGCCGATGAGCTGGAAGATGTACCCGGCATCGCCCGCGACGACGAGGGCCGCGTGACCGTGCCTGTGCCGCTGCACGATACGGCAACCGAGCTCGACCGACTGCGCCTTGCGTTGCCGGGGCATACCATCGAGCGTCTTCATGGCCGCATGCCGGCGGGGGAGAAGGACCGGGTCCTCGATGCCTTTAAGCGTGGCGAGATCGATGTGCTTGTCTCGACAACGGTGGTCGAGGTGGGCGTTGACGTGCCCAACGCCACCGTCATGGTCATCGAGAACGGTGAGCGCTTTGGTTTGGCGGCCCTGCATCAGTTGCGCGGGCGCGTAGGCCGCGGCAGTGTGTCGGGTACGTGCCTGGTCATGACGCACTCCAAGGGCAACGGCGGCGCGTCGGCGGCTCAAGACCGCCTCCAGTCGCTCGAGAAGACCTCGGACGGCTTTACGCTCGCCCAGATGGACCTGCGTCTGCGCCACGAGGGCGAAATCCTGGGTTACCGCCAGCATGGCGGCGTGACCTTGCGCTTTGTTGACCTCGATGCCGACGAGGAATTGATCGAGTGGGCCCATTTGGACGCGGTCGAGCTCTTGCGGTATGCTTGCAACCTTGACTCCGTGGCGACGCGCCCTCTGCGCGATGCGGTCGCCACGCGGTATCGACACATCTTTAAGGAGGTCAGCGGAGGATGAGAATCATCGGAGGCGAATGGCGCGGTCGTAAGATCGAGGAGCCCCGTGGTCGCGATGTCACCCGCCCCACGACCGATCGCGTGCGCGAGGCGTGCGCATCTATGGTCATGTCGGCATTCGACTTCGATCTGGACGAGGTCCGCGTGCTGGACGCCTTTGGCGGCTCCGGCGCCTTGGGCATTGAGATGCTCTCGCGCGGTGCCCGCTCGCTCACGACGTTTGAGATCGATCGGAATGCCGCGCGGCTCATTACCAAGAATATCGAGTCACTCTGCCGTGACCGTGCGCGTTGGCGCGTGGTGACGGGTGACGTGCTGGCAAGCGCTTCGCGCGGCCGCGTGCCGGGCGGTCCCTTTGACCTGGTTCTGCTCGACCCGCCCTATGCTTTTGGCGCCGAGCCGGTCGAGGAGCTGATGCAAAACCTAGCTCAGCAAGGCTTGCTGGCGCAGGGCGCCTACGCACTCTTTGAGCACGCCGCGGCCGATACGGGCGCTCACCCGACCGGTTTTGAGACCGTGCGCGAGAAGCGCTACGGCATAACTTCGGTTGACTTGCTGCGCTGGTCGGCCACGAACGAGGCTGGCAATGCCGGCGACAGCGACCATGACGATGATTCGCTTTTGGAGGACGCCCATGAATGACACCATCAACCGCGTGATTGTCCCGGGCACCTTCGATCCCATAACGTTTGGCCATATCGACGTCATCCGCCGCGCCCGCCGCATCTTTCCCAGCGTGATCGTTGCCGTTGCCGAGTCGCAGGGCAAAAACGGCGTCGGCACCACGTTTATGCTCGAAGAGCGCGTGGCGCTTGCCCGTGAAGCGCTCGGTGATATTGACGGCGTCGAGGTTCTGCCCTTCACCGGCCTCTTGGTCGATTTTGCCCGCGAACAGGGAGCGGGAGCCGTGGTCAAGGGTCTGCGTGCCATGACCGACTTTGAGTACGAGCTGCAGCAGGCCGACCTCAACTACCGCCTGGATAACGAGCTGGAGTCCATCTTTGTCATGAGTGCGCCGCAGTACGGCTATATCTCGAGCTCGGTGGTTCGCCAGATTGCCTCGCTCGGTAGCGACGTCTCTAATTTTGTTCCGTCCAATGTGGTCAAGGCGCTCAAACATCGCTTTTCGTGACGTTTTTTAATGCCTGGTGGCATGTGGTAAACTAACACGATGATATGTTACCTATGAAAGGAGACCGGATGCCGGGCGAGAATTTTCCTGGCGACAGGATCGTGAGTCTTGTCGACGAGCTCGAGGGGCTCATCGAAGAGGCTAAGACGCCGTTCGGCAAGAACGCCCAGATGAAGGTTATCGATGCCGACGTCTTCTTTAACATCCTCGACGAGATCCGCATGAGCTATCCCGAGGAATGGCAGAAGTCCCGCCGTATCCTCAAGGAGCGCGAGGAGCTTATGGCTTCCGCCGCCGCTCAGGCCGATTCCATCATCGCCGATGCTCAGCAGCAGGCGCTCACCATTGCCGGTGAGCAGGAGATCGTCCGCTTAGCGCAGCAGCAGGCCGATGATATCCGCGACCGTGCCCAGCAGTATGAGCGCGAGACGCGCTATG
Organism: Collinsella sp.; assembly: GCA_048485835.1. Taxonomy (GTDB): domain Bacteria; phylum Actinomycetota; class Coriobacteriia; order Coriobacteriales; family Coriobacteriaceae; genus Collinsella. The sequence continues at coordinate 43,471 of DBFWBE010000002.1, forward strand.
CCGCCGAGGACTACGCCGAGCAGGTCTTTACGCACCTCGAGGAGAACCTCAAGAGCCTGACCGGTACGGTGACCCGTTGCCGTCAGCAGCTCAACGAGGGTGCCGCCCAGCAGAACGGTCAGTGGTAATGGCTGAGTTCCCGAGCGTTACCGTCGATCTTTCCGAGCGGCTCGAGTTTCCCGGAGACTCGTATCCGCTGACCGGCAAGGTCGATGTCGCCGCCTATACGGTGGGCGAGAAGGAGTACCAGCTGCAGGACGGCATTGACTACGACGTGGTCTTTACCAATGCCGGCACCGGTGTTCTGCTTACGGGTATGGTCCGCGCGCACGCAACCGGTGAGTGCGACCGTTGCCTGGAGCCCGCTTCGTTTGATATTGCCGGTGAGATTGAGGAATTCTATCTCTTTAACGAGCCCGAGGACCCCGAGGCCTACGAAGACGGCTATGAGTTGCTGGGCGAGGATCGCATCGTCGATCTGGGTGAGCCCATCAACGACGCGGTCGTCATGGACACGCCGTTCGTTGTCCTGTGCAAGCCCGATTGCCGCGGCCTATGCCCCACTTGCGGCATCAATCTCAACGTCGAGCAATGCGATTGCGCCGCTCAAGCAGAGGCCGAATGGGCCGCTGCCACGGAAAATCCATTTGCAGCATTGAAGAATCTCAAGCTTGACGAGTAAAACTGTGGTAGTATCGCTACTTGCGCGTAATCGCCACACTGGATAGTTCATAAGGAAGGTCACTATGCCCGTACCTAAACAAAAGCAGGGTCGTATCCGCACTCACACCCGCCGTTCCGCCAACATGAAGATTTCGGCTGCGGCTCAGTCCACGTGCCCCCGTTGCGGTGCTGTCAAGCTCCCGCACCACGTGTGCCCCAGCTGCGGTTTCTACAAGGACCGCGAGGTCATCGTTACCGAGTAACTGTATACTCTGGATGCGATGCCGTTCCAACTGGAACCACAATGGCCGGCTCAATGAGTCGGCCATTTTTGTATAAGGAGCATGTATATGAGTAACGTTCGCGTTTGTGTAGACGTTGTGGGCGGAGACGAGAAACCTCAGGTTGTTCTCGATGGTATCGAGGCTGCGCTTGCCGCCGATCCCGATATCGAGGTCTTGGCAGCTGGCCCCGCCGAAATCGTCAATCCCTTTGCCGCCTCCCATGCGCGCGTCGAGGCCCTGGAGGCACCCGACGTTATCGCCATGGATGACGATCCCATTCGCGCCGTGATGACCAAACGCAAGTCTTCGATCGTGCTGTCGTGCCGCGCCATCAAGAAGGGAAATGCGGACGCGTTCTTCTCTGCCGGTTCGACCGGTGCCATGACCGCCGCTGCCACCGCCTACGTGACGCCGTTTAGGTATCAGGCCGAAGGCAAAAAGCAGCCGGTGCGCCCCTGTCTGACCAATGCGCTGCCCAATCGCGCCGGCGGTCTGACGGTGCTGTGCGATATGGGCGCCAACCCCGATGTCGAGGTCGATGACATGGTGCGTTTTGCCCAGATGGGTAGCGCCTATGCCCGCGTCGTCCTGGGAATCGAGCATCCCCGCGTGGGCCTGCTTGCCAACGGCACCGAGGACGAGAAGGGCTCCAACTTTACCAAGGCCTGCTTCCCGGCCATGAAGGCCGCCGTTCCCGGCTTTGTGGGCAACTGCGAGGGTACCGACCTAACCTCGGGCAACTTTGACGTCGTCGTTGCCGATGGCATGTCGGGCAACATCGCGCTTAAGGCAACCGAGGGCGCCGCTAAGTTTTTGCTGCAAGAGCTCAAGGGTGCCTTTATGGCTTCGCTCGGCACCAAGATTGCCGCGCTGCTCATCAAAAAGCAGATGCGCGAGATCAAGGCAAAGCTCTCGGGCGATGCTAAGGGCGGCGCCATTCTGCTGGGCCTGCGTGGCGTGGTCCTGATTGGCCACGGTGCCACCTCGGTCGAGGCCGTCAAAAACGGTACGCTCGCCGCGGCGGAGGCCGTGCGCGCCGGGCTGGTCGAGAACGTCGCCAACTCTATGGACGGCATCGTTTTGTAGGAGCGAGTTAGAGCGCTGTTATGTGCCTCGCGGCCTTCGTCGTGGGGTAGAATCAAAACCGTGTCTTGGCGCTGCGCTTGCGGCGCCAGCTCGTTGATGTTCACGCAATATGAGAGGAAGCGCTATGGACCGCTCCGAAATCTTCGATAAGATCGCCGAAGTCGCCGCTGACGTTCTGGGCGTCGATGTCGCTGACATTAGCGACGAGACTACCTTTGACGATCTCGATGCCGATTCGCTCGAGCGTCTGCAGCTGGTGACGGCCATCGAGGACGAGTTCGACCTCGAGATCGATGACGAGACCCTGCTGTCGCTCAACTCTGTCGCCGACGCTGTCGACGCTATTGAAAACGCCAAGGAGGCCTAAGTCTTGGCTTTATCCGAACGACTTACGCGCGCCCAGGAAATCCTGGGCCACGAGTTCAACAATAAGGTGCTGCTGCGCGCGGCCCTTACGCATCCCTCGGCAGTCGAGGGCCAGCCGGTTTCTGCCAGCTATGAGCGCCTTGAGTTCTTGGGCGATTCCATTTTGGGCGCTGTGGTCGCACGCTCCCTGTTTGAGTCCTATCCCGAGTTTGACGAGGGCAAGCTCACTCGCTTGAAGGTGTCGCTCGTCTCGGGCGCCACGCTATCCGAGGTTTCTCACGAGTTGGGCATCGACGACATCATTATCTTTGGTGCCTCCGAGACCGGTACCGGTGCGCGCGGCCTGCATTCGGCCCTCGAGAACGTCTATGAGTCGCTCGTGGGCGCGCTGTACCTGGATGCCGGCTGGGACGTTGCGGCGGAGTTCATTCACCGTACGCTTAAGCCGCATTTGGCTTCCGAGCGTGCCGAGCATCCTGCGAACCCCAAGTCGTTTTTGCAGGAGTGCGTGCAAGCCGACGGTCACGAGCCCCCGGCGTACAAGCTCGTTGGCTCCGAGGGCCCGGCGCATGCGCCCACCTTTACCGCTGTGGTTTTGATCGATGGTATTCGCCAGGGTCGCGGCTCCGGCTCCTCAAAGAAGGAAGCCGAGGGAGCTGCCGCGCTTGAAGCGCTCGACCGCATGGGTTACACCACCAACGGCGTGATTCTGAACAAGAAGCACGTGTAAGCGAGGAACCGTGTATCTCAAGTCCCTTACGCTCAAGGGGTTCAAGTCGTTTGCCGACCGCGCCCATATGACGTTTGAGCCGGGCCTGACCGTCATCGTCGGTCCAAACGGCTCGGGAAAATCGAACATCTCTGACTCGATTCTGTGGGTCCTGGGCGAGCAGAGCGCCAAGCAGCTGCGCGGCCAGGCCATGGAGGATGTCATCTTCTCGGGCTCGTCGGCGCGCAAGCCGGTGGGTGTCGCCGAGGTCACGCTGGTGCTCGATAACTCGGACCATATGTTGCCCGTCGACTTTGACGAGGTCGCCATCACCCGTCGCATGTATCGCTCGGGCGAAAGCGAGTACCTCATCAACTCGAGTCCGTGCCGCCTGATGGACATTCAGGACATCCTGCACGATTCGGGCCTGGGCAAGGATACGCATTCCATCATCAGCCAGGGCAAGCTCGACGCCATTTTGCAGAGCCGCCCCGAGGAGCGTCGCGCCCTCATCGAGGAGGCCGCCGGCATTTCCAAGCACAAGCGCCGCAAGGAGCGAGCGCTCAAAAAGATTAAGTCGATGGACGAGCACCTGATGCGTGCCCGCGACATCAATAAGGAAATCGCCCGTCAGCTGCGACCGCTGGAGCGTCAGGTCGATCGCGCGCGCAAGTACAAAGAGCTGTCCTCGCGCGCGAACGAGCTTACGCAGATGCTGGCTGTCGATGAGCTTCGTTCGCTGCAGTCGCAGTGGAACGACCTGGAGAGCCGCTCCAAGGAAGGTGCTGCCGAGCTGGAGCTTGCGCAGTACCGCATGAGCGAAAAGGAGCGCGAGCTCGAGAAGCTCCAGGTTATGCTTGAGGAAAAGGGCCTGTTTGTGGGCGACTTGGGCGAGCAGCGCCGCCATATGCAAGATGTGGTCGGCCGTATTAACTCCGACATGCGCCTGCTCGAGGAAAAGGGTCACAACATGGTGTCGCGCCTGTCTGACATGCGCGGGCAGATTTCGAGCTCCGAGCATCAGCGTCGTCGCGTGGTCGAGGAGCTCGAGGACGCGCGTGCGCAGCTTGAGGAAGTGACCGGCGCGCACATGCAGGCCCAGGAGGACGTTGACGCCGCTGGTCCTGCCGCCGCAGAGCTCCACGAGCGGCGCGTGGCGCTCGACAATCAGATTTCGCAGCTTACGCGTGAGCAACGCGATGTGCAGCGCGTGGCCGACAACGCCGCGCTCGAGCTCGCCAAGGTGAAGGACTCGCTGAGCAATGCCGAGGTCGAGGACAACATGTATGCCTCGCGCCTGGAGCAGATCGACGAGCAGCTCGAGGAGGTCATGGCTTCGCTCGAGAGCCGTCGCGACCGCGCCGAGGAGCTTGAGGGCGCTCTTGAGGAAGCGCGCCAGGCTCAGGTCGATGCGCGTGAGGCCACCGAGACGGCACGCGCGGCCCTGAAGGACCTGCGTGCCCGTGAGAGCGAGGCACGCAACAAGTTATCCGAGGTGCGCTCGGAGCTTGCCAGCCAAAAGAAACTCGATGCCCGCATGGCCGACAGCTCGCCGCTCGTGAGCCGTCTGGTGGGTGCGCTGGGCGACGATGTCTTGGGTCGTCTGGGCGACGTGCTGGAGGCCCCGCGCGAGCTTGAGGGCCTGGTTGAGCAATTGCTCGCCGGCGATATCGATGCGCTGCTGTTTGATGACGCCGCCACGCTTGAGCGTGCCGGTCGTGCGGCTCTGGACCAAAAGAAGGCCTCGGGCGAGGCACTGCTGGTGGCGCGCGGCGTGAGCGGCTCTACCGCCGCTGAGGGCGCCTCCGGTACCCGTCTGGTTGATCGTCTTTCCGTGCGCGCAGGCTACGGTCCCGTCGTCGAGGCGCTGCTCGGCGGCTATTACGTCGTTGACGATCTTGCTGCCGCGCTGTCGGCGCCGGTCGTTGAAGGCGTGACTTACGTGACCCCCGATGGCGCCCGCGTCGTCTGCGGCGGCCTGGTGCGCGTGGGGCTTGATGCCGGCGAGGCTTTGGGTGCCTTGGAGCGCAAGCGCCGCATCCGTGAGCTCGAGGGCCTGGAACCCGATCTGGCTGCCATCTTTGAGCATGCTTCGGACCAAGTCGTCGAGGCCAACGTTGCCGTCGAGGAGGCCCGTGCCGCCGAGGGCGATGCCGCCGGTGAGATCGCCCGTCTTGAGGGCGAGCGCCGCTCGCTGCTCTCCGAGATCGGCCGCTTGGAGCAAAGCGCCAACAATGCCGAGGTCGAGCGCGTGCGCATCTCCAAGCGCCGCGAGCAGGCTGCCGAGGCCGTTCGTGCCGCGCGCCCGCGCGTTGACGAGCTCATCCGTTTGCGTGACGAGGCGCGTGCACAGGCAAGCGACCTGGGTCTCCAGATTGCCGAGGCCAACGATGAGCTCGATCGCGTTCGCCGTGACGATTCCGAGGCCGCCGGTAAGCTCGCCGATGCCAAGGTGCGCCTGGCCCAGACGAGCGAGCGCCTGCGTTCGCTGAAGGGCCGCGTGCCCGACCTTGAGCATCGTCTTGAGGGCATCGACCGTCGTATCCGCGGAACACGCCAGGCTTCGCGCTCGCTCGAGCTGCTGCGCCTGCGCGTCGACCCCATGCACGAACGCTATTCTGCCCTGTTGGAACGCGCGTCGGATTGGGCAGCGCGCCTGCGTGACCAGGCCTCTCTGGAGGAGGCGGACTCCGCTTCGCTCAAGAAGACCATCGAGGATGCCAAGGCAGAGGTTGCCCGCGCTAAGGAGCGAGTCGATACCGCCTCCGCCGCGCAAAACGAGTTCAAGGTCGCGCGTGGCAAGCTCGAGGTGCAGGTAGAGGCCGCCATTAAGGCCATTACCGCCGATGGCACCACGGTACTCGAGGAAGCGCTCATGCTTCCGGCGCCCACGGACCGCGATGCCGCCGAGCGCGAACTCAACCAGCTTGTGCGCCAGATCAACAACCTTGGTCCCGTTAACCAAGTTGCCATGGAGGAGTACGAGCAGCTCAAGCGCCGCGCCGATTACATCGAGGAGCAGCTGGCCGATCTGGAGAGCGCGCGCAAGGCGCTCACCAAGATCACCGTGGCTATCGACCGTAAGATGCGCAAGGCGTTCCTGGTGACGTTTGAGAAGGTCGATGCGAACTTCCGCGAGATCTTCGCCATGCTCTTCCCGGGCGGTCAGGCTCATCTGGAGATGACCGATCCCGAGCATCCTGCCGAGACGGGTATCGAGGTCGTGGCGCAGCCGCGCGGCAAGCGCATCACCAAGATGATGCTCATGTCGGGCGGCGAGAAGAGCCTGACGGCGCTCGCCCTGCTCTTTGCTGTGTACCGCACGCGCACGGTGCCGTTCTATGTGCTGGACGAGGTCGAGGCGGCACTCGATGACGCCAACCTGTCCAAGCTTATCGGCGCACTCGACGTGTTGCGTTCCGATACGCAGCTCTTGGTTATCTCGCATCAGCGCCGTACTATGGAGGACGCTGACGTCCTCTACGGCGTCTCGATGCAAGCCGACGGCGTCAGTCGCGTCGTCTCGCAAAAACTCGATCGCGAAACCGGAAAGGTCGTGAATGCATAATGGGATTCTTCGATGCTCTCTCGCGCGGACTTGAGCGCAGCCGCGAGGCCCTCAACGAGGTCTTCTACTTTGGCGGCGAGGTCGACGAGGATTTTTGGGAGGACCTGGAGGACACCCTCGTCATGGGTGACATGGGCGCCGAGGTCGCTATCAAGGTCTCCGATGACCTGCGCGATGCCGCGGCCAAGAAGAACCTCAAGACCGCTCCGCAGCTTCGCCGCGCCCTGGCCGAGCAGCTTGAGCAGCACTTTGTGCCCATCGAGCGAGATCCGTTCTCCGATACGCCGAGCTGCGTGCTGTTTGTGGGCATTAACGGTGCCGGCAAGACCACGACGGTCGGTAAGATCGCGAGCGCCATGGCTGCCCGCGGCAAGAACGTGGTGATCGGTTCGGCCGACACCTTCCGCGCCGCCGCCATCGAGCAGCTTGATGTGTGGGGCCAGCGCGCTGGCGTCCCCGTCATCAAGCGCGACCGCGGCTCCGACCCGGCAAGTGTTTGCTACGACGTGCTCGACGAGGCCGATAAGCGCGGCAGCGACCTGGTGCTCATCGATACCGCCGGTCGTCTGCACACGAGTCCCGAGCTCATGCGCGAGCTCGCCAAGGTGGTCAATGTGACCCGTAAGCGCGCTGCCAATATGGCCGCCGGTCCCATGCCGGTCTCGGTCGTGCTTGTGATCGATGCCGCTACGGGTCAGAACGGTCTGAACCAGGCGCTCGAGTTTAACGAGGCGCTGGGCCTGGACGGTATTGTCATGACTAAGCTCGACGGCACGGCTAAGGGCGGTATCGCCATGGCCGTGGCCGAGAAGCTCAAGCTCCCGATCCTGCGCATCGGCGTGGGCGAGCAGGTCGATGACCTGCAGGAGTTTAACGCCAAAGATTTCTGCCGCGCCCTGGTGGGCGAGTCCAACTAAGGAGTAACCAGTGTTTGATTCCCTGAGCGATCGCCTCAACGACACATTTGACCGCCTGCGCGGCAAGGGTAAGCTGACCGAGGCCGATATTACTTCGGCCATGCGCGATATTCGCATGGCCCTGCTCGAGGCCGACGTTAACTTTAAGGTCGTCAAGGAGTTCGTCGCCAAGACCAAGGAGCGCTGCATGACCGCCGAGGTCATGGAGTCGCTGTCGCCGGCGCAAAACGTCGTCAAGATCGTGCTCGACGAGCTCACCGAAATGCTCGGCTCCACCGAGAGCAAGCTCGTCTTCAGCAACCGCATCCCCAATGTCATCATGCTCGTGGGCCTGCAGGGCTCCGGTAAGACCACGGCTGCCGTAAAGCTGGCCTACCTGCTCAAGAAGCAGGGCCGCTCGCCGCTGCTCGCCGCGTGCGACGTCTACCGTCCCGCTGCTGCCGACCAGCTGGCCACGCTCGGTGGCGAGATCGGCGTACCGGTCTTTCGCGGTGACGGCGCGCACCCTGTCGACATTGCCAAGGGCGCCATCCAGGAGGCCGTCGACCACTTGCGCGACGTGGTCATCGTCGATACCGCCGGTCGCCTTCAGATCGACGAGCAGATGATGCAGGAGGCCGTCGACATCAAGAAGGCTGTCAAGCCCGACCAGGTGCTGATGGTCGTCGACGCCATGACCGGCCAGGATATCGTCAACGTCGTCTCGACCTTCGCCGATCGCACCGACTTTGACGGTGTGATCATCTCCAAGCTCGACGGCGATGCCCGTGGCGGTGGCGCACTTTCGGTGCGCCAGGTGACCGGCAAGCCCATCAAGTTTGTGAGCATGGGCGAGAAACCCGATTCGCTTGAGCCGTTCTATCCCGATCGCATGGCCAAGCGCATTCTGGGCATGGGCGACGTCGTCGGTATCATCGAGAAGGCTCAGGAGGCAGCCGATGCAGAGCAGCTTGAGGCTGCCGAGCGCATGCTGCGCGAGGGCTTTACCATGAACGATATGCTCGACCAGATGAAGGCCGTCAAGAAGATGGGCGGCATGAAGGGCATTCTGGGTATGCTTCCCGGCGGCCAGCGCGCGCTCAACCAGATGGGCGGCAACCTGGACGAGGGTATCTTCGATAAGAATGAGGCCATCATCATGTCGATGACCAAGGAGGAGCGCCTGCGTCCCTCCATCATCAACGGCCAGCGTCGCGCGCGTATCGCCAAGGGCGCCGGCGTAACCCCCACCGAGGTCAACAGCCTTATGAAGCAGTGGGGCGAGATGAATAAGATGATGGGCCGCATGCGCACGATGGCCAATCAGGCACAGGCCGGCGGCAAGAAGGGCAAAAAGGGCAAGAAGGGCAAGAGGATGCGCATGCCCAATATCCCCGGCCTGGACGCTATGGGTCTGGGCGGCATGGGCGGCCTGGGTACGGGCGGTCCCAAGTCCGATATGGAGCTGCTGCGCCAGATGGAAGCGCAGATGCGTAATAAGAAATAGAGCTGTAATTCCAGCTTGATATGGCAAAGGCCACTCGGAAGCTACCGGGTGGCCTTTGTTGTTGGCTTTGATTGTTGGGTTGCGCTTAGCGTCGCGCCTTGAGCTCGCGGTGCCGTGCCGTTAGTGACAGCCGCAGCCCTCGTGACCCTCGTGCTCGTGATGGCCGTGGCAGCTGCAGGACTCGCCATGGGCGTGGGCGTGGTCATGGCCGTGGCAGTCGCACGTGGCCTCGCCGTTCTGCGCGAGCGTGCCGGCGATAAGGGCCTCGACGCAAGCGTCGCAGTTACCCTGGGCACCTGCGTATACCGTGATGCCGGCTTGAGCAAGCGCGTTGATGGCGCCACCGCCGATGCCGCCGCAGATGAGCGTGTCCACGCCGCCGTTGGCGAGCAGGCCCGCCAGGGCGCCGTGACCGGTGCCGCCGGTGCCCACGACCTGCTCGTTGAGCACCTTGCCGTCCTGAATATCATAGATCTTGAACTGCTCGCTGCGGCCAAAGTGCATAAAGATGTTGCCGTTGTCGTACGTGGTTGCCACCCTCATGGTGTCGACCTCCTTTGCTGGCCATACGGCCGTCGTTGTGGTGATGGGGGAGTACGCGATATTGCCGCCCTCGATGATAAGCGCTCGTCCATTGACCAGCGCGTTTGCCACCTTGCGATGAGCGCGGCTGCAGATTGCCGCCACCGTGGCGCGGGCAATGCCCATGCGCTGTGCGACTGCCTCCTGATTGAGGCCTTCCAGGTCGCACAAGCGCAGCACCTCGAGCTCGTCGACCGTCATGTCGATGGCGTCTCCGCTCGCCAGGCCATCGGGGGTAAAACCGCGGTATTCGGGGATGATCCCGACGCGGCGCAGTTTCTCGCGTCTTCCTGCCATGCGCACTCCTTATCTGACATATGTCAACAATAGAATAGCGAACGTGCGGATTTGCGCAAGGTATTATTGGCATATGTCAGAAAATGAGGGCTTATGTTTGGGCTGTGGGGCCGCGTGCGCCTGGGCTACAATGAATCTCGCTTGTAGGCAACTGACAGGAGGGTCAATGAGCAAAGCTGATCAACAGTTTGTAACCATGTGCCGCGATATTCTGGACCATGGCACCACGACCGAGGGCCAAAAGGTCCGCCCGGTGTGGGAGGACGGTACCCCTGCCTATACCATTAAAAACTTTGGCGTCACGGCACGCTACGACCTGCGTGAGGAGTTCCCCGCGCTTACCCTGCGTCGTACGGCCCTCAAATCTGCCATGGACGAGATCCTGTGGATTTATCAAAAGAAGTCCAATAACGTGCATGACCTCAACAGCCATATTTGGGATGAGTGGGCCGACGAGACCGGCTCCATCGGCAAGGCCTACGGCTACCAGATTGGCCAGAAGAGCCATTATCCCGAGGGCGACTTTGACCAGATGAACCGCGTGCTGTACGACCTTAAGCACACGCCGTACAGCCGCCGCATTATGACGAACACCTATGTGTTTAGCGACCTGTCCGAGATGCACCTGTATCCGTGCGCCTACAGCGTGACCTATAACGTGACGCAGCGCCCGCAGGACGACAAGCCGACGCTTAACATGATTCTCAACCAGCGTAGCCAGGATATTTTGGCCGCGAACAACTGGAATGTGTGCCAGTACGCCATTTTGCTGATGATGGTTGCGCAGTCGGTCGATATGATTCCCGGCGAGCTGCTGCACGTGATCGCCGATGCCCATATTTACGACCGTCATGTCGATATCGTTCGCGAGCTTATCGAGCGTCCGCAGTTTGCGGCGCCTAAGGTAACGCTTAACCCTGACGTGCACGATTTCTATGCGTTTACGACCGATGATCTGATCGTCGAGGGCTACGAGCACGGCCCGCAGGTCAAGAACATTCCCATTGCGGTGTAGGTGACGCGCATGACGTGTAAGCTTTCTGCCATTGTCGCCGTGTGCGACGACTGGGGCATTGGTTGCGAGGGTGACATGGTGGTGTCCAATCGCGCCGACATGCGTCATTTTGTGGCGTGCACCAAAGGTTGCCCGGTCATTATGGGACGCAAGACGCTGCTGAGTTTTCCCGGCGGGCGTCCGCTCAAGAATCGTCGCAACATTGTGCTCACGCGTGACGAGGGCTTTGCCCCCGAGGGCGTTGACGTGGTGCATAGCATTGACGAAGCGCTCGCCGCGGTTGCCGATGAGGCTGTTGCATGGGTGATCGGTGGCGGCGATGTCTATCGGCAGTTTTTGCCGTATTGCGTGGAGGCCGAAGTTACGCATGACCATTGCGTGCATGACGTGGATACGTACTTTCCCGATCTGGATGCCGATCCCGCGTGGGAGATTGCGCGGCGTTGCGGTGTTGCCACGATTGCCGCCGACGAGGGCGACGAGGGCGTCGATTATGAGTTCGTGACGTATCGTCGCGTTGAGGCGTAAATCGTCTGGCGTGAACGGTATCATCGGGTTGTTTGAATGCATGGGGCGGCGCTTAGCGTCGCCTCGTTTGGTATAGATGTACTGTAAAGAAGGGTGCGGGCAGGCTGCTATGACTGATGCCGTTGAGGTGCTGCGAATCGATTCGCTCGAGGACGAGCGGCTTGATGCCTACGTGCGACTGACCGAGCGTGAGCTGCGCTGCGTGCTGGAGCCGCAAAAGGGCATCTTTATCGCCGAGAGTGCCAAGGTTATCGAGCGCGCAGTGCGTGCCGGATACGAGCCGGTGAGCTTTCTTTTGGGCGAACGCTGGCTCGACCAGATGATGCCGCTGTTTGAGCGCCTGGTTGTGCGCGAAGGTGCGGGCCCGGTTCCCGTGTTCGTGGCCTCGATGGAGCTTATGGAGCAGCTGACGGGCTTTAACGTGACGCGCGGTGCGCTCGCGGCGTTCCGTCGCCCGCGTCAGATTCCGGTTGATGAGTTCTTGGGCGGCGTCGTCGAGGCGGCGGGGGAGCGCCCGGTGCGCGTGTGCGTGCTCGAGGGTATTGTCGACCACACCAACGTCGGCGCGATTTTCCGCTCGGCGGCTGCGCTGAACGTCGATGGCATTTTGGTGAGCCCTACGTGCTGCGATCCGCTGTACCGTCGCTCGGCCCGCGTGAGCATGGGCACGGTGTTCCAGGTGCCCTGGACACGCATTGGCAGCGAGGCGCGCGTATGGCCGCATGATGGGCTGGCGGCGCTGCACGATGCCGGCTTTTCGTGTGCCGCGATGGCGTTGACGGATGATTCGGTGTCGTTGGACGATCCCGCGCTGCAGGAGATTGACCGCCTGGCAATCTTTATGGGCACCGAGGGTGCCGGCCTGGGCGCCAAGACCATCTCGGGCTGTGACCGAGCCGTGCGCATTCCGATGGCGCACGGGGTCGATTCGCTTAACGTGGCCGCGGCAAGTGCTGTCGCCTTTTGGCAGCTGTGCCCGCATGTGAGCAACGAGTACCACTACCAGCCGGGTTTGTATCACTAGGCAGATATTTCGCACCGGGCTCTGGTTTGTGGCGTTTCGGCCGATATCGGTCGGTGCTAAGCTGGCATTGGCTTTGGTCTTAAATTTCCGTTTGTTGTATGACGTACGCTAGTGGGGAGGGCGTGTGGCTAAGAAATCTACGGCTATCGATGTAACGCAGGGTGTCATTTGGCAGCAGCTGCTGTCGCTGTGCGTTCCCATCTTCTTTAGTTCGTTCTTTCAGCAGGCATACACGCTTATCGGTACCTATATCGTCGGTCAGTTTGGCGGCAAGCTCGCGCTGGGTGGCATTCAGGCCACGATGGTGCTCACCGAGCTCTGCATTGGCTTTTGCGTTGGCGTCGGTGCCGGCTGCGCGGTCATTACGGGCCAGTTTTTTGGCCAGCACGATGACGAGCGCCTGAGCCGATCGGTCCATACGGCCATGACGCTCGCGCTGGTGGGCGGAATCGTTTTCTCGATTCTTGGCATAGTGTTCGTTGAGCCCATGCTGGTGCTTATGAATACGCCGCATGAACTATTGGCCGAGGGCGTGGCCTATGCCCGTTGCTATTTTGCCGCCATGGTTGCGGCGCTGCTGCTCAATATGGGAACGGCATTGCTGCGCGCCGTGGGCGACACGCGCGGGCCCGCTGTGATCATCGCTTCCGGCTGCCTTGTTAATGCGGTGCTGGATGTCATCTTCGTTGCCGTACTTCATATGGAGGCTCTGGGCTGCGGCATCGCGGTGGCGCTGACCATTTGCTCCAATGCCACGATGATCGTGATTCGTATGATGCACGCACCGGGTGCGTGGCGGCTTTCACTGTCCAAACTCGGCATTGATCCTGGTATTTGTAAGAGCATGATTTCGTGTGGTCTGCCGCTTGGCTTTCAGTCTGCTGCGTATTCGATTTCCAACGTTTTGATTCAGGTGTCGGTCAACTCGTTTGGTGCCGATGTCACCACGGCTTGGGGTCTTTCGGGCCGCCTGGATGGCATTGTCTGGATGGTTACCGAGGCGCTTGGCGTGTCGATTACCACGTTCTCGGCACAGAACTTTGGCGCGCGCAACTACGAGCGCATGCGAAAGGGCTACCATACGTCGCTCGTGCTGTCGTTTATGCTCATTGGTGGCCTGTCTGCCGTGCTGCTGGTGTTCTCGGGTCCGTTGTCGCGCCTGTTTGTCGACGATGCTTCGATTTCGGCGTACACCACGACCATCCTCCATTTCATTGCGCCGTTCTATGCGATTTTCTCGATTATCGAGAACGCCTCGGGTTCCATCCGCGGCGCCGGCGTGAGCTTGCAGCCCATGCTGCTCACGATTTTTGGCACCGTCGTGCTCAGGGTGATCTGGGTGTTTGCGATTATGCCGTTCGATCCGTCGCTTGAGCACCTGCTGCTGGTCTACCCCGTAACCTGGCTCATCACCGCCATAATGTTCACCATCTACCACCACAGCGGCAACTGGCTAGGTCGCGCCACCGCCTAGCTCATCCGTCAGATACCCCTGATAAGTTGCGGTGAAATAGTTCCTGAAAAGCCCTTGCGGACCGTCAAACAAGTACTATTCCACCGCAACTTCCTTATGAGCTGTAGGTGTTGGCGGAAAACGAATCAATTAGTATTCGATGCCTTGGCGGGCTAGGAGGCCTTCGTCGAAGTAGTGTTTGATGGGACGTATTTCGGTGACTAAGTCCGCGAGGTCGGCCAACGGCAGCAGCCCGCGGCCGGTGAGCACGAGTTCCGTGGTGGCGGGCTTTATCGCGATCAGCGCTTCGACATCCTCGCGTGTCACGAAGCCGCGGCGCATGGCCTCGCCGAGTTCGTCCAAAATCAGAACGTCGACCTGTGATATCTGCTCGCATGCGAGCTCCATGATCTGTGCGGCGCAAGCCTCGGGCGTGTCGCGGTCAGCTTGTACGATGCGCAGCCCCAGGCGCGGCGCGGCATCGTGTTCGGCGCAGTGCAGTTTCTTGGCAAACTGCAGCCTAAGAACGTCGAGCCCGTAGCCCGTCGCGCGCAGCGCGAGCCCCAGCGCAGCCGTCGTCTTGCCCTTGCCGTCGCCTGTATAGATTTGAACCTTGCCGACTTACAGTGATGCCATCTCTGTCCTTTCGTGCCCGGCGTCGGTTTATCGCCGTCCGGGTTGGGTATTCTAGAAAGCATTATCAACCCCAGTAGATGGAGTTCAAGCAGATGGAGATGGATGACAACAAACGTAGACGGAATATGATTCTCTACGTGCTCATCGCCTTCGTCGTCTACCTCGTGCTCTCGACCGTTCTGTTCCCCAACATCGGTCACACGCAGCAGATTACGAAGACCGATTACTCGACGTTTGTCAAAGCGCTCGATAAGAAGAGCGTCGACAAGGTCGAGTACAACACGGACGATTACTCGATTTATTACACCAAGAAGGGCGAGGACGAGAACATCGCCTACAAGACGACCGGTGTGCCGAATGACGCGGGCTTTACCGATCGCGTGCTTGAGTCTGGCGCTTCGCTGGAGTCGGTCGTTCCCGATAAAAACTCGGGTTTGATGACCTACTACCTGCTCACACTCATTCTTCCCATGGCGATTTTCTTCCTCATCGGTTGGTGGCTCAACCGCCGCATGAAGAAGGCTATGGGCGATGACGGCCCGTCGATGAACTTTGGCGGCGGCGGTTTTGGCGGCGGCGGACTGGGTAAGTCCGGCGCGCGCGTGATCGCCTCCAAGGACGTGGGCGTGACCTTTAAGGACGTCGCCGGTCAGGAAGAGGCCAAGGAGTCTCTCAAGGAGGTCGTCGACTTTCTGGAGAAGCCGCAGCGCTACGAGGAGATCGGCGCCAAGCTGCCGCGTGGTGCTCTCCTTGTTGGCCCTCCGGGTACCGGTAAGACCCTGCTTGCCAAGGCTGTTGCCGGCGAGGCCGGTGTTCCGTTCTTTAGCATTTCGGGCTCTGAGTTCGTTGAGATGTTTGTCGGTCGCGGCGCTGCTAAGGTTCGTGACCTGTTTAAGCAGGCCAAGGAAAAGGCACCGTGTATCGTCTTTATCGATGAGATCGATACCATCGGTAAGAAGCGCGATGGCGGCGGCTTTAGCGGCAACGACGAGCGCGAGCAGACGCTCAATCAGTTGCTGACCGAGATGGATGGCTTCGATAACCATAAGGGTATCGTTGTCCTTGCCGCAACCAACCGCCCCGACAGTCTCGATCCCGCTCTACTGCGCCCCGGTCGTTTTGACCGCCGCATCCCCGTCGAGCTGCCCGATCTGACCGGCCGCAAGAACATCCTCGAGCTGCATGCCAAGAGCGTGAAGACCGAGCCGCCGATCGACCTGACCGCGATTGCCCGCGCCACGCCCGGTGCCTCGGGCGCCGACCTGGCCAATATCATCAACGAGGGCGCCCTGCGCGCCGTTCGCGAGGGTCGCAAGCGTGCAACCCAGGACGACTTCGAGGAGTCGGTGGAGGTCGTCATTGCCGGCCAACAGCGTAAGTCCACGGTGCTGTCCGACCACGAGAAGCAGGTCGTTTCTTATCACGAGATCGGCCATGCCATCGTTGCCGCTCGCCAGAAGGGCTCTGCGCCGGTCACGAAGATCACCATCGTGCCGCGCACGAGCGGTGCTCTTGGTTATACCATGCAGGTCGAGGAGGACGAGCGCTTCCTGACGACCCGCCAGGAGGTCTTGGACAAGCTCGCTGTCTATTGCGGTGGCCGCGCAGCCGAGGAGCTCATCTTTGGAGAGATGACGACCGGCGCCGCCAACGACATCGAGCAGGCCACCAAGCTCGCCCGTAATATGGTGACGCGCTTTGGTATGTCCGACGAGTTTGGCATGATGGCGCTCGGTACCGTGCAGAACGCGTATCTCAATCAGGACACTTCGCTCACCTGCGCCCCCGGTACGGCCGAGCGCGTGGACGCGATTGTCGCCAAGCTGATCGAGGATGCGCACGACCGCGCTTTGCAGATTCTGAAGGAGAACAAGTTTAAGCTCCACGAGCTGGCTCGTTATCTGTATAAGAAGGAGATCATCACGGGCGAGGAGTTCATGAACCTCCTCACGCGCGAGAATCCGCTGATGCCCAAGCAGCAGTAAAGCCGCGGCCGAGCCAGTAAACGCCGACGCCCCATTTGAGCAGCTTTCTCAAATGGGGCGTTTTGCTTGAGAGGGATGGAAATGAAGATCGTGGTGAGCGCCTGCTTGATGGGCGAGAGCTGCAAGTATAACGGGCTCGACAACTACCATCGCGAGTTGGTCGAGGCCTGCGAGCGTACAGGGACCGAGGTCCTCTTGGTGTGCCCTGAGGTCTTTGGGGGCCTGCCCACGCCGCGCAAGCCGTCCGAGATTGTGAACGGAGAGGTTCGTACCTGCGAGGGCATATCGGTCGATCGCGAATTTCGCCTGGGTGCCCAACGAGCGCTCGATATGTGCGAGCAGGCGGGCGGGCCGGAAGAGATCGCCGCGTGCATCCTGCAGGACCGTAGTCCCTCGTGCGGCGCGGGTCGCATCTACGACGGAACATTCAGCGGCACCCTTACGGCGGGCAACGGCGTCTTCGTTGATTTACTGCTCCGCCACGGTTATCGCGTGATCCCGGCTAGCGAGTTCGACCCCAGCATGCTGGAGCAATAAAAAACCACCACAAAGGTGCTGCTCCCCTGTGGTGGTTTTGGCCTGGGTCTAGAGCGTGTGGCCGTAGGCGTTGGCGGCCTTGATGGCGGCGGCGAATTTTTCGTCGGTGAAGGGCTCCGGGTTGCCTTGCTTCCACTCGTTGGTGGCGTGTGCGTGCTCGCACAGGGCAGGGATATCGGTCTCGGAAAGCCCGACCTGCTCAAGCGTTACGGGCAGCCCCATCTGCTTGTTGAAGTCAGCATAGCGCTTAAGGTTCTCGGTGTCGCCCGTGTAGGCGAACAACACCAGCACGCCCAGGCTTACGACTTCGCCGTGCAGGTAGGTGCCCTCACGCGGAATGCTGCAGGTGGCGTTGTAGAACGCGTGCGCCACGCTCGAGTTGTAGTAGTAATCGTTCTGGTTGGTCAGGTTCGAGACATAGCCCGTGTTGACCACGATGTCGAGCGCGATCTGCTTGACGGCCTCGCTCGACAGATTCTGACGAACGTCCTCAAGACCCTGAACACCGTAGGTAAACAGCGGCTCGGAACAGGTGTGGGCAAGAGCCAGGCCAAGGCCGGCGGTGTGCTCCAGGTCGCCGGCGCTCGTGGCGTACTCGACTTCGGGCTGCTTGGACAGGGCGTCGCCCACGCCGGCCCAGAAGTACTCCGCCGGAGCCTCGGCGATGATCTTGGGATTGATGAAGATGTGCGCCGGTCGGTTGGGGTACGAATAGCCCTCGAGCGATCCATCGTCGTTGTAGACGACGGCAATGGCGGTCGCGGCGGAACAGTTAGAGCAAATCGTCGGCACCGTAAAGACAATCTTCTTGAGCTCGATTGCCGCTGTCTTGACGGTGTCGAGTGCCTTGCCGCCGCCACAGGCGATAAGCACGTCTGCCTGCTGGCAAGCGGGGGAGTTCACGACCTTGGCGATATTGGCGCGCGTACTGTTGGTGCCGTAGACGCGCGTCTCCAGAATCTCGACGTCGGTACCTTCAAGCGCCGCCTCGATGCCCGGCAGCGCCGCAGCTAGGGCTCGCTTGCCACCAATGATGGCGACTTTCTTCGCGCCGTACTCCGCCAGTGCGGCGGGCAGCTTGGTAAAGCAATCCTCGCCGACGGTGTAGTCGCTCATTCCGATTGTGCGCATGGCAGCCTTCTTTCGTTAGTTAAAGTGCTTTCAGGTATTTTGCTCCTAGAGAAGGCTAACGACCACGAGAAATTTCTTACGTATGAAACCAGTGTTGAGGGTTTTTCGCCGGCGCGGAACGTGCTAGCATACTCCGCATAAGCGTTGATGGGGACGAGTAGTCGGCCGTCCGCATGCCACAGAGAGCGGGGAGCGCTGAGAACCCGTGCATGCGACCGATGAAAATCACCCCGGAGCTGCGGTCCCAACGGACGTGCCGCGCAGGCACGTCTTAGTAGATATCGCCGAGATGGTCGTCGATACAGGCCAGCCGAGTAACGGATGCGAGCGCGCGAATACGCGGGCGAGGGCATCTAAGCTGGGTGGTTAAACGAAGAGCTTTTGCGGGCATACAGCCCGTTTTTGTGGCGCTTCGTCCCAGCTTGTAGGGACGGGCGCTTTTTTGGTGCCCAACGGGCGTGCGCGCCCACGACATGAAAGGGGTACCGTGGCAAACGAGTACAAGCAGACGATGAATCTGCCCAAAACCGGTTTTCCCATGCGTGCCGGTCTTTCCAAGTCCGAGCCCAAGCGACTCAAGGACTGGCAGGACAACAAGGTCTACGAGCAGGTTCTGAAGAAGAACGAGGGTCACAAGAAGTTCGTGCTGCACGACGGCCCTCCGTACGCCAACGGCCCGATCCACATCGGCCACGCCATGAACAAGATCTCCAAGGACATGATCAACCGCTACTGGATGATGCAGGGCTATGAGGTTCCCTATGTTCCCGGTTGGGACTGCCATGGCCAGCCGATCGAGCATAAGGTCGAGGAGAAGCTCGGCACCGAGAAGTTCAACCAGACCTCCACGGCTAAGATCCGTGAGCTTTGCAATAAGTTCGCTGTCGAGAACATCGAGCTGCAGAAGGCCGGCTTCCGTCGCCTGGGCGTGCTCGGCGATTGGGACAACCCCTATCTGACGCTCTATCACCAGCATGACGCCGCCGACATCGAGGTTTTCAAGGCCATGTTCGACAAGGGCATGATCTATCGCGGTCACAAGCCCGTCCACTGGTGCAAGCACTGCCATACCGCACTTGCTGAGGCCGAGATTGAGTACTCCGACGAGACGAGCCCGTCCATCTTCGTGCGCTTTGAGATGACCTCCAAGCCCGTCGGCCTCGAGAACTTCGACGGCCCGGTTGACTTTATCATCTGGACGACCACGCCGTGGACCATCCCCTCCGACCAGGCTGTTTCTCTCAAGCCCGGTGCCGCCTACGTCGCCGTTGAGCACGACGACCGCGCCGAGGTCATGCTCGAGGACCTGGCTCCCAAGTGCTGCGAGGAGTTTGGCTGGGAGTACACCCCGGTTGTGGTCGACGACAAGCCCTATGTGGTTCCCGCCGAGACCTTCCATCACATTCACTATAAGCAGCCGATCTTTGACGGTGTTGAGGGCGTGGCACTGTTGGCCGATTACGTCGGTGTCGATGACGGTACCGGTATCGTCCACAACTCGCCCGGTCACGGCGTCGACGACTACTTCGCCTGCCTCAAGGAGGGCATCACCGACATTTGCATGCCGGTCGATGACGACGGCAAGTTCTACACCGGCGAGGAGTTTGGCACCGGCGGCCCCTTCAGCGGCATGGATACCGACGAGGCCAACCCGCACATCATCGAGTTCCTGCGCGAGCGCGGCACCCTGGTCCTCGAGAAGAAGATCACGCACAGCTATCCGCACTGCTGGCGCTGCAAGCACCCGGTGCTCTTCCGTGCTACCGACCAGTGGTTTGTCTCGATGGACAAGACCGGCTTGCGCGAGCAGGCTGGCAAAGAGGTCCGCGAGAACGTCAAGTGGTATCCGGCCCATGCCGCCAACCGCATTGGCGCCATGGTCGAGCAGCGTCCCGACTGGTGCATCAGCCGCCAGCGCAACTGGGGCGTGCCTATCCCCAGCTACACTTGCGCCGACTGCGGCGAGAAGGTCATGAACGATGCCACGCTCGACGCCGTCATCAAGCTCTTCCATGAGAAGGGCTCCGACGCCTGGTTCACCGACGCTCCCGAGAGCTACCTGGGTGAGGCCTGCGTCTGCCCCAAGTGTGGCGGCCATCACCTCAAGGCCGATAAGGACATCCTCGACGTGTGGTGGGATTCCGGCGTGTCCTGGAAGGCCGTCTGCGAGTATCGCCCCGAGCTTGAGTACCCGGCTGACGTGTATCTCGAGGGCTCCGACCAGCATCGCGGTTGGTTCCAGAGCTCGCTGCTCACTTCGGTGGGCGCCAACGGCCATGCTCCCTACAAGGCGGTCGTCTCGCAGGGCTTCACGCTCGACGGCCAGGGCCGCAAGATGTCCAAGTCGCTCGGCAACGTCATCGACCCCAATAAGGTCTGTGACGAGATGGGCGCCGACATCATCCGCCTGTGGGTTGCTTCCGTTGACACCAGCTCCGACGTGTCCATCGACCACGAGATTCTTGCCCGTACGTCCGATGCCTACCGTCGTTTCCGCAACACGCTGCGCTTCCTGCTTTCCGAGCTCGAGGGCCAGTTTGAGCCTGAGACCGACGGTGTCGCCTTTGCCGACCTGCTGCCGCTCGACAAGCTCATGGTTGCCCGTCTGACCCAGGTTCAGGCCGAGGTCGACGACGCTTACTCTTGCTACGAGTTCCCGCGCGCTTACCGTGCGCTTTATGACTTCGTGGTTACCGAGCTTTCCAACGTGTACCTCGACGCCCTGAAGGACCGCCTGTACTGCGACAAGCCTGGCTCGCTCGAGCGCCGCAGCGCCCAGACCGTGCTGGCCGAGCTCTTCTCGATGCTCATGCGCGATCTGCAGCCGATTTTGTCCTACACCGTCGACGAGGCCATGGCCTACGCGCCTGCCGGCTGCGTCGACCACCAGAAGTACGCCGCGCTGCTCGATTGGTATAAGTCGCCTATCACGGTCGACGAGGCCAATGAGTTCGAGGGCGTGCTCGAGGCTTCACTCGAGCTCCGTAGCGCCGTGACCAAGGCCCTTGAGGATGCCCGCTCCGTCGGCACCTTCACTAAGAGCCAGCAGGTCCGCGTCAAGGCGGTCGTTCCCGCCGAGATGTACGCGCTGCTGACCGGCGACAAGGCGGTCGACCTGGCCGAGTTCTACATCGTTTCCGATGTTGAGCTGACCCAGGGCGAGGAGCTCTCCGTTGCCATCGAGGCTGCCGAGGGCGAGTGCTGCGACCGTTGCTGGAATTACCGCACCACAGTCGGCGAGTACAACGGTCACGCACATATCTGCAAGCGCTGCGCTGACGCGCTGTAGGTTACGGCGTTCGTAGAACGCCGTAACCTACCGACGCTGCAAACGCTCCTAAGCGGCAATCTGACGTTCAATCGTCGGTCGCGTACCAAAGCACGCTTCCCTCCTCTTTCACGTCACCTTGCTCGCTTAGGGACGTTTTCGCTGTTGGTGACGGCAACGCGGCTTTTCCATTGTTGGAACTAGAGCCTTCTCTTTCGACCTGTGCTCTTAGTCGAAAGCTATTTAGCGACATTCCGTTATTCGGAATGTCGCTTTTGTTTTGTGCTGGTTATTTCGCTTGCGTTGGTGGATATGTCGTGCGCTCTGCGTATGGCAATATAAGATGGTTAATTGCGTTCAACGGAATTCGATTGTTCTGAGGGTAGGGGATTTCTTTGGGTCGTTCTGCGGATATGACGCCGCCTTTGCGTTGGCGGTTGGGTGTTGCTGGTGGCGTGGCGTTGGCCGTGCTGCTTGTTGACCAGCTGACCAAGCTTGCGGTTCGGGCCGTGGGCGATGCGCTGCATGTGACTGTCATCCCCGGTGTGATCGACTTTATGTTTGTCCGCAATATCGGCGCTGCCTTTAGTATGGGTGAGGGGCATGGCATCGCGTTTGCCGTGCTGGCGTTGGCGGTCATTATCGCTATTGCCGTGTACCTCGTTCGTGCGCCCCGGCTCGCCCATCTTGAGGTTGTGGGCATGGCGATGGTTGCGGGCGGTGCTATCGGCAACGCTATCGATCGTTTGGCCTTTGGCTTCGTGACCGATTTTATTGCCACCACCTTCATCGACTTCCCCGTCTTCAATGTGGCCGATATTGGCATTACCTTGGGCGTCGTGCTCGCCCTCTTCGGCTACATGTTCTTGAGCCCTGCGGCCCGCGAGGTCGATGCGACCGCCGAGCTCAACGCCCGTGACGAGGCCCGTGCCAAGCGCAAGGCCCAGCAGCGTGGGGAGCGTGCCCGCAAGATTCGCGAAAGGAATGAGCGCTAATGGCCGACATCCATATTCTTGTTGCCGACGATGCCGCTGGTCAGCGCCTTGATGCCTATCTGGGCGCCAACGACGGCTGCCCCACGCGCTCTGCCTGCGCGCATCTGATCGAGGGAGGCGCCGTTGCCGTCAACGGTGAGACTTGTCTCTCTAAAAAGTACGCCGTACGCGCCGGCGATCGCATCTCGGTCGACTTGCCCGAGCCGCACGACCCGACCGACGTGATTCCCGAGGCCATTCCCCTCGATATCCGCTACGAGGACGACTACCTTATCGTGCTCTCCAAGCAGCGGGGCCTGGTGTGCCATCCCGCCCATGGCCACGAGAGCGGCACCCTTGCGAACGCTCTGGTCTACCACTGCGGCATCGACCATCTTGGTATCGTACAGGGTGAGGACCGCCCCGGGATCGTGCATCGTTTGGATCGCGATACCTCGGGTCTCATGCTTGCGGCAAAGGACGACGACACGCAGCGCGCGCTTCAAAATCTCATTCGCACGCGTACGCTCGACCGCCGCTATATCACGCTTGTCCACGGGCACATCGCCATGGACGAGGGCACCATCAATACCGGTATCGCCCGTTCTACGCGCGACCGCGTCAAGATGGCGGTTTCGGACGACCCCTTTGCCCGTCAGGCCATTACGACCTTTAAAGTCCTCGAGCGCTTTGATTCCACGCGCTTTGACGATGGTTATACGCTCGTTGAGTGCCATCTGTTTACCGGTCGCACGCACCAGATTCGCGTGCATATGCGTCATATCAACCACGCCTGCGTGGGCGATCCACTCTACGGCAAGTGCGATGCACGCGCCGACCAGGGCCTGACCAGGCAGTTCCTTCATTCCTGGCGCGTGGCGTTCGACCATCCCGTGACGGGGGAGCGCATTGAGTGCCGCGACGAGTTGCCGTGGGATCTCGCTGCGGTTCTCGACGATCTGGCTCCGCGCTCGCTCGGTCGCACGGCCGTTGGAGATGAAATCGTTCCGCAGCTCGGTCTTCTCGAAGCCTAGTCAGTATTAGGTGGTTTCTTGAACTCGGTAAGCCTGCGGTAAGATATACGGTTGTTTACGTAACGCGTTGCTGGGAGCCTGCATGCTCGCCTTTTTACAAACCAACACACCCATCGTGATCTTCAACCAGATTGTCGTCACGTTGCTCACGGTCTGCTTCCTCTACCAGGTGGTCTTTTTTGTCATCGGCGCTCTTCGGGGCGAGGTCGCACCTCCCAAGGCCAAAAAACTCCACCGGTATGCCTTCTTTATCGCGGCGCATAACGAGGAGGCCGTTATCGCCAATCTTGTTCGCTCCATCAAGGACCAGGATTATCCGTCCGAGCTCATCGAGGTCTTTGTGGTCGCCGATGCCTGTACCGATAACACGGCACAGCTCGCGCGCGAGGCCGGTGCCATTGTTTACGAGCGCAACGACCTGGCCCGCAAGGGCAAGAGCTGGGTCATGGACTATGGTTTCGATCGCATTCTCAACGAGTATCCCGACACGTTTGAGGGCTACTTTATCTTCGATGCCGATAATGTTATCTCCCGCGATTACGTCTCCAAGATGAATGATGCCTTTGACCAGGGCTTCCATGTGGTCACGAGCTATCGCAACTCCAAGAACTTCGGCAGTTCGTGGATTTCGTCTGCAAACGCCACCTGGTATCTGCGTGAGGCCCGCTTCCTTAACAACGCGCGTAATATCTGCAAGACGTCCTGCGCTGTCTCGGGTTCGGGTTACCTCATCTCCGCCAGTGTTATCGAGGGCATGCACGGTTGGCAGTTCCATACGCTGACCGAGGACATCCAGTTCACCACGTTCTGCGCCATTCACGGCATCCGCATCGGTTATGCGCCGGCGGAGTTCTTTGACGAGCAACCCGTGACGTTTAAGGCGTCCTGGAAACAACGCATGCGTTGGACCAAGGGCTTCTACCAGGTCTTTTTTACCTATGGCAAGCATCTTGTCAAATCGACGTTTCGCTATCATCGCTTTGCCGCATATGACATGTTTATGACCATCGCTCCGGGCATGCTGCTGTCCCTGATTTCCATGCTTGCCAACGCGACCTTCCTCATCGTGGGCGGACTTTCGCATGGCTTCTTGGCCACCGAGGTCGAGATGCAGGCTTGTGCCGCCTCGCTCATTATGACCTTCGCGATGATGTACCAGACCTTCTTTATCCTGGCGCTGCTCACGACTATCTTTGAGTACAAGCATATTCACTGCGCGCAAAAGTGGCGTCTGGTGACTAACCTGTTTACCTTCCCGATCTTTATGTTCAGCTATATCCCCATCACGGTGGCCGCGCTGTTCCTGAAGGTCGACTGGGTGCCGACGCAGCACGCCGTCAACGTTACCCTTGACGAGGTCATGCAAGGCGCCAAATAACCACCACCAAAACCACCGCAAAGGGGACAGGCCCTTTGTGGTGGTTTTTGCTTTTGCGATGCAGCTTGAGGAGGTACTCGATGTTTTATATCCCATTTTGGATTTGCATCTTTGCCGGCGCGGCGATTGATGCCCGTCAGCGACGTTTTCCCAATGAGCTTGCCGGTGCGTGTGCGGTGACGGCGTTAGTGGGCGTTTGGCTCGACAAAGGCGTTAACACGGCGCTTGATCATGCCGGTCTTGCGGTCATCGTCTACCTTGCTCTTGTGCTGACTGAGTCCCTCTGGCGTCGTTTTCGCCAAACCTCGGGCATTGGCATGGGGGACGCCAAAGCACTCTTCGCGCTTTGCACGCTCGACCCTATGGGTGGCATCGTGGCATTTGCCGTCGCGCTCCTGGTCCTTGCCCTCTCCTGCGTTATCACAAAATCGCGCTCCCTGCCATTGCTGCCGTTTTTGGTGCCGATTTTTGCCATAATCGAGGTCGTGGGCTGCACTTTGTAACCGATTGCGCTTCCTTCTTAAGGAGCATGCCATGGCAACTAATCAAGAAACGGCCGTCATTAAGGCGCGCATGGACCGTATTCCCTCGGCGTTGTCGCCCGAACTTGTCGAGCGCATTGCCGCCGATCGTGCTTCGGGCTATGTCAACCCGTATCGTTGCAACGACGATCAGGTCATTCGTCGTATTGATCGCGCCGCCGACAAAGGCACGCTTATGCGTCCGGCGTTTATGCGCGATACCGAAAAGATACTTCATCTTCCGGCGTACACGCGTTATGCAGGCAAAACGCAGGTCTTTAGCTTCCGTAGCAATGATGATCTGTCGCGCCGCGGTTTGCACGTGCAGCTTGTCTCGCGCATTGCGCGCGATATCGGTCGCGCCCTGGGGCTCAACTGCGATCTGATCGAGGCGATTGGCCTGGGCCACGACTTGGGTCACACGCCCTTTGGCCATGCCGGCGAGCGATTCCTCAACGATATCTATCACGAGCGCACGGGTCGCTTCTTTTTCCATAACGTGCAGTCGGTCCGTGTGCTCGACGCGCTGTACGGCCGCAACGTGTCGCTTCAGACGCTCGATGGCGTGCTGTGCCACAACGGCGAGTACGAGCAACGTGTGTTTGAGCTCTCGGGCATGGGTTCCTTTGACCAGTTCGATCAGACGGTAAAGGATTGCATTGCCACGGGCTATAGCGCAATTGAGCACCTGCGTCCCATGACGCTCGAGGGCTGCGTGGTTCGCATCTCGGATATCCTTGCCTACGTGGGGCGCGATCGCCAAGACGCCATTGCGGCGGGCCTGCTGTCGCCCGATGCTTTTGACGACGGCCTGGGCGGAGCATACAACAGCTGGATCCTCACGCATGCGTCCATCGATATCGTTGAGCACAGCTATGGCAAGCCGCGCATCGAGATGAGCGAGGACTTGTTCGAGGAAATCCGCCGCGCTAAGCGCGAGAACTACGAGAAGATCTATAGCAAGGGCGGCATCGAAGGCGACTCCGAAGCGGAACTGCGCGAGGCGTTCGAAAAGCTCTATGACCGTTGCCTGCAGGATATAAACGAAGGCGACGAGTCCTCCTACATCTTTAAGCACCACATTTCGCGCATTGAGCAGCAGCTTTCCTACTACGACCGTACCTATGCATGGCAGGACGACAAGGACCAAGCCGTGGTGGATTACATTGCGAGCATGACAGATGGCTATTTCTGCGAGCTCACAAGCAAGCTGTTCCCGGGATTGAAGTTTCCGCACCGTACCTATATTAACGAACGGTAGTTCGTATATTTTCGGTATACTGGTTAGTTGAAAACGTTTTTGATTGATGCACGGGATGGCTATGGACGACCTTTTTTCTGCCTCGACGCGCGAGCGTTCCTTTAAAAATGCGCCGCTCGCGGTGCGCATGCGACCCAATTCGCTCGATGAGTACGTGGGCCAGCAAAAGGCCGTCGGTAAGGGCTCATGGTTGCGTGCCGCGATCGAGCACGACGTGCTTTCGAGCGTGATTCTGTACGGGCCGGCCGGTACGGGTAAGACGACGCTGGCCCACATTATCGCCAACCATACCAAGAGCGAGTTTGTCGAGGTCAGCGCTGTGACGGGCACCGTGAAGGACTTGCGCCGCGTGATTGATGAGGCCAAGACGCGCCTGAATACGTACGACCGCCGCACCATTCTATTCATCGATGAGATTCACCGCTTCTCTAAGTCGCAGCAGGATGCCCTGCTGCATGCAGTTGAGAACCGTACCGTCATTATGATTGGCGCTACGACGGAGAACCCGTACTTCGAGGTCAACTCGGCGTTGCTCTCGCGCGGTCGCGTGGTAGAGCTTGAGCATCTGAAGGATGAGGATATCGCCACGCTTATTGAACGTGCGCTTGAGGCGCCGCAGGGCTTGAACGGTAAGTTCTCGGCCGATGAGGATACGGTCAAGACTATCTGCACGCTGGCAGCGGGTGACGCTCGCTCGGCGCTCACGACGCTCGAGCTTGCGAGCGAGATTGCCGTCACGCGTCCCGATACCGAGGGAACGCCAGCGCCCGCGGCGGGGGAGCGCTATCCCATCACCGTGGATGACGTAAAGATCGCCAACCCGCGTCGCGGCTTTACGTATGACAAAAACGGCGACATGCACTACGACATCATCAGTGCGTTCATCAAGTCCATGCGCGGTAGCGACCCCGATGCCACGATCTATTGGCTCGCGCGCATGATCGATGCTGGGGAGGATCCTAAGTTTATCGCTCGCCGCATTATGATTCACGCTTCTGAGGATGTTGGCAACGCCGACCCGCAGGCGCTTTTGGTGGCGCATGCCGCGTTTAAGTCTGCCGAGGTCATTGGCTATCCCGAGTGCCGCATTAACCTGGCTCAGGCTGCACTCTATGTGTGCTTGGCGCCAAAATCCAACGCGTGTGAGGCTTCGATCGATGCGGCGCTGGCCGATATCCATTCTAGTGGGCTTCGCGAGGTGCCGAGTTATCTGCGCGATCGCCATCGCCCGGGCAGCGATGAATACGGTGTTTATAAATACCCGCACGATTATCCTGAAGGCTGGGTCGATCAGCGCTATTTGCCCGAGGGGCTGGAGCGCGGTGCGTTCTGGCAGCCTGCCGGGCGCGGCTGGGAAGAGTGGCGCGTAGAGCAAAGCGAACGTGACCGCAGCGGGAATGCACCGAAGTAGCTGCTGATAATTTTGTCCCACGTTGCTGCTCTTGGCATGTTCGGTCCCCTTTGGGGTACCATGAAAAGCGTCTGTATTTCGATTCTTCCGGGAGGCTTGTATGAGTCCCATTCAAATCGCCCTGCTGCTGCTCGCCGTTGCCGGCGTGTGGGCCATCGCTGAGCTCGCGCTTACCCTGCGCAAGACCCGCAATGTTGTTGACTCGCTCGATAAGACCGTGAACGACCTTAACAACACCATCGCCGAGGCTCAGCCTGTGGTGGCAAAGCTCGATGGCGCTGTCGATGAGCTTACGCCGGCGCTTGCCCAGATGGAGCCGCTGCTTAAGTCGAGCAAGACGGCAGTTGATGCCCTTACCTCCAATCTCGTAGAGGTCGAAGCCGTGGTTCGCGACATTTCCGAGGTTACGGGCAGCATGGCCGAGGCCAGCAATGCTGTGTCGAGCGTGACCGACTCTGCC
Organism: Collinsella sp.; assembly: GCA_048485835.1. GTDB lineage: Bacteria > Actinomycetota > Coriobacteriia > Coriobacteriales > Coriobacteriaceae > Collinsella. The sequence continues at coordinate 72,045 of DBFWBE010000002.1, forward strand.
GCTGGTGCTGTGCAGAAACTCTTTAACAAGGTGAAGACTCCCGCGGCCGACGCCGAGCGCAAGCTTTCCGCTGCCGAAGAAGCCGAGCAGCCGACCGAGCGTGTCCTGATTGGCGAAGCCGGGGACGATGTCGCTGCTGGTGACAATGATGCACAGAAGCCTGCTGCTAAAGCAGCCCAGTATTACACCTACACGCCCGCCGAGACCACCGAGGAGTCCTGCGATGAGTAGCGAAGCAACTTGCCCCATTACGCTGACCGTTGCCGGCGACCCGCGTCTGGCGCGCCTTGTGCGCATGACGGCGGCAAATGTCGGTGCGCTCTGCTCCATGTCCGTCGATCGCATCGAGGACATTCGTATGGCTGCAGAGGAAGCATTTATTTTCGGCTGTACGGCTATTGATTCCGATGACATCTCGATCAAATTCGATGTCGACGAATCTCACGTTGGCATGACCTTTACCTTTGGCGACCAGGCCACCGTCGACGAGGATGACCAGGCTGCGGTGTATGCCGAGCTCATCCTAGCGAGCGTGTGCGACTCCTACGAAAAGACTGCGGCGCCCCTGACGCTTTCCCTCGACCTCAAGGCGGATATCTAATATGACCGAACGTTCCCGGAGCGGTAAGACCGCTTGGGACAAGGAGAAAACCCGCGAGCTGTTTCGTCGTTACAAGGAGACCGGTGATCCGGACGCCCGCGAGCAGCTCGTCATGTCCCATATGAATCTGGTAAGGTTTCTTGCCAACAAATTTAAGAATCGCGGCGAGCCGCTCGACGACCTCATGCAGGTCGGCTATCTGGGTTTGCTCAAGGCTATCGACCGCTTTGACCCCGAGCGCGGGCTCGAGTTCACGACGTTTGCAACACCCACTATCCTGGGCGAGATCAAACGCCATTTTCGCGACAAGGGCTGGAGCGTGCGCGTACCGCGTCGTCTGCAGGAGCTCTCGGCCAAGGTCAACCAAGCTACTGACAAACTTACCAACGAGCTGCAGCGTTCGCCCAAGGTTGAGGAGATCGCTGAGTATCTAGATGTGACTGTCGATGAGGTCCTCGAGGCTATGGAATCGTCTTCGGCCTATACCTCGGTGCCCATCGAGGCTCCTGGTGCGTCCGATTCCGACGATGCCCCCTCGATTCTCGACCGTTACGCCGACGACGACAACGAGCTCGACTTTACCGATGACCGCCTAGTGATCGAGGAAGCCATCCGTGATTTCTCGCCGCGCGAGCGCGAGGTGATCGAGCTGCGCTTTGTGAAGGGCATGACACAGATCGAGATCGCCAAGAAGCTGGGTATTTCTCAGGTGCAGGTTTCGCGTCTGCTGCGCCGCACGCTTAAGAAGATTCAGGACAAGATCGACCCCGACGGAGTGATGATTCGTTCATGAGTGAGCACCCCCAACAAACCGATCGCGTGCTGCGCGACACCCGCATTCTGACGCTGCGCATTTGGGCTGTTGTCGGCTGCATTGTCATCGCCGCTGTCATCTTTAACCTTACGGGCATCCTGGCGCCGGTTATTGAGTTTCTTGCCGTCGGCTCCATCATTGCTTTTGTGATGTCCCCGATCACCAACTGGCTCGAGCACCATGGCGTGAATCGCGGCATCGGTTCGCTTATCGCGCTTATTGTTGTTGCCGTGCTCGTCGGTGTCGTTTGCATCTTGTCGCCGATTCTCTTTGGTCAGATCATGGAAGTCCTGAGCCGCCTGCCCGAGCAGCTTCGTGTTGCAGGTGGCGATCTCAACGAGATGATCTCGCATGCCAAGACGCTCAACAACACGCCGCTCAAGGAGTATTTGGACGATAATCTTTCGTCGCTGGTTGCCGTGGCATCGAAGTATGTGTCTCAGATTGTCGCCGAGCTTGGTCGTGGTGTGTTCCCGCTCATCACCAATACAGCGTCGCAGCTGTTTGTTATCTTCCTTGGCCTGGTGCTTGCCTACTGGATGGCCTGCGACTACCCTCGCATGCACCACGAGATTTGCACCATCATCGGTCAGGAGAAGGAGACCTCGTACCGCTTTATGGTCGCCATTCTTTCTCGCTCTGTCGGCGGCTACATGCGCGGTATGGTCGTGACGTCCATCTGCGGTGGTTTCCTCGCCTTTATCGGTTTTATGATCATCGGCCATCCGTATGCGGCGCTCATGGCTATCTTTACCGGCATCATGCATTTGGTTCCGGTCGTCGGTCCTTGGGTGAGCGCAGCAATCGCCACAGTGCTCGGTTTCATGTTCAGCCCTATGTTGGCGTTATGGACGCTCATCGTGACGATGGTCGCGCAAAACGTCACCGATAACGTCATTTCGCCCAAGGTCATGCAGAGCTCGGTGCAGGTGCATCCCATCATGAGCCTCACGGCGCTCGTTATTGGCTCGGCACTCATGGGGCCCATCGGCATGATTATTGCCATCCCGCTGTGTGCGGCCCTCAAGGGTATCTTCGTGTACTACTTCGAGAATGAGACCGGCCGCCAGCTTGTGGCCTATGACGGCGCCGTGTTTAAGGGCACGCCGTACCGCGATGCCGATGGCAACCCGGTCGCCGCCTACGACGCGCTCGGCGACGACACCTTCATCTACGAGTCTGAGCTCATCGGCAACGAGACTGCGCCCGAGGCCAAGGCCATGCCCAAGCCCGAGCTCGATAATCCCTGGATTAAGCTCTCTGGTCTGCAGCCCGATGCCACGGGCTTCTTCAAGAACCCCTTCGCCAAAGACGATGACTCCAACTCGGACGACGATACCAAAACCGGCATCGACGGCTCCATGGACGATGACGACAACTAGCGGGGTAATTCGGGTTAACATTCATACGTGCTAACATGCAATTTCGCTGGAGGGTCGCTGTTTGGCGACCCTCTTTTTTGCATAGGCGCGGTGGGATGGTAATATCGTTACGTTTGAACTGTTTCGATGTGAAACCGAGGAGATTCCCTCTATGAGTGCTGACTACCCGTCAATGACTACGGCCGAGATCCGCTCCAAGTTCCTCAACTTCTTTGAGGAGCGCGGTCTTAAGCTCTATCCTTCTTCGTCCCTCGTCCCCGATGATCCCTCGCTGCTGCTTGCCAACGCCGGCATGAACCAGTTTAAGGAGTACTACCAGGGCAAGAAGACCATGAAGGAGATCGGCGCGATCTCCTGCCAGAAGTGCGTCCGCACCAACGACATCGATTGCATCGGCGAGGACGGCCGTCACCTGTCGTTCTTCGAGATGCTCGGCGATTTCTCTTTTGGCGGCGTTTCCAAGGAGCAGGCTTGCGCCTGGGCCTTTGAGCTCATCACCAAGGAGTTTAAGCTGCCGCTCGACCGCCTGTACTTTACCGTCTTTACCGAGGACGACGAGACCCACGACGTGTGGCGTTCTCTGGGCGTTGCCGAGGACCACATCTCCCGCCTGGGCGAGGACGACAACTTCTGGGCCGCTGGCCCCACCGGCCCCTGCGGTCCGTGCTCCGAGATCTACTTTGACATGGGCGAGGAGGTCGGCTGCGGCAGCCCCGACTGCAAGCCTGGCTGCGACTGCGACCGCTTCCTTGAGTTCTGGAACCTCGTGTTTACCCAGTACGACCGTCAGGAGGACGGCTCCATGCCGGAGCTGCCGCACCGCAACCTCGATACGGGCATGGGCCTGGAGCGCATGGCTGCTATCATGCAGCACAAGACTGCTAACTACGACGGCGATCTGATGCAGCACCTCATCAAGCTGGGCGAGGAGATCAGCGGCAAGACCTATGACGCCGACGATTACTCCGGCGCCAGCCGTTCTCTTCGCATCATCGCCGACCACTCCCGTGCCGTCGACTTCATGATCTCTGACGGCATCCTGCCCGGTAACGAGGGTCGCGAGTACGTCCTTCGCCGCCTGCTCCGCCGCGCCGTGTTCCACGGTCGCCTGCTGGGCATCGAGGGCGCCTTCCTGACCAAGTTTATCGACGAGGTCAACGCTCAGATGGGCGAGGCCTATCCTGAGCTGCTCAAGAACGTCGCGCTCGTCAAGGGTATCGTCGCCTCCGAGGAGGAGCGCTTCTCCACGACGCTCGACAACGGTCGCGTCTACCTGGATGAGGCCCTGGCAGCGCTTGCCGAGGGTGCTGTGCTTCCGGGCGATGTTGCCTTTAAGCTGCACGACACCTTTGGTTTCCCCATCGACCTGACCGTCGAGATCGCCGGCACCGCTGGCCACGATGTCGATATGGACGGCTTCACTGCCTGCATGGAGGACCAGAAGGCCCGCGCCCGCGCCAATGCCAAAGGCGACGCCTGGGGCAGCTTCAACGACGTTTGGGTCGAGCTTTCCGACAAGGTCGCCGCGACTGAGTTCGACGGCTATGACAACGATGTGATCGAGGGCGCCAAGGTTGTTGCCATCGTGCGCAACGGCGAGTCCGTCGAGTCCGCTGCCGCCGGCGAGGACGTCGAGGTCGTTCTCGACCGCACTCCGTTCTATGCCGAGATGGGTGGCCAGCAGGGCGATGCCGGCGAGCTTTCCGCCGAGGGCGTTTCGCTGACCGTTTCCGATACCAAGAACCACAACGGCCTGTATGCTCACGTCGCCCACGTTGCCGAGGGCACGCTGGCCGTCGGTGCTACCGTGACCGCCGCGCTCGACGCCGAGCGCCGTGGCTTCCTGCGCCGCAACCACACCGCCACGCACCTGCTCGACGCCGCCCTTAAGCAGGTCCTGGGCGAGCACGTCTCCCAGGCCGGCTCGCTGGTGACGCCCGAGCACCTGCGCTTTGACTTTACGCACTTCGAGGCCCTGTCCTCCGAGCAGCTCAAGGCTGTCGAGGACCTGGTCAACCAGCAGATCTTCGCTTCCAAGCCGGTCGTGACCCGTGTCACGGGCATCGACGAGGCTAAGGCTGCCGGCGCTGTCGCCCTGTTTGGCGAGAAGTATGGCGACGTCGTCCGCGTTGTCTCCGTGGGCGCCGAGGACCAGCCGTTCTCCCGCGAACTCTGCGGTGGCACGCACGCTGCCAACACTGCTGAGATTGGCCTGTTCAAGATCATTTCCGAGTCCTCTACGGGCTCGAATGTCCGTCGTATCGAGGCCGTGACCTCTAAGGGTGCTCTCGACTATATGGCCGACCGCCTGGCGCTCGTCGACGCCGCCGCCGCTGCGCTCAAGTGCCGCGTAGACGAGGTTCCCGCCCGTGTGGAGAACCTGCAGGCCGAGCTGCGCGAGACGTCCAATAAGCTCAAGAAGGCTCTGACCGGTGGCTCCTCCGACGCCATCTCCAGCGCCATCGAGGGCGCCGTCGAGCTCGACGGCTATAAGCTCGTTGTCGCTGAGCTCCAGGGCCTTGAGGCTGCCGACCTGCGCAACGTATGGGATACCGTGCATCAGAAGGTCGCCGGCCCTGTCGCTTGTGTCGTCGCCAGCGTGACTGAGAAGGGCACTCCGGCCCTGCTCGCTGCCGGCTCCGATGACGCCGTCAAGGCCGGTTTCCACGCCGGTAACGTGATCAAGCAGATCGCGGGTCTGGTTGACGGTCGCGGTGGCGGTCGTCCCAACATGGCTCAGGCCGGTGGCAAGAATGCTGCCGGCATCGCCGATGCCCTCGCGGCCGCTAAGACCGCGCTCGGCGCCTAAGAATCTAAGAAGTCGCTGTGGTTGCGCTCGCGCTGGACATAGGGGAGACCAGGATTGGCATCGCCGTCTCGAGCCGTGATGGCAAGATGGCGATGCCTGTCAAGGTGCTTCCGGCTGCCGAGGTCACCGGTATGGCCAAGACGTTCCGCTACCTGGTTGAGGACTATGAGCCCGACATCCTGGTAAGCGGACGTCCCCTGACCATGGCCGGTGAGCCCGGCCCTCAGGCCGAGCGCGTTGCCGCTGTGGCGCAAAAGATTGCCGACGAGCTCGATCTTCCGTTGGAGTTTGAGGACGAGCGTCTGTCCTCGCAAGAGGCCAAGCGTATCCTGCGCGAGCAGGGACTCAACGAAAAGCAGATGAGGGGCAAGATCGACATGATTGCCGCCAGCCTGTTTTTGCAGACGTGGCTCGATCGTAAAAACGAGGAGGTTTCGCATGCCTAGTGCTTCCGATCCGCGCCAGCCGAATCGTACACAGCAGCCGGCGTCGCGCCCTGCCCAGCCTGGCCAGCGTCCGGCACAGCCGACGCAGCGCGCAGCTCAGCCTGCCGCGCGCCCGGCGCAGTCCTTCTCTCGTTCGGCCCAACCTGTTCAACGGACGGGTCAGCAGCCTTCTGCTCGTTCGGTTCAGCAGTGGGCTTCTCACGCGGCTCAGCAGCCCACTGCTCGTACGGCCCAGCCTGCAGGCGGTACCCGCTTTAAGCAGCAGGCACCTACCCAGCGAACGCAGGCCCCCCAATCGCATTCTCATCACGCCCGCGGTTCGCATGGCGTTGCTCCGGCGACCCGCTCGAGCTACAACACGCATACTCGTCGCGGTGCTCAAAAGAAGAGCTCTCCGGTTCCCATGATCATCGGCGTTGTGGTGGCGGTGCTTGCGCTTGTCGCGATCGTTTTCTTTGTCGTGCCGGCCGTCAAGGGCTTCTTTGCCGGTGAGGATACGAAGGTCACGGCTGGTCAGCAGGTTACGGTAACCATTCCCGACGGTGCTTCGGGCGATACGATCTCCTCGATTCTCTCCGAGAACCATATCGTCGAGAATCCTAAGGATTACTATGCGGCGGTGAAAAAGCTCAACGCCGATATGTCGCTCAAGCCTGGTACCTATTTGTTCACCACACTCATGGACGCGACCAAGGTTGTTCAGCAGCTCATGGAAGGTCCCAACGCGGGCTCCAATGCGCTAACTATCCCTGAGGGCCTGACGGTCGATCAAGTCGCCGACCGTGTGGCCCAGGCCTACGATGGCATCTCTAAGGAAGACTTCCTCAACCAGGCTAAGGCCTCCAACTACGTGGACGACTATAGCTTCCTTAAGGGCGCCGCCAACGACTCGCTTGAGGGTTTCTTGTTCCCCAAGACTTATTCGTTGGGCGATTCGCCGACGGTCGATGACGTGATTCGCGCTATGCTCGATCAGTTTAAGACCGAGTACAAGTCGCTTGACTTTGCGAGCTGCGAAGCCAAGATCAAGGAGCGCTATGGTGTGGAGATGTCCGACTACGACATCGTCAACTTGGCCTCTATCGTTGAGCGCGAGGGCCTCAACGCCGATCAACGTGCGCACGTGGCCTCGGTCTTCTACAACCGCCTTGCCGGCAAGCTCGACGGTCTGCGCTATCTCAACAGCGATGCGACCATGATGTATGTCACCGGTGGCGAGGTTACCGCCGACGACCTGCAGAGCGATAGCCCGTATAACACCTATAAGCATGAGGGCCTGCCGCCCACGCCCATCTGCTCTCCGTCGCTCGAGGCACTCAAGGCCACGCTTGAGCCGACCGACTCCGATGACCTGTATTTCTACATTACGCAGGACGAGGAGTACTTCTCGCAAACCTACGAAGAGCATCAACAGTCTTGGAATTAGCATGAGGATTTTTAGCCCCAAACGATACGTTGCCTCGGTCGATCGCATCGACCTTGATGCCCTGTGGGCCGACGGCAAACGCGCCATTCTGCTCGATCGCGATAACACCCTGGTGCCGCGCGACACCGAGCAGGTTCCCGCCGCGGTTTCCGCTTGGCTCGATGCCGCCCGCGCCAAAGGCTTTAAGCTGTGCATGGTGTCCAACAACTGGCATCGCGACCAGGTCATGAGCTCTGCACGCGAGCTGGGACTCGAGGCCATCAGCCACGCCATGAAGCCGGCGCCGTTTGCCCTCAAGGCGGGTCTTAAGCGCCTCGGCGCCACGGCCGACGAGGCGGTGCTGATCGGTGATCAGCTCTACACGGACGTGTGGAGCGGCAATTTTGCCGGCGTCGATACTATCCTGGTTAAGCCGCAGGCAACCCAGGACCTGTGGTACACGCAGATCTTCCGTATCTTTGAGCGCCGGGCCCTGCGCGACCTTCCCTGCGAGGAATAGGTTTCGCCATGTCTCAGCACATCAAACACGGCTGCGACCATATCTTCTTTATCGGCTTTTTGGGCGCGGGCAAATCGACGCTTGCGCGCAACGTCGGCACTATGTTCAAGCGGCGTTTTATCGATACCGACCGCCTGGTCGTGCGCCGTTGCGGCAAGTCGGTAACCGAGATTTTTGAGACCGAGGGCGAGGATCGTTTTCGCGAGCTCGAGACCTCGGCGCTCCGTTCGCTCCAAAGCGAGCGCAGCCTGTTGGTTTCGTGCGGGGGCGGTATCGTCGAGACGCCGGTGAATATTGAGCTGATGCACGAAATGGGTACGTGCGTGTACCTCGAGGGCGACTTCGAGGATTCGATTCGCCAGATTCGTCGGTCCGACACGCGCCCCGATTTCCGTTCGCCCGAGCATGCCGCGCGCCTGTTTGAGCATCGTCGTCCGCTGTATCGCCAGGCCGCCGATATTACCCTTGATATTCGCAACAAGTCCTTCGAGGACGTTTCCTACCTTTGTGCCGAGATGCTTTTGGAGCGTGGACTGCTATGATTCGCCGTCAACTGATCAATTTCCAAAACCGCAGTGTCGATGTCCGCGTCGGATTGGGCGCGTTCGATGAGCTGCCGCGCATGTTTGCCTCGGCCGTGGGCAAGCCTAAGCGCGCGATGGTGGTTTGGAACGACGCCACATCCGAGCGTTTTGGTGAGGTCGTCGAGCATGCGCTGGTCGACGCCGGTTTTGCCGTGTCGCTGCTCGTCCTCGAGGTTTCGCCTGCTGGTGCCACGCTGGCCGACGCCGATGCTATCTTTGGCGCCCTGTCTGCCAACCGCATCACCTGCGACGATCTGGTTGTCGCTGTTGGCGATGCCGCAACCTGTTCGGTTGTTGGCTGGTGCGCCAACCAGTGGTGTGGCCGAACCGAGTGCGCGCTGCTGCCGACGACCTTCGACGCCATGCTCACGGTCGCGACGACCATGAAGCCGCTCGTCGCCTCGTTGGCCAATGCGCTTCCCGCTATCGCGTTCCGTCCCGAACCGGGCTTGGTTGTGTGTGATCTCGACCTTGTTCGCGAGGCGGAACCCGAGGACCTCAAGTTCGGCTATGCGGTACTTGTTGGCACCATGCTTTCGAGCAGCAAGTCCCGCTGGAATCAGTTTACTGAGACCGTCCCCGAGATTCTCGCGGGCGAGGAGGTCGCACTCGTCAATGCCGTTCAATGGTCTCAGACTGCCCGCAAGGACGTGCTGACGGCCACGAACCCGAGCGCTCGCCATGCGCTCGATTTTGGCAAGACGGGGGAGCGCACCCTGCGCGCTTGCTTGGGCGATGCCGCTTCGCAGGTCCCTGCCTACCAGCTGTTGTCCGAGGGCATGCGCTTTGAGGCGCGCCTAGCACACGATGCCTGCGACTTCGATATCGACTATGTGTTTGATCTCGATGACTGCCTGGAGGACTTTGGCATCGAGGAGCTTGCCTTCGACTTGGAGCCTGCCGCATATATCGAGGAGTTCCGCAGACAGCAGTTTGTCCGCTCGAACCGCAGCATGCTGCCGCTGCCCGCGGCGCTCGGCGCCATTCGCCTAACGAGCGTCGAGGACGAGGTTCTTGAGCGCCATGCTCACGCCTACTTGGCTTCTCGTAAAGAACTTCTCTAAGATTTATTGACTTCCATCGTCTTTCGTATCATGTTGAGGGGCGGGTTTTCAATCGGTTGCGGATCGCATGCGATTCCGTCGTTCGGTTGAGACCCGTCCCGTCTATATTGAGACAACAAGAAAGGAATCTGCATGTCTGAGTTTGCTGCCGGTCCTGCCGGTCGTATCGAGCGTGTCCGTGCCCTGATGGTCGAGCGTGGCTACGACGCCATCGTGGTGCGCGACGAGGCCAACCTTCGTTGGCTTACGGGCGTGAAGGGCGTCTTCGACTACACCTTCGAGTTCCCGCACGCTGCGTTTATTACGGCCGACCAGTGCCTGTTCCACACCGACTCGCGCTACCTCAACAGCTTTGAGGAGAACACGCCAGCCGGCAGCCCCTGGGTCTACGACATGGATGAGGGCACCATCCCCGGTTGGGTCGCCGGCAAGATCGCGGCCAACAAATGCCGCGTCTGCGCTGTCGAGGACGATATGCAGATTAATTTCTACCAGGGTATTCAGCGCGGCCTGGAGGACCGTTCCGTCGCCTGTATGCTGCCGCTGATGCACGACGATATCCGCAAGATGCGCGCCATCAAGGACGCCGAGGAGATTGAGCTCATGCGCCATGCGCAGTCGATCACCGATGCCGCCTTCCAGCACATGCTCGGCTTTATTAAGCCCGGTATGACCGAGAAGCAGGTTCGCAACGAGCTCGAGAACTTTATGTTCGCCAACGGCGCCGATAGCCTTGCCTTCGGCTCCATTGTGGCGAGCGGCCCCAACACCGCCAACCCGCATGCCGTGCCGAGCGACCGCGTGATCGAGAAGGGCGATTTCGTTCTCATGGATTATGGCGCGGGCTATTGCGATTACCGCTCCGACATGACGCGCACTGTCGTGATGGGCGAGCCCACGCAGGAGCAGCTCGACCTGTACGCACTCGTGCGCCGCACGCACGAGGAATGCGTCGCCGCCATCCATCCGGGCGTCGAGGGCAACGACATCTTCAAGCTCTCCAAGAAGATCATCGGCGATGCCGGTTATGGCGATTACTACAACCATGGCCTGGGCCACGGCGTTGGTATCGACATCCACGAGCTGCCCAACTTCAACCGTAGCAAGAACATCATTGAGGTCGGCTCGGTTATTACCATGGAGCCCGGCGTCTACCTGCCCGGTGTGGGCGGCGTGCGCCTTGAGGACTACGGCGTCGTCGCCGAGAACGGATATGAGCCCTTCACCAAGACCCCGCACGACCTGCACGTCATCGATTGCTAGCCCATTTCGATAGATTTTTGGGGCGGGGCGTCCGGATCGATTCGGACGCCCCGCGTTCTCTTTTTATGCGCTCGCTGCAGCAGCCGTCTGCAAGTGTATAATTTCGGTCGTATGTAATTTGGACGCTTGTGCGTTCTGCCCATAACAAGAAAGGTCGCTATGCCTACCATTTCTACCGCCGACTTCAAGAACGGCCTCGGTCTCCGCATTAAGGACAAGGTCTACACCATCGTCGAGTTCCAGCACGTCAAGCCGGGCAAGGGCGGCGCGTTTGTGCGCTACAAGACCCGCGACATCAAGAGCGGCCGCGTCGTCGAGAACACCTGCAACGCCGGCACCAAGTTCGAGAGCGTCATGCTCACCACCCGTGAGTTCCAGTACCTCTACAACGATGGCACCGACTACATCTTCATGGACAACGAGTCCTATGAGCAGGTTCCCGTTCCCGAGGACATGGTGGGCGAGAACTCCAAGTGGCTGCGCGAGAACGACATCTGCCAGCTGCTCTTCGCCGACGATGAGCTCATGGGCGTGACTCCGCCGATGTTCATCGAGACCACCATCGTCCAGACCGACCCGGGCTTTAAGGGCGATACCGTCCAGGGTTCCACCAAGCCGGCCACGATCGACACCGGCGCTGTCATCCAGGTCCCCATGTACCTCAACGAGGGCGAGGTCATCAAGGTTGACACCCGCGACGGCAAGTTCGTCTCCCGCGTCTAGCAACCAACTCTTCTAGGAGGACTCATGCCCCAGGAAATCAAGATTGACGGCATCGGCATTTCGCCCGATGTTCTGACCGCCATCGTCTCGCGCGCCGTGTCGGATGTCGAGGGCATCGCCTCCGTTGGCGTCAAGGACCTTGCCACCAACCTTGTCTCCATGATGCTCTCGTCCAAGGCCCCGGCTTCCGAGCCGGCGGTCGAGGCCGAGGTCATCGGCGACAAGCTCGCACTCACCGTGCGTGTCGTGGTGTTCTTTGGCTATCCGTTCAAGAAACTCGCCGAGGCCGTTCGCGCCGCCGTGGTCGCTGCCATCGATGCCCAGGTGGGCGTTGAGGTCGAGCGCGTTGACGTTTGCATCGACGGCCTCGTTTTCCCCAAGGAGTAACCTTTGAGCCTTAAGGTTTATCGCGGGCGCACGCTTGCCCGCAGTCAGGCGCTGCAGCTGCTGTTCCAGGCCGAGGCCACGGACAGCCCGCTCGAGCGCGTCCTCGAGGGCGATTTCCTGATTTCGAAGGGTCCCCTCGACCCCTATGCGCTGGAGCTGTGCCGCGGTGCCTACGAGCATATCGACCGCATCGACTGCGCCCTGCGCTCCGTTGCCAAGAACTGGGATCTTATGCGCATGCCCGGCGCCGACCGTAACCTGCTGCGTATCGCCGTCTACGAGATGCGCTTCCTCACCGACGAGGAGGTCTCGGACGCCATCGTGATCAACGAGGCCGTCGAGCTTGCCAAGGCCTATGGCACCGACCAGTCCGCGTCGTTCGTCAATGGCGTGCTGGGCAAGATCGCTCGCAGCGAGGAGCTGCCGGGCGAGGACCTGTACCAAGAGCTGCTGGCCGAGGATCGCGCTCGCGAGGAGGCACAGGCTGCCGAGGCTGCCGCAAAGGTTGCGGTTGCCCAGGCTGAGGCTGGTGTACTTGCCGAGGATGCGGACGCTTCTGAGGCCGTCGAGGCCGACTCCGTCGAGGAGTAGCCATGCCAGAGGGTTCCGTCCGCAACTTTGACGAGATCTCGGACCGTCTGGACCAGATCATCGCTACCGTTCGCTCCAAGGATACGTCCTTGGAGCGTTCGCTCGATCTGTTTGACGAGGCGATTGAGCTGGGCTCCCGCGCTGTCGATATGGTCGACAAGTTTGAGCTGACGCCGCGTGAGGCCGATAAGCTCGAGCAGGAATACGATGAGGATGCGGCAAACGAATCCCAGGATAGCTAGGCCGCATCTCCGAATACGAATGGTTGATGGCATTCATGAAACGTGTGCGTCTTGATGACGAACTGATTTCACAGGGCATCTGCGCCGATCGCGCGGATGCCCTTCGCACTCTTATGGCCGGCTTGGTCTCGAGCGGCGGCGAGCGCTTGACTTCGCCGGGTCTTAAGGTGACCCCCGGTCTGCCGCTGCACGTGAAGGGGCGTATTCCCTATGTCGGTCGTGGCGGGCTTAAGCTCGAAGGCGCGCTTGATGCGTTTGGCATCAATCCGACGGGCCTTGCTTGTCTGGATGTGGGCTGCTCTACCGGCGGCTTTACCGATTGCCTGCTCAAGCGCGGCGCTGCGACCGTTGTCTCGGTGGACGTGGGTCGCGCCCAGTTCGATTGGTCGTTGCGTCAGGACGATCGCGTGACGTTGCATGAGCGCACCAACGTGACGCAGCTGCCTGAGCTTGGGTATGCGGGCGCCATCGACCTGGCCGTGTGTGATGTCTCGTTTACCAGCATCGCGAATATCATCGACGCCGTGCTGGCGTGCCTGAAGCCTTCGGGTTCGTTCTGCACGCTCGTAAAGCCCCAGTTTGAGGCGCCGGCTGCGCTGGTGGGCGAGGGCGGTATCGTGACCGACCCCGCCGTGCGCCGCGATACGCTCGTGGCGGCGATTGAGCTCTTCGCCGCTAAAGGCCTGTTCCCGCTTGCCGTGTGCGTGTCGCCCATCCATGGCGCTAAGGGCAACGTTGAGTTTTTCCTGTACGGCACAAGGTTTGCCCCTGGCGAACGCACCGACGATGAGCTGCAATCCCAGGTATCGGTTTTGAGCGAGAAAGCTGCAACGCTATGAAGGTCTTTCTGGTTCCCAATTACTACAAGCAAGAGGCGGTCGAGAGCGGCCTGATGCTCGAGCTTTGGCTGACGCGCCAGGGCTATGAGGTCGCATGGGCTGCCGACCAGCGATCGAAGATTCAAAGCACGCCCGATGTCGACGATGCCGACTTGGTCATCACGCTTGGCGGCGACGGCACGCTGCTGCGCGCCGCCCGCATTCTCAACTACCGTGAGATTCCCATTTTGGGTCTTTCCTATGGTCACCTGGGCTTTTTGACGGCGGCCAGTCCCGAGGAACGCGACGTTTTGCAGGTTGTGAGTGATGCCCTGTCCGGTGAGCTCCACGTTAGTCGCCGTGCCACCATCGCCGCAGACATCGTTTCCGTGCGTGAGGACGGCACGAAGGACGTCGTGCGTTCGTTCGCCCTCAACGACATGGCGCTCACACGTGGGCCCTTGTCCGATATGGTCGAGTTCGACATCACCGTGTCGGGTCACCATATTGATCGCTTGCGCGGCGATGGTGTGGTTGTATCGACGGCGACCGGCTCCACCGGCTATGCGCTTTCGGCCGGTGGCCCCATCGTGAGCCCCGATTACACGGGTATGGTCTGTGTTCCCATCGCGCCGCACACCATTCAGGCTCGCGCCTTTTTGACCTCGCCAAGTGATGTCGTCGAGATCTTTATGTCCGAGGATCGCCCGAGTGTGCCGGCTATTGCCATCGACGGGCAGTTTATTACCTGCGATGGCACCGTCGAGAGCGTGGCCGTGCGCCGCGGTCCCGGCGATGTGCTGCTGCTCGACTATGGCCCTGAGAGCTTCTACAACTCGGTAAGCCGCGTATTCTACGGAGTCCGTCATGATCGATGAGCTGCAGGTTTCTAACATTGCACTCATTCGCGAGGCGACGCTGGTGCCGAGTGCCGGCCTGACTGTTCTGACCGGTGAGACCGGCGCCGGCAAGACTGCGCTGCTCTCTGCGCTCAAGCTTATTTTGGGCGAGCGCGCGGATTCGTCGACGGTGCGCGAGGGCGAGGCGCTGGCGAGCGTCGTGGCGCGCCTGTTTGACGGGCCGCACGACACGGAGGGGTTCACCGTACAGCGTAGCCTTTCTGCCGAGGGCCGCAGCCGCGTGAAGATTGACGGCCGCATCGCCAGCGTGCGCGAGCTTTCGGAGCGCGTTGGCGTGATGATGGATCTGTGCGGCCAACACGAGCATCAGCGCTTGCTCGATCCGGCGCATCACGTTGCGATGGTCGATGCATGGGCAGGGCGCCCGGCACTCGAGGCGCTGGATGCGTACCGCGTCTGCTTTAAAGCATCGCGCGCTGCCGCCAAGGAGGTTCGACGTGTCGAAGAGGCCTCGCGTGCGCAGGGGAGCCGCGTCGAGGAGGCGCGCTTTGCCCTCGAGCGCATCGGCGAGGTCGACCCCAAGCCGGGTGAGTATGAGGAACTCGAGGAACTGCTGCCGCGCTCCGAACATGCCGAGGTACTGGTTGCCACGGCTAACGATGCCCATGCATCGCTTGCCTCCGAAGGGGGAGCGCTCGATGCCGTGAACAGCGCCGTGGCAGAGCTTTCCCGTATGGCTACCGTCGATCGCAAACTGGGCGACATTGCCGATGCGCTTTCGGATGCCTGCATCTCCCTTGAGGATTGCGCGAACGAGCTTCGTGCCTATCGTGATGGCGTCGCCTTCGACCCGCGCGAGCTCGCTCGCATGCGTGAGCGGTATTCCGACCTCAAGGTCCTGTTGCGTCAGTGGGGTCCCACCATGGACGATGTTTTTGCCATGCGCGATCGCTCGCAGGATCTGCTGTCCCTGGTTGATGACGGCGATGAACAGATCAAAAAAGCGCGTGAAGCGCTTGGCGCGGCGGAGCGCGAATTGTTTGCTGCCGCCAAGGCGCTTAAGCGCGCTCGCAATACGGCGGCCCCGCGCTTCTGTCACGAGGTTGGCCGCCAGATGGCTCGCCTGGAAATGGGCGGCGCCGAGCTCGTCTGGGAGTCGCGCGATCTTCCCCGTGCTGAGTGGACGCCCGTTGGTCCTTCGAGCTACGAGCTGCTATACCGCAGCGGTGCTGGTTTGACGCCGCGTCCCCTGCGCCGCATTGCGTCGGGCGGCGAGCTCAGCCGCGTCATGCTGGCAAGTAAGGTTGTCCTCGGTAACGCGGACGGTGTCGATACGCTGGTGTTTGACGAGGTCGATGCTGGTGTCGGTGGCTCCACGGCGCGTGCGCTCGCGGGCGTGCTGGCAGATCTCGCCTCTACGCATCAGGTGATTGTCGTAACCCACTTGGCGCAGGTCGCCGTCATGGCTGACAAGCATTACGTCGTCAGCAAGGAACCGGGCGATGTTCCCCAGACGCATTTGGACGAGGTAACCGGCGAAGCGCGTACCGCCGAGATCGCCCGCATGTTGAGCGGCGATCAGTCCGAGGCAAGCCTGGCGCACGCCAGGCAGATGCTTGCGGAGGCGCGTGCCTAGGCCGAGCCGCCACACGCATGTCCAACCCGGCCGCCACGAAACGGGTCCATCTACTACGTTTGGTAGGGCATCGGCAACCACGCCAAGAATTGCAAAAAGAAAACCGCAGGTAGAACGCCTGCGGTTTTCTCCATTTTGGGTGTACGGTTGGCAGTTGCGGTTAAAACGTAGTAGATGGGCGGGTTTCGTGGCGAGGGGCTTCTATCGGCTCCCCAATTTACCTACTCAACGACCTTATCCGGCTGGATGAGCTCCTCGTAGTAGCTGATATGCTCGCGAGCGTCTTCAATCTCGGGCAGCAGGAAGTTGTAGATGACTTCGATGATCATCGTGGCGCTGATCTTAGAGAACGCAAAGTCGCCCGTTGTCAGCAGCGCTTCGTGGTTGACGGTGTTAAAAGTGTAGTCTGCCAGGCGCGCGAGCGGGGATTTACTGTCGCTGCTGATGACGACTACGGTGGCACCGCAGTCGCGAGCCGCTTTTGCCATGCGATTCAAACGACGCGACTTGCCAGAGTTTGAGATTAGCACGATAACGTCACCCGGGCGTAACGTGAGTGCAAAGCCGATTGATGTCTCGCTAATGGTGCTCGCCATGCAGCGCAGGCCCAGCTGCGAAAACTTAAACGTCGCATCGAGCGCGACCGCGTTCGTATTGCCCACAGCCGCAAACTCAATAACCCCTGCATGCTTAAGGGCATGCACAACAGCCGCCAGCGTATCGTGGTCGATACCGTCGATGGTCGCATTAAGCTCGCTCACCTTGGCAGCCAGGATGTTCTTGAGGCTCTGCTCCATATTGTCGAGCGAGACCTCGTCGGTCAGGCCCTCGTTGCGCTGGCTTTCCAAATCCCTCGCCAACGAAAACTGAAAGCTGCGGAAGCTGCCAAACCCAAGCTTGCGGCAGAAGCGCGAAACGGTCGCCTCGGACGTGGCAGCGGCGCGCGAGAGCTGAGCGGCCGTGAGGCGTGGCGCCTCGGACTGGTGCTCCAATATATAGTCGACAATGCGCTGCTCGGACTCGCTGTATCCCTGATGGGTGCTAATGAGGGAAAGTGCGCTCTTGCTACTATCGGTCATGGATGGCTCCTGGTTGGCATGAAAATCTAGCTTGATTTGCAATGCCATAGTATACGGGCATTTTCAATTACAAGATACACCTTGCCGTTTCAAGTGTTGATGGTAAACTTTCACTTGCCGTTTACGGTTATGAAAGAACCTTTCACCGGAGAATTGCGCCTTGTCTCTTCTCACGCGGACGGTAGGTTGGTATCTTTCAGTTGTGGAAAAACGCGCATCGAAGCGCGTGTAGGGGAGCGCCCGCGGGCGCTGTACTCAAGAAGGAGGGACACATGGCTAAGTTTGACATCATCGCCGCGACCGGTTGCCCGACCGGCATTGCGCACACCTTCATGGCGAAGGAGGCGCTGGAGAAGGCAGCTGCCGAGCGCGGTCTGACCATTAAGGTCGAGACTCATGGCCAGGTCGGTGTCGAGAACGAGCTCACCAAGAGCGAGATCGCCGGTGCCAAGGCCGTCGTCGTCGCAGCCGATAAGGATGTCCAGGCTGAGCGTTTCGCCGGTAAGCCCATGGTTTCCGTTGGTGTTTCCAAGGCCCTGTCTGTCGAGGCTGCTGGTAAGCTGATCGACCGCGCGCTCGCCGCCAAGGGCGACGACACGGTTGCCGCTGCCGCCGATGTCGAGGACGAGGTCGAGGAGAAGGAGTCCATCGGCCACGTCATCTACAAGCACCTCATGAACGGCGTCAGCCACATGCTGGTCTTCGTCGTTGCCGGTGGTGTTCTGACCGCCATTTCGTTCCTGTGGGGCATCACGTCCTTTGATTCGACGGCTGCCGACTACAACAGCTTTGCTGCGATGCTCAAGATCATCGGCGGCATCGCCATGAACCTTATGGTTCCGGTGCTTTCCGCCTACATCGCCGAATCCATCGGCAAGCGCCCGGCGCTCGTCCCCGGTTTCGTTGCCGGTATGATTGCCATCCAGGGCCTGCCTGTTAACGCCGAGACCGGCATGATCGACGCCGGTGGCGCCGGCGTGGGCTTCGGCTTCCTGGGCGGCATCGTCGGCGGCTTCCTCGCCGGCTATGTCATCCTGCTGCTCGAGAAGGTTTTCTCTAAAATTCCCGCGAGCCTTAATGGCCTGAAGGCAATCTTTCTGTATCCGCTGTGCTCTACCGCCATCGTCGGCCTGGTCATGCTCGGTATTTCCGGCCCCATGGCTGCCATTAACCAGGGTATGATGGATTTCCTGCAGAGCCTCGGTAACTCCGGTCCGGTGATCCTTGGCCTGGCCATCGGTTGCATGTGCGCCTTTGATATGGGCGGCCCGGTCAACAAGGCTGCTTACGCTACTGGCACCTTCCTGCTCGGTACCGCTCTCGAAGCTGGCGTCGGCACCGAGACCTACAACTTCGGCACCAACTTCATGGCTGCCGTCTCCGCCGCTTGCATCGTTCCGCCGCTGATCACCACCTTCGCCGTCGTTGTCGGCAAGAAGTACTTCAGCCAGGAGGATCATGACGCCGGTATCGTCAACCTCATCCTTGGTTGCACCCACATCACCGAGGGCGCCATTCCGTTCATGACCAAGAACATCTGGCCCGTCATGCCCATCATGATGCTCGGTTCTTCCATCGCTTCCATCTTGACCATCTTCTTCAACGTTCACGATCCGGCGCCTCACGGCGGCTTCCTGGTCCTGCCCGTTGTCGAGAACGGTCCGCTGTGGGTCCTCGCGATCCTCATCGGCGCTGTGGTCGGTGGCATCCTGTTCGTGGCCTTCAAGAAGTACGACTTCGAGAAGAATCAGAAGGCCGCTCCTGTAGCCAGGTCCGTTGAGGCCCCCAAGGCCGCTGCCGTCGAGGCCCCCAAGGAAGAGGCTGCCGACTTCGTGAAGGTCGAGAATGTCTTTGTCGCCGAGGACTTCGCTTCTCGTGACGAGGCTCTGAGCTTCGTTTCCAACCAGGCTGTCAAGGCCGGTATCGCCAGCGACGCCGACGCCGTGATGAACGCCTTCCTGGCCCGCGAGGCCGAGGGCACCACGGGCATGATGGAGGGCTTCGCCATCCCGCATGCCAAGTCCGACGCCATTACCGAGGCTGCCGTCATCGTCGTCAAGGACGAGTCCGGTGTGACCGGTTGGGACACCATGGACGGCGCTCCCGTCAACGTGGCCATCGCGCTGCTCATCCCGGGTGCCCAGGCCGGCACCACGCACCTTAAGATCCTGTCCAAGGTCGCCGAGGCGCTCATGGACGAGGACTTCCGTGCCACCGTCAAGGGTTCCACCGACGCCGCCGAGATCGCCAAGACGATCAACGCCCGTCTGGTCTAACCCCACGGCTAGCGATTAACATCGCCCCCTGTACAAAAGGCGAGGACTCCACCAGGAGCCCCCGCCTTTTTTCTTGCCCCTCCCATAAGTTGCGGTGAAATAGGGACTGTTTAACCGTTTCAACCCCAAATCCAGTCCCTATTTCACCGCAACTTACAGAGATGGGCATAGACGGTCCTGCTTGCCGAGTCTTTAGTGCGGACAGACTATCAGCCAGAATTCCGTTTGGTCGATATTACTCTGGACCGACTGAGTTTCCCCAGCTTGCTCGCCCACAGGGGCCCGTGCGCGGCCTGTGAGATTTATCGCGAGTTCCGCACGAGCCGAAGAGCACTTAATGTGCTCTTCGTGCGAGCAGGACTGTAGAGCAGGAAATCTCACAGGCCGCGCACGGGCCCCTGTGGGCGAGCAAGCGGACGACAAACACATCTGTCCAATAATTCGTCTGAAACATAATGAAAAACCGTTTGATGTGAGTTAATATAAACAACGTCGTGAATCTGACTCCTGCCACATGCATGACAGGGGTTAAACACAAAAAAGGAGTCAACTATGGTTTCTGAGAAGGCTACCCTCGTTAATCCTCAGGGTCTGCACATGCGTCCGGCTGGTCTGTTCGCCTCCACCATGGGCAAGTACGCCTGTGACGTGACGGTCGTTACCCCCGAGAAGGAGGTCAACGGCAAGTCCCCGATGGCCCTCATGGCTGCTGGTATCCCCTGCGGTACCGAGGTCGAGGTCAAGTGCGACGGCGCCGACGAGGCCGAGGCTCTGGCTGCTGCCATTGAGCTCATCAAGAGCGGTCTTGGCGAGTAGAACTCAAACGGGTCGCATGTTGAACAACTAAGTTCATATTTGGGGGCGCAGTGACCTGTTGTAAGGTAGCTGCGCTCTTTTGTCATGGATATGGCAAAACGCTTTATCACATGACACGGAGAGAGGAATGGGAATGTATCAGGGAGTCAACGCTTCCGAGGGCATCGGTATCGGCACCGTCATGGTCGCCGTCGATCCCGACTTGACGTTTGAGCCGCACGAGGTTGCTGATTCGGCAGCAGAGAAGGAGCGCTATCAGTCCGCTCTTTCGGTCTTCTGCGAGAAGACCCAGGCTCAGGCCGACCACATGAAGGAGACGGTGGGCGAGGCCGAGGCCGAGATCATGAGCGGACATATTGTCCTGGCTCAGGATCCGGGCATGACTGACGCCATCAACGCCGCCATTGACGGTGGTACCTGCGCCGAGCAGGCGCTTATGGACACCTCGACCATGTTCGAGAACATGTTCCTGTCCATGGACGACGAGATGTTCCGTCTGCGCGCGGCCGACATCGCCGACATCCGCACCGGTATTCTGGCCGAGCTGCTGGGCAAGGAGGTCGTCGACCTCTCCGTCCTGCCCGAGAACACCGTCGTTGTCGTGCATGACCTCACGCCGTCCATGACCGCCACGATCGATAAGGCCCACGTTGCCGGTATCGTCACCGAGACCGGTGGCCGCACGTCGCACTCCGCGATCATCGCGCGTGCCCTCGAGATCCCGGCTGTCCTTTCGGTTTCCAACAGCTGCACCGCGCTGCGCAACGGTATGACCGTTGTCGTCGACGGTGGCAAGGGTATCGTTGAGGCCGATCCCGACGAGGAGACGCTCGCCGCCTACACTGCCAAGGCCGAGGCCTTCGCTGCCGAGAAGGCAGCCCTCGAGGCCTTCCGTGGCAAGCCGTCCGTGACTGCCGATGGCATCAAGAAGATCATCGCCTGCAACATCGGTAACCCTGATGACGTGCCCAACGCGCTCGATCACGATGCCGAGGCCATCGGTCTGTTCCGCTCCGAGTTCCTGTTCATGGACTCTGCCGAGCTTCCTTCCGAGGAGGAGCAGTTCAACGCCTACCGTAAGGTCGCCAGCGCGCTCAAGGGCGCTCCGGTCATCATCCGCACGCTCGATGTGGGTGGCGACAAGGAGATTCCGTATCTGCACATGGTCAAGGAAGACAACCCCTTCATGGGCTTCCGCGCCGTGCGTTACTGCCTGGCCAATCCCGACCAGTACAAGGTCCAGCTCCGCGCTCTGCTGCGCGCTAGCGCCTTCGGTGACGTCAAGATCATGATCCCGCTCGTCACCTGCGTCGAGGAGGTCTTGGCTGTCAAGGAGCTCGTCGAGCAGTGCAAGGCCGAGCTGACCGAAGAGGGTCGCAAGTTCAACGAGAACATCGAGGTCGGCATCATGGTCGAGACACCCGCCGCTTCGCTGCTCGCAGACCGTCTTGCCGAGGTTGCCGACTTCTTCTCCATCGGCACCAACGACCTGATCGGCTACACCATGTGCGCCGACCGTGGTAACGACACCATCTCCAACCTGTACCAGGTTTACTATCCCGCCGTGCTCCGCTCGCTCAAGAACATCATCGAGAGCGGCGTGAAGGCCGGCATCATGGTCGGTATGTGCGGCGAGGCCGCTGCCGATCCGCTGCTCGAGCCGCTGCTGATCAGCTGGGGCCTGGAGGAGTTCTCGATGAGCGCTCCGTCGATCCTGCGCGCCCGCAAGACCATCAGCCAGTGGACCAAGGCCGAGTGCGACGAGCTCGCCGAGAAGGCACTCGCCTGCAACACCGCCGCCGAGGTCAAGGCACTGCTCGAGTCCGCAGCTCGCTAATTTGGTATCAGAGGTAACCGCGTGGTTGGAATGGGCCGGCCACGCGGCCCTCACATATACAGGGGGTACTGTAAATGTTCTACACGCTAACCGCTAACCCGGCTGTCGACATGACGGTTTCGAGCTCTCCGCTCGAGCCCGACGAGAACGTCCGCACCGGCTCGGCCAGCTACACGGCTAACGGCAAGGGCCTCGACGTGTCCTTCGCCTTTAAGAAGATGGGCGTCGACACCGTCGCGCTCGGCTTCTTCGCCGGCTTCACGGGCAAGTTCATCGTCGAGGAGGTCATGAACCTGGGTTGCCTCTGCCGCCCGGTCTGGACCGACGGTATCACGCGCATTAACACCTATGTCAACGATGGCCAGCACGAGTACGGCATCCTGAACCCGGGTGCTCCGATCACGCCGCAGCACCAGGAGGAGCTCTACAACATCCTGGACACCGCGGGCGATCTCGAGTGCCTGATCGTTTCCGGCTCCGTGCCTCCCAAAGCTACGCCTGACTTCCTGGCTAAGGTCATGGAGCACGCTCAGGCTCGTGGCGCCGATGTCGTCTTGGACCTGTCCTCCGACAAGCTCAAGGAGCTCGCTCACAAGAAGCCGCTGCTCATCAAGCCGAACCATCACGAGATGAAGGCCATCTTCGGCGTGCCGGTCGACACCGACGACGAGGTCCGCGTTGCCATGAAGATGGCTCACGACGCCGGCGTTCAGAACGTGCTGCTCACCCGTGGTAGCCGCGGCGACGCTTACTTCTCCAACGGCGAGGACATCTGGTACGCCAAGCGTGAGTTCAACATTAAGCTGGTCTCTTCCGTCTGCGCCGGCGACTGCACCCTCGCTGCGTTCCTGCACAAGTGGTACAGGGATCGCGACAACGTCGAGGAGGCCATGAAGCTCGCTATGGCCACCGGCGCCAACGTTGCCGAGTCCGTCGGCATTGGCGACTTTGGTCACGTCGATGAGTACAGCAAGCGCGTTGCCGTCCGCAAGCTCGATCGTCAGTAATCGAATCGCGACATATTCGTGCGCATGCGGCGCCCTGGTTTCGGTCGGGGCGCCTTTTTTGTTCCGCCATGGGGGAGAGGTGTCCTGCCGTACTTCATCGCTTCCACACCGTTCACCGAGTTGTCCTAGCCTTTTACCGATGCGTGGAATATACTTTCATTAACACGTTGTTTCGTGAAAGGAACATCCATGATTTACACGCTCACTGCAAATCCCGCCATTGACTACAACATCGCCTGCGACGGCCTTACTGCCAATACCGTCACGCGTACCCGCAATGCCGTCTACACGCCCAACGGCAAGGGCCTCAACGTCTCGTTTACGCTTGACCACTATGGTGTCGACACCACGATCCTGGGTTTCTTCGCCGGCTTCTCGGGTGAGTTCATCGTCAAGGGCGCCGAGGCCCTGGGCGTGCCCGTCAAGCCCGTGTGGACCGACGGTATTACGCGCGTCAATGTGTTCCTCAACGCCGGTCCCGACACCGAGTACAACATGGTCAATGCCGGTGCCGCCATCAATGAGGCCAACGAGCAGGAGATGTTTGAACTTATCGATTCGCTCGATGACATGACCTGCCTGGTCATCAGCGGCTCGCTGCCTCCCAACACTTCCGAGGGCTTCTTGGCCGAGGTCCTGCGCCGTGTCAAGGCCAAGGGGGCCGAGTTCGTCCTCGACATCTCGAGCCATCAGCTGGCAGACCTCATTGCTCTGGAGCCACTGCTGATCAAGCCCAATGACGACGAGCTGCTTGACATCTTTGGCATCAAGGTGAGCGGTGGCGACGACGAGTCCGTCAAGGGCGCTATGGCCGAGCTGCACGCCAAGGGCGCCAAGAACGTGCTGCTGACCCTTGGTGGCGCCGGTGCGTACTTCTCCAACGGCGAGCATATCTGGTTTGCCAACCGCACCTTCGACGTCAAGCTGCTGTCGACGGTGTGCGCCGGCGATTCCTCGCTCGCTGCCTTCCTGTCCGTGTGGCACGACGCCCCCGAGCGCGTCGGGGACGCCCTGCGCCTTTCGATGGCCACTGGCGCCAACGTGGTCGAGTGCCCCGGTCTGGGTGATTTTGCCAAGGTGGACGAATATAAGAAGCACATCGAGGTTCGCCAGGTCTGCTAGTTCCGGCACCTTGTCTGAATAGTTTGATTATTTCGCATCCGTCTTAGACTAGGACGGATGCGTTTTTGTTTATCGGACTTGCGTGTGCAGTGGAGGCTGTTTCTTGCTAGACTTCTTGCAGACGCAATCGATAGCCAATTTGATAGTCGCAGGAGGCCATAGGCATGTGCAATGTTTCGCTCAACGGTACTCAACCGTCCGATGCGTCCCTGTGCGTCCTGCGCGCGCTTGAGGCGGCTGGTCTTGAGGCTTGGTACGTGGGCGGTTGGGTGCGCGACGCCCTGATGGGGTACCCCAGCCACGATGTTGATATGTGCTGTAGCGGCCTGTGGCAGGAGTCCAAAGCGGCGCTCGAGGCCGCCGGCATCGCGGTTGTGGAGTCGGGCATTAAATTTGGCGGAATCACGGCTATTTCCGATGGCGAGCGTATCGAGGTCACCACGTACCGTCTGGATGGCTTTTACACCGATGGTCGCCATCCCCAGAGTGTGGAGCGTGCCGCCTCGCTCGAGGACGATCTGGCGCGCCGCGACTTTACCGTCAATGCCATGGCCTGGCATCCCGAGCGCGGGCTTGTCGACCGCTACGACGGCCAGGGTGACTTGGAGCGCAAGCTGATTCGCGCTGTCGGCGATCCCAAGCGTCGCTTTAACGAGGACGCCCTGCGCATGCTGCGTGCGGTGCGCTTTGCCTGCCGTCTGGACTTTATGATTGAGCCCGAGACCAAGCGTGCGCTTGCCGAGTGCGCGCCGCTGCTCGATGCCGTGGCGCGTGAGCGTGTGGGTATTGAGCTCGAGGGCATTCTTTCGACCGGTCATGGGGGAGACGCGATGCTCCGCTATCCCGAGCTCATCTGCGCCGCCGTGCCCGAGTTGGTAGCGGGTCGCGGGTTTGATCAGCGCAGTGTCTATCATGCGTTTAACGTCTACGTGCATATCGCCCGTGTGCTGACGGTGGCGGGGGAGCTCGCGCTGTGTGACGGCGTCGCGCCCTCGTCGAGCCTTATGTGGGCGGCGTTTTTGCACGATGTGTCCAAGCCCGAGTGCTTCACGGTCGACCATGCCGGTAGCGGACACTTCTACGGTCATCCCGAGCTCGGCGCCAAGAAGGCGCGCGTCATTATGGATCGCCTGGCGCTCTCGCACGACTTGGTGCGCGACGTGTGCCTGCTCATCAAATACCATGACAAACCGCTGCGCCCCGAGCGCTCCTGTCTGCTCAATATGATGCGCGCGCTTTCGGGTGAGGGCGTCGACACGGCCCGCCTGATTGACGAGCTCATGGACCTCAAGCGTGCCGACACACTTGGCAAGGCCCCGTCGTGCTTCTATTACGTTGAGACGATTGAGGAGATGCGCGCGATGGCGCACGAGCTGCTGAGGGCGGGGGAGCCCTATACGCTCAAGATGCTCGCCATCAACGGCGGCGACCTGATCCGTGCTGGAGTCAAGCCCGGGCCGGAACTGGGGCAGCTTCTCAACTCCGCCCTCGACGCCGTGATCGAAGACAACATTCCCAACGATCGCGAAGCTCTTTTGGTCTATCTCAACTTGAATTAGCTACCTAGTTTACCTGCGTGTTCCATAACCTGCCGACAATTTGGTTGATTTCCGATCTCAGCCGAACACATTAGGCGGACAGGCCGTTCCCGCAGCTAGCCGAACGCCCCCGAGGCCCCATCCGGGCCCCGGGGGCGCCGTTTTCCCAGTTGAAGGAACGGTGGAGATGTGTTTCGATGGGTC
>DBFWBE010000003.1:0-235809 GCA_048485835.1 Collinsella sp.
CGCCCCGCGCGTCCGTCTGGTAGCCCGTCAGCATGGCCCCCGTCCGGGCGTCGAAGCAGTAGGGCACGCCGCCGACGGATACGGGGCCGCGCGCCAGCGCGCCGGATCCCGTCGCGTAGTACCAGGTGCCGCCGTCGAGGACCCATCCGGTCGCCATGGCGCCGGACGAATTAAACCAGTACAGGGAGCCGTTGCACTCGTGGAGCCCGGTAGCCATGGCGCCGCCCGCGTCGGGGTCGAGCCAGTACCACGTGCCACTCTGAAACAACCATCCGGTATACGCCTTGCCGTTGGAGGCTGCATAATACCAGGTGCTGTCAATTAGTTGCCAATGATAAAGAGAGACATCAACATACGCGTAGTTCATATCAACGTTGCCGTTGATTCCAGGGACTTTTCCGTTGCTCTTATACTGCCAAAAACTGTAATTGCCGGTATAGTCACATTGCGAGTTATATTGAGCAATCCAATGATCCCAAGAGCTACTCTTAAAAACAGGGTCGGTCAAAATGTTGTTAAACCAATTTAAATTTGCATAAATACCAGGCTCATATCCTGCGGCAGAAATCCTATTACAAAAAACCTGCGCCCTCGATGCAATTCCGGTTTGACGTCCATTTGCAATTATCGAGTTATCCTCAAGATCGTAATACACCGGCAATCTTGGATTATGCCCAGAAAGGCAATTGATCACCATTGATGCCTCATCAGCTGCCTGCTGATTATCAAAAGCATATGAATAGATATAGACGCCGTAGGGAATTCCGAGTCGCTCGCACTCAGAAATATTTCGATTAAATTGATAGTCAACTCGACCGCCCCAAGATGGAGCGCCAAATCCAACACGCAGAATAGCGAAATCGATACCAGAAGCCTTAACAGCATTCCAGTCAATACGTCCTTGATGCTCACTGACATCGATACCCTGCGCCGTAGCCCCATCGGGAAGAATGTCCATGGACAATAAGGCTATTCCATCTTCTTCGGAAGAAGCATCCTCTGCGACCAATTGCCCATCCTCATAACGCCAGGAATTCTCAACTAGGGACCGCGCAGCTTCCGCGTTCGAGGGAAAAACAAACACAGAAATGGGCGCAAGGACAATCAGCACCAATGCCGAAAATAACTTAAGATGTTTGCTCATGTAAACCTCGTCATTCGTTCTTGTTTGCGTCTAGCTTACAGCATGGCTGTGAAAGATTCCCGAACATCCAACTGGACAAGGCGCCATCTAGGACGACAAATAACTGCACGCAATACCACAATGTAAACAAGAACTTCCCAGCAGGGTGAAACCAAGGACTCCTGGTCCCTACTCTTTGCCCAAAGAATGCCGACATCAGTTAGCTTTCAAACCAGATGTCAAAAAGGCAGGGGGCCCAGAGAGTCCCCTACAACTCGGAATTCTAACGAATCAATATTACTTTCGATGGACCCAAAGCAGTCAAACCAGAAATACGGTTTCCATAACCGTCACTATGCCAAAACAAGTTTTCGCTCGGCGAATTGCCCCAGAAAAAGCCAATGTGGCTATCGTCCGCATATGGGTTGTAAGGATTGAAGAACACAATGTCCCCCTTACGAGCCAAACCGCTACGTAACAACTCATCAATAGAGTTGAAATAAGTGACGTTTGCGCACGTATCGATAGCGTAGCCGTACCAACGATAAGCGTTAACGCAGCCGCCCCTTCCGGGACCACCACTCCAAGGGGAATGGCTCTGCTCGGCGGCAATTGGAGCTAAATTCCCGCCCGCTTTCATATATGCATGCGATACAAATCCGCCGCAGTTCATACCGGTATACCCGTCCCAACGAGGATCACCCTTTGGATACATGCATGTTTCTTGGCTAAGATGCGTATCATAGCGTGTTCCACGGTAATAGCCATCGTTCTCGTGGCTCATAAGCCAATTGACCAGGCTGGACCTATTAACCCCTAAAACAGAACCAGACGTATTCAACCATGCACCACTTGCATTGAAGTAATAGTCAACGCCATCGATTTTCAGCCACCCGTTAGCAAACATGGCGCCCGAAGGCTGGAGCCAGTACCACGTACCGCCGTTATTAAGCCATCCAGTTTTCATCTTGAATGTGGAAGGGTCCATCCAATACCACGCACCGTTGACATATTGCCAACCAGACTTAAGGACACCATTGGAAGATGCGTAGTACCAGTTATTGCCGTTTTCGTCAGAAGCGTCATTCGACATAATCCAACCAGATGCCACATTAACGACACCGTTTGCGTCCGCATAGAAAACCGCGTCTCCAATATGAATTGTACCTGGCAATGAAGACAAGTCGGCACGATCAGCGATTGCGGGAGATCCATCAGATGAAGTAGGCAACGGCTCGCTCAGTGCTCCAGACGAATTCGCCCATGACATACCGTCGCCCAAGTTAATCCAGCACGAAGATGCCATCGCGCCGGAATCATAAGAAAAATAGCGCGTGCTTCCTACCGCGAATTCACCAGTACGCATTGCGCCGGATACATCATCAAGGTAATACCAGGCGCTTCCGGACTTTATCCATCGTCCTCGTTGAATAGATCCGTTTGGTGCGGCGTAATACCAAGTACCATCAGCAAGTGCCCAGCCTGTTGCCATGGCACCTGAACTCGTAAGGAAATAGGTGGACGAGCCCACTTGCACAAAGCCCGTGAGCATAATATGGCTTCCTGGATCCAGGTAATACCAAGAATTCCCCAGAAGCAACCAGCCTCCATGCAGCAAGCCGTTGGAGTCAGCGTAATACCAGTTGTTGTCAACAAGTGTCCACTGAGAGGAGAGCATGGCCCCCGATCCGTTAAAGATATAAGGGGTTCCATTGCATGCATTCAGCCCGGTTGCCATAGAACCGTCCGCAGGATCAAGCCAGTACCAACGGCCCCCATCCGAGAGCCAGCCCTTTACCAGGGCGCCAGAGCCGGAGAAATAATGCCAGACGGAAGCATCAAGGTGCCATCCGATAAGCATTGCGCCAGAAGAGGAGAATCCATACGTGGCTTCCCCGATCTGCAGCATTGCATCGTGGACCATCTTGCCCTCATCATCCAGCCAATACCAGTTGCTGCCGTCTGAAAGCCAGCCTTTTACCATGGTGCCAGAACCGGAGAAATAACGCCAAGCAGAAGTGGAGCCCGTAGAATCTAGGTACCAGCCGACACGCATTGCGCCCGAAGAGGAGAAGGCATACGTCGCACCCCCGACTTGAACCAATCCATCCTGAGCCATTCGACCTTCGTCGTCGAACCAGTACCAGCTACCGTTTATATGTCTCCAAGAAGAAACAGCGATTGTTCCGTCGGACAAGCCCCAACGCCAAAAACCAGCCCCTTCTTCGGGTGATATCCACCCCTGATGCCAAGTAACTTGGTCCGAAGCCTCAGAAGAAGCCCCTTTATCTACCTGAGCGTCCGCCTCAACTATTGAAGTCGACTCGTCCTGAACACCAGCATTTGAGACACTTGAGTCGACATGGGTCCCAACCAGGGCGGATGATGAGTCGTCAACAGAGCTACTAGCATCAAAGCCAAACGACGGCAAGGGCGAACCCAACAGGAACCCCAAAGAAGCAAGGCCCAAAACGGCCAGTACCCCAAATGAGCATTTCTTCATAACAGCACGGAATCCAATCACACAGCGGCCCCGTCGCCTTAGGGCAACGGGGCCTCAATCAAACTAGTTCAGCAATGTACTAACCAATTTGCTGGCAGTTCTTGCACTCGCGAGAAGCACCGCGCTTTTGAGCCTCCTGAAAAGACATCTGAGAAAAGCCCTTTGCGTCCTTGCCTACAGTGCGGCACTTATGCGTATGGTAGACCTCGCTACCGTTCTTATACCAAACTAGACCGTAGCCCTGAATCCACTTGCCGTCCTCGCCGACATAGTAGGAGCCAACCCGGGTGTTCGTAGCCATAGCACCGGAGGACTGGAGATAGTAGTCGCCAACCCAGGCATCGTGGGCCATAGCGCCAGAACCGCTAAAGTAGTACCAGGCGCCGCCGATCTGACGCCAGCCGGTGGCCATCGCGCCGGAATGGTCAAACCAGTACCAAACTCCACCAAGGTTGACCCAAGAGTTAGAGGCCATAGCGCCCGAACTTCCGAGCCAATACCACGTGCCGCCATTGCCGAGCCAACCGGTTGCCATGGCGCCCGAACCACTCGCATAATACCAAGAGCCTCCTGCCAAGAACCAGCCAGTCGACATTGCGCCGGAGTCGCCGAACCAATACCAGGAGCCACCCAAGCAGCGCCAGCCGTTAGCGGCCATGGCACCCGAGCCGTCGAGGTAGTACCACGTACCGCCGACGTTGAGCCACCCGGTGACCATCGCGCCAGAGACGTTAGCGTAATACCACGTCCCCGAATCGTCGATCCATCCGGTCAACATAACACCGTACTCGTTGAAATAGTACCAAGTTCCGCCGATATTTTGCCAACCGGTCAACAACTCGCCGTTGGAAGTCGCATAGAGCCACTTTCCATAGATGGAGTCATAGATCCAGCCGCCATGCTGCATGCGGCCATCGGCGTTGGCGCCAGGGGTGTTCAGGAAGTAGTTCTTGCCGTCAATTTGAACTCGGCCGTATGCCATATCATGGCTTTCGGGGTAGAAGTAGTACTTGTCCCCACCGATAGACTGCCAGCCCGAAACTGCGGTCCCGTCAGCGCCAAAATAGTACCAAACAGCTTCGTAATCGTTATGCCACTGGTTCGTGACCATGGCGCCAGTATCGGGATCGAAATAGCGAAGGTTGCCGTCCTCGCACCGAACGAGTCCGGTCTGCATCGAGCCATCGTTGTCGAAATAATACGTTCCAGCAGGACGAGAAACAGAGAAACCTGTCAAATTGCGAGACTCGCTATGATCAATATATTGAAGACCAACGAGAGAATCAATATCAGCAAATGAGGGCGCCGGGGCAACCGTCATGCAGGCGGCGGCAAATACAGCAACTCCCAGCGCTGTTAGTCCGCGCCATCTTTCTCGAAGGTTATTCATACGACATCCTTTCTCCGAGATTTAAGGCTCTCTTAAGTTATTCTCAGACTATCAATTTAGTTTTTCAACAGGAAATCGATAAAAGGTATCTTTGTGACTGCAATTTGATGAGAGCCGCCACGTCCTTGCCGTCCCGTGCATTGTCGACAGCAACGTCTTATGGCACAAACCGGATATCCTTTTCGGCGCAAATCGTTTGAGCAGGCGGCACGCGGAAGGAGTGTGTAGAGCGGTTTTCTGCTGGCTGTCAGCCACGGCATCCTTTCGGAAACCTAATTGCCGCCGGAATTAAAGTCCCCGGCGCGGGCTCGATATCCTCTCGGATATCTAATCGTCTTGGACTTTTACCTGCCCAAGCACAGTACAACTTTTACGTGCCGCCACACGGAGCAAGGCTCAAAAAGTATTATCTAGAACGCAGACTTTTAAAGCAACTCAAGTACAAGACAATCGATCTAAACACTTCCGATAAAACACGCCATGGGCATTAATCACATACACAACAGGCCAATAATGCCCGTCTCTCGTATGCTGCGATATAATCAATTTCACCGAACACCAATCCAGCGACCCGAAGGGACCAACGTGTTAACAATTCACTATGGTGATATGGAAAACGTTATTTACAATACGTCGGTTTACTTCGATAACGTATATTCGCCCCAGTGGTTTCAAGACGCCTTTGCTCAAAGGATCATTAAATCAATCGATAAGGGCACCGTGGTAGGCCCCAATGCAATCGACACTAAAATCCTCGGCATCATCCCTCCTGAGAAGCTCTCGAGCGGCACCAAAACACTGCTGCTTATGTACTTCATGCCGCAAAACGTATATAACGCCTCAAACTGTGGTGACAATTGCGCTTATTGGATTCTGCGAATCGCCGCGCAAAAGGACTTAACAATCAATCTCTACCATATATTGGATTTTGGAAACGGTAAATTTACGGTGACCGTTGCCAACACGGGCGACGTGGTCCACACGATGTTTGACCTTGTTCCCATAGCTGGAAAATGCCTAAGGGAGAAATCCTGATGCGCGGATCATACAAGGTAGTTATTCAGAACAACCGCGTTCAGTTTAAACTGACCATCAATAGAAACTTGACCATCATTCAAGGCAACAGTGCCACGGGCAAAACGACGTTGCTCGATATGGTGGCTGCTCACGAAGAATTAGGGCCACAAAGCGGCGTAACAGTAAGTTGCAAAGTTCCCTGTAAGACAATAGCTGGAAAGAATTGGCGCAGAGACCTCCAAGAGATTTCCAGCAGCATTGTTTTTATTGATGAGGGTAATACTTTTGTTCGATCAAGAGAATTTGCCCATGAAGCAAAACGTAGCTCAAACTACTACGTAATCGTCGCCAGAGAGTCACTGCGCCAACTGCCTTATAGCGTTGATGAAGTCTACGGTCTTAAGAACACCAACCGAACCACAACGAAGTATCCCGTTTACTCTCGTGTCTACACTTCTACATATCGTATTTACGGTGATACTGAATTTAAAGGCGAGAGGCCCGAGCTTGTCATCGTCGAGGACACAAATACGGGCTACGAATTCTTCAGTTTGCTATGCAAAAAGAGCAGTATTAGGTGCATCAGCGCGGGTGGAAAATCAAATATCTGCAATTGCATTACGGACGCACCAGAAAACGATATCCTCGTGATTGCCGACGGCGCCGCCTTTGGACCAGAAATTGCAGAAGCAACTGCACTACAGCGCCGAAAGAACATCAAGCTATTCCTGCCGGAATCGTTCGAATGGCTCGTGTTGAAGTCGGGATTATTCAACAGCAAACACATTAAGGAGATGCTACTTAATCCCGCTGAACATATCGAAAGCTTAGAGTTTTTTAGCTGGGAGAAATTCTTTACTGCGGAACTCGTCGAATGCTCACGAGGCACACGTTTTCGATATGACAAGAGCCGCTTGAACGAGGAGTATTTGAACCCCACCGCCCTTGCGGCTCTTGAGGATACTTTGCCGAATCTTGGCATCACTTCGCGCTAAAGCGAGAAGTACTCGTTCTCGGCAGATAGGTTTGGCCCGAGCCAGGGGTCGCCGTCGAGGAAGAACTCCGGCCAGCGCTGCATGAACAGGGCCTGCTCGCGCTTCCAGCGGCGCAGCTTTTCCTCGTTGGCCTCTTCCCTGCCGCGCGAGGTGAACTCGTAGTGGTACAGCTCGGCATAGGGCGTAAAGATGGTACGGTAGCCCGCCTCCCATACGCGCAGGCAAAAGTCCGCGTCGTTAAAGCCGACGGCGAATTCCTCGTTGTAGCCTCCGACCTGCTCAAATACATCGCGACGGACCATCTGGCAGGCGCCCGTTACGGCGCTGAAGTTGCCGGGGCGCACGGCGCGGGCAAGATAGCCCTCGCGCTTTGCAAAAGGCATCTTTGTGGCCGCAAATTAAAAAACGCAATACCATGCCCATATCGATACGTCATATGCGGCCAGCGCATTCTATTGATGTGGAAACCGGTTCGATTCCTTGATTTAAACCGAAGCCTCTACAGCAATTAATGGCGCCTCCAACAACACCAGCACCAGAAACATGCCAACCGAGCCATCATCGAGGGTCTCAGAAAACTTCGCAACGGTTACCACGTCAGCCTTCGGCTCGATCGGCTTCTTAACAGCAGCCTCGATGATAGTCGTCTTAGTTGCAACAACCGTGGGCGATACTATGTCTATAACAGGCCCTGCGTGCCCACGACTCGCTTTACTAGATGGTTATCGACCAACCCGCAACAACCAGAGAACACTAGTTCAGAATCCCAATCGTTCCACCACCAGCGTAGAGGGATCGTCGGCAAATCACGCATGCGGTAGAAAATGGCAAGAGCCTAAATTTAGTTCGAAGCTTTATTTAACAAATCGAAAGGGCCGATAAAACGCATGATGAAACTAACCAAGAGCCTCCTGAGACCCTCCAGCATCAAGCAAATCGCAAACACAGCCGTTGGAACCAGAAGCACCTGCAATAATCCCAGTCCAACGCCGACACGCGTAAAGGGAAACAGCGAGCTCCAAAGCCAACTTCGGATAGGCGCATAGTCAGAAATAAGATAAGTAGCAAAACAAAGCCTCGCTACAGCGTTAATGAAACGGGAGGAAAAATGCGGCATCTTTAAATCGACCAACAAGACCGAAACTGCTATAGCTAACGAAAAAAAGACGCCGGTGAACCGAAAAAACCGCTATACAAATTCGCAAAGGTCGAGCCCAGCAAGCCATCAAAATGGAATTGACCGTAAAACGAGATTGCAACTCCCACAAAGGAAGCAATGCAGCAAGCAACCAGGAGCCGCATATCCACTATTGACAAGTCTACATACCAGCGAATATAGCAAACAACAACGCAAATTATAATAAAATCTACTAGTAGCCCGTCGATGGGAATCCAAAAGAGCGGCACATAACGCAGGAATCCAAAGACAGAGACCAGAAAAACTCCTAGATACCGATGTAGTTTCTGGCCCAACGCTTGCAAAGCCGGAAGTATAAAGGGCAGCAAAAATACAAGCCAAGCATAGACGGTTACAAACCACCAACTAGAACCAGTAAGAGTTGGTGCAAAAATATCTATCAAATTGGTTGGACTTACTTGAATATCGCCGCGAAGCATGAAGAAAAAGCCCAGCGCAATACTATAAAAGAGAACCGTGCCTTCGATTGAAGCTATCTGTTTAACAGCCTTGTTTATGGAGTATTCGACTTTCCCCGCAACAAACCAGATTGTTATGGCAACAAAGCAGCCGACCGCAGTTCTTCCAATTGGATAGAAAAAGATATTGTAGAAAAACCTAGTAAACGAATCAGGAAATACGGAAACAGAATCAGCGTTGTGAACAACAAAATGCTGAGCCATTACCGTCCACATAAGGAAAATGCGAAGTAATTCGATACGGGAATCTCGCATTTTTACCATAATGCTCCCAAGTAAAAATCAAAATCTAATAATACCTCGACCTAGAACCGTTCGAGAATCTCCTCGGCATTCTCTCGCAGATAGATATCTAGGTCCGGCACGGCAAACTGCACGTAGCCCCTCTGTGGTGCCTGAATAACCTCTCTTTGTAGCAATTTTGCCCTAATGGAGCTGACCTCATTGGTCTTTTTACCCATGCGCTTAGCAATCTCGGATGATTTGGACTGTTGTTTATCCTCGCACATGGCCAAAAGGTATTTGATATCGTTGAGCCCCAGTCCAGAAATCGCGGGCTCGTGAACAACATCGTGAAAACGAGCCTCTGCCAGCGCAATGCCTTCGGTGACGTCGCGCTCGCTCACAATGGCACTTTTGGCACGATGCAAGTTGGCGCGCTGCCAAATGGAATAACCGACCAGTTGCACCAGATAGGCATAGCCCTTAGTGGCCTTAGCGGCTCTCGACAGGAGATTGTCCTCTATGGTCAAGCCAGTCGCGACAAAGCTATCGCCCATAGAGAGCGCTACCTCCACCTGGTTGATAGGCGCCAGATCTTCGGGGAGGGCACGGCGCAAGAACGTAAGTGCCTTACCGTTAATAAGATCCATAACACCGGCGGGTAAACCGGCAAATGCAAGTGCGATATCTACTCTTTCCCCTATCAAAAGCTGAACCGTAGACGCAATGGCACGCATATCGTCAATCGGGGCGTCCTGAACTTCATCGATGGCAATAAAAAGGCCCTTGGATGACTTCGCCGCCGAACTCAGCAACTTTCTAAGGCTCGACTCTTTGGGCACAACGTCGACTTTCGCGGAAACAAAGCCGGCGTTTACGCCAACCGAAGCATTAGTCGCAAGGGAAGAATCAGCAACCTGATCCCTCAAGTCCAGCAATAAGTTAGGGCCAGCAGAGACAATAGCGGTCTTCCATCCAAGCTCTCGCGCACGATCCCTAAGATCACAGAGCAAAACAGTTTTTCCGGAGCCCCTCGGTCCAGCAATGCGCATGAGCCTCGCAGGTGCACCAATTCCCGCATTCAAACTCTCGGTAAACTCAAGGGCGATATCATCACGACCAATTATGCGCGGAGGCTCAGCGCCGGCAGTGGGACGAAACGGATTATGGAATGCTGTGGCGCTCACTTGTTTGCCTTTCTAGGGAATCGATTAACAGCCAATCATCGTTTAAATAATTATCGCAGACTATATCGGATAATATCGAGCTGTATAAGCTTGTATAAACTTATCGCGAAAGTATCGAGCTTTCGTTATTTATCTTAGTAAGTAGTCCAACGCTGTTTTCTTCCAAGCTCATACCAAAAGATAATTTAGGACTTCCTAAAACCATTGCCTTAGGCCGAGAAATACTCGCTCTCAGCGGATAAGTTCGGCCCCAACCACGGATCGCCGTCGAGGAAGAACTCTGGCCAGCGTTGCATGAACAGCGCCTGCTCGCGCTTCCAGCGGCGCAGCTTTTCCTCGTTGGCCTCTTCCCTGCCGCGCGAGGTGAACTCGTAGTGGAACAGCTCGGCATAGGGCGTAAAGATGGTGCGGTAGCCCGCCTCCCAAACGCGCAGGCAAAAGTCCGCGTCGTTAAAGCCGACGGCGAATTCCTCGTTGTATCCTCCGACCTGCTCAAACACGTCGCGACGAACCATCTGGCAGGCGCCCGTTACGGCGCTAAAGTTGCCCGGACGCACAGCACGGGCAAGGTATCCCTCACGCTTTGCCGAGAAGTCCTGGTCGGCATGGGCAAGTGCGCCACGCACGCCAACCACAATGCCAGCGTGTTGCACCAAATGATCGGCAAAATAGAGCTTGGCGCCCACCACGCCCGCATCGGGACGCTGCAGATAGCCCATCATCTCTTCGATAAAGTCCGGGCTTATAACCTCGGTATCGTTGTTCAACAGCAGCAGATAGTCGCCCTTGGCATGTTTAACGCCAAAGTTGATGATCTGGGAGTAATTGAACTCGCCCGGCCACCACTCGACGCGCGCAACACCCTTGCCACCAGACGCAGCGGCTACGCGCTCCGGGAGGTTTTCGTAATACGCAAAGGTCTCCGGGTCTTCGCTGTTGTTCTCTACCAAGACGATCTCGTAGTTGGTATACGTGGCCTTCTGGGCGATCGACATCACGCAGGCGTCGAGCGTCTCAACGTGGTCCTTGGTGGGAATCACAATGCTCACCAGCGGCGCAGGCTCCGGCAGCGCATAGCGCATGCGGTAGACAAACGGCGTCTCGGACTCCTCGACCGTTCCATGAACACCCAGCGAGTCAAAGTGACGCTGCAGTGCAAGGCGTCCGGCCTCGATGGCATATGGCTTGCTATCGGCAGAACCGTCGGCGGTTGAGCCGGGGTGAACGCGCCAGTGATACAGCACGTGCGCAACGTGCTCAAAGCGCGCGCCCGCCGCAAGACAGCGGAGCGTCAGGTCGTAATCCTGGGCACCCGCAACGTCTTCCGGCGACACGCCAATGCGATCGATGAGCGCCTTCTCCACCATCAGAAAATGCGTCACGCAGTTATGGCTATAGAGCAGGTCAACGTTGAGCTTGGTCTTAAAGACCGGCTGGCCCCACTCCCCCGTTTTCTGGAACATGTCTTCGTCGCAGAACAGGACCTGAGGGCGCTCGTCCTTGGCGCCCTTGTTCAGAGCGGCAACATAGCGGAACAGCGCGTCCAGTTCCAGAATGTCATCATGGTCCAAGAACGCGATGTAGTCGCCCGTCGCTTGCTGAATACCTGCGTTGGTGTTGACCACGATGCCGCCGTTACCGGGCAGCTCGATGCGACGGACGCGCTCGTCGTGAGCGGCAGCCGCAAGATTGGCCACCGCATCCCATTCGGGCGAGGCGTCCATCAGAAGCAATTCCCAGTTGTCATAGCTCTGGGCAAGCACCGAATCCAGCAACTCGCGCAGGTAAACCCGATCGGTCTTATAGCACGGCACCACAATGCTCACGAGAGGCCTGTAGGCGAATGCTGCCGCGGCGACGCGCTGGCACGCCAAGTCGCCCGGCTTTGCGCGATGCTGCTCAAACCAACGGCGATAGGCCGCATCATCCGCGCGCGCATCCTTCATGCGGTTCCAGCTGTCGTCGACCATACCGTTGTACAGGCGGCCATCCATGGCGCAAAAACCGCTCTGGATCTGGCCCACGGGATCAGTTGCAATCGCGACAAAGTCTCGAATGTCCTCGGGCATCTCCACGCTCAGATACGTTTTATTGACGCGGCATCCGTTCTGCTGCGGCACGTCGACCTGCGACTCAAACATATGAACCGTGGCATCGATGTCATTCATATGCGTATCGAGTATCTCAAGCTGGGGCGTGCACTGGGAGTCTCCCGCCCATGTGACCTCGTAGCGCCACACAGCACCCGAATCGGCCGGTAGATAACGGACGGCATCGATCTCGTAGCGGCCGCAGCGCTCGCCGCGCTGCGCATCGCGGATAAGCGCACACAGCACGGGCTTTGCCTTGTAGTTGATCTTGGATTCCAGCTTAGCCATACGGCTATCGAGGCGAATGGATCCGAGCTTTTGGCCACTGGATGCAAAGTCGACATCGATTGCAGAGCCATCCAAAAACGGCAGCACCAAAACGGCAAGCTCGCGCTCGTAGCCCGCAACTGAAGGGCATAGCGCCAACACGCGGCCATGATCGATCGGCAGCGCCAACGACGGCACGCTGGCACCATTGGTCGTCGCGTGGGCAAAAGCCTGGGAGCCCTCGCACTCAATAATCTCCGCGACATCCTTGCCGGCAAAACGAAGCAGCACAAACAGGCGACCCTGGCTGCGGCAAAGCGCCAAACGCTTGATACTCATCTACACCTCTCGCTTTCCCAGGGCATTCGCGGCCATACGCTTGTACGCACCCAGGCGTCCAAACCTCAAGACATCGTAATCGAACATGAGCTTTTTGCACGCACGGGCGCTAGGGGTTTTATCGGCGAGCGCAGCGTGCACCATGGCGGCGACAGCAGGAGCGCATTGTGCGAGCGCGGCATCGCTACTTACAGCAGAGCCGTTAAGCACTGCCGCCACGGCAGCGATCACCTTGCCGCAGTCCGAACCCAGCAACCTGAGCGCGTCGTACAGCACCAGATCGCACAGGAAATATGCCAGGTCCTCGGCATGCTGAGCATCGAGACCGTCGCGCCGCCAGTCAGTCAGCACCGCGGAGTAAATCTTCACGTGCTCCAGAAGACGCGTCTCGTCGTCGTAGCGCATGGTGTCCATGAGCGAGCCCTTGCGCGCCACGCGATAGTCGTACAGCTTGTTCGAGATAAGCGCGGTCTTACACGAACGACCGTACACGGCAAAGTCGAAGACCTGGTCCTCGCCATACTTGACGGTTTCATCGAAAACGATCCCGTTGTTGAGCAAAAAATCGCGCTTGCAAGCGGTGCGCCACGCAAAGGGACGAGACGCCTCCTTAAATAGCAGGTCGGAGCTATAGTCCTCAAATGACACATCGCGCGGGCTCAACACATAGTTAAGCCATGGATACCCCGCCTCCAGCGGATACGGGTTCGCGCCAAAGGTCAAAACGTCGCAGTCTTCACGCTCAAAGGCACCGACGATCACACGGCACGCGTCGGGCGTAAAGCGGTCGTCGGAATCCAAAAACGCGACGATGGGCGCCGTGGACGCGGCGATGCCCGCATTACGCGCGCTCGACAGGCCGTCGTTGGGCTTATCGACCAGCGTAAAGCGCGCGTCCTTTTCGCAATAGGCGGCCGCAATATCGCGCGAGCCATCCGGCGAGCCATCGTTGACCAGCACGCCTTCCCAATCGGGCATGTCCTGCGCAAGCAGGGAGTCCAGGCACCAGGCCAGGCACTCCTCCACTTTATAGATGGGAACGACAACGGAAATCTTGGGAGTAGCCATAGTCACTCACTCCTACTGTGCGGCCGGAACGTCATCGGGATGCGGGTTGTCGCCGTAGGTGCGCTGATACGTCAGCACGCGCCAGACCAGCGGCAGGCCGCCAATCTTAAAGTAATGCTTAAA
The DNA here is from genome assembly GCA_048485835.1 of Collinsella sp. GTDB lineage: Bacteria > Actinomycetota > Coriobacteriia > Coriobacteriales > Coriobacteriaceae > Collinsella. Next base: position 13,981 of record DBFWBE010000003.1, read on the forward strand.
CGTATTGAGCTTGCCCGGCTTCTTAAAGTCAAAGCGCGAATCGATATAGGCGCGGGGCGACTTGACCATCAGGCGCAAGTCGGTCTCGCCACGCGGATCGAACAGCGACAGGTCAAAGCGACCGGCATCCCAATCGGCCTTGAGCTCGGGAGATGCCTTCTTCCAAAACTGCTCACGCAGTTCATCGACCAGACGTTCATCATTCCAACGGTACGTATCGACCTTCATGCGCATTAAAATGCCCTGGAGCTGAGCCTTGAGCTCGGGACGCTCGGTCAAAAATCGCTGCATCTCGGCATATTCGTCGCACACGCAAAACACCTTGTTGGGCGAATTAACGGAGCTCTTCTCGTTATCCTGGCGATAGCACAAAATGGGGTCCGCAATAAACGCGGCACGCTCGGCGCAAGCCCAAACCTTAAAGTTAAAGCCTGCGTCCTGATACGAGGCGCCCGGCGTGGGAAGGAACCGAATCTGATTGTCGTTGAGGAACGCGCGCCGATAGATAGCCGACCAAATGGAAGGTTTGCGGTAGAAGATGCCCGGGCGATCGACAGGGCGATACGCGGCGCCCGTCATATGCTCGTCGATGATCCCAAACAGCTCACGGCGCTCGCTGGGCGTGGACCAATACAGGTAAAAGTCGCCCTTCACCACATCGGCATGCTCAGCATCGGCCTTGGCGACCAGCTTTTGGAGCGAATCCTCAAACATAAAGTCGTCGGACTCAAGGATGCCCACGTACTCACCGCGCGCCATCTCCAGGCCGCGGTTCATCGAGTCGCCGTAGCCGCTGTTGGCTTTGTCGATCATCTTTACACGGGGGTCGCGCTCCATGTACTCGCGGATGATATCTGGCGAGCTATCGGTGGAGCCGTCGTTGATGCAGATGATCTCGATGTCCTCGAGCGTCTGCGCCACGGCGGAATCGAGGCACTCGCGCAGGTAGCGTTCGACATTGCAAATGGGAACAAGCAGCGAAACTTTAGGGGTATCAGAGTTCTGCAAGAGAACCTCCTGTTGAATAGCGTGTAACAGGGTTATTTTAGCAGCCGAGTTGCGGCGGGCGGCAGCGCTTGGAATTAGATAAAGCGCTCCAGGCAGGCTTTGAGACCGCGAGTCGAAAGATAGAACAGCGTGGCATCTGCCATCGAAACGCTCGAGATCGCTGCAACGAGCTTGTGGGCAACACGGCAAACGGCGCCCTTGGCAGGCATATCTGCCCAGTCCGTTCCCAAAAACGTCGCGAGGTCCATGTTGACGCGAGCCGCCACGCGATGGAAGTCATCGGAATCCAAGCGCGCCAAATCAAACACGATAAGGTCCAAAAACCAAGTTATCAGCTCGCCGGGACACAGGTCCAAAAAATCGTAGGCCGCCCAGTCCTCCAAGACCTCCTCGAGCATCCTCATGTGGGCGTCAAGCTTTTTGGCGCGAGCCTCGGCACTGTTGAACTCGTGCGTCGCCGATTCACTCTCCATCACGTAGTGGTAGAACTTGTCCGGCATGACGACGGTCTTGCGGGCAAGCGCATAAGCCGCAAATTGGAAGACGACGTCCTCGCCCAAAGCCAGACCGGGGGCGAAGCGAATGCCTTCGCGATTGAGCAGCTCGCGCGAAAAAGCCGCACGGCAGGCATAGGGCTGCGCATTCGAATGGAACAGCAGTTGGGGATCACGGGCGCCAAAGATACCAGCTTTGGGACTCATGAGTTGCTGGACGCGTTTGGGGGCAGCATCGGCAGGTTCACAGACGCCGCCAAAAACGGCGGCCTCGGCATCTGCAGACTCCATGGCATGCAGCACGCGCCCGACCGTCTGCGCATCGATGTAATCGTCGGCGTCCACAAAAAAGACGGTCCCGCCCACGGCGGCATCGATGCCGGCATTTCGAGCACACGAGACGCCCGCGTTTTCCTGGTCAATCACCAGTACGCGATCGTCGGCCTGCGCAATCTGGCGCAAAACGTTCAACGAATCATCAGTCGAACCGTCGTTGACGCAGACAACCTGAATCGAACGCTCAGACTGGGCCAACAGCGAATCGAGGCATCGCTGAATGGAGCGCGACGAATTGTAGACGGGAACGACAATGGTCGCTTTGGGGGTCAAAGTCTCTCCCATGTCGACCTACCCCCTCAGCGATTCGATGAGGAAGGCAGCAACCACGCCTGGGCCTCCAACCGAGGCGTAATACTTGGCGCGCCCCAAGGCACCATCCGTCGCAAAACTCGGATGCTCGTCAACCCAGCCCTCAGGATCTTTGAGGATGGCAGCGAGATTCGCGCGCTTCCACGGCTTAAGATCGTCAAGCGAAAACTCCCCCGCGTCCAAGGCCGCCTGAAATTCCTTGGCCATCTGCGCCAGGAACTCCTTATAGAACTTAGGCGCCAGGCGCACGTAGTTCCACATGTACGAATCGTACTTAATGAGCTGATTGAACTTGAGCATGCGCGCGACATCGCCGCTTGCGTGGTCGCGGGCATAATCCTCTCGAATCCAACGCTCAATCTCGGCATACTCGGTATTGACGCAAAAGACCTTAGCCGAAGAATTGACCGAGGAATTCTCGTTGTCCTGGCGATACGACAACACGGCATCGTGCAGGTAAATAGCCTTATCGGCGCACGCGATCACCTTAAAGGCGAATGACGTGTCCTGAAAGGATGCCCCCGGAGTCGGCAGGAACTTGATGCCGTTGCGCTCAAGAAAATCGCGACGGTACACGGCCGACCAAATCGACGGCTTTTGCTTAAAGAACCGCGTCGTGTCGCTCGGGTGCACCGGCTTGCCGCAGTCCTTGGCCTTAAACATCTCGTGCAGCGAACGGCGCTCCTCGGGCTTGGACCAGTAGAAATCAAAGTTCGCCTTCGCAAAGTCGGCATTATTGCTATCGGCGGCCGAGACAAGCTTTTCAAGTGCGCCGGGCGCCATAAAGTCATCGGACTCCAGAATGCCCACGTACTTGCCGCGCGCCATATCGAGCCCGCGGTTCATCGAGTCGCCGTAGCCGCTGTTGGCCTTGTCGATCATCTTCACGCGCGTGTCGTGCTGCATATACTCGCGGATTATCGCCGAAGAGTTGTCGGTCGACCCGTCGTTAATGCAGATGATCTCAATATCCTTGAGTGTCTGCGCCACGGCGGAATCGAGACACTCGCGCAGGTAGCGCTCAACGTTGTAGATGGGAATAAGCAGCGACAGGACAGGGCTGCCAGAGGCGTTAGTAGACAAATGTGCTCCTTAGGAAATACCTGTCGTTTCATGGTATCAAAGGGCCAGCGCGCCAGCGGGCGTTTATATAATCTATGGAGCCTCTTGCGGGCAAAGCAGCCCCACGTCATGCGGCGGGCCCGTGGCAGGTTCCTGCGTTTTATTCAAAGCTTGCCGTCAAGGTGCGCCGAGCCTTTACAATAGGACAGTCCCAAGGACGTATTCGATAGCTTCCGTGCAGCGCATGCGCGCCGCGCGTGAAAGGATATATTGCCCCATGCCTTCAACCCTTCCCGCCCCCATCGATAAGCTCGCCATCGTTGTCGTTACGTACAAGCGCCAGGAACTCCTGGCCAACCTATTCGACTCCATGACCGAGCTCACGGCCGCGCCCTGGCGCATCGTGATTGTCGATAACGAGAATTCGCGCGAGACCGAGGCCATGTGCACCGCATTCAACGAGCGCCTGGCCAACCTGTGGGGCATCGACACCGACCAACCTGACGCGCAGGGCGGCACCGACCGTGTCATCTACGCTCCGCAGCTCGAAAACGGCGGCGGCGCGGGCGGCTTTTCCGCCGGCACTAAATGCGCCTACGACCTGGGCGCTCAGTGGTTCTGGGTGATGGACGACGACGTGCTCGTCATCCCCGAAGGCATCGAGCGCTTGGCCAAATGGACCGACCGCTACGACGTTATCCAGGGATCGCGCCTGGACTTTGACGGCGGCGCGTTCTTTTGGCAGTACCAGCTCATCCTTTCGCTTGGTATCCCCAACCCCATCGCCAAGTGGGACTTGGGCCCCGAGGGCTACCGTCCCATGAACCAGCTGTGCTTTGAGGGCGGCCTGTTCTCGCGCCGTGTAGTCGACAAGATCGGCCTACCCGACGCGCGCTTCTTCATCTACGGCGACGACGCCTGCTACGGTTATGTCGCCAGCCAGCACTTCCCCGCTGCCGTAGTTGCCGACGTGGTGCTCAAGCGCGCCCGCGCCATCTCTAACTGGGACATCGCCGGCAAGCGCCAGCTCAACTCCACGAGCGACACCAACCGCTACTACATCATGCGCAACCGCGGTTATCTGGCCCGCTACATGCAAATCTACGGCGACTATCACCCCGTGCTGTTCCGTCTGGGCAACGCCGCGACCTTCTGCAAGGAGTTCATTCGCCTGGCAGCCGTTGACAAGTGCTTTAAGACCGGAATTCCGGCGCTGCGCCGCGGCATGAAGGACGCCCGCAAGATCATCAAGGACCCCAACTGGAAGCCCATGCCACCCATGAAGGCCACCAAGTAACGGAAGCCGGAAACACCTCAGTGCTTAAAGCCGCTGGCACACCGTAGTCACATGCTGCCCATCAAAACCAAACCCCCAGCGCATGCGGCCAACGCCCGGTCGCGGCACACGGATTTCGTCGATGCCGTCGCGCTCTATGTCGAGTAGCGACTGCACGGCCAGCAATTCCAGGCCCAGCGCATCCACATCGGGGTCATACATCATATTGATCGTTATAAGCGGGCGCTCGTCCAGCATGCCAATCGTATCTGCTACGTCGAACACAGCGCCCGTAGGAAAAACCTGGATGTCCCAGCGACCCGCGCCACACTTTCGCCTCGAAGCAGGATTGGCATAGCCCGGCAATCCAAAGCAGAGTCCTTGCAAGAGTAGATGATATGGCAGCGGCGTATCTGGGTCGGTCCCACCGATTCCCGAATCTCCCAGGATGCGGCTTAGCGCCCGCCTCACGGTATCCTCGTCCCCACAGCACAACCCGTCGCGAAACGCATCGACGTCTCGAATGTCTTCGGCAGCGCACTCAAACCACTCAACAATCACTAGACGCAAGGCCTGGCGAAGCTCGTTATTGGGCAACCGCAAGGCACGGAAGCGATTGCCATGTTCTGGCTCCTCAGTCATATCTGTCGTCAGGAAACCTGACAGATACAGCGCCGTCCACAGACCATCATCAGGCGAGACATCTGGCTCTGCAGTGCCCAAACAAAGCGGGACCTCAGCGCACCCATGGGCCTCGAGCAAATCAAACAAGACCAAAAGGCGGTCGAGATTCCAGTCGCTAACTACCCTACTCAGGCAATCCGCATACCCATACAGATCGGCACGCACGGGCGCCGTGCAGCCTCGGTCCAGAAAACCGATCACACGCGCTGGACTCGAGCAATAGGCCCTACCAAACCGATATCCCTCGAGCCATTCACGTGCATCATCCAGGAATTCCTCGCGCCCAGCATGATTCAACAGAGCCTGGACCTCGGCATCCGAAAAGCCGAACCAACGGTCACACCAGGTCGAAAGCGGCGTCGTCAGACAATACGAGCAGCAGTGCAAAGAAAGCGCCGCTTCGGCAGGGCCGGGACACTCCCCCATCAAACACGTCAGCCGCAACGAATCGCGCGCAGCAGCAATGGCGTCGAACAGCACGCGATCGAATAGATCCGCCGAATCGGCGCCGAAAGCGCCCCTTGCGCTCATACGGCCCAACCACGCCACGTCGTACCCATCAACGAGCAATACAACCTGCTCATCGTAGGCAATCTCCAGCAGCTCTATGAGCACACCGAGCACCGAGTCAACCTCGTCCGCGCTCGCCACGCCACGCGCGACACGTTCGACGTGACGCACCTTATCTCGAGCTAAATCCGGAGCCTCCAAGAGCGCCAACAAGCGAGCGCACTCGCCCGAAAGGGCATCGCGCACGACGCCGGCAACAGTGGGGCCACGCCTCGCAGCGCCAGAAAAGTCCAGCGATATCACCGGATAGCAAGCGTACTCATCCCGATAACGCCCGCCGTCCGCATCCCAAATCTGAGCATCGGCAAACGAGATCCGACCGGTGCGACCGACCGCTGGACGCTCCAGAAAAGCCCTGAGCATCGACAAGTTCATGCTCTTTCCAAAACCCTCGGGTCGACAGCACACCACAACGGACGCGTCGCAGTCCAACACATCGGCAATAAACATGGTCTTGTCGACCAGCGCGCAGCAACAAAGAGCCTCCGCATAGTCGTGCATGCCAATGGGCAAAGCCGCATCGTCGGCACAGCCGATCAAACGCACGCCAAAGCCGTCGGCACAACCATTATTTGCCTGTTCAGACACCAAAACGTTCCCCCTAAATCGCAACACGATGCCAATTGTAATGACCGCCTCGCGCGTACCGATATCGCCGCGCAAACATATCGGGCAACGGTAGCAACAAGAGGTGTGAGGGGGCACAACTAATCGTTGCACAACAAAACGGGGCCCGATGCATTCGCACCGGACCCCGTCCCGACTATTTAGTTATCTGGCAACTGAGAGCCTACTCCTCAGAGTCGTCCTCTCCAGAAGCTTTCTTCTGCTGATCGAGCTTATGCTTACCACTTACGATAGACGTAGCGCCCAGCGTGGCCAAGCTCGCGCTGGCAAGGCTCGCCATCACAATCAGATCGCCCGTCTTGGGCATATTGCCGCCAGATGACTTGGTTGTGGTGGTCGTCGTGGTCGTAGTGGTCACCGTTTTGGAGTCATTTTGCTCCTGGACCTGGTTGTCAGCACCGCTCTTGTCGTCGTCTTCGGACTGTTTCTTTTCGCCCTCGGTCTTGTCCTCGTCCTTCTTCTGAGCGGACTTGTCGTCCTTCTCATCAGAGCTAGAACCCTTATCGGATTCAACCTTCTCGGAAGCCTTATCCTTGGAGTCGCCCTTTACGGCTTCGGTCTTTTCCGTGGAAGCCTGATCAGAGTTGTCCTTGTTCTGAGTCGAGCCATTATTGACGCCAGCCATCAGCGAAGAGCCCAGCGTAGAACCAAGCTGCACGGAGAAAGAAGGCTTCTTGTCCGGCGAAGCAACGGGAGCGTCCGGCGCCTTATTCGAGTCGTTCTTGAAAGCATCGGGATCAGGGGTTGCATCAGAGCCGGAGCCATTGTTAGAGCCGGTGTCAACGGACGAATCGCTCGAGCCAGTGGAAGAGTCAGAGGAACCAGCGTCGGTCGAACCAGAGGCGGCGCTGCCCGTATTGCCGGCAGAGCTTGAAGACGAATCGCCCGCAGCAGAGCCGTTCGAATCGGAGCCGTTCGAGGTGGAACCGTCGTTGATAGCGCCACCAGCAGAGCCATTACCGTCAGCATCGGTCGAGGGCGCATCCATCCTGTCATCGTTGGCATCGTCACTCGAGCCGTCATTCGAATCAGGCGTCGGCGAGGGCGCCGGCGTAGGCTCGGGCTGCACGGGCGTCGCAGCGGCAGCGGCCTCGTCCTCGGCGATATAAACCAAGCAGTCCTTCAGCTCGTTGCGGTAGCGGTTCTTCCAGCCCTCATGATACTGGGGTTGGCTCGAATACTTGGTCGCCACGTTATTGACCACGCTGTAGGAAAGCGCCGTCACAAACTCGCAATCGGACATATCGTTGGAAAGATTCGCCCAGCGGAAAAAGTCCCTGCAGCCACCAGTGCCGCACATGTTGGTAATGCTCCACACCATGCCCTTGACGCAGTCGGCGCGGCCCGAAATATCAATACCCAGGCCGCTCTTGAGCCACGCCTCGGTCACCGCATAGTACGAGTTGTACGCATAAGCATCTTGAAGTGCTGAGAACTCAACAGGATCGGTGTTGTAAGCACCCTGGAAGGCCTCCTGCGCAATACGGCCCAACTCGGTGAGCTGACCGTTCTCGTACATGGCATTGCTCGTGTTGGAAATCTCGCTGCCGCGATCAATCGCATCCTTGAGCATACTGTATTTTTCGGGGCTGTAGTTGTAGACCTGCTTCATAAACGGAATGAGCGACCAGCGGCGGTCGAACTGGTAATAGCCCAACGCGTTATAGCCGTCACCGTACGAAAAGCCCTGGTTGTAGTTACCATGGCTCTCGTACTTGGTAAAGTACTTCATCTCGGGAGTCACGTTGACAAACGAAACGCCCTGGACCGACCTCAGCACGCCTGAGAAGGACTGCTGGGTGTAGAGACCCTTATCGATATCGGTGGCATCCGAGGCAACGCCCGGCGTGGGCTCCTCGGCAGCGGCGGGTGCCGGCGCGGAAACGGCGCCAAACGAAAGCGCCAACGTCAGGCCCGCGACAATAGCAGAATGCTTGGGCTGCATAAGATCCTCCCTGCATTGGTGTAGTTAAAGTTCAGTTTGCAAAGAAAAATAAGTATTGCAGCTCGCCCGTTGTTGCACAACAACCCCTCGGTAAACGGCAACAACCCTCCGCGAAATCTTAAGGAATTAAACAAACTGGTCGTCGGGCGCCATCAGAAGCTCGCCGTATCGCTCCATCAGCCCGTCCCTCAACTGACAGAAAGCGGGGATATAGACGTTCAAGATGCGCTGAATCAAATCTTGAGCGAGCTTGTTGTCGTAGATATGGACGTTCGTATTGCGGTCTCTGAGCATGTCTAGCCAGGCCGCCTCATCAATAAAGTCGTAGAATCGGTACGACTCCTTCACGATGGCACGAGGAGACCCCGACGCGGCAAGCGTGGCGCCCTCATACTCGAGCAGACGCTTAAGGAGCTTCCAGCTCAGTTCAAATTGAAGATTGAACTTATTAATCAATCCACTCTGAACAAAATCATTGTTGAGATCCTGATTGGGCGCATCCTCAAGATTCGCCAAGGCGCTAACAAAGTTCTCATATTTTTTCATACAGAATCACACCATCCCTGGCAATCTCATCGAGCAATTGCTGCGAGAGGGACTCGTCGAGATTGACGACATCTACATCTAAAAGAGTATCAAGATGTTCCTCGATCAAATATGAGAAACGGCCGAAATCCCGGCAACCTGCTACGGCGATGTCAATATCGCTCTTGGGCAAGTTGTCGCCTCGAGCACGAGAACCAAACAACACGACCTTCTCGGCGTCACATTCCCGAGCAAAAACTTCGATTTGCTTGTACACCTTGTCGAGAGATGCCATTTGCACCCCTACAGCTTAATGTCAAAGTTGATTTCGGGGACGGCGGCCAGGTCGGCCAACGTCACGCCGTCGACGTACTTTTCGATCACGTCGTCCAAACCGCGCCAGAACTTGACGGTCGAGCACAAATCGCTGCGGGTGCAGCTGTTGTCGATGCCATCGCACGCCACCGGAGCCGTGCTGCCCTCGACGGCACGCAGGATGTCGCCGGCGCGCACCTCGGCCGGGTCCTTCGCCATCATGTAGCCGCCGCCCTTACCGCGCACGCTCCTAAGCAGGCCCGCCTTCATGAGCGGACGAACCAGCTGCTCCAAATACTTTTGTGAAATATGCTCGCGGTCAGCGACCTCGCGAAGGGCAATCTTGCCCTCGGCGTCACCAAGCGCTGCGATATAGATCATCAGACGGAGGGCATAGCGGCCCTTAGAAGAAATGAGCATACCTACCCTCTCATCGTAGCCGAGACAAAATACCAGGCTTGTTTGTCCCAAATCTTATGCACGCGGGGCAAACAAGCCTGATTATTATGTCCCACATCTAAAAAGTCGAGTGGATTAGTCGGGTTTTCCCTTGACTAACGCCGAACCCATAGTAACTTTATTCCGAGAAGATTCCTAGGGTTTAGTACACCTATGAGTACACCATATACAGAGAGGGACAGCATGAGCGCAAATCCGCTGCTTTCCATCGAAGGTCTGACCGCCTCCGTGGACGAGAAGACCATCCTCCACAACGTCAACCTCAACGTCGCCGCCGGCGAGACCCACGTTCTGATGGGACCCAACGGTGCCGGCAAGTCCACCCTCGGCCACCTGGTCATGGGCGACCCCGTTTACACGGTCAACGACGGCCGCATCGTCTTTGACGGCCAGGACATCACTGAACTCACCACCGACAAGCGCTCGCGCGCCGGCCTGTTCCTGAGCTTCCAGGCCCCGGTCGAGATTCCGGGCGTGCCGCTGTCGAGCTTTTTGCGCGCCAGCATCGCCGGCCGCCCCGGCCTGGAGATGAAGGGCAAGGAGTTCCGCCGTCGCGTCAAGGAGCTCGCGGCAGAGCTCAACATGGATACCGCCTACCTCAACCGCGAGCTGGGCGTGGGCTTCTCGGGCGGCGAGAAGAAGAAGGTCGAGATGCTCCAGCTCCTGTTGCTGCAGCCCAAGCTCGCCATCCTCGACGAGACCGACTCGGGCCTAGACGTCGACGCCCTGTCCACCGTCAGCCACGGCATGGACGCCTACCGCAAGAGCTGCGACGGCTCCATGCTCATCATCACACACAACACGCGCATCTTGGAGCACCTGGATGTCGACCGCGTCCACGTTATGGTCAAGGGCCACATCGTGCGCGAGGACGACGCCTCGCTCATCCCCTGGATCGACAAGAACGGTTTTGAGACCTTCGAGCGCGAGGCCGCCGAGCAGCGCGCCCAGGCCGAGGCCGCCGCTGCCGAGCAGCAGGCGTAAAGGGGCGACGCAATGACCAAGAACCGCACCGAGGTCGCGGACATCGACCGCAGCCTCTACGACTTCACCTATGGCGAGGAGGGATTCGAGCGCCTCGACGCCGGCATCACGCCCGACATCGTGCGCGAGATCAGCGCCAAAAAGGACGAGCCGCAGTGGATGCTCGACCTGCGCTTAAAGTCCCTCGAAATCTTCAACCGCTTCCCGGATCCGACGTGGGGCCCCTCCATCGAGGGCCTGGACATGGACAACATCGTCACCTACGTCAAGCCCAACACCGACCAAAAGCACGACTGGCAGTCGGTGCCCGACGACATCAAGAACACCTTTGAGCGCCTAGGCATCCCCGAGGCCGAGCGTAGCTACCTGGCGGGTGTCGGCGCGCAGTACGACTCCGAGCTCGTCTACCACAACATGCAGGACACCGCGTCCAAGATGGGCATCGTCTACTCCGGTATTGAGGAAGCCCTGCACGATCCGCAGTGGGAACCGCTCATCCACGAGAAGTTTATGACACTCATCCCGCCCACCGACCACAAGTTTGCGGCCCTGCACGGCGCCGTATGGTCCGGCGGCTCGTTTGTCTACGTGCCCAAGGGCACCAAGCTCGATTTCCCGCTGCAGAGCTACTTCCGCCTCAACGCCAAGGGTGCCGGCCAGTTTGAGCACACGCTCATCATCGTCGAGGACGATGCCGACCTGCACTTTATCGAGGGTTGCTCCGCGCCCAAGTACAACGTTGCCAACCTCCACGCCGGCGCTGTGGAGCTCTTTGTGGGCAAACGCGCACACCTGCGCTACTCGACCATCGAGAACTGGTCCAAGAACATGTACAACCTCAACACCAAGCGCGCGCGCGTGGACGAGGACGGCGACATCGAGTGGATCAGCGGCTCCTTCGGCAGCCACGTGGGCTACCTCTACCCCATGAGCGTGCTCAACGGCCGCCGCGCCCGCTCGAGCTTTACCGGCATCACCTTTGCCGGCGCCGGTCAGAACCTCGACACCGGCTGCAAGGTCGTGCTCAACGCGCCCGATACCTCGGCAACCGTCGAGACCAAGGGCATCTCCAAGAGCGGCGGCATCCAGACGTTCCGCAGCTCCATCGTGGCCACGCCTAAGGCCGAGGGCTCCAAGGCAACCGTGAGCTGCCAGTCGCTCATGCTCGACGACCAGAGCCGCTCCGACACCATCCCCGCCATGGACATCCGCGCCAAGAACGTCGACATCGGCCACGAGGCCACCATCGGCCGCATCGGCGACGATAAGGTGTTCTACCTGATGAGCCGCGGTATCTCGGAGGAAGAGGCCCGTACCATGATCGTCAACGGCTTTGCCAACCCGGTCTCCAAGGAGCTGCCGCTGGAGTACGCCGTCGAGATGAACAACCTGATCAAGCTCGAGATGGAAGGAGCGATCGGATAATGAAACAGACCACCAACACCGCTGCTACCATCCTTGAGCAGGTTAATGCGATGCCGGCTGCCACTTGGGGTTGGCTCAAGATGAACCAGACCAAGCTCGAGCTCTCTAACGAGCTTGCCGCCGCTCCCACCGAGGCCGTTGAGGTCGAGGGCTTGGACGAGCAGTTTACCGGCGTGGCAGACGCGTTTGAAGCCGCCATGGACGCTATGGCCGAGCGTTTCCCCGAGCGCCGCGCCTCCGCCCCCGGCGATGCCGCCGACCGCGCCCGTATCACGCCCGAGACCGAGCTCGACGTGCCTGCGACCTCCGTCTACCAGGCCGGCGCCATCAAGCTCGAGGAGGAGCTCTCCCCTGCCGAGGCCTTCGAGACTGGCATGGGCGAGGCTGCCTACACCTACCTGGCCGACCACGCTACCAAGCGCATCGTCATCGACGTGCCCGCATACAAGCACGCCACGGTTACCGTGCGCGTGAGCGCTGTCGATGCCGCCGCGGCCATCGCCGCCATCGACGTCGTCGCCCGTCCCCAGTCGACGCTCGATCTACATATTGCCCTAGACTCCCCCGTTACCGGCGAGGGTGTCGTGGGCTCCGTGCTACGCGTGTGCGCCCACGAGTACGCCACCGTCAACGTGACCTGCACGCAGACGCTCGACAATAGCTGGATCGCGCTCGACGACACCGGCCTGTTCCTGGACGAGGGCGCGCGCGTCAACGTGCAGCACACCGTCCTGGGTGCCGGTGCCAGCGCCACCGGCCTCGCCGGCGACCTGTTGGGCGATACCGCCAAGGTCACCATCGATACTGACTACCTGGGCGCCCGAGAGCAGGTGCGCGACTTTAACTACGAGCTGCGCCACCGCGGTCGCAAGACCGAGTGCGAGATCGACGCCAACGGCGTGCTGACCGGCACGTCCAAGAAGGTCTACCGCGGCACCATCGACCTCGTGCACGGCTGCAAGGGTGCAACCGGCACCGAGCGCGAGACGGTGCTTTTGGCCAACAAGGGGGTCGACAACAAGACCGTCCCCGTCATCCTGTGCGACGAGGACGACGTCGCCGGCAACCACGGAGCCACCATCGGCCACGTCCGCGACGAGCAGCTGTTCTACCTCGCCTGCCGCGGCCTTGACCAAAACGCCGCCGAGGACCTGTTCGTCCGTGCCAAGCTGGAGGACGCCGCGCTTTCCGCCACCGACGAGCGCACCCGCGCCGCCGTCGTCCGCCTGGGCAACAACCTGATCGACAACTTTGAAGAGGAGCTCGCATGATCGACACCGAGCACGTTAAATGCGATACCTGTACCGCACCGGAGCCTATGGAGCTCGACGCCAGCGACGAGGCCTCGCGCGGCTGGCCTACCGTCGACATCGAGACCAATCCCTACAAGGCACAGTTCCCGCTGTTCCAGCAACACCCCGAGATCGCCTTCCTCGATAGTGCCGCCACCGCGCAGCGCCCTGCCTGCGTGCTCGACGCCGAGCGCGACTTCTATCAGCGCATGAACGCCAACCCCCTGCGTGGCCTGTACTCGCTGTCCGTCGAGGCCACCGACGCCATCGCGAAAGTCCGCCAGCAGATCGCCGACCTCATCGGTGCCTCACAGGCCAACGAGGTCGTCTTCACCCGCAACACGAGCGAGTCGCTCAACCTGGTCGCCAAGAGCTTTGCACCCACGGTGCTCGAGCCCGGTGACGAGGTCGTCATCACCATCATGGAGCACCACTCCAACCTGATTCCGTGGCAGCAGGTCTGCCGCGAGACCGGCGCCAAGCTCGTCTACCTCTATCCCACCAAGACCGGCCAGCTCACCACCGAGGAGGTTCTGGCCAAGGTGGGACCCAAGACCAAGATCCTGGCCGTGGGTCAGGTCTCCAACGTGCTAGGAGTCGAGAACCCGGTCAAGAACCTCGGCAAGCTCGTGCACAAGTACGGCGGCTATCTGGTCGTCGACGGCGCGCAGTCGCTGCCGCACATGCCGGTCGATGTGGCCGACCTGGGCGCCGACTTCTTTGCCTTTAGCGCGCACAAGGCCATGGGCCCCATGGGCATCGGCGTGCTGTGGGGCAAGATGGACCTGCTCAACGCCATGCCGCCAGTGCTTACCGGCGGTGAGATGATCGATTCGGTCACCGAGCAGGACGCCGTCTGGGCGCCCGTTCCCGAGAAATTCGAGGCCGGCACGCAGGACGCCGCCGGCATCTTCGCCACGGGTGCGGCACTCGACTACCTGGTCAACACCGTGGGTTACGAGAACATCCAGGCCCGCGAGCAGGCACTCGTCCACTATCTGATGGGCGAGCTCATGCAGCTCGACTTTGTCCAGATCATCGGCTCCATCTATTGGGACAACCACCACGGCGTTGTGAGCTTTAACGTCAAGGGCATCCACCCGCACGACGTCGCGAGCATCATGGACATGGACGGCGTCTGCATACGCGCCGGCCACCACTGCGCGCAGCCGCTGCTCACCTGGCTGGGCGTCGAGAACCTTGCCTGCTGCCGCGCCAGCGTGGCCTTCTACAACGACAAGGCCGACATCGACAAGTTCATCGCCGGCCTGCATCACGTTTGGAGCACGTTCAATGGGTAATCTGTACACCTCCACCACATTTATGGAGCACAACTCGCACCCCGACTATAAGTATGAGATGGATGCTCCCACGCACGAGCACGACGGCATCAACCCCAGCTGCGGCGACGAGCTCACCTTGCAGCTGCGCGTCGAGAACGGCGTGATCGAGGAGGCCTCCTTTACCGGCCACGGCTGCGCCATCAGTCAGGCCAGCGCCGACATCATGGCCGACCTCATCACCGGCGAGACCGTCGAGGAAGCTCGCCGCCTAGCAGAGCTCTTCCTTGCCATGATCCGCGGCGAGCAGCTCTCCGAGGAGGACCTGGAAGACCTGGACGAAGCCGCCCAGCTCCAGGACATCTCGCACATGCCCGCCCGCGTCAAATGCGCCGAGCTCGCCTGGCGCACCCTCGACGGCATGCTCACGGGACAAAATAATCAGTAGAACTTGTCCCAAATCTTAAGATTTTTGTTGGCCGAATCGCTTGACAAGAGTAGTTCGGCCATTTTCTATTCCGAGAGCTCAGCCTGTGCCTTCACCCGCGCATAAGCGCGCACGATACGAGATACGGTACTCTTGCTGATTCCCGTATACCGTTCGACCTCGCGCACCGTGTAGCCGCCATCGTGCAGAGCGAAAATGATTCTGTCTCGCCGCGAGGGCGCAACGGTCTTGAGTTCGTTGAGCGGCACACCCAGGCGCTTCGCCATCTTGTCGGCAAACGCACGCCGCTCCCACTCTGTCTCATCCATATCGTGAATCACCGGATCGGAACCATCGGGCATCGACAGAGAATAATCCAGAAACCCCTTGGCAGACTCAAAGAGCTCGAGCACACAAGAAGGGTCCGAAAATCCCCTCGTCGTATCGTTGTCATACGCTCGCAGATACTCGGCAAAGCTGCTCCACGGATAGCGCTCGATCAGGGCGATACCCGCCTCCTGCGGATTAGCGTGAACATAGCGAATAGCGGCCATTAGATAACGGTCGGTATCGAGCGAGCGCCGGTCGAAACGGTTCTGGAACAGATGGCCTGTACGCCCCGTGCGTTTATTGAACCGCCGTGCGTACGTCAAAAGCAGCCGGTGCATCGCCGCGCTCATCCTGTCCTCGTAATCTGCAAGCACCAAATGCACGTGATTGCCCATAAGGCACCAGGCGATAACCGTCACACCCTCCTCGCGGCAGCAGTCGCGCATCAGCTCCAAAAACTCCCACCGGTCTTCATCGCCCTCAAAGATAAGCTGCTTGCCCGTACCGCGGGCACAGACATGGTAAAAGCCGGTAACCGTTCTCCAAACGCGCTGCATGGCGCTCCCTTCGCTGGGATCTGATTGCCATCCAATACAGCACGATTGAAGCGTGCCATCAAAACATTCACGCAAAACAATACACTCGCGCGGCCAAAGGCAGTAAACGGGCGGCGAACGGCACCGTTGCAACAGGTCAGACCCCGCAACGCATACAAGAGCTGACCAAAAGCTTGCCCAAGACGAACCCCCCTCTACGGAAGTTCGCGACCACAGAACATATAGTTAAACCGTTTCAATTAAAACTTCCGGACTTCTCGCTACGAAAACTGAGCCGTTCGCCGAATATTCCGTGCATTTCGCGGTATTATAGGGGCTGCATGTCATGTCCCTTTCGAAGGGTCGCCCGGCAATCGCCAGCCACGACCCCCAGACGGGACGCCAACACGATAGAGAGGAGAGGCATGCAGTACTCACAGGAAGTGGAGAACATGTGCCCCGTTGCCAAGGGTGCATACCACGGCCCCGCACCCATCCCCGAGGAGGGCAAGTGGGTCCAGGCTAAGGAGATTTCCGACATCTCCGGTCTTACGCACGGTGTAGGTTGGTGCGCACCTCAGCAGGGCGCCTGCAAGCTCACGCTGAACGTCAAGGACGGCATCATCGAGGAGGCCCTCGTTGAGACCATCGGCTGCTCGGGCATGACCCACTCTGCCGCCATGGCTTCCGAGATCCTTCCCGGCAAGACCATCCTCGAGGCCCTCAACACCGACCTCGTCTGCGACGCCATCAACGTTGCTATGCGCGAGATCTTCCTGCAGATCGTTTACGGCCGCAGCCAGACCGCGTTCTCCGAGGGCGGCCTGCCCGTGGGCGCCTCCCTCGACGACCTCGGCAAGGGCCTTCGCTCTCAGGTCGGCACCATGTTCGGCACCAAGGCCAAGGGCGCTCGTTACCTCGAGCTCGCTCAGGGCTACGTCACCCGCATGGCTCTCAACGACAAGAACGAGATCATCGCATTCGAGTTCCTGAACCTCGGCAAGTTCACCGACGCCGTCAAGGCCGGCAAGACCCCCGAGGAGGCCATCGCTGGCGCTATGGGCCACTATGGTCAGTGGGAGAACGCTGCCAAGTACATCGACCCGCGCACCGACGAGGAGACTCACTCCGTCGCCAGCGTGTTCCCGGTTCACGAGTAGAAAGGGAGGGAAATAACTATGACTGTTACGTTCGAAGGTTACGAGCGCCGCGCTGACAAGATCAACAAGTGCCTCGCCGACAACGGCATCGCCTCCCTCGAGGAAGCTCTGCAGATCTGCACCGACAAGGGCTTCAACCCGCGTGAGATCGTCAACAACACCCAGTCCATCGCCTTCCAGAACGCCGAGTGGGCCTACACCCTCGGTTGCGCTCTCGCTGTCAAGCGTGGCGCCAAGTCCGCTTCTGAGGCTGCTGCCATCATCGGCGAGGGCATCCAGGCCTTCACCGTTCCCGGCTCCGTCGCCGAGGACCGCAAGGTCGGTCTGGGCCACGGCAACCTGGGCGCTATGCTGCTCTCCGACGACACCGAGTGCTTCGCCTTCCTGGCTGGCCACGAGTCCTTCGCTGCCGCTGAGGGCGCTATCGGCCTGGCTCTGAACGCCAACAAGGCTCGCAAGAAGCCGCTGCGCGTTATCCTCAACGGTCTGGGCAAGGACGCTGCTCAGATCATCGCCCGCATCAACGGCTTCACCTATGTGAAGACCCAGTTCGACTACTACACGGGCGAGCTCAAGGTCGTCGAGACCATCCCCTACTCCGACGGTCCCCGCGCTGCCGTTAACTGCTACGGCTCCGACGACGTCCGTGAGGGCGTTGCCATCATGTGGCACGAGAACGTCGACATCTCGATCACCGGTAACTCCACCAACCCCACGCGCTTCCAGCACCCCGTCGCTGGCACCTACAAGAAGGAGCGCATCGAGGCTGGCAAGAAGTACTTCTCCGTCGCTTCTGGTGGCGGCACTGGCCGTACCCTGCACCCGGACAACATGGGCGCCGGCCCTGCCTCTTACGGCATGACCGACACCATGGGCCGTATGCACTCCGACGCCCAGTTCGCCGGTTCTTCCTCCGTGCCTGCGCACGTTGACATGATGGGTCTCATCGGCATGGGCAACAACCCCATGGTCGGTGCTACCGTCGCCTGCGCCGTCGCCGTCGAGGAGGCCCTCAAGGCCTAATCGCGCCCGCGCGATGCTCATATAGCTGAGCTTTGGAGCCGCTACCTTTCGAGGTAGCGGCTCTTTTTGTTTGCGCTGGCGCAGGGTAGCTAATGCCGGTATATCAGCAGGGGCGAAATACGAGATGTGAAGAGATGGAGCGTCAGAGCGTCCATGACGCCCACCTGCCATATTTACCCTTTACCGATTTGCCGGGTCTTTGCGGCCCCATTGCCGATCACCCGTGCGACAATGCGCCGGACGAGAAAGGAATCCGATGGAATCGACTGATGTACTGGTAATTGGATCTGGCATTGCGGGCCTTTGTGCCGCCATCGAAGCGGCACGCACGGGCGCAACCGTCGCTGTGGCAAGCGCCGGCAAGACTATGAGTGGATCGAGCTTCTTCCCCGGAACCTGGGGCCTGGGGCTTATCGGACCCGTTAACCAAGACGACGAACAAGACCTCATCGACACCATCCAGACCGTCGGTGGCGGCGTCGCCGACCCCGAGCTTGTCCAGACGTTTGTCCACGGCATTCCCCAGGCAATTGAATGGCTCGAGCAAGACCTGGGCGTTGAGCTCCAGCGTCCGCAAAGCGCTGAGAGCGCTCAGCAAAGGCAGTTTATCCCCTGCTTTGACCACAAGACGCGCATGTGGCGCGGCCTCACCCGCAAGCCGCTTGAGGACGCTCTGACGACCCGGATCGAGTCGCTCGGTATTCGCCTGCTCCCCCGCCATGAGCTTATCGACCTTGTTGAGGACACGAACGGCAGAATCATCGGAACCGTGCTCTACGACCTCACCGAAGATCGAATCGTGCCCTTTGCTGCCAAGGCCACGATCATCGCAGCCGGTGGCACAGGCGGCTTGTTCGAGCGCAGCCTTACGTCGGCTGATGTGCTCAGCTCCTCGCAGGCCATCGCACTGGCGCACGGCGCATCGCTTACTAATATAGAGTTCATGCAGATGATGCCCGGCTTCATCGAGCCCAAGCGCAACCTGGTCTTCAACGAGAAAACCTGGCGCTACGTACATGTAGACCAGCCGGCAGATATTGCCGACGACAAGCTGGACAACCTGCTCGAGCAGCGCTCTGGATATGGTCCTTTCACGTCACGCCTGGCCTCCCACGCTATCGATCTCGTCATCGATCGGGCAGGTGCCGAAGGCCTGGCGCTCCGCTACGACTTCCCCCGCGAGGATGTCCCAGAGTTTGTGCAGACCTTTGCCACCTGGCTGCAAGACGAGCACGGCATCGCCCCGGCTGACGAGATGCGCGTTGCGATGTATGCCCACGCTGCTAACGGCGGCATCAAGATCGATAAGACCGCATACACGGGTGTTGAGGGCCTCTACGCCTGCGGCGAGGCAACAGGCGGTATGCACGGCGCCGACCGCATCGGTGGCTTGTCAAGCGCCAACGGCATCGTGTTCGGGCGCATCGCAGGCGCATCGGCAGCCCTTGCAGCGCAGAAAGAGCCTGAGGCAGCCCTGAAGGCGGATATCACCCTCCCCCAGCATGGCATAGCTACAGCAGATGCCGAACGCCTGACACACAGCCTTAAGCACACGATGAGCACCTATTGCATGATCAACCGCACAGAGACGGGCCTATCCGAGGCACTACACGAGCTTGAGGGCTTGAAGACAGAGGCAACGACCTTGAGCACACAGAAAGCGCAGGATAGCGAAGTCGCAGCCCTCGCCCGCCTACAATCGCAGATTCGACTAGCACAGGAAATGGTCAAAGCCATGCGTAAGCGAACCGAAAGTCTCGGATCGCACTATCGAGCGGATTAAACTGGACACCTATCTAAAGCAGAACACAACTAATCGATATCTATGGGCCCCGTGAGCTCGAAGTGGCTCGGGGCCCATTCGTGTCCGCACGGCAGCATATCCTTATTCTAAATACAGAGCGGGCAAAGCCCGCATAAACAATAGACCAGCGAGGAGGAGATATGGACAGTAGAGATATCGAGAAGTGGCGTGTCGAACTTGATAGCTACGCCAATGTGGAAGACGGCGTTGAGTATTGGCTCGCACGCGATTTAATGGAACCCCTCGGATACGCCCAATGGCGCAATTTTGAGACTGCAATTAAGAGGGCAATGGCATCGTGTGAAGTCAACGAAATGCCTGTTGTTTCCTATTTTGTTGAAACCAGCAAAATAGTACCTACAGGAATAGGACAAAAAGCAGTCAAAGACTATAAGTTAACGCGCTACGCATGCTATTTAATCGCCCAAAACGGAGACCCAAACAAGCCGGAGATCGCGCTCGCACAGGCGTACTTCGCCGTGCAGACCCGCCGCCAAGAGCTCATAGAGCAGCGCTTTGCAGAGATTCAGCGCTTGCAGGCGCGCCACTCGCTATCCGATTCTGAGAAACAGCTCTCGGGTATTGCGTTCAAACGCGGCGTGGGCTCCAAAGGATTCGCGATCATCAAGTCGAGGGGCGATGAAGCGTTATTCGGCGGTAGAAGCACGGCGGAAATGAAGCAGCAGCTCGGCGTACCCAAGAGCGCGGCATTGGCGGACAGGTTAGCCGATGTCCTCATCAAAGCAAAGGACCTTACGAACTCGATGACGGCCTTCAACGCCGAGGAACACGACCTGTACGGCCTGGACCAGATCAAGCAAGAGCACGTCGAGAACAACGCAAGCGTGCGTGGCAGCCTCATCGACCGCGGAATTGTCCCCGAGAACCTGCCGCCTGCCGAGGATACAAAAAAGCTCGAGCGTCGCGTGAAGGCAGACGAGAAGAAACTCAAGGAAGGTACTGACGGTTTTACCGATCCCCAGGGTAGACTCGATCTGTGAAAGCGGCCGCGCCCTTTCGGGTTCGACCGCATGCGAGGTTAACAAAAAGCGACCAGCCTAAGCCAGTCGCTTTAACATGCTTTGGTGGGCCGTCAGGGGGTCAGCCTGCTGCGCAGGCGGCCGCTGCGGCGCTTCGCGCCTTGCGCGCTGCGCTGGCAAATGCTCGCGCATTTCCTCAGCTCCGCGCCCCTACGGGTTCGACCCAATGTACTGTTAACAAAAAAACGGCCAACCGAAGTTGACCGTCTTAACAATCTTTGGTGGGCCGTCAGGGGGTCGAACCCTGGACCTTGGGATTAAGAGTCCCCTGCTCTACCAACTGAGCTAACGACCCAAAGCTAAAGTCCGTTGTAGCGGACTTTAGAGGAGATATCGTGTGGTGGGCCGTCAGGGGGTCGAACCCTGGACCTTGGGATTAAGAGTCCCCTGCTCTACCAACTGAGCTAACGACCCGATATCAACACGAAGCAAGAACTGGGGTGGGTAAAGGGACTCGAACCCTCGACCTACGGGACCACAACCCGTCGCTCTAGCCAACTGAGCTACACCCACCGTGTCCTGTGCGCTTCGCGCTCGACTATTATTGCAAGGAACGCCACGCGATGCAAGCCCCAATTTTCAAGAATTTTGAAAAGAGTTTTTCCGATCCGTTTCGAGCAAATCCCATCGGTTTGATAGGAGTAAACTTGCCCCACTGCAAATGCTCGAAAGGACCGGCATGAAAGAACTCTCCAACCGCACGGCAACGTTTACCGATTCCGTCATCCGCCGCATGACGCGCATCTCCAATAAGTACGGCGCCGTCAACCTGTCACAGGGCTTCCCCGACTTTGCTCCCCCGGCGCAGCTGCTCGATAGCCTCAGCACCATCGCCACCGACCCCAAGCCGCTCTACCACCAGTACTCCATCACCTGGGGCTCCCAGGCCATGCGCGAGGCGCTTGCCGCCAAGCAGGAGCACTTTATGGGCATGCCGATCAACCCCAACGAGAACATCGTGGTCACCTGCGGCTCCACCGAGGCTATGATGGCCGCCATGATGACGGTCACAAACCCCGGCGACAAGGTCGTCATCTTCTCGCCGTTCTACGAGAACTACGGTGCCGACACGATCCTTTCGGGTGCGGAGCCCATCTACGTGCCGCTCAACCCGCCCACCTTTGACTTCGACCGCGGGATCCTCGAGGCGGCCTTCCGCGACAACGATCCCAAGGCGATTGTCCTGTGCAACCCGTCCAACCCCTGCGGCAAGGTCTTTACCCGCGAGGAGCTCACCTTTATCGCCGACCTGTGCAAAAAGTACGACGCCTACTGCATTACCGACGAAGTCTACGAGCACATCGTCTACGCGCCCCACGAGCATGTCTATATGGCCACGCTGCCCGGCATGTTCGAGCGCACCATCAGCTGCAGCTCGCTGTCCAAGACCTACTCCATCACCGGCTGGCGCCTGGGCTACACCATCGCTCCTGCCGAAATCACTGAGCGCATCAAGAAGGTCCACGACTTCCTCACCGTAGGCGCCGCCGCTCCCCTACAAGAGGCCGTCGTTACCGCCCTCAATTTTGACGATAGCTATTACCGGGAGGTCCTCGACCTCTACACCGCCAAGCGCGACCTATTCTGTCAGGGACTCGACAGCATCGGCCTCACGCACAACGTGCCGCAGGGCGCCTACTACGTGATGATGGACATCTCTGAGTTTTGCTATGACAGCGACCTCGACTTCTGCGAGGACCTCGCGTCCAAGGTGGGCGTGGGCGCCGTGCCCGGCTCGAGCTTCTTCCGCGAGCCCGTCAACCATCTGATTCGTTTCCACTTTGCCAAGCGAGACGAGACGCTTAACGCGGCACTGGAGAACCTCAAGTCGCTACGTGATAAAATCAAGCCGCGCGGGTAAGAACGGCCCGGCAACTAAAGTAACTAAAGAAGCCCCGCACCGCCCGCCGCGTTGCGAGGCTTCTTTTTATAGCGCTTTCTTAAATGATTTAGAGCTCTATACTTTAGTCATGGAGCAACTCGTCCCAGTGAGAGGAATATTATGGCAGAGCAGCAGCTTATCGGAGCGCTCGAGGCCGGCGGCACCAAGATGGTCTGCGCCACGGGCTATGCAGACGGCACGGTCCTGGAGCGTGAGCAGATCGCAACCACGACCCCGCAGGAGACCGTTGAGGCCGTCAACGCATGGTTTGCGAACAAGGGCATCGCCGCGCTGGGCATCGGCGCCTTTGGCCCCACCGCAGTCAACCCTGCCTCGCCCCAATACGGCAAGATCCTGGAGACGCCCAAAACGGCATGGCGCTACTTTGACCTGCTGGGCACCATCCAAAACGAGCTCAATATTCCCTGCGGCTACGACACCGACGTCAACGTCGCCTGCCTGGGCGAGGTCACCTTTGGTTGCGCCCAGGGCCTCACTGACGTGGTGTATCTGACCATCGGTACCGGCGTGGGCGCCGGCGTGCTCTCGGGCGGTAAGCTCGTGCACGGCATGATGCACCCCGAGGCAGGCCACATCCTGGTCACTCGCGACCCGCGCGACACCATCGGCGAGCACAGCGGCTGCCCCTTCCACGACAACTGCCTCGAGGGCCTCATCGCCGGCCCCGGCGTCAAAAAGCGCTGGGGTGGCAAGAGCGCCGGAGAGATGGCCGACGACCCAGAGGCCATGGACCTACTTGCCGGATACCTTGCGCAGGCGCTCATGACCTACGTCCTGTGCTACGCACCGCAGAAGATCGTCATCGGTGGCGGCGTGGCCGACCACACCCCCATCGTGCCGCTCGCACGTAAAAAGTGCGCCGCGATGCTCAACGGCTATATCGTCACGCCCGAGATGGCCGACATCGATAGCTATATCGTCAACAACAGCCTCGAGGGCAAACAGGGCATTATGGGCTGCCTGGCCCTGGGCGCTCAGGCGCTTCAGTAGCAGACGCACCCACAGGGCGTGGCGCGCCCGGCAAATCCGACCTACGGAACGACGCCACCACGCCTCATATAAGCCCTCAAATAAAAAAGGCCGCCTAAGACCAAACAATACGTCCTAGGCGGCTTTTTTGGCGCGCATCAGCGACCGTAAGAGATATCGGAGCACAACGCCCGTTGCCGCTCCACAGCAGTCGATCATCACATCGGTGATCATGCCGGCGCGTCCCGGCACAAAGAGCTGAATCGTCTCGTCGATCGAGGGAATCAGCAGCAGGAACACCGCCGTGGGCAGCAGCACGTCAAAGGTGCGCCGCCCCTCACAATCAAAGGCATGCGTTGCCAGGATGCCGAGCACCATATACTCGGTAAAATGCGCGCACTTGCGAACAACAAAGTTGGTCACCCATGCATATGGAAGTCCCACGCCGTGCAGGAAACCGCGGATAGCTTCCATGACCGTTAGGCTCAGCGAGCCCGACCCCGAGCCGGGAACCAGCGAATTGCCCCAGATCAAGAGCGCCATCAGGCAGGTCACGACCGCCCATTTTCGATTGATCTTAACCATGCAGAAGTTATGCCTCCGCGCGGAGCGGCGCGAAGCTGGCGGTACCGCCCTCGATAACGCTCAGATAGGCACGGCCCGTACGCTTGGCGGTAGAGGACTGCAGGCGCTCGATCTCTTCCTCGAGGATCTGATTGACGCGCTCGTGACGACGATTTTCCATAATGCCGGCGGCAATAGCCTCGGCTCGCTCGATGCTCTCGCGCGAGATACGGGCAGTATCCTCGGGGAACACGGCGCTGTGACGGCCGACATAGGCGGGGGCAGCAGGCTGAGGGGCAGTGACGGGAGCGGGGGCTGCAACAGGAGCAGGCTCGTCAATCTCATCCAGAATCGCGGTGGCGGCGGCCCACATGTCCTCGTGGCCCGAGTAATCGGCCATGGGGACATCAACCTCGAGCGAGGCATCCGGAAGGTCGCCGGTGTCGATGCGATCTTGGGCATCAATCGATGCGGTGATGGCTGCAGGCTCATCGAGGTCATCGAGATCGATGTCCGCGACACCGGAGATGATGGGCATGCTGGCGAGGTTTGCGTTGTACGGCGCAGCCTCAGCCGCCTGCTGCTGGGCAGGAGCGCCCCAAAGCGAGCTTTCGGCGGCGCGGCGGGCGGCAACGGCCTCCTCGTCCGCGGTCATGGCTTCATCAACGTACGAATTATCGGCAGAAGCGTTCGCGTCCGCCGAGGTAGCGCTGTAGGCGTTATTGGCCGCCGCGTTGGCAACGAGTGCCACGAAAGCCGCCGTGCTGCCCGCAGGGGCGGCCTGGGAGCCCGACACGGCGCGCGCCGCGGCGGCGATGTCGTCACGATTGAAGGAGCCGGTCTGCCCGCCGTTGGTAAGCTCGTCGATGGCGACTTGATAGACGTCGCGCGAGTGTGCAGGGTCGCAGCTCACCGGCGAATCGTCGTCGAGCATACTGTCGATCATGGACCAAGCCTCGGCCTCGTCCATAGCATCTGCGGCTCGAGCGATGGTAGGGACACCATCATCGGCATGACGGCGCTGGAACGCACCAGTCAGGCCGGAAAGGTATGCCGAGGTAGACTGCTCCGCCTGAGCCTGAGAAGCAGAAGCCGCAGCGTAAGGAGTCGCATCCTGCTGCTGAGCCGGAATCGAGGCGGTCTTGAACTCACTTTGATGTTGATTGAGATTGGCAGCACCGCCCATGGCATCGGGCTGGAACAGACGCTCTTCACGCTGCGCACGGTACTCGGAGATGCCCAGCGAGGCGGCATAGATACCCACGCCCGCCACCGCGCCCACGGCGAAGGGAACCGCACCCGCCACGACCGTCTCGTTCACCGACGAAAACGGCAGCGTCGCGGCATACATAACCACGGGGGCGGCCAGGCCGATCCCGCACGAAAGTCCGGCAAGGACTGCTCGTTGTGTTGCATCAGAAGAAGCCATGAGCTCTCCCCATCTTCCAGCACCCAAATCGCATCATTCAGTTGGCTGCGCGAGAGAAGATGAAGCGGGGCTACGCCCCAAAGCAACGGTATATGGTTCGTTTCATCTGCGTTTTCCGTCGCGAAGCTTAAAAGCTATTATGCGAAACCGCCCTGTCGATTGCAAGCGACGATGTCGGATTGAAACGGGAAACCTGCTGCTTGCCAGTCTTATGGTCGATAACTGGCGCCGAGTGGCGATATAAAAAGGGCCGAGGCGCAAGCCCCGACCCTTCATCGCGCCGGCAATAACGCCGCGTGCGGTTGACGACTTAGAACGTCTGCTCGTAGTCGCTATGCTTTTTGGCCGAACGCACCAGGAACTCCTGGTTGGTGTTGGTGCCCTTGAGGCCCTTGATAAACGATGCGGCCGCGCGCTCGGTATTGTTCATGCCGGCGAGGATGCGACGCAGACCAAAGACAAACGGACGCATCTGCTCGTCGACCAACAGGTCCTCGTTACGCGTACCGGAGGCAACGGGGTCGATAGCCGGGAAGATGCGGCGATCGGCCAGTTCGCGGTCGAGCTTAAGCTCCATGTTGCCGGTGCCCTTGAACTCCTCAAAGATGACCTCGTCCATCTTGGAACCGGTGTCGATGAGGGCAGAGGCCAGGATGGTGAGCGAGCCACCATTCTCGATATTACGGGCTGCGCCCAGGAAGCGCTTGGGCGGATACAGGGCCGCCGAATCGACGCCGCCCGAAAGGATGCGGCCCGAGGCGGGCGCCGCCAAGTTGTAGGCGCGGGCAAGACGCGTGATGGAGTCGAGCACCACCACGACGTCGCCACCCAGCTCCACGATGCGCTTGGCGCGCTCGATGACGAGCTCTGCCACACGAGTGTGGTTGTCGGCGGGCATATCGAAGGTCGACGCCACAACCTCGCCCTTGATGGAACGCTGCATATCGGTGACCTCTTCGGGGCGCTCGTCGACGAGCAGGCAGATGAGGTGTACCTCGGGGTTGTTAATCGAGATAGACTGGCAGATCTTCTTGAGGATCGTGGTCTTGCCGGCCTTAGGCGGGGACACGATCAGGCCACGCTGACCCTTGCCGATCGGCGACACGATGTCGATGGCGCGACCGGTAATGGAGTCCTTGCCGTGCTCCATGCGCAGCGGCTCGTTGGGATAGACCGGGGTGAGGTCACCAAACTTGGGGCGATTGCGAATCTGCTCGGGATCCAGACCGTTGACGGTCGTGATTTTGGCGAGGCCGGCGCGCTTGTCGCCGCCGCGCGAAGGGCGCAGCGAGCCCTCGATGACGTCGCCCGTGCGCAGGCGCGCGGAGCGGATGAGGTAGGCGGGCACGAAGGCGTCGTCGTTGGACTTCATGTAGCCATGGGCGTGGATGATGCCGGAGCTGTCCGGGCGAATCTGCAGAATGCCCTTGATGTCGCGGAAGCCCTCGGCCTTCGCGGCGGTGACGTAGATCTCCTCGACGAGCTCGGCTTTCTTCTTGCCGGTCGTCTCGATCTCGAACCCCTTGGCCTTCTCGCGCAGTTCGGCGACCTTCATGGCAGCGAGCTCCTCGCGCGAAAGCGTGGGCTCGGTGGGGGCGGCGTTGCGCTCCTTGTTGCGCTGTTTGCGATCGCGCTGGCGGTTGCGACGGTCGTTGTTGCGCTCGTCCTTGCGCTCGTTGCGCTCCTCGTTGCGCTTGTGCTGGCGACGGTTGGGGCGAGCGCCGTCTTCGGCCTCGGCGGGCGCGGCGCCATCGGTTGCGGCGGCGTCGGCATTGGCCGCAGTATCATCGCTGGCCTCGGCCTTGGAATCGCCCTGCAGCTCGGCCTCGGCCTGCTGCTCGGACGCCTTGGCCTTAGCGGACTTCTTACGACCGCGCTTGGGCTTCTCGGACGCAGACTGTTCGACGTCTTGGGGCTCGGCGGCATCAGTCGATGCATCGGCGGTCGTCTCGGCGGAATCCTCGGACGCACCCTTCTTGGCAGTCTTGGCCTTGGACGTGCGCTTAGCAGCAGTACGATGGCTGCGACCAGGACGGACGTCGGCGGGCTCGACATCGGCGGGAGCGGCCTCGGAAGTCGTAGCATCCTGGACGGGTGCATCGGCAGCGGTTGCAGACTCGGCGGTCGCCGCAGCATCCCGAGCGGCTGCAGCTGCGGCTGCGGCCTTCTCTGCCTCGACGAAGGCCTTGGGCTTGCGACCGCGACGGTGCGGGCGCAAAGCCGGATCGACAACGGGAACTTCGCTGGCCTCGACAGGCGCAGCGGACTCAGCAGGCGATGCGCCCTCCCCTGCCGCGGAACGAACCGAAGCCTCGGTGAGCTCGAGGGTTACCTGATCGGCAACCTGCTCGGCCTTAGCAGCCGTGCGACGGCGTGTGCGCGGTGCCGGCTTCTCGGTCGGCTGGTCGGCGGCAGGTGTCTCGGGCACAGACGGAGCTGCAAGCTCGGTCAGAGCCGCGGCCTCGCGCTCGGCAGCACGACGGCGGGCGCGCACCACCTGAGCCTCGCTAATCTGCGCCAACGCACGCGCCTGCGCGACCTCATCGGAAATCGGCTCCGAGGAGTCAGCTGCAACGGTGCGCTTGACGCGCGTCGTGCGCGTGGTACGGCGCTTGGGCTTGGTGACCCCCTCGCCGTCAGCAGCAGACTTGGCCGTGCGGCGCGTACGCTTGAGCTTTGCCGGAGCAGCCTCCTCACCAGTTGCAGGCACGGCCTTCTCAGCCGCTGAAGGCGTAGGCGTCGAAGCAGCCTTAGGCGTCTCAGGAGCCGAGGCTTGCGCGGGCGCCGCGACCTGGTCCAACGCAACCGGTGCAGCGGGAGCGGCTTGCGTCGTCGTTATTTCGTTTTCTTGCTGTTGATCAGACACAGTGTTTGCTCAACTTTCTTTTCAAGCCCTGTGATCACATGCTCCCTGCATAAACCTTCAGGGCGGCTAAACAGTCTAGCTCCGTCAAATACCGACGGACATCATTGATCTGTATCGAGATGTTTGCGTCATATACGCAGAGTTAGTGTAACACAACCGCAACCACCTGCAACTTAGTCATTGAGGACGTTCTTAAACGACTAGTCAAAAGGGACAATCTTTGGTTTAACACCCACAAATCTGACTGCCTCCGCCAAAACTGTGGCGGTTTACTACGATGAATCGCTCAACCGCGATCACTCCGAAACTTGTTGAACTAAAACCGCAGGTAGATGCCTTGCACTTTTTTGCGAAAAGCCGGCGTAGTTGGAATTTCTCATTTCATCGTAGTAAACCGGCATAGTTTCGTATTTCCAGCAGTTCCAAATTCGTCAATACGTCGGCGTTTGCAAAAAGCCCGACCTCCGTGGGAGATCGGGCTTTCAAGGCTTAGTTAAACCAAGTCTGTACGGTCAAATGACCCGTAGCTTACATCTGCTCGGGCGCGGAAACGCCAACGAGGGTGAGCACCAGGGCGAGCGTCACACGGACGGCATCGCAAGCGGCCAGACGGGCACGCGAAAGCTCGGGGTCGACGGGACGGCCCTCGCTCGGCAGCACCTGACAGGCAGCGTAGAAGCTGTGGAAGTCGCCGGCGAGTTCCTCAGCAAAGTGCGTCAGACGGAACGGGGCGCGGTCGCGAGCGCAGCTGGCGATGAGGTCGGTGAGCTCGTTGAGCTTGCGCGAAAGGGCGAGCTCGGTCGGGTCGGTCAGCAGCGAGTAATCGACGTTCTCACCGATGGCCTTGGCGGCGACGGCCTTCATGCCCATCTCGTCAGCCTGCTCGGGCGTAACGTCAGCGGCACGGCGCAGGATGGAGCACACGCGGGCGTGAGCGTACTGCACGTAGTACACCGGGTTGGAGTTGTCGCGCTTCTTGACGGCCTCAATATCGAAGTCGACCATCTGGTTGGAGCTCTTGGAGATGAGGGTGTAACGGGCAGCGTCGGAGCCGACCTCGTCGACGAGCTCCTGCAGGGTCACCATGGTGCCCTTACGCTTGGACATACGGACGGGCTTGCCGTTGCGCAGCAGGTTGACGAGCTGGCCCAGCAGAACCTCAAACTTGCCGGGGTAACCCAAGGCATCGCAGACGCAGCGGACGCGCTCGATGTAGCCGTGGTGGTCGGCGCCCCAGATGTCGATGACGTGGTCGACGCGCTGGAACTTATCCCAGTGATAGGCAACGTCGGAGGCGAAGTAGGTGTACTCGCCGTCGGACTTGATCAGAACGCGGTCCTTGTCATCGCCCAGGTCGGTGGAGCGGAACCACAGGGCGCCGTCCTTGGTGTAGAGATAGCCCATCTTGTCGAGCTTCTCAAAAGCGCGGTCGACGGCGGAGGTGCCGGCGGTCTCGCCCTCGGTGTCCTTCACATACAGCGAGCGCTCGGAGAACCAACGATCGAAGTCGCAGTTAACGGCATGGCAAAGGTCGCGCATGTTGTCGACCATCTTTACATAGCCGCGCTCGCGGAAGCTCTCCATGCGCTCCTGCGGATCGGCGTTGACCCACTTATCGCCGTCGGTGCGCCAGAACTCGGCGGCCTCGTCGATGATGTAGTCGCCGCCGTAGGAGTCCTTGCCCAGGGTCTCGGCAAAGTTGTCCTGATACGGATGGGTCTCGGGATGCTCGTCGTTCTCGTCGGCAACAAAGGCGTCGCGGTCGGCGATCAGCAGCTTGTGAGCCTCGTCGATATCCACGCCCTGCTTGGCGATGATGTCGGCAAGCTGCATATAGCGCGTGCTGATGGAGTTGCCGAAGGTGTTCATCTGAGAGCCGTGGTCGTTGATGTAGAACTCACGCTGGATGTCGTAACCGGCGTGATCCATAACGCGGCAGAGCGAGTCGCCCAGCGCGGCCCAGCGGCCGTGGCCGATGTGCATGGGGCCGACGGGGTTGGCGGAAACGAACTCGACCTGGGTCTTCAGGCCACCACCGACGTTGGACTTAGCGAAGTCCATACCCTTCTCGCGAGCCTCGCCAAAGATGGCATTCTTGACGGCAACGGAGAGGTAGAAGTTGATGAAGCCGGGGCCTGCGATCTCGACCTTCTCGATCGCGGGGTCCTCGGGCATATGGGCAACGATGGCCTCGGCGATCTTGCGCGGGGCGCAGTGGGCCAGCTTGGCGGACTTCAGGGCCATGGTAGAGGTCCACTCGCCATGAGAAGTGTCAGCCGGTCGCTCGATAGCGCAATCGTCAAGTTCAAATGCGGAAAGGTCGCCGGCCTCCTGGGCCGCAGCAAGCGCAGCGCGTACCAGCTCTTCAATCTTCTCGGGCATAGATCCTCCTTGTGTTAAAGCCCCCGAGCTCTTGGTCACTCGTAGGGCAAAAGCCAGAGTTTGTAGCACTCTATCACAAGCGACGGGCACTGTCGCAGGGTAAAGCTAATAGATATTGCATATGCACAAAAATGACTACAGCTTGTATGGAGTCACTC
Source organism: Collinsella sp. (assembly GCA_048485835.1). Lineage (GTDB taxonomy): Bacteria > Actinomycetota > Coriobacteriia > Coriobacteriales > Coriobacteriaceae > Collinsella. Next base: position 45,166 of record DBFWBE010000003.1, read on the forward strand.
AAAGATGCCGGTCTGCCTGCAGATTATGCAGGCGTTGAAAATGCATAAAGGTGTGAATGAGCTGCGTCTGTTATCGAATACTCTTACCTATCAGAGTTGTGTGCTTTTCCTGCATAAAGTACGGGTTTGCGCACGTCAGCGTGTTATTCTAGACATACGTAAATTCGTATAAGTTGGAGGTAGCATGTTCTCAATCGGTCAACACGTCATTCATCCGGGCCAGGGAGTCTGCACCGTCGTCGGTTTTAGGGACGACACACCGCAGCCCATGCTGCTGCTCGAGACCAAGCAGGGACATGCGCAGACGATCCTCATGTACCCCGTGGCGCAGGCCGACCGTCTGCACGCCGCCATCTCTCAGCAAGATGCCGAGCACTTGCTGAGCCACTATGACGAGCTGGAGTGCGACACCTTTACCGAGCGCAACAGCTCACTTGAGGAGACACACTTTAAGCAGCAGCTCAAGCTGGGCGCGCCCGAGACGGTCCGCGTGGCAAAAACCATGATGCACCGCATTCGCCTGGCCGAGGAAGCTGATAAAAAACCCAGCTCCTACTACATGCGCGTACTCAAGGAGGCCAAACGCCGCTCCATCGAGGAGTTCGCTGTGGCCTTGGGCGTCACCGAGGAGGACGCCGAAGCCCGCCTAGCCCAAGCCGCCCTCAACTAACCCATCCGCGCCAAAAACCACCACAAAGGGGACAGGCACCTTTGTGGTGGTTTTCTTGTTCTAGTAGTATTCATTCTTATCGATACCCACGAGCACAAGGAGTCTCCTATGGCAGAGCCGCTTACCGCCGGAATCACCCGCGACCGCGCGTTCGAACTGCTCAACGAGCACAACAAGGACCCGTTCCACATCACCCATGGCGAGACAGTCGAGGGCACTATGCGCTACTTTGCGCGCGAGTTCGACCCCGAGAACGAGGAGTTTTGGGGCATCGTCGGCCTGCTGCACGACTTGGATTGGGAGGAGCATGAGGACGACCCCATGAACCACACCATCTATGCTGCCGAGATTCTTAAGGGCGAAGGTGCGTCTCCCGAGCTCATTCGCGCCATCCAGACGCACACGTCGGACTTCAACACCTCGCTGCCCAAACCCGAGCTGCAGATGGAGAAGATCCTGTTTGCCTGCGATGAGCTCACCGGCCTGATCGGCGCCGCCGTCATCATGCGCCCGAGCAAGAGCGTTATGGACTTTACGACCAAGTCGCTCAAGAAGAAGTTCAAGGACAAGCGCTTTGCCGCCGGCTGCTCGCGCGACGTGATTTCGCAGGGCGCCGAGATGCTCGGCTGGGAGCTCCCCGAGCTCTTTGACCGCACCATCGCGGCCATGCAGTCCTTCGCGCCCGATCGCGATACCTTCCAGGCCTAACCGCCCGCGCCAGCTAAAACCGCCACAAAGGGGACAGGCACCTTTGTGGCGGTTTTTCTTGCGCGGTCGTTAGGGGCGGACCTGGCCGGTGCCTCGGAGCTTGTATTTGTAGGTAGTGAGGGCCTCGGCGGCAAAGGGGCCACGGGCGTGGAGCTTTTGGGTCGAGATGCCAATCTCGGCGCCCAGGCCAAACTCGCCGCCGTCAGTGAAGCGCGTGCTGGCGTTGGCGTACACGGCCGAGGCATCGACCGCATCCAGGAAGCGCTCGCAAGCGTCCGTGTCCTCGGCAACGATGGCCTCGGAGTGCATCGTGCCGTAGCGATTGATGTGTGCGATGGCCTGGTCCTCGTTTGCCACGACCTTCACGCTCATCTCGAGCGCCAGGTACTCGCGACCCCAGTCCTCCCCAGTCGCGGCGACGTAGTCATCGCCCTCCACAAAGCCGGCGTCGGCGCACGCGGCGCACGTGGCCTCGTCGCCGTGAATGAGCACGCCGTGATCGTGCAGCACGGCAACGACCGCAGGCAAAAACGCATCGGCCACAGCATGGTCGACCAGCAGCGACTCGGCGGCATTGCACACGCCTACGCGCTGGGTCTTGGCATTAACGATAATGTTGAGCGCCTTATCAAAGTCGGCGGATTCATGCACGTAGATGTGGCAGTTGCCCGTGCCCGTCTCAATCACCGGCACAAGCGACTCGCGCACGCAGCGCTGGATCAGGCCTGCACCGCCGCGCGGAATGAGTACGTCGACAATGCCGCGGAGCTTCATGAACTCGCCAGTGGCCTCGCGGTCGGTGGACTCGATCATCGACACGGCCTCGCGCGGGAAGCCCTTGGCCTCGAGCGCATCGGCCAGCAGCTCGGCGATCATGGCACACGAGTGATAGGCCAGCGAGCCGCCGCGCAGAATACAGGCGTTGCCGGTACGGATGCAGATGCCTGCGGCGTCGGCCGTCACGTTGGGGCGCGCCTCGTAGACCATAGCGACCAGGCCCAGCGGAACACTCACACGGGTCAGGTCCACGCCGCTTGCAAGCACGCGGTGGTCGAGCACGCGGCCCACGGGATCGGGCAGCTCGGCGAGCTTTTCCAGGCCGGCGGCCATGCCCTCGACGCGCTCAGGCGTCAGCAGCAGGCGATCGAGCAGTCCGGCCGAGGTACCCGCATCGCGCGCGGCGGACATGTCGAGCTCGTTGGCGGCGACGATGGAGTCGACACCGTTGCGCAGTGCTGCGGCCATGGCGCGCACGGCCTCCTGGCGCTGCTCATCGCTCGCCGTGGCAAGCGAGGCCGACGCTGCCTTGGCGGCAACGGCAAGATCGTGGACATACGTGGCTATATCGACCGACATGGGCGGCCCTTTCTCCTAGAAGTTTGCAACAATGGTAGCCGATTTGCGCATGGCCTCGCCCGCGGCGGTAGAATTGGTCAACCCGAAACACCGCAACGAACGGAAGACTCACATGGCCCTCATCACTTCGTACCACGTCCCCGGCCTTTACGTCGAGGACCACAGCATCGACGTCCCCCTTGACTGGCGCGGCCTGGAGCCGATGCTCCTGGCCGTCGGCAGCACCATGCGCCGCGGCGCCATGCCGGCACCAATCGCCGGCGCGCCCGAGAGCATCAAGCTCTTCTACCGCGTGGTTTGCGCGCCCGACCGCATCAACGACGATCTGCCGCTGCTCCTGTTTTTGCAGGGCGGCCCCGGCGGCGAGAGCCCGCGTCCGCTGTCGCCCACAAGCAACGGCTGGATCGAGGAGGCCGTCAAGCACTTCCGCGTGGTCCTTCCCGACCAGCGCGGCACCGGACGCAGTTGCTGCGTGGACGGGCGCACGATTGCCGCACTGGGCGAGCGCGCGACGGCGGCCGGCTCCGATGCCGCACGCTCGCAGGCTGACTTCCTCAAGCGCCACCTCGCCAGCTCCATCGTGCGCGATTTTGAGTACCTGCGTCTGGTGGGCTTTGGCGGCAAGCCCTGGGTCACGCTCGGCCAGAGCTACGGCGGCTTTTTGACGTTGAGTTATCTGTCGCTCTTCCCCGAGGGCGTGGCGGCGAGCTTTACCTGCGGCGGCATCCCCCACGTGCCGGCGAGCGCCAGCGAGGTCTACGCGCACACCTTCCCGCGCATGGCCGCCAAGACGCAGCAGTATTACGACCGCTACCCCGCCGACGTCGAGCGCGTGGCAGCCCTGGCCGATGCGCTCGAGGCACAGAAGCCCGTGCTGCCCGACGGCTCGCCGATGACGGTCGAGCGCCTACAGCTCATGGGCAGCGACTTTGGCATGAAGCCGAGCTTTGAGCGTATGCATTGGATTATCGATCACGCTTTTGTTGATGGCGACGGCACGCTGACCTGCGACGCCTCGGTATCTGACAACTTTTTGATGCGCGCCTTCGAGCGCACCAACACGCGCACGAATCCGCTGTACTGGACGCTGCAGGAGTTCATATACGCCGACGGTGACACTATGCCCATTGGCTGGGCCGCGGCTGAAGAGAAGGCTCACCGCGCCGAGTTCGACACCCTCGCGCGCCCGCTCATGTTTACCGGCGAGGCCATGTTCCCGTGGATGTTCGAGCAGATGCCCGAGCTCAAGCCCTTCAAACCCGCCATGGACCTGCTGATGGAAGACACCAGCTGGGACAAGATCTACGACCCGCAGCGACTGGCGTGCAACGAGGTGCCGCTCCAGGCCGCGGTGTATTTCGACGACATGTACGTCGATTCGGGCTTGCAGCTCGATACGCTCAGCCGCGTGGGCAACTCGCATGCCTGGGTGACTAACGAGTTCGAGCACGATGGCCTGCACGGCAGCGTGGTGTTCAAGCACCTCTTCGACGAAGCCCTCAACCGAGGAGACCTGCGCCAGATCTTCTAGCAAAGGAGTGTCCCCACCTGCCGGCACAAAAGGAACGTCCCCAAGTGCCGAACAAGTGCCGGCAACGACAATGCCGCAGGTAGAGAACGGAAAGCGAAAACGCCCCTAAGCGAGCAAGGTGACGTGAAAGAGGAGGGCATTGACCTTTTGGTCATGCCCGACGATTGAACGTCAGATTGCCGCTTAGGGGCGTTTGCAGCGTCAATTGGTTATGCGAAGACGATTAAATTATCCCTGTGTATCGCCGGCTTCTCGGCCAGGTTAGCGAGCAGGCGGTTGCTGGCGATCTGGTCCTGGCGGCGGCCGGCGGCAAGTTCCAGCACGTCCGAATCGGCCTCGGCGATACCGCGGGCGACGACCATACCGCTCGGATCGCACACATCGAGCACATCGCCCTCGGCAAACTGGCCATCGACCTCGCGAATACCCACCGCAAGCAAGGAAGAGCCACGGCTGACCAGCGCCTTCGCAGCACCATCATCGACCGTCACCGAGCCATGCGCCTTGTCGCCCAGTGCGATCCACAGCTTGCGGGGTGCGATGTCCAGACGCTCCGCCGGCGGATCGAACAGCGTGCCCACGCTCTCGCCGCGGGCGAGGCGCACGAGCGCATCGGGCTCCTCGCCCGAGCAAATCACGCTCTGAATGCCCGCCGTCATCAGGATGCGGCTCGCGCGGATCTTGGTAATCATGCCGCCCGTGCCCACCGATGTGGAAGAATCGCCCGCCGAGGCAATAATCTTGGCATCGATCTTATGCACGACTGGGACGAACTCGGCCGTGGGATCCTCATGCGGATTGGCAGTATAGAGGCCATCGATGTCCGAGAGCGTCACGCACAGATCGGCAGAAACCAGGCAGCTCACAAGCGCCGCCAGTGTGTCGTTGTCGCCAAACTTAATCTCATCGACGGTAACGGTATCGTTCTCGTTGACGACCGGCACCACGCCAAGCTCCACGAGGCGCAGCAGGGCGTCGCGCGCATGCAGGTAGGACGTGCGACGGGCCGTATCGTGGCGCGTGAGCAGCACGAGCGAGGTGAGCAGGTCGCGCGCATGGAACTCCTCGTCGTAGGCCGACGAGATGATGCACTGACCGGCCGAGGCGCAAGCCTGTAAGCTCGGAAGGTCGCCGACCGGCTTGCGGTCGAAGCCCAACACGGGATAGCCACAGGCGATAGCGCCCGAGCTCACCACGACCAGACGCCAACCGAGCTTGCGCAGCGCTGCGGCCTGATCGGCAAGTCCGCCGATAAAGGCGCGGTTGACCTTGCCATCGGCGCCCACCACCGTGGACGAACCGATCTTTACCACCATAGTTTTATAAGAAGTCGTCATACGTCAAACCAATCAACTGTTCAGCGAACGGCCGAGCTGGCGGCCAAGGGAGCGTGACTCGCCCCTACCGCCCAAGGAATTAGTGAGCCCAAGGAAAGGCAGAAGCCGCGGCCATGTTCTTGCGCACGAGCTCGTCGCGCACCTGAGCCAGGCCCTGCTCCATGCCCACCACATAGGTCTGCGGGTACAGGAAGCGCTTGAAAGCTGCGTCCAGATGATCGAGCGCCCAAGCACAGCGCTCGCGCGCGTCCTGGATGCTCTCACGCGGAGCCACCGCACTGCCGTCGCGCACGATCGGCACCAGCAGCTCACGATACTCAAGCTCGGACACGTCGGTCACCAGCGCCGCATCGTTTACGGCCACGAGGGTATTGCCGCGCGCGGCGCCCTCACCTGCCAGATGGTCCTCGTCATAGATCATGTCGCAGACCGGGCCGCCAAAGCCATCGTAATAACGGCGCACGCGCTGCACGCCGGGAATCGTGCGCTTGTAGGGCTGCTCGGAAAGCTTCACCACCGGCGTCCACGGGTCCGTCTCGCTCGCGCGGCGGGCCGAAAGCTTGTACACGCCGCCCAGCGCCGGCTGATCGTAGCAGGTCGCGAGCTTGGTGCCCACGCCAAAGCTATCGATGGGCGCACCCTGGTCGAGCAGCGACTGGATCGTGTACTCGTCCAGGTCGTTGGAGACCGAAATCCCCACATAGGGCAGGCCCTCAGCATCAAAACGGCCGCGGACATACTTGGACAGCTTGGCGAGGTCGCCCGAGTCGATGCGAATAGCCGACAGGCGCTCGCCCACCGCCTCCATCTCCTTGGCAACCGTAATGGCATGCTCGCAGCCCTCGCGTACATCGTAGGTGTCGATGAGCAGCGTACAGTTCTTGGGGCTCGACTTGGCAAATGCGCGGAAGGCCTCGAGCTCGGAATCGAAGCTCATCACCCAGCTGTGCGCATGCGTGCCAAAGACGGGAATACCGTAGCGGCGGCCGGCGAGCACATTGGACGTAGAGGAGCAGCCGGCAACGTAGCTCGCGCGTGCAACGGCCAGGCCGCCATCGGGACCCTGGGCTCGGCGCAGGCCAAACTCCGCCACGGGGCGACCGTCGGCGGCGAGCACCACGCGCGCCGTCTTGGTGGCGACAAGCGTCTGGAACCCGACGATGTTGAGCAGCGCCGTCTCGAGCAACTGGCACTCCAGCGCGGGGCCGGTGACGCGCACCATGGGCTCGCGCGGAAAGACGAGCTCGCCCTCGGGCACGGCGTCGATGTTTACATGCGCACGAAAATCGCGCAGGTAGTCGAGGAATCCAGGCTTGAACATCGCGCCGCCGGCAGGGGCCTGGAGCGAGGCGAGGTAGTCGATGTCCTCGGGCGTAAAGCGCAGATTCTCGACCAGCTCGGGCAGTTCGGCGGTGCCGCACATGACGGCATAGGCGCTGCCAAAGGGATGGTCGCGGTAAAACGCGGTAAAACAACCCTGCTCATTGGCCTTGCCGCTCTCCCACAGGCCCTGGGCCATAGTGAGCTCGTACAGATCGGTGAGCATTGCAATGTCGGTGGGATGCGAGATGTCGGTCAAAGCCATGGGGCGACCTTTCGGATGTGTGGTACAGAATTTGAGGGTTAGACGAGAGCAGAGGATGCGGACATGACGCCCGATGCAAATCGGTTAGAGCAGGCCCATGCTGGTCAGGATCGTGTAGCCCATAAAGATGACAAACGCGATGAGGGCAAGGACAATGATGATTTTTTGAGCCGGCGCCATGCCAGGGATCTCGTTCTCGCCCGTAGGTTCCTTGGAGGTAACCATGCGCTGGGCAAAGGTCATCTCGTCACGGCTCGACTTGGGCTCGACGGACTTGGGACGAGCGGCCTTTTTAGGCTGAGGTTTGGGCGCGGCAGGCGCAGGCTTCGCAGCAGCGGGCTTGGGTGCGGGCGCGGGCGCCGATGCGGATGCGGCGTTCGAGGCGACCTCCTCGGCCTTCGCACGCTCGGCACGCAGGGTAGCCAGCTCCTCACGCTCGCGACGGGCCTCTTCCCGAGCCTCGCGGCGGGCCTTCTCAGCGCGGAGCTCTTCCAACTCAGCGCGCTCCTCGTCGGACAATGGTTGGGACTCAAGCTCGGCCATGGTACAGCCCTTTCTTTTAAAAAAAGCCGCCGACACAATGTCAGCGGCTTATCAAATCCAAGGGTGGAGACGAAGGGAGTCGAACCCTCGGCCTCTGCCATGCGACGGCAGCGCTCTCCCAACTGAGCTACGTCCCCAGGACAAGTCGATATTTTACCTACGGCTCGCCAACTGTCAACGCCCAATAACCAGTCTTTTTGGGGCGCGGCTATTTTGACAACTTTTCGAGCAGGCAATCCTCTCGATGATTTTTTAATCCCCGTCCCAGAAAAATCATCGACGAACGCACTACTTTGCGCTGGTAAGAACACCGGTGGTGTCGAAGGCCGGGGTGAAGCTCTCGTCTACCGCGCCGCCCTCTTGCCAGAACATCGTCGTAAAGCCCAGGTCGTCGGCATGGTCGAGCACTTGCTCGTACTCCTCGCGCGTCACGGCGCGTGCCAGGTCGCCGCCCTGCTCGCGCATGAGCGCATTGGGCGTGTACTGGTTCATGACCGAGATCGGCACGTCGCCCACCGTCTGCCACACCAGGTCTAACACGCGGCACGAGTCATCCGCATGCCCCGGCAGCACCAGGTGGCGCACGATGATGCCACGCTTCATGAGCCCGCCCTCGTCCACCAGCTCTCCCCCGCGGCGCTCGATCTCGCACGCCATCTGTGCCAGGCCCGACACGGCCACGCGCGGGTAATCCTTAATATGAGAAAGCGACTGCGCAAGCCCGGCATCGGCATATTTAAAGTCAGTGAGCCACACATCGACCAGGTCGCCCAGCGCCGCCACGGCACTCGCGCGCTCATAACCGCTCGTGTTGTAGACGATTGGGATGACCAGCCCGCGCGCCCGTGCCGCGGCAATCGCGGCAGGCAACAGGTGCGCATAGTGCGTCGCCGTCACCAAATTGATGTTGTTGGCACCCTGGTCCTGCAGTTCCAGCATAATCTCGACCAGGCGCTCAGGCGAAATCTCAAGGCCAAAATTGCCGGTCGAGATCTCGTGGTTCTGACAGTAGATACATTTAAGCGAGCAGCCGCTAAAGAAGATCGTGCCCGAACCGGCCTCGCCCGAGATAGGCGGCTCCTCCCACATATGAAGCGCGGCGCGGGCCACCTTGAGCGTGTCGTTAGCACCGCAGACGCCGTGCGCGCCCTCATCGCGCGCCGCACCGCAACGGCGCGGACACAAATGGCAGGCGGGCGAAAAAAGTTCGGTCAACGACGTCGGCATAAAACCATGCTCCAAAACAACGATTCAGCAGCTCAAACGTAAAGGGATCAACCCCACAGACGGCTCGAGCCCAAGGCGCCGTAATCGTCCGACACGATTTTTGTAATGTCAAGACTGGAATCAATAAAGTGCCGCTTTATGATGTAGGTATTCCGCCCCCCGCGGAGCAACTGGGTGAACCGTCGCGTTTATTTAGGGAGCCCACACAGTCGTACCTAGTACAGGTATCCTTCGTTGTTAAGGACGCTGGAACAGTCGATGAGGGCACCCACCTGTTTTAGGTGGGTTCATTTTCGTAACGTGGGGGGTGGTTTTCTTTTGCCGAAAATCACCATTACAGTCCATATGGATCCCCGCCGGCATCCCGACAAGCCATCGACAACATCCCAATATCTGGTAAGCGCGTGATTATCGCTGCGTGCAATTCCATGCACCCCCCTTGGTCGAGTATTATGGTTCGGCTATGCCCTTTGCGCATGGCGTTCTTCTGACCTTTTCCTTCGACGCTTGGCGGTTTTTAGATTCATGGCTTCATCCCCGAGCTACATACCGTACCTATGCGTGGCAGCGGCGGCCTTTATCACGACCTTCCTCGCGGTGCCCCTGGTCAAGCGCTTGGCAATTAAGCTCGATGCCGTCGACTATCCTTCTAAGCGCCGCATCAACACCAAGCCCATCCCGCGTTTGGGCGGAACGGCGGTGTTTTTGGGCCTGGTCGTTGCCTGCATTGTGCAAATCCTAGGCACCTGGCACCTAGGCTGGCCACCCGTCCTGGTGCCGCACCCGCGCCTTCACATTAGCTATCCCATGCTGGCGCTCTCCTTTACCGTCATCTTTGCGACCGGCGCGATCGACGACGTCTTCCAGCTCACGCCCAAGCAAAAACTGGCCGGACAGGTCCTCGCCGCGCTTATCGCCTGCATGGGCGGCCTGCGGATCGGCGTCATCGTCAACCCGTTTGCCCCCGGCGAAATCATGCTCGGATGGCTCGCCTACCCCATTACCGTGATCTATCTGGTGGCATTCACCAACATCATTAACCTCATCGACGGCCTCGACGGCTTGGCCACGGGTATCTGCGGCATCGCGTCGTTCACCATGTTTTCGATGGCCGTTCTCTCGGGCCGCATCGACGCCGCCGCGCTCTCCGTTGCGCTCTTTGGCGCCTGTCTGGCCTTTTTGCGCTACAACTTCAACCCCGCAAGCATCTTCTTGGGCGACTCGGGGTCGCTGCTTCTGGGCTTTGCACTGGGCTCCATCTCACTGCTCAACGTGAGCCGCACCGCCGCACTCACCTCGCTTATCATTCCGCTCATCGTTGCCGGCGTGCCCATCATCGACACGTTCAGCGCCATCGTGCGCCGCAAGCGCGCCCACATTAGTATCGGGCAGGCCGACAAGGGCCACATCCACCACCGCCTCATTCAAGAGGGCTACAACCAAAAGCAGGCCGTACTGCTCATCTATGCCTGGTGCATCATGCTTTCGGCCGGCGCCGCCGCGATTAACCAGGTCGAAGTGCCCATGCGTGTGCTCATCTTTACCGTGCTCGCCATTGGCTCGGCGGCCTTCGCCAAGCACCTGCACCTGTTTGAACCCGTGCTACGCCACCATTACAACAAGCGCACGCACGAGGACGAGCTCGTCACCCCCGACGACCCCGCCTTTAAGCAGGAGGAGCAGGCAGCCGAGGAGCGCAAAGAAGAGCGCCACCACAAGCTCTAGGGCAAGCTGCCAAGGATGTGCCAAGGCACCGTTAGCCAAGCGCGGCCGCGCCGCACCCATCGCACATGCCGCACCACGCGCGTCCCTCTCCCGCCCCTCGCCTACTTACGCACCACCCCTCCAATAAACGCGTTATCATCTTGACCCATGAACATACGTTAGGAGCAATCATGCCAAACGAGAACAGCTACGAAGTCGCGCTGCAAAAGAGCAACGCCATTCGCGAGGGCCTGACCAAGACGCCCGAGAAGTTCACCATGCTCACCGGCGACCGCCCCACCGGCCGTCTGCACCTGGGCCACTACTTCGGCACCCTCAAGGGCCGTGTTGAGCTGCAGAACATGGGCGCCAAGACCAACGTGCTCATCGCCGACTACCAGGTCATCACTGACCGCGACACGACCGAGCACATCCAGGACAACGTGTACAACATGGTCATGGACTACCTTGCCTGCGGTATCGATCCCGACAAGACCATGATCTACGCGCACTCCGCCGTGCCCGCCGCCAACCAGCTCATGCTGCCGTTCCTGTCGCTGGTGTCCGAGGCCGAGCTGGCGCGCAACCCCACGGTAAAGGCCGAGATGGAGGCCTCGGGCCACGAGCTCACCGGTCTTCTGCTCACCTACCCGGTACATCAGGCCTGCGACATCCTGTTCTGCAAGGGCAACGTGGTACCCGTCGGTCGCGACCAGCTGCCGCACATCGAGCTTACCCGCACCATCGCTCGCCGCTTTAACAACCGCTACGGCAAGGTGTTCCCCGAGGTCGACGCGCTGCTGTCCGAGACCCCGCTGCTGCCGGGCCTGGACGGTCGCAAGATGAGCAAGAGCTACGGCAACGCCATCAATATTTCGATGACCGCCGAGGAGACGGCCAAGCGCATCAAGAAGAGCCAGACCGACTCCGAGCGCATGATCACGTTCGACCCCGAGAACCGCCCCGGCGTGTCTGGCCTGCTTTCGACGGCCGCCATCTGCACCGGCCGTTCCGAGGTCGAAATTGCCGAGGAGATTGGCATGGGAGGCTCCGGCCAGCTCAAGAAGTACGTGACCGAGGCCGTCAACGAGTACTTCGCACCGATCCGCGAGCGTCGCCAGCGCTACGAGAACGATCTGGACTATGTGAAGGACGTCCTGCATGAGGGCAACCGTCGCGCCAACGAGATCGCCGAGCAGACCCTGGCCGAGGTTCAGGACGCCATGGGCATGGTGTACTAGACCGATCTGCTGGCTTGAGCTTTCGATTGCTATAGGGCGGGCGCTACGGCGTCCGCCTTTTTTGGAGCCGGACCGCTTCGGCTCCGTCCATCGCACTCCCCGACAAACAGGAACAGGCCCGCTGGCAGTTAGTTGCCAGCGGGCCTGTTCCCGAAGTACACCGTTGAATCGCACAGAGGGGAGGAATGCGAATCAAACTCAACAGGGCAGGCTTTTTCATCGCCTATTGCCTGCTCCGTTGCTGAAACCAATATAGTTCACCGTGGTTTACTTTCTAGCGTCAATATGCGCCGCCATACCTTCTCCATAAGTTAGCTCCGGTAAACCTGCAACGGAAAACCACCACAAAGGGGACAGGCACCTTTGTGGTGGTTTTGACCACGGCAGAGCCGCTAGAGTCCGGCAGACCAGCGACAGGCGGCCAAGTCGACGTGCATGTCGTCCTTAAACGCCACACCTTCCCCTAGCAAAAGCTCACGTTGAGCATCGGGACCGCCAAAAGCGAAGCCCTCGCATATGTGCCCGTCGGCAAACACCACGCGGTGACAGGGAATCTCGCCGGGGCGCGGATTACTATGCAGGGCATACCCCACGTACCGCGCACTTCGTGGACGACCGGCAAGCAGCGCCACCTGGCCATACGTGGCGACCATCCCCTCGGGGATCTGCTCGACCACCTCGTACACCCGTTCAAAAAAGCCCTCAGACGCCATTGCTCGCTCCCTTCCACCCGGAAAAGCATAAACCACCACAAAGGTGCCTGTCCCCTTTGTGGTGGTTTTGACCGGAAAGCTAGTTGGCGGGGCGGAAGAAGGCTACGGCTACGGCGCCGGGGCCCACGTGGGTGCCGATGGTGGCGCCAATGGTGTGGATGGACAGCTCGCCCTCGGTGTGACCGGCCCACAGTGCCGCGCTGTCCTCGATATATTTCTTGAGCACGGCGTCCGAAAGGCCTGTATAGCCCAGCGCCAGCGGCATGGAAAAGTCGACGCCGCCCGCCTTTTCTACCTTCTGGTTAAGCAGGTTACGACCGTTCTTGGAACCGCGCGCCTTGCCCAGCTGCACGATCAGGCCGTCCTCGGCGGCCACAACGGGCTTTACGTTGAGCAACGTGCCCACAGCGCCGGCCGCAGCAGACAGGCGACCGCCGCGCACCAAGTACTCCAGCGTCTCAAGCAGACCGATAACCACCACGCGGTCACGGACTGCCTCGACGGCCGCCGCGATCTGGGCCGCACTACGGCCCTCGTCCACCAAGCGCAACGCATACTCGACCAGGACACGCTCGCCCAGGGTGACGTTATTGCTGTCCACCACGAACACGTCGCCGCCCGGCGCCTCGGCAAGTGCGGTACGGGCACTCTGATTGGTGCCCGAAAGCTTGGCGCCCACGGTAATAATCACTGCCTCGTCGCCGGCCTCACGTGCCTCGGCAATCGCCTGCGAAAACGCGTACGGGTTGACCTGGCCGGTCTTGGGCAGCTCATCGCGCTCCACGAGCATCTCGTAAAAGCGCTGATGATCGATGTCGACGCCATCCATATACACATCGGTGCCAAAGGTGACGGACAGCGGCAAAACACGCAGAGCGGGGTGCTCCGCCGGCGACATATCGCTTGCGGAATCGGTAATAATACGAATGGACATAACAAATCCTTTCTTGCGCGGAGCTCGCGCGGGGAATTTTGACAGCAATGCCCCGGCACGGTATACGCGCTCAAACGGGACTATGCAGTTGTTAATGGGAAGCAAATGCCTTGGCGGCCTTAGATCTCGCGCAGGGTGTCGAGAATCGTACGCAGCGATGCATACATCTGCTCGCGCTGCTCCACACCCATAGCCTTACCGGTGGTATCGAGCACCTCGCGAATGATGCGGTCCGCCTCGCTCATGCTCTCGCCGCCCAGAGCGGTCAGGCGAACCGGAGCACGATACTTAACGGCGGCATCGCCCGAATCATCGACTTCGACGTAGCCGCCCTCCTCCAGATGCGCGAGCGTACGCGAGACGGCGGCGCGGGTCACGCCTGCCATGCGAGCCAGGTCGGCACCAGTCAGGCCGTCCTTGCTGCGCTCAAGATAGTACAGGCACATAACGTCGGAGCCCTTGAGGCCCAGCCTTGCGCCCTCAGACGTCTTAATGCGCTGGATCTCCTTGTAGAGACCGCTGATCAGTCCGACAAAGTCCTCGAAACGTGTCTCGTCGCTCTGCTGCATGGGAGACGACCGCCTTTCGCTTGCATAATGCTAACGGGTAAACATCTTAGTCGCATAAGGCGACACCCGTACCCAAATACCCCATTTGTTAACCCATCAACATAAAAACCACCACAAAGGGGACAGGCACCTTTGTGGTGGTTTGGGGCATCAATAGGTTCTAGGCGCCGCTACAGCTCCACGCAAGGATTGTCGCGGGTCACAAGCGTCTTAATGACAACCGTCGCTCCCAGATAGCGCTCAAGCAGCTCGGCTAAGCGATCGATCGCAGCCTGGCAATCCCCCATCCGCTCGGGCTCCACGCACTCAATCGCTAGGAACGCATCGGCCGAATCATCGGACAGCGCCGTGCGAACGCCGTCGCGCCAGTTCCAGCAGCGGCACACAGCGCCCGCATCATCGATGTAGGCGAGCTCGCCGGGCAGCGTCGGATCGTCCGTCTCCTCGCCAAGCGGCAAGAACGCATCGCCACCGTCGGTCACCTTCAGGCGAAGGTCCCCCTCGATCGCATGCAGATCCTCGCCTCCCACGGGCAGCGCGTAGGTCAGCGACACCGTGTTGTAAATATCCACCGCGGGCGTAATGTGGCCCACCGGCTTGCCTTTGAGCACGCGTTTGAGCAAGTTCTCGATCGAGCAGCGCGCGCCTTTCTTGGTCTTGAACAGACGATAGGCCTCGCGCCATGCCCTGACCGGTGCGTTCTCGCTGATAGTGTCGCTGGTCAGATGACGCTCCGCATCGATATTGGCGCGGTCGAGCAACGCCGCAATCGCATCCACGTCCTCTTGAGGAATCTGAGCCGTGGGCTTCATGCCCTCCACGACCACAACACCGACCGCTGCCTGCGGAAACAGCTCCCAGAATGAATCCTCGGCAATAAAGCTCTTCATACGCTCTCCCTTCATTGTGCGCGCCCGAGTGAGGGCGCCTAAACAAAAAGCGCCCTTACAACGGCCACCTTCAAAGTCCTACGGTGCCGTCACAAGAACGCTTGCGCTGTCCCCATCCGGAGAAGGGAACGATATGTCAGGCGTATTGTAACCCGAGTCATCCACACGAGCAAAACCACCACAAAGGTGCCTGTCCCCTTTGTGGTGGATATGGACTCACGGCGAAGCTAGTGGCGGAGTCCCAGCAGGCCGCGGCCGTGATGACGGGCCTCGGCGGACACCTGGGCGTGCGGGCCGGCGGCTTTGACGGACTCGGGCAGGTGCGAGTACTTCTTCTCGAAGTTCTCCTCGAACATCACGGCCAAGTTGTGCGCGGCCTCGTCGTAGCGAGCGGTGCTCTGCCAATACTGGCGCGGCACCAGGATGCCGTCGGGTACGCCGGGGCACGTGGTGGGAATGTCGACGTTAAAGATGTCGTCGTGCACGAACTCGCTGTCCTCGATGGTACCGTCGAGGGCGCGGGCCACCAGGGCGCGCGTGTAGGCAAGCTCGATGCGATGACCCACGCCGTAGCCGCCGCCGATCCAGCCGGTGTTGACCAGGTACACACGCGTGCGGCCGTCGGCGATGCGCTCACCGAGCATCTTGGCATAGACCATGGGGTCGAGCGGCATAAACGGCTCGCCAAACAGCGAAGAGAACGTGGGCGTGGGCTCGGTGACGCCGACCTCGGTGCCGGGGATCTTGGCCGTAAAGCCCGTCACAAAGTGATACATGGCGGCGTCGGCCGTCAGGCGCGAGATGGGCGGCAGCACGCCAAAGGCATCGCAGGTCAGGAAGAGCACGACGCTTGGAGTGGTGCCCATGCCCTTGGTCCACGCGTTGGGAATGTGCTCCACAGGGTATGCCACGCGCGTGTTGTGCGTGATCGAGATGTCGTCGTAGTTGGGCTTGCGGTTCTCGTCGAGCACCACGTTTTCGCAAATGGCGCCAAAACGGACGGCGTTGAAGATCTCGGGCTCGTGGAAGGCGTCCAGGCCCTCGCATTTGGCGTAGCAGCCACCCTCGATGTTAAAGATGCCCATGTCGGACCAACCGTGCTCGTCGTCGCCGATCAGCAGGCGCGTGGGATTGGCCGAAAGCGTGGTCTTGCCGGTGCCGGACAGGCCAAAGAACACGGCGGTCTCGTGCGTGACGGGGTCCATGCTGGCCGAGCAATGCATGGGCAGCACGTCGTCCTCGACAGGCAGCAGGTAGTTCATGACACTGAAGATGGACTTTTTGATTTCGCCGGAGTAGCCGGTACCCGCGACCAAAATCACGCGCTCCTGGAAGTTGATGACCACGGCGGCGCTGGAGTTGAGGCCCTTGATGGCGGGGTCGCACTGGTAACCGGGCGCTGCGAGCACGCAGAAGTCGGGTTCGCCGGTGCGCGCGATTTCGCGGGCAAGCGGGCGGGCGAGCATCTGCTTAATAAAGAGTGCCTGGCTGGCACGCTCGCAGGCAACGAGCAGTCGACGCGTGTGGTTGCGGTCGGCGCCGGCCATGCCGCGGGTGACGAACACATCGCGCTCGTTGAGGTAGTTGACGATGCCGGCCTTGATGGTCTCGTAGCTCTCGATCGAAAGCGGTCGGTTGACGGCGCCCCAGGCGATCTTGTCGTGCACGTCGGGCGTGTCGACGATAAAGCGGTCGTTGGGCGAACGACCGGTGCGCTCCCCCGTCTCGATCACGAGTGCGCCATTGGATGCCATGCGGCCTTCTTCGCGGCGGATGGCGTGCTCGACGAGCTCCGCGGCGGGTAGATCGACCAGCAGACGGGGTTGATTCTCGGCGGGATCTTCAACGAGCGTAATACCAAAGTTGGACAGAACTTCTGCAGGGGTAACACCAGGCATGGGGCCTCCTTTAAAAACGCGACACGTGGACGCGACGCGCACTTTACTCACGTAAAGCCCGTTGTACCCGATATGCAAAAACGTTTTTGCGGCAAGGGCGGCAAGCCCGCCCAACGGTCAAAAATCGCAGGCAAGCGGCCTAGTCATTGGGGACGTTTTTAAACGCCTAGTCATTGGGAACACTCTTGAACAGGCAACATTCAAGGAGCGCCCCCGGATGCCGGCACTTAGGGACGTTCCCAAAGTGCCGGCACATAAGGAACGTCCCTAAGTGCCGACTACAGCGGCAGGTTTTGGCCGAGCATGGCTATGGCGCTCATCAGGACCAGCATGCCGGCAGCGTAGGGCAGCACCGCGCCCAGGAGTTCGGCATCCTTACCGCGCACGTGCACGGCGGCAAGACCAATGGCGAGGGTCTGCGGCGAGATCATCTTACCAGCGGCGACGCCCAGGGCGTTCAATGCGACCATCCAGTAGTCGCTCACACCCAGCGCAGTGGCGGCCTGGCTCTGAATGGGACCAAACAGCATGCCCGAGGACGTGCCCGAGCCGGTCACGAACGCACCGACTGCGCCGATCCACGGAGCCAGAATCGGGTAGAGACCGCCGGCGACCGCAATGCAAAACGCACTGATCGACGAAATCATGCCGGCATAGCCCATCACCTTGGCGCAGCCCAGTACCGAAAGCATCGTGATCACCGTCGGCGTCATCTGCTTCACAGTCGCGGCCAGCACCTCGCCCATCATGCGTGGCGAAGCACCCTGAATGGCACCGCCGACAAACGCCGCCAGGAAAATCCAGACGCCTGGCGTGTTGATCCACGAAAACGTAAGCATACCGGGATTCTCACCGCAATACACCTGCACATGGCTCGCAAACGGCGCGAGCGCAGCATGTAGAGCGGGCACCAGATTAGACGTGCCCAGCAGCAACACAAAGATCAGGATGAAGCACGACCAGGCCGAAAGCGCCGACTTAACGGTAAGCTGCTCGCCAGCGTCGATGTTCATGTGAAAGCGTACGTCCAGATGCCCCGACTTCTCGGCACGCATGGCAAGCGCAGCTGTCAGCCCGAGCGAAACGATAGAACCGACGACGACGGCAAGCTCAGGACCCACAAACCTAGCAACGACCAGAGCCGCGCCGGCAAAGGACACGCCGGAGAGCACGGCGATGCCCGCCACGCCACGCAGGCGCTCGGCAACGCCTGCAACGTTGCCCTGGTCATCGGCAACACGACCAGCAACCAGTACGATAAACAGCGGCATCATCACAAAGAAAGGCGCCAACTGCACCAGCTGAACGGTCGCCAGGTGCAGGGAATCCAGACCCACCAAATCGGCAACGGACACCGTGGGGATGCCGATAGAGCCGTAGGGTGTGGGCACGCCGTTGGCCAGCAGGCAGATGAGCACGGCAGGCACGGCCTCAAAGTCCAGGCCCGCGAGCATGCCGGCGGGAATGGCGACAGCGGTACCGAAGCCGGCCATGCCCTCCATAAAGCCACCGAAGCACCAAGCCACGAGCAGCGCCAGCAGACGGCGGTCGCTGCTGATGGAGGTGATCATGCTGCCGATCACGTCCATGGCGCCCGTACGAACGCACAGGTTATACGTGAACACCGCGGCGATGATCACCAGGACGATGGGCCACAGAGCCATCAAAAAACCTTCGAGCGAGGCGGTCGCGATCTGCGCTGCCGGCAGGTGCCACCATGCGAAGGCAAGCAAGCACGAAAGGACAAACGATCCGATAGCGGCCTTCCAAGCTGGCCATTTAAAGCACAGCAGCATCACGACCAGCCAAATAATCGGCACAAGAGCCAGTAAGAATGCGGCGACGTCCATAGGTAGAAGCTCCTTGGTACCGCGTGGGCGGCATCGGGGGTGTCACAAAACTTCAACAGGATACCGCACGTTTACCGACAAATTACAGCCGCCCGCCGAAATTATTGAACAATCCGTTCAAAAACACGAGCGAACACCGTCGCGTCTATACTAAAGCGCAGCAATAGAAAGGACTCCGCTTTGAGCATCACGCCCCTCGATAGCATTCGCCGCGCCATCGCCCGCCGCAACGGCGTCGCCGACCCCACCGTATCGGGCGGGGCACCCAGCCAGGGCGGTCGCATCGAGAACGGCCTGTTCCCGGCCTCGCACACCGCCGAGGAGCTCGCTCGCATCCAGGAGCTGAGCCAGCGCAACGCCGGCGGGCCCGATAGCAGCCAAGCCACACGTCGTCGGCGCGAACGCGATCGGGAGCCCGGCCCCGTTCGCCGCATGGTCAACGCTTGGTGGAACCGTCTGCTCGGCGCCGTCTACGGCGGCGGGTTCTCCACGCAAGAGGCTGAATACGAAGAGCACGCCACCAGCCGCGACTATCTTTGGAACACCCTCGGCACCGCCGTGTGGGGCTTGGCGTTTCCGCTGCTCACCATCGTGTCTACGCAGCTCGTGGGAGCAGAAGAAGCAGGCAAATTCTCCATCGCCTTTGTCACCGGCACGCTCATCATGATCGCGTGCAACTATGGCGTGCGCAATTTTCAGGTCTCGGACATCGACGAAACGACGTCCTTTGCCTCCTACCAGCTCAACCGCTGGCTTTGCGGAGCGCTCGCCCTAGGCTGCGGCCTCATGTACAGCAGCGCCCGCGGCTATGACGCGCAGATGGCGACGATCGGCCTGGGCGTCTACCTGTATAAGGTGATAGACGGCGTCGCCGACGTGTACGAAGGCCGCCTGCAGCAGGCCGACAAGCTCTACTTGGCTGGCATGAGCCAAACGCTACGCTCCGTCGGCGTCATCGCGGTCTTCAGCGTGGCGCTGCTCCTCACGCGCAGCATGCCCATCGCGGCCATGGCCATGGGCGTCACCGCGATCGCCTCGCTCGTGCTGGTCACCGCGCCGCTCGCCCTGCTCGAAACCGAAAAATCGCGCCGCGTGAGCCTGCGCGAGGTCGGCCACCTGTTTGTCCAGTGCGCCCCACTTTTTGGCGCGCTGTTCCTGTTCAACCTAATCGAGAGCATGCCCAAGTTCGTGATGGAAGGCACGCTGGCCTACAAGTATCAGCTGTACTTTAATGCACTGTTCTTTCCGGCGCAGGCCATTTTGTTGAGCATTGGATTTATCTATAAACCGCAGCTCCTGCGGCTGTCGAGCATTTGGGCGAATCCGCGCAAGCGTCGCCGCTTTGACCTGATTATTGTTGCCGTTATGGCGCTGATCGTGGTCATCACCGGCGCGTGCGCCGCATTTATGGCAGGTCCCGGTATTCCCCTCATGAGCTTTATGTACGGTCTCAGCTTTGAACGCTACCGTACGCTGGCGCTGCTGATGGTCGTCGCCGGCGGCGTCACCGCGGCCATCGATTTTATCTACGCCATCATCACGGTGCTGCGCCATGCCGGCGACGTCACCAAGATCTACCTGATCTGCTTTGCCGTGAGCGTGGTGCTCCCGGTGATTCTGATCAATCTGCTCGGCCTGATGGGCGCCGTCGTGAGCTACCTAGCCATCATGGCCCTACTGCTGGTACTGTTGATTATCGAGTACGCCCACATCCGCCAACGCATAGAGAGGGACCGGAATCCGTACGGCGCCTAATTCGAATCAATTTGAAGAAAAGAAACGTCGATGTTTTGGCACCAACCTCTTGCGCCGTTATTCCCCGGGGCGAATATTAGCGTAGAACTCCGCCCCGTCGTCCAGGCGCAGGATGCCCACGCGGCCGAACTCGGAGCCGGTGGCGGCGGCGCAGTCGATGTCGATGCGATCGGGCACACCGGCGGCATCCTCGCCGCCCAGGCGCACGATCTGCCCGCGGCCCGACTCCTCGTCGAGCCCCGCAAGACCACCGACCTCGCAATAGCGCCCAAGCGATACCGTGGGCGTGTGGCCGCTCACCACGACCGGGCCCTTGCCCTCGGCAGAAAGCAGCCCGGTCGGCACATCCCAATAGCCGTGACGAATCCACAGCAGGTCATCGGACGACTGTACCGCGAGCATCTGCTGCAGCAGCTCGCGATCGGCACCCACCGCTCCAACGCCATCGGCACAATCGACGCCATGCTCAAGCAAAAACGCGCGCGCCGCCTTCATCTCGATTCCAGCATGTACCAGCAGATACGGGCGCTCCTCGGTCTCGACCACCGCGTAGAGCGGCAGCGCGGCCATCCATCGCACGAGCTCCTCATATGCCTCAAATTCCATGTCGTTGAGCTGCTCGCGCGTCGTCCAGCCACCGTTGATATCCCAGGTCTCGGCATCGAGCGGATCCTGACCAATGATGGCATCGAGCATGATCTGCTCGTGGTTGCCCTTGAGCACATGGGCGTTGGGCAGCGAACGCACCAGATTAATAACGCCGAGCGGATCGGGCCCGCGATCGATCATATCGCCCAGCACAAACAATGTGTCGTCGGACGTCAGCGAGATCTTGGACAGGGCCTCGTCAAGCGCACGCACGTGCCCGTGTGCATCAGATGTCACATAGATCGCCATGGAACGCCTCTCCTTGCATTGCGACCGAAGCCCAACGCCGCAACTAAAACTTCAAGTTGAACTTAAACGTTACCCATTGTACTCCGTCGTAATAAAGCTGGGAAGAGTTTACAAACGACAGTCATTCCAACGGTCTCCTGTGACGATATCGCGCACGCCCGCAATCCAACCCCATAAACCCACCATCTTTGGGTACAAATAACCACAGACAACTGACCGTGCCACGCCAACCACCCAGGAGCGGACACTATCCATGAACCAGATCCTTCTCTTTATCGGCCTCGTCATCATTTTGTGCCTGACCATCAAACCCGTCGGCAAAAAACTCCCCTTCCCCACCCTGCTCATCTTTATCGCGCTGGGCATGCTGTTGGGCGTCAACGGCCCGACGCATATCGACTTTAGCGACTACGCACTCACCGAAACCGTCTGTAGCACGGCGCTGCTGTTCATCATGTTCTACGGCGGCTTTAACACCAATATCGACCGCGCCAAGCCCGTCGCTGCGCCGGCGGTGCTGCTGAGCACGCTCGGCGTCGTCATCACTGCCGGCATCACCGGCGTGTTCGCCCACTTCGCGCTGGGGATCGACTGGATCGGCAGCCTGCTGCTGGGATCGGTCGTGGCATCCACCGACGCGGCGAGCGTCTTTAGCGTACTGCGTGAGCACAGCCTGTCGCTGAGAGGTGGCACCGACTCGCTGCTCGAGGTCGAATCGGGCTCCAACGACCCAGTCGCCTACATGCTCACCGCTGTGCTCGCTACACTCGCGGCCGGCGGCGACATCAACATTCCCGCACTGCTGGCCAAGCAGATTATCCTGGGAGCGGGCCTGGGCCTTGCCATCGGCTGGGCGGCGGGCCGCCTGATTGAACGCGCGCACGCAACGGCCGAGGGCGCGCAGACCATCTTTTTGTTCGCCGTGGCGATCGTCGCCTACGCGCTACCAAGCTATCTGGGCGGCAACGGCTTTTTGGCTGTATACCTGGCCGGCATTGTGCTGGGCGCCAGTGACATCACTGGCAAAGTCGAGATGGCGCACTTCTTTGACACCCTCACCGAGATGGCCGAGATGACGATCTTCTTCTTGCTCGGCTTGCTCGTGACGCCCGCGCGCCTGCCGCAGATGCTGCTGCCGGGCCTGGCGCTCATGGCGTTTATGCTCTTCGTGAGCCGTCCCATCGCCGTCGGCGTGCTCCTGGCGCCCTTTAAGACGAACCCTCGCCAGATCGCGCTCGTAAGCTGGGCGGGTTTGCGCGGCGCCGCTTCGGTCGTGTTTAGCCTCTTTGCCGTGGTAGCCGGTGTTCCCGGCGGTCACGACCTGTTTGACCTGGTGTTTGTGATTGCCGTGTCGAGCATTGTGGTGCAGGGCTCGCTGCTGCCGGCGGTGGCCAAGAAGCTCGATATGATCGATGAGACCGGTGACGTGCGCCGCACCTTTAACGACTATCGCGTCGAAGACGGCATGTCGTTTGTAAAGCTCAAGGTGGGCGCTGGACATCCGTTTACCGGACGCTCGCTCGCGGACATTGGCAGCGCCACAGACATGCTCGTGGTCCTGGTGCTGCGCGACGGGGCGCACCCGGTACTGCCCAATGGCGACACCGTGATCCAGGAAGGCGATCTGCTGGTGATGGCCGCCCCAACGTTCGAGGAGCGTGCCGAGGTTACGCTGCGCGAGGTCACCGTGACTCCCCACGGTCGCCTGGCCGGCCAGCGCCTGCGCGACGTTCCGCAAGGCAAGCACCCGTTTATCGTCGTGATGCTCAAGCGCGACGGCCAAACAATCATCCCCGACGGCAACACCCTCATATACGCCGGCGACGAAGCCGTCATCGCCACGCTGGCGTCGTAGCCATCCCCACCCATAAGTTGCGGTGAAATAGGGATTGAATAGGCCTCTGAACAGCCATTTCAGTCCCTATTTCACCGCAACTTATTGAGGGGATGGATTGAAAAACATTTGAATTGACACCGAAATGAAAAAAGCCGGGGGATGTCCCCCGGCATTTTTTATGCGAGTCAAGACTAAATACTTCTCGGGAAAACGCCGGCCCATTGCGTCAGCAATTTACGAGCCGCTCTACCCACATCTGGACGGCTAAGGACTTTTCGCAGGTAGTTTGACGAACATATGTTTGCTTATTATAATATTACTTGAAAGCACCCCTTATCTCATGGTATAAAGAATACGGTTCCCTCCAAAAGAGGGGCCTCCAAGAGCCGGGGTCTTACCCCCGGCATTTTTTTTGCAAAAATGGAGGCTCATCATGAGCGAACTCTCCGTCTTTGTTGACGAATCTGGCGACCTCGGAGGCGTCTCCAACTACTACCTCGTCACCCTCGTTTTTCACGATCAAAACGATGCAATCGTTGAACGCATTGACCGCTACGAGCGCGCCCTGTCGCAGTCCTCGCTTCCCAATACGCCTTTTCATGCAGGACCCCTACTGAATGGAAACGGCGACTACAAAGATCTTCCCAAGGAGCAGCGAAGGCACATGTTGAGCGCATTTCGCGCGTTCATTCAGCATCTCCCCATACGCTATCTCTGTCTGCAATACCGAATGAGCGAATTCGCCGGCAACCAAAACGGTCTCGCGGAGAGAATGAGGCGAGACCTCACAGTTGAACTTTTCGACCATCTGGAATTCTTCCAGCGATACGACACCGTTAAGATTTACTACGACAACGGCCAACCGATTGTAACGGAGGTCATTCATTCTGCGCTTGAGTACGTTCTAGCAAGGGATGTCATCGTATACCGAGAAGCCACACCACGAGCCTACCGGCTATTCCAAGTTGCTGACTACATCTGTACGATCGAGCTAACGGCTATCAAGTTTGACAGCAAGGAAGATACAAAGACTGATCGGCTATTTTTTGGAACCCGAAGGACGTTCAAAAAGGGATTTCTCTTATATCTCAGGAAGAAAAGGATGAACTGACCCGGGGTCACCAGTCGTCAGACGCTCCGCAGTCGTCATCGACGGCAAAGTCGCGGAGGTCGAGGCCTTCGCGTTCGGCTCGGGCTAGGAGCTCTTGGGGCGACTCGTCCTCGATATCCATCGCGTCGAGCATGGCGGCCGGAAAGCCCACGCCCGCCGCAGACCCCGCGCGGTCGAGCAGGCTCTCGCGCAGCTGGTCTACATCAACGTCAATCTTCATGGTGTAGCCTCCTACCAGACCAGGACCTTACCCATCAACGCCGAGCACATCCACGGCAGCAACAAAAGCCGCCGCCTGTTTGTCGTCCATCTGCGCAGCCAAACGCCCCACGGGCTCATCGTAGGCGAACTGCACCTTATCGATAAAGCAATCCCAAGCACGCTCATCCACGCGCACGGCGGCCTCACAATACTGGCCGAGCTTTTTGAGTCCATACCAAAACGCATTCACATGGCGCACAGGATCCTCATCCAGCACACCATCGTAGCGACGCCCGTTAAACTCGCGCATGCGCGCCACGGCAACCTTGAGTGAATCGCCGCCCTCGGCAGAAGCCTCATCCACCAGCTCCGGAATCGCAACCTCACGCCGAACATCGTGCCTGGTAGCACCGTCGTACTCGCCCACCAACACATCTTCGTCAAGCCGAGGATCGTAGTCGATATAGCTACTGCCGCGGCAAATCCCATGCGGCGAGTCAGAGCCAAACGCGCAGAATAACCCGCCGTCGGCAACAACACAACGGTAGGTCTCAAACGACTTCTTAACCTGAGCGAGCAACTCGGAAAGCTCCCCGACATCGCACGCCGTCTCGCACGCAACGCACGCAGACTCGGGCAACGATACCGGCTCCAGCGTGCTCCCCGCAACGCGGGCGGCGCGCTCGGCCCGATACGCCTGCGCCGCCAAGCGCGCTCGCTGCGCAGCGCCGCGCACGTTCGTAAGTTCACGCTCCAACGCCACGTCGCCAGCAACATCGCCAGCCAAATCGCCCGTAAACCCGTCAGTGCCCTGCGACCCCGTCGCACTCAGCTCAGACTCAAACGTCGCTGTGATCATGCCCGCAAGGTCCGTCGCATCGGCGGCACAACGCAACTGTTCCAGCTGCGTACACAGCAGGTCGGCATCCAGGGGCACGGCGTCCACAACGCGCACGTCACTCAAGCGCGCCACGTCCTGCAGCACCATAGCCCCAGCAGCATCGTACGCCGCGCGCACCTTGTCCGCCGTATTAGCCCGCAGCTTTACCTCGATAAACGAAAGCGTTTGCTCCAGGCGCGTCAGCAGCTCGGCCTTGTCCTCCATGCGCAAAAAGGCAGCATAGCGCCGCTCCATCTGCAGCGGACCCACAACGCCCGCCTGCTTGCGAGCGCGCGCAAGGGCCGCACTCTCAACACGGCGCACGTACGTATCAACAGCTTGCACGGCAGAGTCGCGCGCAGCGCGCTCGGCAGCCTCGACGCCCCTAAGCACGCCCAACAGCTCGCGGGAGCGCGCCTCGCGCACCAACTCCCCGCGATCGTACTGCTCAAGCGCCGCCTGGCGCTTGGCCACCAACTCAAAGCCAAACAGCTCGTCGAGCAACTCGCCAACAGAACGCTCGCCCGCCATGGCAGACCCCCTCACGCACTACGCACCAACACGCCCGCGGGTCTACGCGCACGCAAGCCCGCTCGCCCGCACTCCTACAGATCCAGTGCCTTCTTCGCGGCGTCGACCGGGTCGCCATCCATGTAGAACACCGGGCTCAATCCCGAGATAATCTCGGACGACACGCTCTGCAAGCCCGCGATGGCGCTCAGCGGCAAAATCACGCGCTTGGCGCCGGCGTTTTTGGCCACGCGCATAATGTCCTCGAGCCCGCGGATCTCGTCCATAGAACCCGACATGCGCAAGATTCCCGGAATCGCCAGCGCGGGCATCACCGGACGGTTGCATGCCGCAGAGCAGAGGCCCACAAACTCGGCGAGCGAAACTTCCTCGGACAGCCCCTTGCTCTGCAGGTCGTTATAGAACAGCAGGTAATCCTTGGAGCCAATGTGCATGCCCGGCGCCACGCGGTTCGCCAGGTTCACAAAGTTGTCGAACGCGGCCTCCAGCGTATCGCGCACCGGCTTGTTAAAGGCCACGCCCTCGTGCTTAAACTTGCACTCGCCGGCAACGGCCTTGTTCTCCAGCTTGTACACGGCAACCTCACCGCCCTGCGACCTGCCCACGCCAAACACGTGACCGGACAGCAGCGGCCCGTCGGGAATCAGTGTGTCCTCGCTCTGCTCGGGCACGCGCACCACATGCACGTCCTGCGGGTTGTCGGCATCCATATAGCCCAGGTTAACGTCGATAAACTCAACGCCCGCCATAATCTTGAGCTGCTCCTTTACGCGGCGACGGCCCTCGATGGCGTAGTCCAGCAGCCAGCGCACGTCGTCCTTGTCCATGGCCTCGTCGGGGAACAGCAGCTTTGCAAGGCCGCTAAAGGTCTTGCGCACGGCGATCTCGTCACGCTTGTTAAAGTCGCTGTTAAAGCGGAAATACCGGTCGATATGGTGCGTAAAGTCCTTTCGGCGCATCTCTTTGCAAAACTCCGACAGGCAGTCGGTGATCAGGCCGTAATGCCCGGTCAGCAGGCTCGAGCGCATCTTGGGAATCTCCCAGCCCGGCAGGTAATAGTGGATACGGTCGAAGAAGGCCGAATCGTTGTTAAACTCCGGCGGGAACGGATCAAACAGGTGCGTGGTCTTAAGGACATTTTGCACGGTGTCGTTGATGTTGCCCTCAAAGACCATGGAGGCATCGGCGTTGATCTGGTCGCGGCCGCGCGCGTAGCTACCACTCGCCATGTAGTCCTTCATGATCTGCACGGCATTGGTATCCTTAAAACGCATGCCGGCGACCTCGTCAAACGTCACGCAATCCCAGTGTCCCACCAGGCCCACGCGGTCGGCTCGCATGGAGTTCATACGGCCGAACAGGTTGGCCGTGGTGGTCTGGCCGCCCGAAAGCAAAATGGCGTAGGGCGAGACCTCTTTGTAGATGTGGCTCTTACCGGTACCGCGGGGACCCAGCTCGCACAGGTTGTAGTTGCGCTCGATAAGCGGCACCATACGCTCGATAAAGTGCAGGCGCTCTTTCTCGGAAAGCTCGCTAGGCTCATAGCCAGCGGAGCGCAGCAGCATGTTGAGCCACTCGTCGCGCGTAAAGTACTGGCGCTCGTCGACCATGGCATCCAGGTCCAGATTGGGCATCTGGATGGGCGTGAGCGACGCCACGCTAAACGGAGAGTCCTCGGGTCCGCGCTTTTTGCGCTTGGCCTTGGAGCGGCGCGGTGCATCGTCGCCAAAGACCTCCATGCCAAACTCGTCTTCCTCATCCAAGGGGTGACGATACTCGATGCTCATGATGCACCAAATGCCGCCCTGCAGAATCTTGGAATAGTCGCGCACGTACTCAGCCGGCATCACAAACGGCTCGATGGTCAAGTTGGCAAACGACGCCACGTAGATATCTTTGTACTCGTCGAGCTTGGCCGTCACCTTATCGATGATGGTAAAACGACCCAGCTCGCGAATCTTGGACTTAATGCGCTCGGACTCATCGGGACGCACGTAGTTATCGGTGAGGATCCTGCGGATGCGCTCCAAACCCTCTGCCACGGCATCCTCGTCATCAGTTGAGCAGTACATGCCCAGCAGATACTCCAGTACAAAGGTGGGCACGTTGGCGCCGCGCTTCATAAGGGCCGTCAGGTCCTTGCGCACGATCTTGCCAGCAAAGTGCTCGAGCAGTTTGCCGTCCAGCCCATCCATGTCGTAGCCGTCGTCCTCGGGGGCCTCGTCCACGGCCTGGTCATAGCCATCGGTCGAGGATTCGTCCTCGGCGGGCACAGCAGCCTCAACGGGCGCGGCAGTCTCAGCCTCCGCAGCAGGCACGGCCACCCCTGCAGGCACCGCAGCCTGCTCGGGCACATCCACATCAATCGAGGGAACTTCCCACAAATCTTCGTCATGGCTATCAAACATAGGGCACACTCCTAAAAACCAAAGTCAGCAACAGGGGCAAACGAAACAGCGATGGTGTACGTCTCGCGCCAAACGATCTTGCCCGTCTCGCGCTCGCGGCAGACCAGATAGTACGGACCCTTGGCCGAGAATCCATCCGCTGCATGCAACGCAAACTTGGCATGCACCACGCGCTCCTGCGAGTTAACAGAAATCTTGTTGGCATGCGCCTTGACCGTATCGCTCACCTCGTTGCCACTTGCATCGGTAAACACCAGCTCGTACTCGCACGGCAAGACCTTACCTTGGGCAGGTTCTTCCTGGATCAAGTTGACTGAGAAGAGCGAGTTGGTCACTCGGCGTCCCTCACTTAGTACGCGCAGCGTCGCCGCGCGCGTGTCGACAAAGTCCTTGGAACCCGAGCGCGCACGCCAAAAACCGATAACGGGCACGCAGAGCTCCTGCAGGCTCATGCCGCCGTGGACGTAGTTGTTAGTGCCGCCGGGACGCTTGAAGTGCACGTTCTCGCGCGGGGCAAACCCCTCAAAACCGGCGCCCAAACGTCCCATGTTAACATTAACAAACACCTCACATGCCTCTTCCGAAAGCTTGGCCACGGCCTCGTTGGGCACCACCAGATGACGCTTGCCGTGCATGACAGGAGCGTCAAGGAAGGGAAGATCTGGCTTGCCGAGCATCTGGCACTCGTTGAGCTCACGACGCGTGTAGATGAAGCCGTGATCCGCCGTCATAACAACACGCGCGCCCGGGGCGTCGGTGCACACGCGGCGCGCCAACGCAGCAAGTTCCTCCACGGTGTCCGCACAGGCACCGAAGACGTCGTCCTGCGTAGCGGCCTTCTCGCCCGTGGCATCGATCTTGTTGTGGTAGAGGTAAACAAGTCTTGAGTCCTTGAGCAGCGCCTTACGCTCGGTTCCCGCCATGTTGAGGTATGCGCTCGAGCGCAAAGCGCGGGCCGTAGGCTCAACATGGGTAAGCACGGCCTCGCGTTGCGGAGTCGTTGCGGTGGGCTTGCCGTCAGCCAGCACAAACGAACCATCCGCTGCAAGCCCAAGCGCCTGATGCGGCAGCAGCGCGGGCATGCCCACCTCTGTAATGGAGGGAAAGACCGCCTGCATGCTAGAAACCTTGACGTTGCCGCCGCGCTCGCGCTCGAGCAGCGCCGCGACGTCGCAGGCCACCTCATAGCGCAGCGCGTCGCTCACGATAACGACCGTCGTTTTAGCAGAGCCCACAAAGGTGGGCAGCACATGCCAGTAGAACTCATCCTGCCGTTCGGGACCCTCGATGTAGCCGCAATCGGCCCACTCCCCTTGCGCAGCGGATGTCCAGCAGGCATTGGCATCCGCCAAGAACCAGTTGCTGTAGAGATTCTCCGCCCAGTCCGCCACAGCGCGGGTGGGCTCCTCGAGCACATCGCACTCGACGGAGCGCGCCCGCAGATACGCGGTGCACATATGACGATAGGCGGCATCCATGGCATACCAATCGGACGTGTAGGCATCCCACACCTGCTGGGGCTGCGCCAGATGGAACCCGCCCGCGTGCGCCTGCCTAAACGCACACATATCGGCCACAGCGGCAAGCAGGTCAAAGTAGCTCTCGACACGACGGTACCAGCTTAGGTCGCAACGGCGCGCAGCAAAGGCACGCGCATCCTCAACACGGTCTGCACCTTGCGCAAACGAGCAGAACAGCTGCGAGAGCACAGCCTCATTGACGCACGGAAACACATCAAGCGAGGTCAGCACATCGATCGGCAAGGTCTCGAACCGTGCAAAGAGTCCGCGGGCGTCCTCAACCAAACGGCAAATCTCAAATAGGTCCTCGCTCGATGCCTGGGTATCGGCGGCCTGGTCCCACGTACGCACCGCCTCAAGGCAATAGGGCCCATAGGCGGGAGCCACATGGCTCTCAAGCCCCTTGAGCGCCCCCTCGGGAAGCGCGGTAGACGCCGCCGTAAGGAGCACATGGGATGAAAGCATAAGCAATGAGTCGCGCTCATACAGCGGTCCCTCAAACCCATAGCAGCGAAGCATAAAGGCAGAGAGCACATCGCGCACGCAGTACTTGTCCATCAACTCGGCCAGTGCCTCGGGACCCTCGTGCAGCAGCATGGTCATACAGCCACGCAGCACAAACGCGGGGCGCGCGTCACCAAGCTCTTTACCGCCAAAAATCACCGTAAGGATGCCGAGTTCGATATCGGATGCGCCCGAGGCATGCGGAACACACGCGGCAAACTTAGCGCAGCGGGTCTTGGCATCAAAGAACGCCTTGTGCTCGCGCAGACTCTCGCGCACGGCATCGATGTTCTCGATACCAAGCTGATCGGCCAAAAGCGAAAGATAGTCAGCCTGGAACCGATCGGCATACAGCTCGACATCGGCAAGCCAATCGCCCTCAAGCCTGCCGCGCGGGCAACGGCGATACAGCAAGATATCGCTCGCAAGGTCATCGCGGTTGATAAGCTTCTTAACGGCAAACATGCGGCCCTCGCAGGCCTCAACAAACCGCACCGGGCGCTCAAAGTCACCGTGAGCGGGCATAACGCCAGCATCGGCCCCCGCGCCGTCGAAACCCTCGGCGGCCAATCGCTCAAACTCAGGGGCAAACTCGCCGTCCGCATCGTGCCAAACCACCACACGGCGGGGCATACATGCAGGCAACGGTTGCAAAAACCGCAGTTTGAGCTGTTCTTCTACATCGATCTTGGGCATGAATATCCTTACCGTATCTGCAGTTACTTGATCTTTGCCAGCACATCCTGAAACTTGGCGTAGTTGACCTTGACGCCGTCATCCAGGTCGATCTTAATCATCTGGTCTGCCAAGTGATGCAGCTTCTCCTCGTAGCCAATGATCTCTTTGAGCTGGTCGTTGAGCTTTTTGACGCGCTTATCCAAGCGCACGCGCTCGCCGCGCTCGGCACTGGCAAGGGCATCGTTGGCATAGCCGATCTGCGAGCGATAGCGCTCCTGCTGCTCATGCACATAGTCGGTGCGGATGCGAGCCAACAGGTCGGGCTGATAGCGATGCATGTAAACAAGGCACTTGAAGCCGTTCTTTTTTCCACTGTCGAACAGCCAGTAGATGGGACGCTTCTTATAGGTCTGGCAGTGGTCCTTAAAGAAGTCCTTCAAAAAGTAGGTGCGGATTACCTCGCGCGAGGTGCCCTTGCCGCCGAGCGCCTCGGCAATAAAGGCCAGGTTCTGCTCGAGCGTCTCCTCGCCGTACACGGTACGCACAAAGTCGATAAAGTAGCGCACGATGTCGTCGTCAAAGTACTCATCGTCGGTGATGGGCAGCACGTTATCGCTATCGGGCATAAAGGTCACGTGCGCGGGATCAGACATCTTTGACAGATAGTCGTCGACCGTGGCGCCCTGATCGGCCAGGACCAGTCCGTCCACATCCAGCGAATAGCGACCAAACATGCAGCCCACGGCATAGCTTATGAGCGAGGTGATCTCGTCGCGCTTGGTACGCACGTATTTGTTGCCTTTATAGCTCTCGGGAATCTCATCTGCGGTATCGAAGATGCGCGCCACCGAAACGAACTTATCCTCGACCTCGATGGGCACCTCACCCTCCATGTTGTAGATCTTGGCAAAGATTCGGTTGAGCTCTTCCTCGTTAGTGCGAAGCTGCTCGAAGCGAGCATTGACCTCGGCCTTACGAGCCTCGTATTTATCTTGAAGTAAAGTGGCCATGACAGACCGCCCTTTCTTTGTTGAAAAGTGCGGCTATGCAGATTTAAAATTTGCGCTAGCCAGCTAAACAATTATCAGATTTAAATTCTTTACGGATTAAAGCGCGTCGTTTATTAATTCCCTAGTGTTTGTTGCTCTTTCTATGAATGAGCTTTTCAAATTCGCCTCTGCTAGCGTCCTTAAAATAAAAACGAGCGTCAATATCAATCGCCTTTATCCAGTCGGTAAACGCCTTTTGAGGCAGAAGCATCATGGCAGTCGTTTTTCCACTTGAACCACCAGCTTTATCCTCGAGAAGCATCATTCCATTAGGGAAGTAATACGTACACCCATGTGCAAGTGAATTGCGGATATGAGTTAGTAAAGTCATTCCTTTACCTGAGTCTTTAGGTTCGGGACCCTTGCGACCAGAGATTGTATAAGGTTGAATACAGAGGACCCTCGGACTAACGATATCAATCGGAGCTTCAATCTCTTGTTTAACTCCATCAGCCGACTTTTGATTTACAGTTGTTTTAAATCCATATTCCTCAATCACATCTCCAAGATTATCAGCCATAAGTAATTCACGCTTCCCGGAAGGCACCCCTTCATACTCAAGAAGAGTATCGAATGGCAATTGTTTCAATCCATAATCAGAGGCGGTTCTTCTTTGAGAGGCAGAGTTAGCTACAGATTTAGTCACAAAGAAATCCCAAATAGAAGAAATCTCATCCGGAGTCCAATAGCTAGATTCATGCAGAGACATATGAAATGAAGATATACAGGCTTTGTCCATAACCAGCACCTACACCAAAGGGTTATGTTTGAAATCCCAAGAGGTTTCAAACGAATCCCAATCGGTTTTTGATAGTTCGCGGCACGAGTCGACCATGTCGTTGACCAACGGCTCCTGTTCCTCGTTCTGAATGATCGGGTAGGTTGCGATTTGGCCTACCTCGAAATTAAGCGTCGGCGAGAGCATGCTTGCGACACGCATGATCACGGAGCTGTTACAAGCTCCCTGGAGATACTTGAGTGACTCCTCGTCGCTAAAAACGCTCGTGCCCGCCACATCAAAGATATGCCCAGCAGGCTTAAAACGAAACGCAATGGACCCGCTTGAAATCTTCGACCAGGTAATCGATGGGCTAAAGAAGCAGTTTGTATTCTGTGGCCTGGAAAGCAATCTACCATTCTGGTCTTTGTAATTACGGATCTCCTGTCCGTCATTCTCCCAGTTAACAACTGAGCTATTATTTCCGTACCATTTGCGGAAATCGCCGCCCTTGTTGTAGGGGAACCACTTGCAAGCGCTTTCAATCGACTCTTGAATAGATCCACAGGAATAGACGCTCTTGCAATCATCGACTTCCCACCACTCGCGAACGAAACGAGCGTTCTCGCCAGTAGCAAGCCCTTGGCGCGGCTTGCCATACTCACTGAGCTGTTTTGCGTTTCCAAACGCATCCAGAAGAGCGTCACTGGCCCAGTAGGCTATGGGGGTGCCGGGGATTTGCTTGAAGGTGTCGGCGTCGCGGCGATAGAACCAGCCGCAGTCGGGGTTTCGGATCGCCTCGAGCAACTTGAGACGCTTCGCCTCGCTGCCGTTGATGTCGACGAGGCGAACATAGGCACCCTCGCATGCCGCGCGGCCATTGTAGATGACATCGGCAGTCACATTGACGACCTCACCACCGATGGCATCGAACGCGCGAGGTCCCAGATGGGCCATGGAAACGATTGTCTTGTTGTCGATAACCTTGGCGCGCATCTTCTCAAAGCTGCCCAGGAACATCCAACTCTGCATGGTAACCATTGCGGCGTAGCCCTTATCCTCGACAAGGTTAAAACCGCGCTCGATAAAGCACGTGCAGAGGTCGCTCTTCACGTCGGGGTAGTTCTTCTTGATCCACTTGCTCATGAATGGATTAAAGCTGCTGCTGCCCATATACGGAGGATTCGCAACGGTGCAGGTAAAACGACGGGACAGCTTCTCGCAGATGGCGGCAGCGCTTTCGAGCTTAGTTTTGGCCGTAGCGGCAAAAAGGTCATCGGAACAACTCGCGGCGGCAGCCTTGAGCTCGTCGATCTCGTCCTCTGAGGGATTGAGCAGCGAACCGATCTCGCCCAAATGACTCAGCTCCTCGGCGAGCTTCTTGTTACCCGGCAGCTCGTCCTCCCCTAGCGGGATGCTCGAGAGCACGGTAACGTCGGCGCGAATGCCACGCCTAAAGAAGCGACGGTCGTGCTCGCGGGCGCACATGGCAAGCGCCAGCTCCGCGATCTGTGCCGCGCGGGAATCGATTTCCATACCTGCAAGGTTTTTAGTAAGAATGAGCTCGGGAATCTCGCGCTCACGATAGCCGCGCTCCTCGTACATATGGAAGAGCAGCTCAAACGCATAGACCAAGATATGGCCCGAGCCGCATGCGGGGTCGCAGAGGGTTATCTCCTCGGGACTCGAAATGCGAATGAAGTCCTCGTGCTCAGCATCGGGCTCGATGTAATACTCCATGCGCTCGCGTAGCAAACTCCCCGGATTGTTGAGCATCCACAGACGGCCGAGCGAGTTCTCGACCATATAGCGCACGATCCACTCGGGGGTGAAGAGCTGCGTGGCGGTCGCGATGTCCGCCGCTGCTGCCTTGCGCTTGGACTTGAAGAACTCGTCTTTAACGTCGGCATTGTAGTACTGATACATCCAGCCCAGAACGGTTACGCCCTCGCGCCAGTCCTCGTCAGTGAGGACGGCATTGAGTTTGCCCACCACACTGTCAGCCATCATGAGGCCCTGGGGCAACAGCAGCTCCATGGCTCCGCCCACGCGTTCAAAGACGCCCGGCAGGCAATCGGCAAGCTCCTCGCACTGAGCAACAAACAGGTAGCGCCACAACGGTTCATCCAAGCCCGCCATCTTGAGCTCGGCTATGCGATCGGTATCGGCCGTCGTTATTTCCACGTCCAGTGCGTTCTCCACGGCCTCGCTGCCATGGCTGCCGTCCGCGCGACTTAGCATGCGCATACGGCTGGGAAGCCATCCGCATGCATCCATGAAGCGAATGGCCACGATGCGGTTGAACCAGGTGTAGGCCGCACGGTCGTGCAGCGCCTCGTGACCCACCTCTGCCTGCATGCGCAGCAGTTCGTCGCGTTGCTCAATCTCAGCCGGACTTAGGGGCAGGCCGTTGACGGTCTCGGACCCAACGGGCGCGGGTGCAGGTTCGGTGATGCCGTAGCGCACCATCTGCGCCTCCACGCCTTTGATGAGCTCCGTACGGGCCCAGGTGCAGAAGCTCTTAAGAGCAGAATCGTTCATGGTTGATGAGCCTTTCTAAACGCCATAAGCCACCGGTGCGCGCTTTGGCACCGGTGGCTCCGCGGGTTAGTTGATACGGATCTCGTCGTTTGCAGCGAGCGCCTGCATAAGGCGGGAGCGCAGGTCGTCCACGTAGCGCTCCACGTCCTCTGCGGACAAGAGACGACTCGGCTTGACCAGATCGGCGCGGCGCACAGTCTTGATCTTGCGCTGGGGCTTGGGCGCGGGCACGGGAGCAGACGATGCGACGCCCTTGTTGGAGACCTTCTTGACCACCTCGCCCGTACTCATGACCTCGGTGGTGCGGCGCTCGTTGTCCATACGCACGCGGGCCTCATCCACAGCGTCGTACATCTCGTTGGCCGCCGCACTGAGCCAGTCGCCCCAGTTAGTTGCAACAACGCTCAGTTCGTTGAGACTTTGAGCGCTGTGGGCACGGTTTTTGAACGACTCGTATTTAGTGCCGGCGTCTGCTATGGCGTCCTTGGCCTGATTGACAAAGCCCTTTTGACTCTCGGCCTGCGCCCGCAGGTCTTGCAGATCGCTCTCGATGCGACACAAAAACTCATTGCGGCGGATGCCCAACAGCTTTTTCATGTCATCCTCGACGGGATCCATAAGCGGCTGCAGGTCTTTAATACGGCCGTAGGGCTTGGGATCTTTGAGGATCTCACGAACCGTTGCCACGTTCTCCACCGCACCGGGAATGTCATCGGAGGCATACTCGATACCCTCGGTGCGGTTCAAGAAATCCCTGGCGTGGTCAAACGCTGTTCGTTGATTGGACTCGAAGAACTCAACCACCTTGTCAAAGTCTTCCTTGGCATCGAGCAAACGCTCCTCATGCTTGGTGAACGTGGTCAAGAACGCCTCGGCCTCGTTCTGGTCCTTAAGGACGTCGGCCACCTCCGAGCGCATCTTCTCGCACTCGTCCTCACCGGGATACGGGTAGGCCGGCTTGATGCCCGTGTAGTAGTCGCGTGCCATGGCGAGGCACGCCTCGCGCAAGCCCTCAAGGCGCTCCTTGAGCTCGGCCACGAGCTTATCCTCGTTGGAGGGCACGGTCTTGAGATCAAACAGGTCACACATGAGTTCGCCCGTGGCGCGTAGCAACCGGTCGCTCATGCGCATGCGCAAGCGCACCTGGGCCTTATCGGCATCCTTGCGCAGGAGCGCCACCATGCGGCTGTCGTTAGCTTGAACCGTCTGACCGCCAAACAGCACCTGCGCGCGCTGCTCCACCACAAGCTGCGCCACCACATTTGCGATGTCGACCTCGCGCCAGCCAAAGGGCCTTTGCTGGTACTGGCGCTGGATATCGCCCATAGCGGTATCCAGGTGGCGCTGGTGCTGCACTTTGAGGTAGTCCTCGACCTCTTTGAGCGCACGCGTATTGCCCGCGTCCATGCCAGCGAGCCCCACTTGAACGTTGCCCACCAGAGTAGAGCGAATATCGGAATCGCTCGTGACCGGCGCGCCGATATAGTCGGCCTTTTCAAAGACCACATCGCACAGCTGCGCCAGCACCTGCTCAAAGACCTGAGCGGGTTTGGCAGCACGGATCTCAATCATGCGCCCGTTGACGGCGCATCGTGCATGGAGCACCGCCTCAGCCAAAAGGGCGTCAGCCTCTTTCTCGTTAAAGTCCTTCTCGCGCATTTTGGCCTCGACAATCTGGCGGGTACTCGGCGGTAGCTCCTGCAGATTGCGCGTCTGGGCGTACATGCGAATCTTAGCGGCGTTGACGAGTGGGGCCCAATAATCTACCTCGTCGCTCAAGGCCACGATGGCCTTATCCACGGATTTCAATGCCAGCTCGGCATCGTCCGAACGGCCCAGATCGCTGGCCATGGTCACCACGGAAAGTTCCATGCCGCCCATGCTGGTACCGTGGATTGAGCCGTCCACATAGCGGTCAAACGGAAAGTCGTTGGCCCCGCGGTTGAGTTTGCGCGCAGTGTAGATGCTTTCGAACAGGCGCTTCTTGATGTACTCAATCACCTTCGCGTTGTCGATCGGGGTGCGTGCGATCTCCTGCGCTATCTCCTGCTCCTCGTCGGTGAGGAAGCTATAGGTATCGCCCTGGCGTGCCACGTAGCTCTCGCGCTCCAAGCGGGCGAGAGATTCCTTGACGCGGTCCTTAAGGGCGCGCTTGTCCACGTCCAGGCTATCGATCATAAGGATGGAGATGTTCTCGACCGTGGCCTTGACGTAGCCGATGTAGCGGATCAAGTACAGGAGCTTAAGCACCCGGACATCGTAGCTCTCAAGACCCTCTGCGTTTTCAGCCGCGCGCTCCGCACAGACGACGACCTGAATGATGCCGTGCTCCAAATCCTTGGAGATTGTGTCGAAGAAGCGCCAGAACGGCACGAGTGCACCAGTCTGGTCATGCTGGATGGCCTGAGCGCTCTCCTGAAACGCGCTCAGCATGGAGCGCTCGCCCGTGGACATGTGCTTGGCCTTAACACCGTGCTTGCGTACCTCGGTCATCACGTCGGGCAGAAGCTTAAACTGGTAGCCCACAAACGGGTAGCTGGCCACAAAATCCTTGGAGTTGGCGAAACCGGCAAGGTCGGAGCGCGAGCCACCCTCAAAGGTAAAGTTGTTTTTGAGGACGGCGGCGTCTTGCTCGTAGACCTGTGCAAGCATATCGGCCGCCGGCGCGGTTTTCTCGAGCACACGGAGCTGGATAACCTCGTCCACGCTGGAGCTGGAGAGCGAAAGGCGGGTATTGAAGCGGCCTTGGATCTTAGAAAAGTCGTTGCCCACGGGCAGGCTCAGGTTGTCGATGGCCTCCTGGCTCGTGACCATCACCCACACGCGGCCACCGCAGGCGGCGCCCAGCTCCTCGACGATGGTCTGAAGGCTCAGCATAAGGCTTGGGTCCTTGTCGTTTGTAATAAACTGACCCACCTCGTCGACCATAAAGAGCAAACGGAAGTTGCCGCCGTGGGCCGCTGCCTGAGCGTCTACGTAGTCCTTGACCTTTTTGGCAAAGACATCGGGGGCCAAAACCTCGTCCTCAGAACCCTCAAGCCAGTTCCATGCGGCCTTTTCGCTCATGCCGAGCACGCTCTGCAGCACCTCGACGACGTCGTCCTCAAAGTAGCTGTAGGTGTCGCGGGTCTGGAGCCAGGACTCGCCGTTGACGCGCTCAAAGGCCTCGCGGAACTCCTGGGTCTTGCCCAGGGAATCGATGTGTTCCTCGAGCTTTGCAAGCTTTAGGTCCTCGCCATAGAAGCCGCGCGCCTCGTAGAACATGCGCTCAAAGCCGCGAAGCAGCGCCGTGGGAGCCGTATCGCCCTGCTTCCACTGGCCCGCCTTGCTATCGATGTTAAAGAGGATGGCCTGCGTGGACACCGAGCAGGCGCGCTCCATGGCAGCCTCGACCATGGGGTCGACGATCTTGCCGTCAAAGTAGCGGATGGCGCTCTTACCGCCGATCTGGCGATTCTCGAGCAGGTAGCTCAGCATCTTGAGGAAGTGCGATTTACCGGAACCGAAGAAACCACTGACCCACACGCCGATCTTGTCGGTGGGCACATCGATGGCATCGCCGTAGGCCTTGAAGAACGTGGCAAAGTGCCTCTGCAACTCGCGCGTCACCACGTACTCGTCAAGCTCCTGGCGGATGGACCCATCTTTTGAATCCTGGACCTTGACCACGCCGTTGATGGAGCGGTTGATGTCTTTAGCAAAGAGGTCGCGAATGATCGTGTTGTCCATGGGTGCTCCTTTGGGTTTGGGAACGTTATGGCAAAGGGTTGTTACCGGCGGCAGGGACTTGCCTGCGGGGAGCCGTGCTTACGAGATATCGATGGCGCGGTAGTAGTTGTCGGCCGGCAGACGGTTAAAGAGCTGGAAAGAAGAGCCGTTGAAACTGCCCGGATAGGCGGCGACCACAGGCACCTCATCAAAATCCGCAAGCATGCAGTGGAGAAGCGTATGTATGCGAAAGAACGGGAAAACCTCGCCCGCGCCGGTGAGGAAAACGACGTCTCCAGGCGCGTGCGGCTCGGTCTGCTCAAGGATGTACGCAGCGACTTTCTCGGGCGAGGCGAACTTGGCCACGTCCTCGAGCACGCGCTGGGTACCGCGGCGCTCCTCTTGGTGCGGGATAGCCTTGAGGACACGGCGCTTTTCGAGAATTGCCAGCACGGCGTCGTAAAGGTTCACGACCTTGAGCGTGCACGGAAGCTTGTCGGCCTCGGCATCGCGTGAAAGGGCGTCAAATAATGCACGCGCCTCAAACTCCAGCGCGGGGTCATAGCAAAAAGTGTGGAAGCCGATCTCATTGCCTATGCCCTTGTTGGCCAAAAAGTCCTCGCTGCACAGACACTCGCGCAGAAGCTGCGCACGGCGCTCAAATTCCTGACAGGCGCGCTCGGAGCGGGCATGCGCCGCCACGACGCTCTTGCGGGAATGGATGCCGATATTGGTGGTGAGATCGGTCGCCGGGGTGATAACAGGGTCGACGGCGCTTTTGACGGGAGCCACGCTACATCACCGCCCTGCCGGTAAGGGCCGCGATAAGCGACTGCTCGCCCAGCTGAACCAAGGCTCGCTCGACATCGGAATCGAGGAAGAGTGGTGACAGGCGCTCGGACTCCGGGCCCTGGCCCTCGCCGATAAGGCCGGCATGGCGGAGCGTCTGGCGGAGCGAGCCCTTAATGCGCTTGACCGTGGTCTCAGTCCAGCGGGCCGCGTCCGGATACTCCGTGGTAAAGCGTGTCATAAAGGCGTTGAGGTCAACCGCCGTAAAGGCATAATCGAAGTTTTGTAGGCGCTCCCCTACCTCGACGAGCACGAGCTCGCGCACGATATCGTAGCGGCAGATCATGCTGTAGAAGATGGCCTGGTCCGCCTGCGTGGGAGTGCCGGATGCCATGAGCCTGGTTAGGGATGACGCAGCCTCGACGGCGGTTTTGGGGTCGATGCCGCGCGCGGCGCATACGGCGTCCGTGGGCACCATGGCGTCAAGGCGGCGAAGGCACACGGTTGCGCGGTTGGCGACCATGCGCTCCGTGGGATATTGAAAGAGGTTCTCGCTCTTTACGCGTACAATGACCTGCTCGTCGCTTGCGCCCTGCATACGAAGGGCAGCGACGATGCGCATCTCATGCGGGAGGAATTGCTCGCGGGTGAGCACCCCCCCCGAACGCTTTTTGTGGTTACATCCACAGTACACGCTCCAAGGGTGTCAAAGGCTGTCACAAGTGCGCCGCAACCCGGCAGGCAGGCGCGGCGCACATGACAATAATCATACCTGTTGGTAAAAAAGTTAGGCTCTGTTAGACCAGGATTGACATTCCGCCCCGTCATCTTCTTGCGATTGCACAATGGTCGCCCCTTGTCGAATCTGAATCCGGCAAGGGGCGATGCGCCCGAGACCGGACGAGTTGCTCGCCTGGCCCTGCCGTTTCATGCCGACCTGCCGGCTAACTCGCCGTCTCCTCGTCGGGCGCCGGCGTCTTGACCCTCATCTCGAACGGCATCCCGCCCTCTCGGACGAGCGCCCTGAGGAACGCGTTGACGGCGGTGGACATGGACAGGCCGAGCTCGTCCAGGATGGCCGTGGCCTCCCTCTTGACCTCCGGGTCGATGCGGATCGTCGTGGCCGGTATGTTCGACGGCATGGCCTCACCCCTCCTCGTGTATCGCGGTGCGACCATTCTACCGCCTCTATGCGGCGGGCGCGGCCCAGTAGTCCATGTAGGGCGGCTCCACGTTGAACATGTCGCGGACGCGGCTCCTGCAGACGCCGTGCGCGAGCTGCCGCGCGACCGTGCGCCCGGCCGCGCCGGAATCGGTCGCCATGAAGGTCCGGCACCACCTGAACCAGGCGAGGTAGGCGTCGAGGTGCTTCGTCGACACGCCCCTGAACGGCTCCATGAAGGCGCCGAGGAGCGAGTGGACGGTGTTGACCCGGTTGATGGTCCCCCCGGAGCGGTCCTTGGGGTCGTAGGCCGCGTGCGCGGCGACCTCGAGCTCGGCGAGGACGCCGACGTAGGCGGCCGCCCTGTCGGTCGCGACGACCGAGCCGGCCGCGATGCGGCCCCTCAGCGCGTCCATGGCGCGCTCCCTCGAAAGGGCGCCCCGCCCCGTGACCTCGAGGAACGTCTCGTTCGAGTCGTTCACTCCGGTCATGACGCAGATCCGCTCGCGCGACAGCCCGCGTCTGTGCACCTGCTTGCCGCGGTGCCGGGAGGGGCGCGGCATCGTGAACGACCCCTTCGCGTGGTTGCCCTTGAACGACTCGGGGAAATAGGTCTCGTCGAGCTCGCAGCCGCAGCCCCGCTCGACCCTGAACGAGGGGGAGTAGGCCGAGAGGCACTCGATCAGCCTGTGGCGCATGGTATAGGCGGTCTTGAGGCAGACGCGGCAGCGCCTCGCGCATTCGCGCAGGGGCAGCATGAGCACGAAGCACTCGGCGTAGGCCATCCAGGTCTCCTTCGGGAGCTTGCTCGTCCCCAGGATGCGCTCGCTGCCCATGCCGAAGGTCCTGCCGCAGCCCCGGCAGAGGTAGCGCTGCTCGCCGTTCTTC
Organism: Collinsella sp.; assembly: GCA_048485835.1. GTDB lineage: Bacteria > Actinomycetota > Coriobacteriia > Coriobacteriales > Coriobacteriaceae > Collinsella. The sequence goes on from DBFWBE010000003.1 coordinate 87,099, forward strand.
GATTTGCCCTTCTTCACGACCGCGGCGGACCCGCAGCGCGGGCAGCGTTCGATTTCGTAGGCGGAGCCGGCCGCGTCGTCGAACGCCGCCGCGCGGATCACGTCCCTGACGGACTCGATAGCGCGGCGGCGCTCGGTCTTGCTGAGGTTCGCCATGCCCTTCTTGAAGTTGAGGACCAGGTCTTCGGCGTTCATGCTGCCCCCATCATCGCGGTCTATGGGGTCAACGATATGGCACCGTGGGGACACATGTATGTCAATCCTGGTCTAACAGAGCCAAAAGTTACCACGCCCAGAGTGTCAAATGTTGAGCAACAAAATTAAATCCGGTTAACGGTCATTTTCGCAGCTCAGAAGCTTTGACGAGGTCGCCCCAAATCACACTTGCCAGATAAACGCGCTTACGAATGCAGGCACGCACACGCCCAACGCCATCCTCCGCTATATTCAACATAGAGTTATACATATGCTTCTATGTAAGGAGTTTCGTATGCCTGTCGTAAAGCCTATTTCTGATCAGACGCGCGCGCTAACTACCATTCAGGAACGCGAAGATCACATTCAACGTACCATCGCTCATGGTTACGACGACCTCACCAACGGTCGTGTGCGCCCCTGGAAACAAGCGAAGGCCGAGGCGGATCGGATGCGAGCCTCGAGATAAGCCCTCCCCCATGTAACCATCCTGTAAATCATAGCGGCGCGCTCGGGTTTTGCTGTGATGCGGTCGCGCCTGACGCTGCACTGTGCTAAAGTATCCCGAACGTTCAAACGACTACGAGGGGGAACTAGAAGATGGCACGTGTGCACAACTTCTCAGCTGGCCCGGCCGCACTGCCCACAAGCGTGCTCGCCGAGATCGCCGACGAGATGATGGACTACCGCGGTTGCGGCATGTCCGTGCTCGAGATGAGCCATCGATCTAGCATGTACCAACAGATCATCGACGACGCCGAGGTAACCCTGCGTCGCCTGCTGAGCATCCCCAACAACTACCGCGTCCTGTTTTTGCAGGGCGGCGCCACGCTGCAGTTTGCGGGCATCCCCATGAACCTCATGCGCCGCGGCCGCGCCGGCTACATCGTGACCGGCAACTTTGCCAACAAGGCATACAAAGAAGCCGACAAGTACGGCGAGGCCGTGCTGCTCGCGAGCTCCGAGGACACCAACTTCGACCGCATCCCCGACATGGCCGACATCAACGCTCGCATTGCCGCCGAGGCCGCGAGCGACGGGCTCGACTACGTCTACATCTGCCAGAACAACACCATCTTTGGCACCATGTACCACGAGCTGCCCGCTTGCGGCGACGTACCGCTGGTCGCAGATGTCTCGAGCTGCTTTTTGTCGCAGCCGCTCGATGTTGAGCGCTACGGGCTCATCTACGCCGGCGCGCAGAAAAACGCCGGCGCCGCGGGCGTGACCGTGGTTATCGTGCGCGACGACCTCATCGCCGACGGCCCCGCCTTTGCGCAGACGCCGCAGTACATGGACCTTAAGACCCAGGCCGCCAAGGGCTCCATGCTCAACACGCCCAACACCTTTGGCATCTACGTGTGCGGCAAGGTGTTCCACTGGGTCGAGCAAACCGGCGGACTTGCAGCCATGGCCGAGCGAAACTGGGCCAAGGCCAACCTGCTCTACGGCCTGCTCGAGCACAGCGAGCTGTTCCATGGCACCGCGCAGGCCGACAGCCGCTCCATCGCCAATGTCACCTTCCGCACCGGCGATGCCGAACTCGACGCGGCCTTTGTCGCAGGCGCGGCCGGGCACCAGATCCAAAACGTCAAGGGCCATCGCCTCGTCGGCGGCATGCGCGCCAGCGTGTACAACGCCGTCACCATGGAGGACGTGCAGGCGCTGGCCACGTACATGAAGGACTTCGAAGCGCAGCATAGTTTGAGTCCGCGATCTAACTAGCCCGCAGCACGCGGGCCGACCAGCCATCTCAAACCACCCTGTTTAGATCAAAACCTGCTAAGGAGTTTTTCATGCGCAAGATTAAGACCATCGACGACATCACCAAGGACGGCAAAGTCGAGTTTGGCGAGGGCTACGAATTTGTGAGCACCGCCGAAGAAGCCGACGCCATCCTGATGCGCTCGACCGACCTGCACGTCTACGAGCTGCCCGAGGGCATCCGCGCCATCGCCCGCTGCGGCGCCGGCGTCAACAACATTCCCGTCGAGGAGTACGCCAAGAAGGGCGTCGTCGTCTTTAACTCCCCCGGCGCCAACAGCAACGCCGTCAAGGAGCTCGTCCTGGGCATGCTGGTGCTTTCGAGCCGCGGCGTGGTGCAGTCGATGAACTGGGTGCGCGACAACGCCGATGATCCCGAGATTCAGGTCGATGCCGAAAAGGCCAAGAAGGCCTTTGTGGGCCGCGAGCTCAAGGGCAAGCGCATCGGCGTCATCGGTCTGGGCAACGTAGGCTCCAAGGTCGCCAACGCCTGCGTCGACCTGGGCATGGACGTCTACGGCTACGATCCGTTCATTTCCGTCGAGCACGCGTGGGTGCTGAGCCGCGAGGTGCAGCGCGTGGGCACGCTCGAGGATCTCTGCCGCGGCTGCGATTACCTCACGGTGCACGTGCCCAGCAAGGCCGACACCATCGGCATGATCAGCACCGAGCAGATTAACCTGCTGGCACCCGACGCCGTGCTCATCAACTACGCACGCGAAACCATCATTGACGAGGACGCCGTCGACGCCGCCCTGCGCGAGGGCAAGCTCAGCTGGTTTAGCTGCGACTTCGCCACGCCCAAGACGGTCAAGATGCCCAATACGTTTATCACCACGCACTCGGGCGCCGGCACCGGCGAAGCCGAGGCCAACTGCGCCGACATGGCCATCAGCGAGCTCAAGGATTACCTGGAGAACGGCAATATCGCGCACAGCGTCAACTATCCTGCCTGCAGCATGGGCAAGGCGCGCGCCGCAAGCCGCATCGCCTGCCTGCACGCCAACGTGCCCAACATGATCGGCCAGATCACGGCAATCTTGGCCAAAGACAACGCCAACGTGCAGCGTATGACCAACGAGTCCGCCGGCGAGAACGCCTACACCATGTTCGACACCGATGAGCACCTGGACAGCAGCACCATCGAGGCGCTCAAGCAGATTCCGTCGATGTATCGCGTGCGCGTGATCAAGTAGCGCCGACTGACCTGACGGGCAGCTCCCCATGTGGCCTGCCCGTCACTGACATTGAATGCCCGCGGGGGTGCCTTTCGCACGAGAGGCGCCCCCGTTTTTGTGAGCGCTCCATTAAATGCACCGAGCCGCTTCTTGGCATACAATCTGTATGTTGACCTAACTATCTGTGAGGTGCCTATGGTTGATACAGATTTTGCCTGGCGGCTTACGCAAGGGCTCGTGCGGATCGACAGTTCCGACCTAGGTGCGTATGAGGGCGAGATTGAACGCTATATCAAAGCGTTGGTTGAGGAACGGTTGGCGCAGCTGAGCCATCCGGTACTCGATGCCGTGCAGGTTGAGGAACTCGAGGTGCTGCCCGGGCGCCGCAACCTTATGGTCACCGTGCCGGGACTGAGCGACGAGCCACGGCTCGTCTATATCTGCCATATGGATACCGTTACACTGGGCGATGGCTGGGACGCGGACATTCCGCCGCTCGGAGCGATCGTGCGCAACGATAAACTCTATGGCCGCGGTGCCTGCGATATGAAGGGTGGCCTGGCCTGCGCCATTGCCGCACTGGTCCATACGCTCGAGCGCGTGGCGGCAGAAGGCAAGCTGCCCCGCCGTGGCTTCTCACTCATTTGCTCGGTCGACGAGGAGGACTTTATGCGCGGCTCAGAGGCCACGATCGATGCTGGCTGGGTCGGCTCGCGTGAATGGGTGCTGGACACCGAGCCCACCGACGGACAGATCCAGGTGGCGCACAAGGGGCGTACGTGGTTCGAGATTGAAATGACTGGCGTGACGGCGCATGCGAGCCAGCCCTGGAAGGGCGCGGATGCCGTCGCTGCCATGGCCGAGGTCGTGTGTTCGCTCCGTCGCGCGTTTATGGCGCTGCCCGCGCACGATGAGCTGGGGCCTTCGACCATCACGTTTGGCCAAATCGAGGGCGGATATCGCCCCTACGTCGTACCCGACCGCGCCAAAGTCTGGGTCGACATGCGCCTGACCCCGCCGACCGATACGGCCGCCGCGACGCGCATGGTAGAGCAGGCCATCGCCGTCGCCGAAGCCGCCGTTCCCGGTTGCCATGGCAGCTACACCGTAACGGGCAACCGCCCCGCCATCGAGCGCGACCCGAACTCTCCCCTTCTAGCAGCGCTCAAGCGTGCCGCCGATGACGTGACGGACGCGGACACGACCGTCGGCTTCTTTACCGGCTACACCGACACCGCCGTCATTGCCGGCAAGACAGGTAACCGCAATTGCATGAGCTACGGTCCCGGGTCGCTCGCGCTCGCGCACAAGCCCAACGAATATGTGCCCCACGCCGATATCGTTCGTTGTCAGCAGGTGCTAATCGCGCTCGCCGATAACGTGCTCTGGGACGCGAGCGGCCAAGTTGGGGCATAATAAGCCGCGAACAAACCGACTCGTGCGTTAGGACCGCCCATGAAAGCACTTCCGTTTCCCTGCATCCGCCCGGCTCAGGACCGCGTGCTCGAGGCGCTGCCTGCAATGGGCAGCATCCTGAGCGGCAACGATGCTCTGCGCGGAGCCCTTGCCGATGGTCTGATGCTCAAGGACCCGGGTGCGGCGTATTACGTGTACGAATGCTCGGGCGAGCCGGGACGTGTGACGGGTGTCGTGGCGATCTGCCCGGTTGGTGCGCTGGCGGGCGGCGACGCGGTTGCCGCCGATACGACCGCCGCTGCGCGCGCAATCGCCGACCTCAAGGTACAGCCCCGTCCCGTAACGCTTGTCTACGAAGCCTCTCCCGTCATGGATATCATCCTCGGCGCCGCAAAAGAGGGCGCTTCACTCTATGCCGTCACCGACCCCGCCGGCATTACGCACCGCGTGTGGGAGGTCAAGCGCGAGGACGCCGTCGGGGCCATCCGCGCCATGCTCGACCAGGCGCCGGAGCCGGCACTGGCCGACGACCCTGCCTACGCTGTCGCACTAGTCGAGGCATCACAGCTCCTGGCCGACGATGCACGTGCCGCCGGCACCTACACGGGCAAAGAGCCGTTCAACTTTGCCGTAGCTGCGCTCTTCCCCGCCGCGCAGGTCAGCGGCGGCGCGGCGCAGGTTCCGACGGGTCTGCTCACGCACCAGGTCGCGCGGTTCTAGCAAGATCAGACCGTCCAGCACAAAAATCGGCAGCCCAACAAACAGGGGGCGGAGATGCAGCAGGTACATGCATCTCCGCCCCTTTTGCGTCGAGAAGTTATGCCGACGACCCGTGCCGCCGCGCTCGCGTTATCCGCGCTGCGGACCCGCAGTAGCCACGAGCGGTTCAAGCCCCAGCTCGCGCGCGTAGTCTTCCTGCGTAAAGACTTCGACCAGTTCAAACGTATCGGCCGCATCGTCAAACGCAAAATGCAGCACTGAGCAGTTGCCCGGCACGCGTTCGCGCTCGTCGGCCGCCGCGCCCCGCACGTGGTCCAAAAACTCCTTGATAGCCGAACCGTGGCTCACCGCGAGCACGCACTCGTGGTCCGGACGTCGCATAAGATCGGTTATCGTCACCGCCATGCGCTCGCGCACCTGCATCTGGCCCTCGCCGCCAAACTGACGATAGAAATCTCGCCACGGGCGCTCGGGCATAAGCATCACGCGCTCGGCCTCAAAGTCGCCAAAGAACCACTCACGCAGACCGTCCAGGCGCTCGTACGCCAAGCCCGGCCACAGGTTGGCGATAGTCTGCTCGGTGCGATGAAGTGTGGAGGTGTAGGCATGATCGGGTTCAATGCCGCGCGCACGTAAGAACATGCCGGCACGCGCCGCCTGGTCGCAACCCAACTGCGTAAGCGGCGAGTCACTCCAACCCTGAATAATGCGCTTAAGGTTGAATATTGTCTGCCCATGACGAACCAGATACAGGTCTTTATTCATAGGGGTCCTTTCGTTCGTTACCAATCAAGGAGCGAAAACGCACCGTCGCAATAGCCAAAATGAAGCACGGCACCGTTGTCGGGTAGCTCTCCCCTGCCAGTCACATACTCAAGAAACTCCTGGCAGGAAGAGCCGTGGGAGACTGCCAGCACACAGTCGTGCTGCGGCCTGGCCATGATGTGGGACAGCGCCGCGACCATGCGCGACTGGAGCTCGCCTTCAGACTCGCCACCAAAGGCCACCGGATAATCACCCCAGGGCTGCGGCGGCATCTCGCGATTTGATGTACCCTCCAGCGAGCCCAAATGCCACTCGCGCAGGTCATCGACCAGCTCTATCGAGCGGCCCTCACCAGCAATTAGCTCAGCCGTATGCCGCGCCCGGCCCAACGGCGAGGAATACACACGGTCAAAGGTCACGCCACGCGCCTCAAACGCCGCGCGCGTCGCCAGCGCCTGCTCGCGCCCGCGCGCCGTAAGCGGCGAATCGTGCCCACCCTGCAAAATGTTCTGCACATTGAGCTCAGTCTGCCCATGCCGCACCAAATACAAATCTGCCACACGTCCTCCCCTCGCACCACCGCAAAGGGGACAGGTACCTTTGTGGTGGTTTACCGCCGGATCACACCGCGGTGACGCTCAGCTACACCAGTACGTCGGCAAGCGGGCGCTTGGGTACGTGGTGCACCTGCGCCTCGTCGCGCCAGTAATTAATTGAGCCGTCGGGGTTGGAATCGATCGCATCGATCACCTGCGTCTCGGCCGGAACGCCAAACGCCATGATCAGCTTGAGCTCATACTTATCGCTATCGAGCCCCATGGCATCGATCGCGTGGGGCGTAAAGGCCTTGAACATGCAGGCAGCCACCTCGGGCGTGGCGCTGCGGGCGGCGAGCATCATCGTCTGCGCGGCAATGCCCGTGTCGACCTCAGTAATAGGAGCGGCGGGCTTACCCGGAACGGCGCGCTCGGCAAGAATCGCGATGTAGCCGGTCGGGCGCTCGCCCTCATCGGGACCCGGCCAATCCTTAAGTGCACCGGCCCATGCAAGCTCGTCAAATACACGCGCGCAGTCCTCTGCACCGCTTACCACATGAAAACGCAGACGCTGAGCATTGGCACCACAGGGAGTCAGGTGCGCCAGCTCCGCCAGCTCAAGCAAAAGCTCACGCGGCACGCGCATGGACTCGTCAAAGCGACGGCACGTGCGGGCGCAGCGAACCAACGCATCAAACGCGTCCAAGCCGAGCTTTTCGCAACCCTGCTCTGCCATCGATTCGACACTCGACGGTGCCTCGGGAACTGCTTCGTTCATAGGGACCCCCAATACAAGCCAATTGTCCTTAGGAAAATCTATCCTAAAACGTAGGCAATAACGAACAGGGCTGCAATGTTCTACACCTGTTGAATAGAAAATCGCGACGTGGGGAACAACGGAAACAATTCAGGGCCTTTGGGTTACGTTTCGCCCTCCCCGACCCATACGCCAGCGCCTTTAGGCGATACTGGTTGTAACGATCAAGGCTTACGCCGCACGGAAAGGAGACATTATGGGCATCTTTAAGAACGATGACCAAAAATCGAGCCAGTTTGGATTTGACGAGAAAAGCATGGCAGGCAAGGCCGTCAAGGCCGTGCGCTGGATTTACGCCATCACGGGCGTCTTGGCGCTCGTCGCCGGCATCGCACTGCTGTTTGCGCCCGCCAAGTCCCTCGTCTTCCTAACGACCGTCTTGGGCTTCTACTTTGTGATCACGGCCGCGATCAGGCTGTTTACCGCTGTTTTCGAGCCACTGCTGCCCACCGGCTGGCGCGTGACGAGCATCATCTCCAACCTACTCATTATCTTGGGCGGCGTCATAATCCTGCGCAACCAGGCCTTCTCGACCGCGACGCTCACCACGATGGTGGTTATCGTGGCCGGCTTTGGCTGGATCGTCGAAGGTGTCATGTCCATTCTGGAGTCCGAGCTTTCGTCCAACCGTGCCCTCGCCATCCTGAGCGGCGCGCTCTCCATCATCGCCGGCATGTTCGTGTTTATCTATCCGCTGTGGTCGGCCAAGATGCTCGTCATCTTTAGCGGCACCGCACTGCTGGTGTTTGGCGTAACGCTGATTGTTCGCGCTATTCAATTTGGCAAACTGGTGCACTAGATGCCGCGAACGCTCTTTATTGATGCAGACGCCTGCCCGGTCACGCGCGAGTCGATTGACTGCGCGCGGCGGGCGGGCGTCGCCGTCGTTATCGCCGGCAACAGCACACAGAACCTGGAACGCCACATTCGTCGCGACGATCCGCGCGACGTCGAGCATGCGCGACGCGGATTTTGGGTCACGACGCTCGACGTGAGCGTGGGCGCCGACAGCGCCGACTTTGCCATTGTCGAACGCCTGCAGGCGGGCGACGTGGTCGTGACGCAGGACATTGGCTTGGCGAGCATGGTGCTCGGGCGCGATGCCGCCGCCATCGGTGTGCGCGGGCGCGCGTACGACAAGGCGACTATCGATATGCAGCTGTTTATTCGCCACGAGGAAAAGAAGGTACGCCGCGCCGGCGGACGCACTCGCGGTCCGGCAGCATTTACCAGCGAAGACCGCGCCCGCTTTAAACGCAACCTCACCGAGTTGCTGCACTAACCAAGGTAGGTTTTTGGGACATGCCTAATAATCTACCTTTTTGTTTTGAGCGGTGTGAGCGCTCGGAATCCATGGCTCAACAAAAAAACGGGCTTCAAAATGCCATGCGTCGCCGCATTGCGCAGGCGCCGAGCATGGCTATTTGAAGCCCGTTTTTTTAGGCCTACTTAGAGGCCGAAGGCGGATAGGATAAGGCCCCAGCCGGCGCCGATGACGTACATCATGACCAGGAACACGGCGTTTTCACGAGCGCTGCGGTTGGTGCGGAACAGGACCAGGTAGCCCACGCCGGCGGAAATAAGCGTGCCGGCGAGCATCGGCGCCAGCTGTAGCGCGCCCTCCAGGTACAGCTGCGTAATGACCACGCTCGCCGAGCAGTTGGGGATCAGGCCGACAAGCGCCGAACCCAGGACGGCGAGCGTCTCGTTGCCACGCAGGAACTGCTCGATCGCGGACTCGCCGAAGGTCTCGAGCACGGCGACCAGAATCAGCGTCACCAGAAAAATGAATACCGATACCTGCACGGTGTGCGAGATCGCGCTGCGGATGATCGACAGGACAGGCGTCCCTTCGTGGGAGTGGGAGTGACCGTGGCCATCATGGTGTTCATGCTCGCCCTCATGACCGTGATCGTGTCCGTGTTCGTGCTCGTCCTCATCCTCGTCACAGCCGCAATGATCGCGTTCGCACAGCTCGTGGATGTGATCAGCACTTACGCCCGCCTCGGCCACTTCATCAATGATGTCGCCCCCGGTATGGTCGTCGTGCGCGCAGTTCACATGGGTAGGATTGGCCGCGGTTCCCAGCACGGTGCGGCGAATCGCCGCGTGCGCGCGGGCGTTACGGCGCAGGCCGCGAATGGCAGCGTCCACGATAAAACCCGTGACCAGTGCGATCAGTGCCTTCGAAGCCAAAAGCATTGCCATAGTCTGCATGGGAACCTGCTCGGCAAGCAGCAGCGGCAGCATCTCGTCAGAGGTCGAGAGAAACACCGCCACCAGGGTACCCAGCGTCACAACGCGACCGGCGTACAGCGTGGCCGCCATGGCCGAAAAGCCGCACTGCGGCACCATGCCCAGCAACGATCCAACCACGGGGCCCGCGGCACCGGCACGCTTGATGGCGCCGTTAACGCGGTCGCCTGCAACGTGCTCAAGGGTCTCAAGAGCCAAATACGTCACCAACAAAAACGGCACCAGCGAGAGCGTGTCCTTGCCGGCGTCGAGCAGAATATCAATCAGCAAATCCATGACGGATGGAACCTTTCGTGTCTTTCGGCAGCATTGTAAAAGTCCTAGCGGTCAACTAGGGTATTGTAGTTGTCCTAGGCGCGATGCCAATAGTTGCCCATGGTAAACTATCATCTCGCCACATCTCAATGAACCCGAGCCGCGCGGTGTGGCCCGTCCAAGGAGCAGTTATATGAACGTTTCACAAGCACTCGAATACGAGCGTCAGCCGTTTATCCCCATGTTTATCTATGGCGATCACGGCGCCATGGAATCCGAGCGCCAGAAGGGCGAAGAGGCCCTTAAGGTGCTCGAAACCGAGTACTTTACCGCCGAGGGCGACCCCAGCTTCGACTTTGCCACCGTGCGCGACCTGGCCGACCGCAACCGCGACCTGTGCGACCAGATTGGCGAGGCGCGTCTGCGCAACGTGACGCCCGCGACGCTCTCGCGCGGCCTGTCCGATGCCGACACCTGCGCCGCCATCGGCAAGATGCAAAAGCGCACCGCCGCGTCCGTTATGCGCGAAATCCGCGGCGACCGCGACGCGCTCGGCGTGGCCTACGCCCGCAAGCCCATCCAGGGCACCGTGCTCGGTATCGACATCGAGACCACCGGCCGTGCACCCGAGCGCGGTTATATCATCAATGTGGGTTGGGAAATCATGGAGCTCACCAGCGACGCCGTCCCGCACGACGCCGAGGCGCACTACTGCGGTCTGCCCGACATCTACCGCGGCGAGGATGTGCCGTTGTCGAATATCCACCACATCACCTGGGACGACATCGACGGCAAAAAGCCATTCCGCGAGAACAAGGAACTGCAGAAGCAGCTGCTCAAGCTTATGAAGAAGTACCCGTACATGGCGCACAACGCCGCCTTTGAGGACAGTTGGTTCAAGATCCACCTGGACGGTTACGCCGAGGCACGCCGCGCCGGCAAGATCATCGTCATCGACTCGCGCCAGATCTGCCGCAGCCTGGATGCCGACGTCCGCTCGCTCCCCCGCGAATCCGCGCCCGCCGCGCTCGAGAACTGGGCGCGCCGCCGTGGAACCCTCGCCGCCGACGCCAACGAGCAGCATCTGGGCCTCGACGACACCGACCTCATGCTCCGCACGGTTCAGGCCGAGTTCAACCTCAAGAACCTGTTTGCCAAGTAGAAACGTCTACGACAAACTCCGGCGTAGATCACGAGCGGCCTCGCAGCGGGAAACCCCGCAGCGGGACCGCCCTACGTTCCACAGATAGATCTGCCATCACAAATTCTGAACCCTCATTTTGAACGATTTCGACCAATTCCCGACACGTAATTCGTTGTCGGATGGTGATGCATCACTATCAAATGTGCGGCAATTGAGTAGTTATATGCTATAGGTAAGCTGCGAAAACTTTTATTTAGGGCATACCAACTCATAATTGCGTCAAGCTTTTGGACAGCATTTGGTTAGACCTCTAAAACGACTTTTTCACTCAGCGCCATCAACACGGCATTAGCTGACACGATATATACCATGAGTATCGTATTGTCACATACCACTGCAAAAGCGGTCTACCAGGCCGCGCATTCGGTGTCTGCGAAAGGCACCGAGTCCTGTAACCCTGCCGCGATTTACGGATCATGTCCCACCGGAACGCTCCTTGACGCAGCCGCAGAATGGCTCACCAAACATGATGTTTCCCTCGACGCAAATGATTCCCTCGAGGTGATGGTGTTTGATCGCAGGAATGCGCGCTATGCAGTGAACTGTCAATGCCACGTTTCTTCAAAACGATTCTCGAACTCACGCTTTATAGAGCTCAAAGATGGCATCTTCATTGTTGGCGTTGAGCTTTGCGCACTTCAGGCCGCCACCTATCTCCCTTTTCGCGAACTGGTGGAGTACTACTTTGAATTGTGCAGCGCTTACTCCCTTGGAACCGGCTCTTCCACCTCTTATAACGAGCGTTTCGCGCTCACCTCGACCGAGAGGCTAAAACAGTTCTTTAATTCCATTACCAGATGCGACGGTCTGGCCCTTGCCCGAAAGGCGATCCAATGTGTGCGCGACGGATGCCGGTCTCCTATGGAAACAGCCTTTGTCATGATGCTAACGCTGCCCAAAAGCGAAGGAGGGCTTGGTATTAAGGGAATTGAGACCGATTACGAGGTGCAGGTCACCACTGCCGCAAAGAATCTCACGAGACGCAAAAAGTTCTTTATGGATGCGTATCTAAAGAAATCTCGCACAGACATTGAATACAACGGTTTTTATCATGACGCGGAAGAAGACCGCGCCATCGATGAGGAGCGCAAGAATGCACTTGCGTCCATGGGGTACGGAATCATCACCGTCAGCCGTTATTCCTTTATGCATGCCAGCTCTTTTGTTAGGGTCATGGAAGCAATCCAGCGGAAAGAGGGCGTACGCCCCTCGCGTCTGCCAAAAGACTTTCAAATCATGCAAGAGGACCTGAGACAGTTTGTGCTCAGAAGGTTTATAGAAGAGAAAAAGCAAATTCAGAAGCAGCTTCGCCAGGATTCCGAAGAGCGTCAACGAATCGACCTCGAAAAAGCAACGCTCGAAGGCATCACGCTGGATGACCCGACAATTAATGAAGTTCTGGCAATCGATGACATGCAGACTGTCGAATCCGACAGCCCATCATTTGCCCAAACAAGCAGCCTCGCGCCCGAGGGCAGGATCTTCGGGGCCGGAAGCTAGACCGGCTAACAAGGTGGGTACCCTAGCGATGTGCAAAATTGCGAGTATTCAGCAGGGTCGGGTGTCTATCACCCTCGAGTGGATCCAAATGTGGAGCGAAATCACTCTTGCGTGAGAGCGTTAGGCAACATTTGAGGAAGAACTCATCGGATTAACACCCTAAGATAACTCTTGAACTGCATTATATGACCTGCAATAAATTAGCGGACCCCCTATAGTTGCAGAATACTCCATTTTTTGCACGGCACGAGGGTACCCACCTTGGCATCGACTATCAAAAAACGCTCAGTCCGGGATCTCGTCCACTATTCCCCATCATTTTGTACAACGAATTACCTGAACGTCATTGACATATGAACATGCACTCATATAATCGAAAGTAAATTATATGAGCGCATGTTCATATGAAAGGATATTGCAATGAGCATCCGCGACGATGAAACGAAACCCGACATCGAGGCCACCGAACCCGTGATCCCCACCACCTGCTCGCCCGAGGACCTTCCCGACGAGGAGCTGCTGTACGATCTGGCCGACCTGTTCAAGGTCTTCAGCGACACCACGCGCATCAAGATCCTCTATGCCCTCATGGGCCGCGAGCTCTGCGTGGCAGACATCGCCGAAGCGACCGAAACCTCGCAGTCCGCGGTGTCGCACCAGCTGCGCACACTCAAGCAGTCGCACCTGGTTAAATTCCGGCGCGACGGCCGCAACATCCTCTACTCGCTCGCCGACGACCACGTCTACACCATGCTCAACCAGGGCATGAGCCACATCTGCGAATAGCGGACAACCACGGTACCAGCGCGGCCGGCACCCAGGCCGCTAACACAGGGAAAGGAACCCATCATGAAAAAGCAGTTCAAGCTCGATGAGATCGACTGCGCCAACTGCGCGCGCGAGCTTCAGGACGAGCTGGCCAAGCTCGAGGGCGTCAAGTCCGTGTCGGTCAACTTTATGACCCAGAAGTTGACGCTCGAGGCCGATGACGCCGAGTTCGACGAGGTCCTCGACCGCGTTGTGGAGTTCACCGCCGACGCCGAGCCGGACTGCGAGATCATTCTCTAGCCCAGGTTTACGCCAACCCGCAAGGCCGCGCTTGCCGCGGCCTTTGCTCGCGAAATTATATGAGCGAGTGTTCATACATTCAAATGGGAGGATACGAGTCATGGCCACCGCCGACCCCAAGAAGAAAAAGAAGAAGCGCAAGAAAAAAGAGTCACTCGAGCATAAGCGCAACCGCATCCTGGTAGCGCTGGGCATTTTTGCCGTGGTGTACGCCCTCGATGAGCTCGGCACCCTCACTGCCGCATTCGGCACCCCGGGCGACATCTACGCCAGCTTCGCACTGTTCCTCGTGCCGTTTTTGATTGCCGGCTACGACGTGCTCCAAAAGGCATACAACAACATCCGCCGCGGCAAGGCGTTCGACGAGAGCTTCCTCATGGCCGTCGCGACCATCGGCGCGTTTGCCATGGTGCTCTTCCCCGACACCGATCCGCACATGGCCGAAGGCGCCGCCGTCATGCTGTTCTACCAGGTCGGCGAACTGTTCCAGGCATACGCCGTGGGCAAGAGCCGTAAATCGATCAGCGCCATGATGGACATCGCACCCGACTACGCCAACGTCGAGCAACCCGACGGCACACTCGAACAGGTCTTCCCCGATGACATCGCGGTCGGCACCGTGATCGTGGTCAAGCCGGGCGAGCGCGTGCCTATCGACGGCGTCATCGTCGAGGGCGAAACCCAGCTCGACACCGCCGCGCTCACGGGCGAATCAGTCCCCCGCCCCGCCAAGTCCGGCGACGACATCATCAGCGGCTGCATCAACATGACGGGCCTCATCCACGTACGCACCACCAAGCCCTTTGGCGAGTCCACCGTCGCACGCGTCCTGGAGCTCGTGGAAAATGCCAGCGAAAAGAAGGCGCGCACTGAGAACTTCATCACGCGCTTTGCTCGCGTCTACACCCCCGCTGTCACCGGCGCGGCCGCGGTGCTCGCGCTCGGCGGCGGCCTGGTCACCGGCGCCTGGTCTGATTGGATTCTGCGAGGCCTGACCTTCCTGGTCGTCAGCTGCCCGTGCGCGCTCGTGATCAGCGTGCCGCTGAGCTTCTTTGGCGGCATCGGCGGCGCGTCCAAGCTGGGCGTTCTCATCAAGGGTTCTAACTACCTCGAGACGCTCGCCGACGTGGACACCGTCGTCTTCGACAAAACTGGCACCCTCACCAACGGCACGTTCTCGGTCGTTGCGGTGCACCCCGAGGCCGGCTATACCGAGCAGTCGTTGCTCGAAGTCGCCGCCCTTGCCGAGTCGTTCTCCGATCACCCTATCGCACAGTCGGTGCGTGCCGCCTTCCAGGGCGAGCTTGACCCCACGCGCGTAACGGATTCCACTAATGACGCGGGCCACGGCGTGACGGCGACCATCGACGGCAAGCATGTCGTCGTCGGCAACGCCAAGATGCTCGCCGCGGCCGGCGTTGAAGCACCGGACTGTGATGTTGTCGGCACGATCCTCCATGTGCTCGTTGACGGCGTGTACGCCGGCCACATCGTGATTGCAGACACCGTTAAGGCCGATGCCGAGCAGACGGTCCGTGACCTGCACGCCGCCGGCATCAAGCGCACCGTTATGCTCACGGGCGACCGCGAGGACGTTGCAGCGTCTGTGGCCAAGCAGCTCGGCCTCGACGAGTTCCACGCGCAGCTGCTGCCGGGCGACAAAGTCGAGCGTGTTGAAACGCTGCTCGCGGCCGAAAACGGCAAGGGTAAGCTCGCCTTTGTGGGCGACGGCATCAACGATGCGCCCGTGCTCACCCGTGCCGATGTGGGTATTGCCATGGGCGCCATGGGGTCCGACGCCGCGATTGAGGCCGCCGACGTGGTGCTCATGGATGACAAGCCGTCCAACATTTCCCGCGCGATCCGCGTGGCGCGCAAGACCATGGCGATTGTTTGGCAGAATATCATCTTTGCGCTGGGGATTAAGCTGCTGATCCTTGTGCTGGCAGCGCTCGGCATTGCCAATATGTGGCTTGCTGTCTTTGGCGACGTGGGCGTGGCGATCATCGCCATCCTGAACGCCATGCGCGCGATGGGTGTCAAGAACCTGTAGCGCCTGTGGTCCCTCCGGCCGGGACCGGGCTTGGTTTTGAAAACGTCCTCGACCAATGAATCGCCCCCGTTCTGCTCCTTCGGAGCTACGAACGGGGACGATTCTGGCCTGCGGAATGTTTTCAAAACCAAGCCCAGTCCCGGCCTACGGTGACGTTGCTGGTGGTTCTTGGGCATCGCTTGCTGGCGGGGTTCCTTGTCTGAGTTGGACTTGGTTGGTGGGGTTACTGATCCCGGTCGCCGTCCCGCCCCAGCATCGATTTCAGCTTCTCAAAGCTCTCCTCGCTCAGGCAATGCTCCATGTGGCAGCCCTCTTGCGACGCGACCTCAGCCGAAACACCCGCATCCTCCAGCAGCCCCACGAAAAAGCAGTGGCGCTCCCACATTTGACGGGCAACCTCAAGACCGCGTTCCGTCAGATGCACGTCGCGTTTGCCCATCTCCACGTAGCCGGTGCTCTCCAAGGCCGCCATGGCTTTAGAGACGCTTGCTTTGGTTACGCCCAAGTATTCGGCGACGTCGATTGAGCGCACCGTGCCTTGGCGCTGCGACAGAACGTAGATCGATTCGAGATAGTCTTCTCCAGATTCACGTAGGGCCATGGGCCGCCTTTCGCGATGGCTTCTAGTTAGCCTTTGGATACTTTCCACGGCTAACTTTACCGCAAAAGTTGCCCATGTCTTACTACTTTGCCTAAAAGTTAGCCGTGTTTCACAAAACGTGCGGGATGAAAACAAAATGGGGACGCCCCGCAAGGAGTGTCCCCAGCTGCCGGCAGATAAGGAACGTCCCTAAGTGCCGGGTCGCAGCTACACGAGTCCAAAGTGCTTCGCGGCGTTGTAGATGCCGTCGTCGTCCACGGCAGTCGTCACATAGGTCGCCGCAGCTTTCACCGTGTCCTGTGCGTTGCCCATGGCCACGCTCGTGCCCACGGCAGAAAACATCGACAGGTCGTTCTCGCCGTCGCCAAAGGCAATCGCCTCGCTCGCGTCGATGCCTAGGCGCTCCAGCGTCGCCGCAACACCCAGGTCCTTACCGCCGTTAGCGGGGATAATGTCGCAGAACAGATCGCACCAGCGCGTAGTGAGCGAATGCGACACCGCGTCGGTCACGATATGCTCGTCGGCAGGGTCCACAAAGGCGCAAAACTGGTAGACCGGCGCGTCAAAGGCGTGCTCAAACGGCTCCTCGTGGTAAACGATTCCCGCGTTGCTGCCGGCCGTCACCACGCGCTCGGACAGGCGGTTCACAAACGAGTTCTCGCCCTGCATGCACAGCGAGTCGTAGCGCCCCTGCGCCACCTGGTCCACAATCACCGCGACGTCGTCCGAATCGATCGGGCAGCTGCGGTAAACCCCCTCGGCATCAAAGCAGTGCTGGCCCGAAAGCGTAATGTACGCATCCCAGCCCAGGTCGAACAGCCAGTCCGGCATCTGGTAGGTCGGACGGCCCGTGGCGATCACGCACGCGATCCCCTGCCCGTGAAAGCTGTCGAGCACCTGCTGCGCCGACGCCGGAATCCGGTGCGTCTTAAAGCTCAGCAACGTACCGTCGATATCGAAAAACGCGGCTTTGATCATTCTCGCCTACTCCTCGCCCTCGAGCTTTTCGCTTGCCTCGAGCCACGCCATCTCTAGCTCGTCCATGGCAGCGTGAGCCTCGTCGATCTTTGCCTGCTGCTCGCCGAGCGCCGTGTAGTTGGTGGGATCGACTTGGGCCATCGCGGCCTCGGCCTCCTCCACGCGGGCGCGCTGCGTTTCCATCTTGCGCTCGAGCGAGCTCACCTCGCGGCGGAGCTTCTGGCGCTCGGCGTTGGACAGGCCGTTGGGCTGACCGCTCGACTTGGGCTTTTCGGCCGCAGCTGCCGCGGCACCGGTGTCGAACGTGCCGGTCTTGGCGCTCGGCGCACCCACGGGCTCGCCCTCGGCGGTGGCGTTGCACAGGCGCAGGTACTGGTCCACGCCGCCGGGCATATGCGTCAGGTGGCCGTCGAGCAGCGCCCACTGCTGGTCGGTCACGCGCTCCATCAAGAAGCGGTCGTGCGTCACCAGGATCAGCGTGCCGGGCCAACCGTCCAGCAGATCCTCGACAATCGCGAGCATGTCGGTATCCAGGTCGTTGCCGGGCTCGTCCAGGATGAGCACATTGGGCTCGTCCAGGATTGTCAGTAGCAGCGACAGGCGACGGCGCTGGCCGCCCGAAAGATCGCCGATGCGACTCCAGAGCTGCTGCGTCGTAAAGCCCAGACGCTCGCAGAGCTTCTCGGGCGAAGTCTCCTTGCCGTCGATGACGTAGTACTTCTTATAGTTGCTGAGCACCTCGCGGATCGTGTCGCCCATGTAGGGCTCGAGCTCCTCGAGCTGCTGCGACAGCACGCCAAAGCGTACCGTCTGGCCAATCTTCACGCGGCCGCGCGTGGGCGCAATTTTACCCTGGATCACATCGAGCAGCGTCGACTTGCCAGCGCCATTCTCACCCAAAAGACCATAGCGGTCGCCCGCACCGATGAGCCAGGTCACGTCGGAGAGCACCTGCTTGGGCGCACCATCGGTATCCGCATAGCCGGCGTCCACGTCGACCACATCGATGACCTGCTTGCCCAGGCGGCTCACGGCTAGGCGCTTGAGCTCCAGCTCGTCACGTACGGGCGGCACGTCGGCGATGAGTTCGCGAGCGGCATCCACACGAAACTTGGGTTTGGTGGAACGAGCCTGGGCACCGCGGCTCAGCCACGCGAGCTCCTTGCGCGCCATGTTGCGACGGCGCTCCTCGGTAACGGCGGCCATGCGGTCGCGCTCCACGCGCTGCAGGATATATGCGGAGTAACCGCCCTCGAAGGGATCGACCTGGCCGTCGTGGACCTCCCACATACTGGTGCAGACCTCGTCCAAGAACCAGCGGTCATGCGTGACCACGAGCATGGCGCCCTGACCGCGCTGCCAGCGGGCCTTTAAGTGACGCGCGAGCCAGTTGATGGTGCGCATGTCCAGGTGGTTGGTGGGCTCGTCGAGCATGAGCACGTCGTAGTCGCCGATCAACAGGCGCGCGAGGTCCACGCGGCGGCGCTGGCCACCCGAAAGCTCGCCCACCGTGCCCTCCCAGGGCACATCGCTAATGAGACCGGCGAGGATCTGGCGCGTGCGGGGGCTCGACGCCCACTCATACTCGGGCGTGTCGCCCACGACGGCATGGTGCACGGTGTCGGTGTCGACAAGCTGGTCCTTTTGGCCGAGCAGGCCGATCGTGGTGCCGCGACGATGCGTCACGCGGCCGTCGTCGGGCTCCAGCGTGCCGGCGAGCACGCTCAGCAGCGTCGACTTGCCGTCGCCGTTTTTACCGACAATACCAATACGGTCGCCCTCGCCCACGCCGAGCGTCACGCTATCGAAAATATGCTTGGTGGGAAACTCTAGGCTGACGGAATCGCATCCCAAAAGAATCGCCATATGCCCTGCTCCTTCGTAGAAATTCAACGTTGTCCATAATAGCAGCGAAAAGGCGGGCCGCACACGACACAAAAAGGCGGGCCATCTCCCAAAAGAGATGACCCGCCTCTCCAATCAGTCCCGTGGCAACCGTGGCCGCCGCGGGCCTCAAGCATGTCCCGGACTAGGAGAACATGCCGGTGAGGTAATCATTCAGCCGCTTATCCTTGGGCCGTTGGAAAATCTCGTCAGTCTCGTCGTACTCGACCATATCGCCCATGTAGAAGAACGCCGTGCGGTTGGACACGCGCGACGCCTGCTCCATGTTGTGCGTCACGATAACGATGGCGCGGTCGGCCACGATCGATGACATGAGGTCCTCGATCGCCAGCGTCGAGATGGGGTCGAGCGCCGAGCAGGGCTCGTCGAACAGAATCACGTCGGGGTTGAGCGCCAGCGTGCGCGCGATGCACAGACGCTGCTGCTGGCCGCCCGAAAGCGCGTAGGCGCTCTTGTCGAGCTTGTCTTTGACCTCGTCCCAAAGCGCCGCGCCGCGCAGGCTTTCCTCGACCATGCGGTCGAGCTCGTCGCGGTCGGTGATGCCGTGGCGCTTAGGCGCAAACGTGATGTTGTCGCGAATGGACTTGCGGAACGGGTTGGGCTGCTGGAACACCATGCCAATGGAACGGCGCAGCTCGTAGGTGTTTTCGGTCCTGGTGTTCACGTTGCGCCCGCGATAGTTGATCTCGCCCTCCACGCGGCAGCCGCAAATCTCGCGATTCATGAGGTTGAGGCTACGCAAGAAGGTCGACTTACCGCAGCCCGAAGGCCCGATGAGCGCCGTGATCTCGCCCTTGTGAAAGTCGAGCGACGTATTGTGCAGTGCATGGTGGTCGCCATAGTACACGTTGACGTCCTTGGTGGAGAGCACGACCTCGTCGCTCACGGCCTTGCCGCTCGCGCGCACGCGCTTCTCGCTCTCCCCCACGCTCGACAAAAAGTCCTGGGTCTCGGACGATGCCGCCTCAGTTGCGGGCGTTGCATTTATCTCGCTCATTCGGCCGTCATCTTCCTTGCCAGTTGTTTGCCCACGATACGGGCGACTACGTTAAACAGCAGCACGCAAATCATCAGCAGCGCCGCGGTGCCCCAAACGATCTGCTGGGCCTCGGGGCTGCCCTCGCCATAGATCTTGTAGATGTGCACGGCGAGCGACTCACCGGGGCGGAACACGTTCCAGGCGCAGGTGGGGCTCGACAGGTTAAAGCTCAAGAAGTTCAGACGCACCGGCGAGCTCATGCCCGAGGTAAAGAGCAGCGCCGCGGCCTCGCCAAAGACGCGGCCGGCCGAAAGCACGATGCCGGTCACGATGGCGGGCATGGCCTCGGGAATCAGGATGTGCAGCGTGGCCTCCCAGCGGGTAAGGCCCATGGCCAGGCATGCATCGCGCTGGGCCTGTGGCACGTCCTCGAGCGCCTGCTGAATCACGCGCACCAGAATGGGGATATTGAACATGGTGAGCGCGACGGCGCCGGAGATGATGGAGTACTTCCAGCCCAGCTGCACCGAGAACACCAGGAAGCCAAACATGCCGACGACGATGGAAGGCAGCGAGGACAGCGTCTCGATGGCGGTAGAGGCGATGTCGCGGATAGGGCCGTTCGGCGCGTACTCAACCAGGAAGACCGCTCCGCCTAGGCTGATGGGCACCGAGATGATCAGAGTGATCAGCAGCAGGTAGAACGAGTCGAACAGCTGGTAGAGCACGCCGCCCTGCGTTCCGTTGGCGCGCGACGGCTCTGTGAGAAAGCCCGGCTGGAACAGCGTCGAGATGCCCTCGAACAGGATATAGGCCACCATGGAGATGACGATGAGCATGACGATGGCGACGATCGCCGTCAGCACGCCCGTGGCGATGCGATCCTGCTTTTGGACACGCCCGAGCCTCGCCTCGTCGATGTGGATGCGCGTGCTAGCCACGAGCCTTCGCCCCCTTGCGGCCAATGAGATGGATGATCAGGATGAAGATGAGGCTCATGCCCATCAGCAGCAGACCGAGTGCCCACAGGACGTCGTCCTGGGCCGAGCCCTCGGCGTAGACCGCCATGGACGTGGTGAGCGTGGTGGTGATGGTCGAAGCCGGCGACAGCAGCGACGTCGGCATGGCCTCGATGCCGCCGATGACCATGCGCACGGCGAGCGTCTCGCCAAAGGCGCGGGTCATGCCCAAGATAACCGCGGTCATGAGCGACGGCATGGCGGACTTGAGCACCACGTGCCAGATGGTCTGCCAGCGGGTGTAGCCCAGCGCGAGCGAGCCCTGTCGGTAGCCGTCGGGCACGGCGCGCAGGCCATCGACCGAAAGCGTGGTCATCGTCGGCAGAATCATGACCGCCAGCACGATGGCGCCGGGCAAGATGCCCAGGCCCGTGCTCACGTGGAAAACGCTCTTCATAAGACCGACGACCACGTGAAAACCGATCAGGCCAAAGACGACCGAGGGGATGCCGGTCAAAAGCTCAATGAGCGGCTGAAAGATCTTAGAGCCAAACTTAGGGCTAATCTCGACCGCAAAGATGGCAGAGCCGATGGCGATGGGCAGCGCGATAAGCGTGGAGAGTACCATGACCGCAAACGAGGTGACGATCAGGGGCAGGGCGCCGGTATAGGGCAGGCCGTTTTCGGCTGTGTTGGCCAGGTCCCACTTGGTGCCGGTGAAAAACTCGACGACCGAGACGCCGTCCTTGACAAAAGCCGAGAGGCCCTTTTGGGCGACCATAAAGATGAGCGCGGCAACGACAAGCGTCACGAGCGCTACGCACGCGCCCGTGACGCCCAGGCCCACGTTCTCAAGGTCGCGCTTTGGCAGCTGTTTTGCCATTGCAAACCTTTCCGGGGCGATTACTTATTTAGCGGAGACCTTGCCGCTGGCGTCTTTGACGACCTTCATGGCAGAGACGGGGATAAAGCCCTGCCCCTCGACGAGCTTGCCCTGAACGTCGTCGGAGAGCATAAACTCCAGGAAGGCCTTGGTGGCCTCGTCGGCGTCCTTGGAGCAGTACATGTGCTCGGTAGCCCAGATCTTGAAAGAGTCGTCGGTGACGTTCTTGCTCTTGGGCTCGACGCCCTCGACTTTGATGGCGTTGAACTTGGAGTCATCGAAGTGCGAGAAGTCGAGGTAGGAGATGGCGTTGTCGGTACTGCCCATCTGAGTCTGGACGTCGCCGGACTTGTCGAGCTCGGCGTCGCCCTTAAAGTCGACGGCCTCGTCACCAAAGACGGCGGCCTCGAAGGTGGCGCGGGTGCCGGAGCCGGCCTTGCGGTTGAGGACGACGATCTTGACGTCGTCGCCGCCGACCTCCTTCCAGTTGGTGATCTGGCCGGAGAAGATACCCTTGAGCTGCTCGAGGGACAGGTCGTCGACCGTCACGTTCTTGGAGACGACGGGACCCATACCCACGACGGCGACCTCGTGGTCGACGAGGTTCTTGACCTGGTCGGCCTCGAGCTTGGTCTCGGCGAAGACGTCGGAGTTACCGATGGTGACGGTGCCAGCGGCGACAGCGGTCAGACCCTTGCCCGAACCGTTGCCCGAGCCGGAGATGGAGACGTCGGGGTTGGCATCCATGAACTTCTCGGCAGCAGCCTCGACGAGAGCCTGGAACGAGGAGGCACCGTCGTAGGTCACCTCGCCGGAGACGGACTCGGCAGCGGCGGCGCTACCCTTGTCGGCGGCACCGGAGGCACCTGAGCCGCCGCAGCCAACGAGGCCGAGGCCCACGAAGCTGGCGAGGCCACCAGCGAGGCCGAGGAACTGACGACGAGAATAAGCCTGATCGAGCATGATCTTCCTTTCATACATGCGACTCGCGGGCACCCTGCCCGCTTTGCTGTTTGGAAAGATACGGCCCCGATCGGGCGACGGCCGCGTTATCTGCGGTTTCTTACGGGCTATTGATAGACCCTTACCGCAAGCTCTGCCCAGCCTTTACAAACGGATAACAATCCAGCGCCGAACATGGCGCACCTTTTACACCAGAGCAAAGTAGTCATTGGGGACGTTCTTAAACGACTAGTTAAACAAGAATGTCCCCAATGACTACATCGATGTTTTGGCAAAGTCAGCGAAAACGCCCCTAAGCGAGCAAGGTAACGTGAAAGAGGAGGGAAGCGTACTTCGGTACGCGACCGACGATTGAACGTCAGGTTGCCGCTTAGGGGCGTTTGCAGCGTCGAGCCGTTACGCGGTTTGGAAAACCGCGTAACCTTAGTAATACAGGTTTATATCCAAGCAGGATATGGGGGTTTCCCAGGTGCCCGAGATTGCCCCGAAAGAGGAGCGCCGCGTACTTTGGTACGCAAGCGACGGTTTGAGGGGCAAGGTCGGGTGCCTGGGGAAGCCCTACAGCTCGAGTTCGTTGAGGCGCAGGATTGCCACGATGTAGATCTTGAGCGCTTGCTTGAGCTGTTCCTCGTTGGCGCACTCGTTGGGGCCGTGCATCTGGCCGCCCCATGCGGGCAGCTCCAAGCCGGTCTCCTCGGGGCCAAACGACACGGCGCGGGCAAAGTTGCGCGCGTACGTGCCGCCGCCCATGGCAAAGGGCTCAGCATGCTTGCCCGTAAACTCGTTATAGGTATCAATAAGCGCCTTCACGGCCGGATCGTCGGCAGAGACCGAGAACGGCACCTTCGCGCGACCCAGCTGGCACGTCACACCAAAACGGCCCACGAGCGGCTCGAGCTGCTCGCGGATGGTATCGGCACTGGTGCTATCGGGGAAGCGCACGTCGATGACCTGCTCGATGTGGCCATCCACCACACGGATGACGCCGGGATTGCAGGTGAGCGGGCCAAACGCCGGGCTCGTCGCGTCGATACCCAGGCCGCGGCCATAGGCGTCCGCATGCACAAAGGCCAAAAACTTGACAAACTCGTGCTCGGCAGGCGTCAGCAGGCGCTCGTCGCGTGCACCAAACGCGTCCTCGGCCTCGCGCAGATACGACACGATCAGGCCGACGGCGTTGATGGTGCCCTCGGGCATCGAGGCATGACCGCCAATGCCGTGGGCAAAAATCTGCGCATGCCCGTTATCGAGCGTCGTGATCTCCAGGCGGTCGGCGTTCTCGACCGGCGCCGGCAGTTCATCGGCGGCAATCGCAAGTTCGCAGATGGACTGCGACGGGATAGCGTTACTCGCCTCGGCACCGCTCCACGATACGATGCGTCCTCCATCGATCTTGGGGCTCACAAACGTCGCCCCAAACTGGCCCTTCTCGGCATTGCAGACCGGGAACTCGGCATCGGGCGTAAACAGAAAGTCGGGGTCTGCGTGGTTCTCCAGATAATGGTGAACGTCGGACATGCCCACTTCCTCATCGCAGCCCAGCAGCGCGCGGAAGGTATAGCGCGGCACAATGCCGTGCTTGAGCAGGTACGCGCCGGCATAAAGCGACAACACCGCCGGGCCCTTGTCGTCGATCACGCCACGGCCGAGCAGCCAGCCCTCGCGACGCTCCATCGCAAACGGGTCGGTGTTCCAGCCGGGGCCGGCGGGCACCACGTCCACGTGGCAGATGGTCGCGAGCTGCTTGTCGCCGCGACCCGGGATATCGGCAATGCCCACATAGCCCTCGTCGTCGCTCGTCTGGTAGCCGAGCTTTTGCGCAATGCCGAGCGCGCAATCGAGCGCATCACGGACCGGGCGGCCAAACGGCGCACCGGGCTCTGCATTGGCAGCAACGGCCACGGACGGATAGCTCACCAGTTGTTCGATATCGGCGACAACATCCTCCCAGACCTCGTCGACATACTCAGCGACGCTCTGCTCCACCTGATTCATGGACGACCTCCTTACCAATGAGCGACGGGTACGCCCGCCCCTCACATTATGTCTATTAGATAGCGAAAAGTTTAGCAAGCTCGGCCACCGAGTGCACCACCGCATCGGCGCCCGCGGCCTCGTGCTCCCCCGGCGCTGCCGCGCCCGAATAGATGCCGATGCACGGCACGCCCATCGCGTGCGCGCCCTCCACATCGTTAAAGCGATCGCCGATCATCACGGCATCGTCGGCCGTCGCGCCGAGCGCCGCCAGGGCATCGCGAACCGAATCGGCCTTGGTCTCGCGTCCCTGCGGCGGATTCATGCCAACCACCGCCTCAAACTGCGAAAGCCCCAGCTCGTCCACCATGTCAATGCACTTTGCCTCCATGCGTGACGTCGCCACGGCCATGCGATGACCCTGCGCCGCCAAGCCATCGAGCAGCTCGGGAATTCCGTCGAACACGGGATACTCCTCCGGACCCAGCTCGTCAAAAAAGGCACGGTACTCGTCGGCCACCACGAGCGACTCCTCGCGCGTAAAGCCGTAAAAGTCGTGGAAGCTCTTCCACAGCGGAGGCCCGATCATGCGACGCAGGTCACCCATCTGCGCCTCCGAAAACCCGCGCGCGGCCAACGTTTTGCGTGTCGAGGTCATCACCGCCCGACCCGTATCTGCCACCGTGCCATCGAAATCAAACAACACGACCGGCCGCTTGCCTATCTCCAGCGCCTCCATCGGTATCCCTCTTCCCCAGTTGATGATTTCCACACCGACACTTCAAACTGTTGACTATTCAACAATTGAACCTAGCAATGTAGAGCAACTCCACTATACTTGTCGCACTTTGCTCTCAGAAGGCGGCGCCGTCGCGCCCCAACGAAAGGTGCAATTATGTCTTTTGCCATCATAACCGACTCCACGTCGGACATCTCCCCCGCCCGCGCCCAAGAGCTCGGCATTTACGTGATTCCGCTGCATGTGATTATCGAGGGCGAGGACCTGCTCGACCAGGTGCAGATTACTGCCGAGGAATACGTCGCGCGCATGGCCGGCTCCGAGCAGCTGCCGCACACCTCGCAGCCGAGCGCCGGCGAGTTCAAGGCGCTGTTTGACCGCGTGCGCGCCGATGGCCACGACAGCGCGATCTTTATCTCGCTGTGCAGCGAGTGGTCCGCCTGCTATTCCAACGCATGCCTGGTCGCCGAGACCCACGAGCTCGACGTGCGCTGCATCGATTCGCGCACCGGCTCGGGCGCCGAGGGTCTGCTGGTGGAGTACGCGCTTGCCATGCGCGAGGACGGCCGCAGCTTGGACGAGACCGAGGCGCAGATCCGCGCGACGTTGCCCGACGCCCACCTGCTGCTGATTCCCCGAACGCTCGAGAACCTGGTCAAAAACGGCCGCGCCCCCAAGCTCGCCGGCCAGCTGACGCAGATGCTCAACATTCGCCTGGCCGTTTCGCCGGAGTGGCAGTCGGGCGAGATCAAGGCCATCAAGAAGGGTCGCGGCTCTAAGCGCATCGTCGCCAACACCATGGCCGACTGCCTCGCGTTTTTGGCCGAGCACCCGGGCTCGAGCGTGCGCGTGCTCACGACCGGCGCTGCCGAGGAGCAGGAACTCGTCAACCAAGCGCTCGCGGGCCAAGACTACGTCGACGCCGGCACCGGCCCCATCGGCTGCACCATCGCAACCCACGTGGGCGTGGACGCCATCGCCATCAGCTACTGCCCCCGCTACCAGCCCGTTCACTAGAGGCACCTTTACCACTTGCGGTGGAATAGGGACTGTTTTTTGGCTTATCAGCCGCAAATCAATCCCTATTCCACCGCAACTTTTTTGCTGCGCCATCCGCATACAAGATATTGCTGGCAATCGGCGCGTTCCCAGCTGTACGGGGAGCTCTAATTGGCCCCCGACGATACCCAGTGGAAAAAACGGCAAATATGAGTACTGTCACAATTTTAGTAACAGCAAAATTTCGCTGAAATTGCCCACTTCCACCGATTTTCAAGCTCCATAAAGCACCGAATCGTCGTATTTAGGGGGTTGATATATGCAATCGCAGCCAATTGGTCTTAAATACTTTCCAAATGATATGATTCTATCCTAGCAACAGTACTCATATTTGCCATTTTTTGACCACGGGGTCTCCTGGTGGCTTGACCCCCACGCCTCCAGCCCATCTCATGACCGCTAAAGCCATTTAAGACCAGCAGCCACACGTTCCGGCGCGGGCCAGGCACCGTTCACGGAGCGACAACCCACCGTTGCCGAACCAAAATCGATGTCGAGTATCCCAAAAAAACGAAATGCCGTACTCTCATCTCAATAAACTCCTTTAAGACGAGAGTACGGCATTCGAATGTCCAAGCCTTTACATCAATACGCCCTCTTTGGGACCGCACAATTTAAATACGATCAGACGATCGCGCACACCTCCGACCCACACCGACAAATCGTCATTTGCAACAACGGTTCAGACGTACGCTACGCCACACTTGAAGAGTGGGAAGAAGCTGGCGCTTTGTTCGATGAACGAGCGCGAATCGAGGGCATCGTCACCAGCGCGAGCCCAGCACGTGACAAACTCGAGCTCTTTCGCAGTCTCTTTACCGGACGTAAAGATGTTTACGCTCATGGATATCGCAGAAAAGACGGAGGTATCGGCTATACGCCCGCTTGCGCAAACGAGTGGAAGTCGGGAATTTGCCCCAAAGCAGCCCATCAAAGAGTCAAATGCGCAGAATGCGGCAATCGCATCTTCCCCGAATTAAGCGATGCCGCAATCATTGCTCACTTTAAAGGCAACGATGACCGGTTCCGCGATGTCCTTGGGCAATATGTTCTCGACAGGGACTGCAACACGAAAGTTCTCGTCATCGATTTTGACAAAGCGGACTGGAAAGAGGCAACAAATGCCGTACGGCTTGTTGCAAAACGACGGAGCATTAACGCCGCCGTTGAGCGCTCAAGGTCCGGCAACGGCGCACACATCTGGTTTTTCTTCCTCGAGCCAATCGACGCAAAGACTGCCAGAGAGTTTGGAAGTTACCTCATAACCGAAGCCGCGGCGCTTAATAAAACAATCACGTTCGAGGCCTTTGATCGAATGCTCCCCGCTCAGGTCACTATCCCCGATGGAGGCTTTGGAAACCTCATCGCACTTCCCTTTCAAGGCAAGGCACAACGTGAAGGAAACAGCGTATTTGTAGACGAACAATTCGAGCCCTTTCCCGACCAATGGCTTTTTCTGTCGCAAGTCCAGCTGATTCCGCGCTCGACAGTGCAAAATCTGATCGAAACCACTGGGGACAACCCACACGGGCTAGCAACAGTTACGGTGGCAAACAAGACCAAACGGTATGCCCAAACGCCCCGCAAACGGCTACCGCTCACATCGCGGGACTTTCCTTCATCGCTGCCCGTCACACAAGCCGATATGCTGTACATCCCCGAGAAGTCTCTGAGTCCAGCGGCTCAAATGGAAATCCGCGGGCTCGCAACATTCGCCAACCCGGAATTCTTCCGCGCGCAATCTATGCATCAATCAGTATTCGGTAAACCGCGGCTCATAGACCTCAGCGAGCTTAGAGGCGGCTGCGTCGCGATTCCCAGAGGCTGCAAAGCTCAACTTGAGCGACTGCTCCAAGAAACCGGCGTCTCTGTCCACTATTCAGACGAACGCAAATCTGACAATCAAATTGTGATGACATTTAAAGGCGCCCTTCGCCCTGAGCAGCAAATCGCCGCTGATCAGATGCTCATATACGAAGACGGAATCATGTCCGCTCCGACAGGCTTCGGTAAAACCGTCATCGGAGCTTACCTTATTGCCACCATTGGTCTTCCAACGCTCGTCATCGTTCCCAAGACCGCGCTCATAACCCAATGGAAATCCCAGCTCGAGCGATTTGTCGACATTACGGACAACAGGGAGCCCGTCCGAACCCCAAAAGGACGAATCAGCAAAAAGCAGCCTCCGCTCATCGGGCAAATTGGAGGAGGCAAGACCGCCGTAAGTGGCCTCATCGACGTCGCTTCATTTCAATCGCTGTCTGGCAAAGACCGCCAAACCGGAGAGCCAATAGTTAAGGACCTTGTTCGCAATTACGGCCTCATTATCTGCGACGAATGCCACCATGCCGCCGCGCCGCAGCTCGAGCTTGTTCTCAAGTCTGCCCCGGCCA
Organism: Collinsella sp.; assembly: GCA_048485835.1. GTDB lineage: Bacteria > Actinomycetota > Coriobacteriia > Coriobacteriales > Coriobacteriaceae > Collinsella. The sequence continues at coordinate 116,258 of DBFWBE010000003.1, forward strand.
AATACGTATACGGCCTTTCCGCAACGCCCGAGCGCTCCGACGGTCTTACGCGGGCACTCTCCATGCTCTGCGGCCCGCTTCGCTATGTCATCGATCCAAAAACGCAAGCGATCCAGCAGGGCATCCAGCGCATCGTACGGCCTCGTTTTACCGGAATTCGACTACCGGCCTACGAGCCCGGTGCAAGCTTCAATCAGATTCTCGACCTTCTGTGCGCGCATACGGCAAGAAATGAATTGATTGTCGACGACGCCCTCGAAGCCGCATCAAGCGGTCGACATCCACTTGTGCTTTCAAAAAGGAAAAAGCATGCCGAGGAGCTTTGCAGGCTCTTTCGCGACCGCGGACACGAGCCCATCCTCTTAACCGGGGAAATCGATGCTAAAGAGAGGAAAGCGATATTGAGCAAGCTTCCCGGCTTTGAGCACGAGCACAGAATCATTGTTGCCACCGAAAGCCTCCTGAGCGAGGGGTTCGACCTTGCATATCTCGACAACTTGTTTATTGCGACGCCGATAGCCTGGGATGGCAGCGTAACGCAACAGGCAGGCAGGCTGCATAGAAACTACGACGGCAAACAGCGGGTTGAGATATTCGACTACGTCGACCTGTCGATACCCATGCTCGCCCGCATGTACCAGAAGAGACTCAAGACGTACGCCAAGCTTGGGTACGAAGTCTACGTGACCGGAGGCAGCGAGCAGCCCGATCAAAACATTCTCATAGAGCCGGCGAATGCCGTAGAGACATTGGTTGAAGACATCGTCGACGCCGCCAAGAGCATCTTCATTGCCGCGCCCTACGTATCTGCCGCCTGCCTTGCAAAGCTCGGCGATGCAATCAAAGGCGCCGCTGCCCGAGGGATTGCCCTTGAGATTTACCTTGCCTCGACTCCGCGTGAAGATGCAAAAGAGACTTTGGCCGAAATGAACGTCGAGTATGCCATCAGAGCAGAAGGACGTTTGTGTGCAGCGATAATTGACGAAGAAACTGTCTGGTACGGAACGATCCCGCTGCTAGCTTTCCCAAAGAACGAAGACTGCAGCATCAGGTTCAAAAACAGCGAGATCGCAGCGGAGCTCTTAGACGAAGTCAGCCACAAGGGAAAGCCAGATGCCGCGTCAACAGACGGAACATCTCCATCACTTGCGGTGAAATAGGGACTGTTTTTGGCTTATAAGCCGCAAATCAATCCCTATTTCACCGCAACTTAGAAGTGAGTGGCTAGCTCAGTGGGCCCTGAAATAACTCTTGATGCGAACCCATTCTTACCAGTCGAATCACCGGATTGGTTTTATGTGGCAGGTAGAGAACGACCACGTCGACCAGGCCATCGGAAAGATGAAAATCGATGTGACCGTTGTAATTGCCGCCCGGGTTGGAGAGCTCGTGGGCACCGTACTCTGCCGGAAGCACGCCGTGTGCCGCAAGCTCGGCAACTGCCGCCTTAAACTCGGTTTTTAGCTGCGGGTGGCTCTGCATCGCTCGCTTATAGTCGGCCTTAAACTGAGCCTCGACCTTAATTTCAAACATCGTCTAATCCTCATCGAGGAACGACATCAACTCATCAACGTTATCGAATGACGGGCTGTCGTCTGGCAGAATCCCCAGCTCACGAGCCTCGGCGATCACCATAGCGCGCCTCGTCGCCTCGTTGGGTACCTCCGGCCGCCCCACAATCTCAAACGGAATCTTCCGCTGGTTCACAAGCTGCCGAACAGCAAGGTTGAGATACGAATTAAGGTTCAGGCCAACCGAATCTAAAAACTCAGTCGCCTGCTCCTTAAGCCCCTCCTCGATGCGGACCGTCGTGGGCTTAATCGTTGCAGTAGACATACGCGACCTCCTCGCCCTCGTCTTTTGCATCAGTATACCCAATAAAAATGGCAATCTGATGTTAGATAGCATCAGATTGCCATGCATATTCATGTTGCAGCGGCACGATTGCTCTACATCAGCCCGCTCAGGGCGACGTCGACCGCTTCGTTGAGGTCGTCGGTAATGTGTACCAGATCCGGATCGAGCGGGCTGATCATACCGGCGCTCATCACCGGGCCGTTGAGCCAGTCGAATAGGCCCTGCCAGTACTCGCTGCCCACCAGCACGAGCGGCATGCGCTTGACCTTGTGCGTCTGCACCAGCGTGAGAACCTCGAACATCTCGTCGAGCGTGCCAAAGCCGCCGGGAAATACGATGGCGCCCGAGCTGTACTTAACGAACATGGTTTTGCGCACAAAGAAGTAGCGGAAGTCCATGCCGAGGTTCACGTATTTGTTGAGCCCCTGCTCGTGCGGAAGCTCGATACCCAGGCCGACCGACTTGCCGTTGGCGCTCGCCGCTCCCCTGTTGGCTGCCTCCATGACGCCGGGACCGCCGCCGGTGATAACCGCCACGCCGCGCTGGGCGATTTTGCACCCGACGGTACGCGCCGCCTTGTAGAGCTGATCGGTCTTGGGCGTGCGGGCACTGCCGAAGATGGTCACTGCGGGGCCAAGCTCGGCAAGCGCGCCGAAGCCATCGACAAACTCGGCCTGAATGCGCAGCACGCGCCAGGGATCGGCATGCAGCCAGTCAGTCGAATCTTCGGGCGCCAGCAGGTTGGCGTAGGTGTTGTCCTTGGGAATCATGGGGCCGCGCATGACCACGGGGCCGCGGCGGTACGTCTCGTCGTAGGCAGGCTCGCCCTCGACGTTCTCATTCTTAATCATGGGTACTCCTATCGAGAAAAAGAAAACGGGCGGGGTCGACGCCATGCGTCAAACACCCGCCCGAGCATCAACTATTCGGTATGGTACCCACGATGCATCAAGCACTTGCAAGCTATCGGTCAGCGGTCGCGCAGCCGGTGTCAGCGAATGCGACGACCGGCTGGCGCTCGACCATTGCCGTTGTCCACGCTCTGCAAGCGTATCTGTCGCCCTTAGTAATCCACCGCCGCAGGGCTGTTCATCCAGTCGCTCACGAACGCACCGTAACGGCCCTCGATAATGGCCTGGCGAGCACGCTGCATAAGGTTGAGCAGGTAGTAGATGTTGTGCATCGACAGCAAAATGCCGCCGAGCATCTCCTTCTGCGTGACCATGTGGCGGATGAGCGCGCGGCTGTAGCCGCCCGTGCACACCGGGCAGGTGCAGGTGGGATCGATGGGGCCATCGTCGTGCGCAAAGCGAGCGTTGCGGAAGTTGAGGCGACCCTCGCTGGAGAACGCCGTACCCATGCGGCCGGTGCGCGTCGGCAGCACGCAGTCGAACATGTCGATGCCCACGCCAACGCCGCGCACGAGCGTGGTAGGGTTGCCGACGCCCATCAGGTAGCGTGGCTTGTGCTTAGGCATGTACTCGGAAGCCAGCGGCGCCAGCGTCTCGAACATGGTCTCGTGGTCCTCGCCCACCGAGTAGCCGCCGATGCCGTAGCCGGGGAAGTCGCCGCACTCCTCCAGGTGGCGCAGCGATCGCAGGCGCAGGTCCAGATGCATGCCGCCCTGAACGATGCCAAAGAGCGCCTGGTCATCGCGGGTGTGGGCCTTATAGCAGCGCTCGGCCCACATGCTCGACAGCTCCACGGCGCGCTCGACGTAGGCGCGCGTGGCAGGATAGCCGGGGCACTGGTCGAGCTGCATGCAGATGTCGGAACCGAGCTTCATGGCGATTTCCATGTTGTCCTCGGGCGTCCAGAACACGTGGCGACCGTCGTAATCGTTGACGATAAAGCGCACGCCCTCGTCGGTGAGCTTGACGGCGTCGTTGTGGCTGAAGACCTGGAAACCGCCCGAGTCGGTAAGAATGGGGCCGTGCCAGTTCATAAACTTGTGTAGGCCGCCCAGCTCGGCGATAGTGTCCTCGCCGGGGCGCATGGACAGATGATAGGTATTGGCAAGCACGATCTGGGCGCCGAGCTGCTTGACGGTCTCGGTGGGAATACCCTTGACGTTTGCCTTGGTGCCCACGGGCATAAAGATCGGCGTCTCGATGTCGCCGTGCGGGGTGTGCAGCACGCCGGCTCGCGCATGCGTCGTCGGATCCTCGGCAATCAGGTCGAATTTAAAAAGGTTCTGGTCCATAAACTGGAACTCCTTGGTTGCGGTTCATACGCAAACCATTATACGGGCAACCCGCAAGAAGCACCGACTCGACAGAAACTAGTGCATTAGGATCAGGTTCCCGCGCTAGTCGTTGGGTAGTCGTTGGGGACAGTCTTAAACGACTAGACGTTGGGGACAGTCTTCAGCGCCATCTTGCAAATGAGTGCCCCAATCTGCCGGCACTCAGGGACTGTCCCCAAGTGCCGGCAAGAGTGTCCCTTTCGACTAGTCATTTAAGAACGTCCCCAACGACTACATCCAACAGTCAAGGTAACGCCGATGCTCTGACAACATCAGCGAGCGGTCACCAGAGCGAACAAATTGGCATGAAAAGAGGGCGGCATAGACCTTCTGGTCATGCCGCCCTCTTTGAATGACAAGTTGTCGCTCTGGTGACCGCGCAGCGTCGGCCGGTCCGCCGTTCGGTAGAACGGCGGAACCCCTACGGACGCTGGCCCATGCCACCCTCGAGGGTGACGGTCTCGCCGTTCATATACTTAAAGTCAGGACCGCAGAGCTGAACGACAACGCGGCCGATTTCCTTCTCGACGTCGCCGTAGTGGCCTGCCGGCGGCATGTGGACGTTGGCCTTGAACGCCTCGGGGTAGGCATCCTGGAAGTTCTCGAGCGCGGCGGTCCAAGCAAGCGGGCAAACGATATTGACGTTGATGCCGTCCTTGCCCCACTCGTTGGCGGCAACGCGAGTCAGACCACGGATGCCCTCCTTGGCGGCGGCATAGCTGCACTGACCGTAGTTGCCAAACAGGCCGGCGCCCGAGGCAAAGTTGACCACGGAGCCCTTGGTCTCCTTCAGGTGCGGATAGGCCTTCTGCATGTACAGATAGGTGGCATACAGACCGGAATAAATGGCCAGGTTAAACTGATCCATGGTGTGGTCGGCGATGGTCACACCCGAGGCGCTGGCCTGAGCATTGTTGACGACGGCGTCGATGCGGCCGAACTCCTCAATGGCCTTGTCGATAACGTTCTGGACGACGGCCTCGTTGTCCTGACCAGCCGAAACATCGGCCTGAACAGGCAGAACCTTGACACCGTACTCGGCCTCGAGGGACTCCTTGGCGGCCTCGAGCTTGGCGACGTTGCGGCCGGTGATAACGAGGTTCGCGCCCTCCTTGGCAAAAGCGATATCGATGCCATAACCGATGGAGCCAGCGGAGCCGTCCTTAAGCGTGGCCTTGCCGCCGCCGGTGACGATCACGGTCTTACCAGTGAAAAGTCCCATATAAAGTCCTTTCAAATCGCGACGGGCGCACCCGCCGACTGCGCGCATCCAAATAAACGCGCCAAAAGCTGAAATGCAACTTTAACGGGTTCAAGTGAAAAATAAAGCCCATGGCAGGCGAACGGCGCAACGTCTTTCGGCGAAGGGAATGTCAAGTAAAAATTGGATAGAGTGGCCGAGTTTTTGCTATCGACGCGAGCCATCGAACACGTTTTGAAACTTTGCTGCGGCGCGCGGGAAGTCGGCACGAGACTTTATCATAGGGTGACAAACAACGATGAGGAGCACATACCTATGACAGACGAGCTGGACCCCCAGACTCAACAGCATATTGATGATTCCGCAGACGTCACTGCAGATGCCGACGCTGTGACCTGCGATGATATTGACCTCGACGACCCCATCTTGGACGAAAGCGCTACGGCGGAAACCCCTGGCGCCGAAGATGCAGGCGAGCAAAACGACGATGCGCCCGCTCAGGACGACGACCCCGTACAGGATGCCGCTCCGCAAGCTGCGGGCCCTATCGAGGTGTCTTCGGAAGAAGAGCTCGACGCCGTCATGGACTCCATGATGGATGCCGTCAAAGCGATGAAAGACGCCGTGGCCGACGCTGACGTTGACGCCGAGGAAGAGGAGGCTGCCGAGGCGGCCTCGACCTTTGTACCCGGCGAGACTCCGGTTGCCGACCAGGGCAGCACCATGCCCTCGTTTCTGCAGCTCGAGCACCCCACGATTGGCGCCGATGCGGTCGACCCGCACGCAGCAGGCTTTTCTGTGGTCGAGGGCGGCACCGGCAACATCTCCGTGCCGCAGGCTGCCGATGCGGATGCTGCTGACACCGCTCGCCCGACCGCCTCGCACTCCCCTGCCGCGAACCGCGATCTGGGGACCGCTGTCTCGAACACCGCGAACGCCGTGGGCACCTTTATTGCCCAGGGCGCCTCGGCCATGCGCGAGATGAACGCCGCGAAAAAGGCACTTGCCGATGCCCGCGCCCACCTGGCCGAACTTGAGCAGCGCATTGCCGATCAGGCCGAGGAACTCGAGACGCGCCAGGATATCGCAGGCCGCTACGACCAGATCGTCGCCGACCAGCGCCAGGCGATTGCCACGGCCCAAAAGACTGCAGCGGCCGCCGAGATTGACCGTGATGCCCACGCCGCCAAAGCGACAGAGCTCAAAGGTCAGCTCGAACAAATGAAGACAGAGGATGACGCGACTGAGCTCCGTCTGAAGGCCGCGCTCGACGCCGTGGAGGCCCGCGAGGCGAGCTCGCGCGAGACCGGCAACCGCCTCGTTCGACGTCTTGAGGATTCCAAGCGCATCCGCGACAAGGTGAAGGCCGAGCGAGACGCCGGCATTGCCGCCGCACAACAAACCGTCGACGCCACGCGCGCCCAACTCGAGACGCTGCGTCATGAGTATGCCGAGCTGCAACGCAATCCCTCGGCAAATCCCGCCAACTATACGGTGCGCACCAGCGAGCTCTCGATGCAGATTTCAGACACGGCAGATGCCCTGCGTAAAGCCGAAGAAGATGTCCCGCGCATCACCGCCGACCTTGAGCATTCACTTGCCGCAGCCGAGCAGGCCGTCGAGCAGGCTCAAGCCCCTATCGCCGACGCAAAACGCGCGCACCAAGCCGTGACGACCGAAGCCGATGCCGCGCGCGACGAGCTGCAGACGGCGAAGACCGCCGCCGCGACTCGTCAGCGCGAACTGCGCGAGAAGATCGCCGCGGAGGACAAGGCACGCCGCGAGCAGGAGCAGACCATCGCCAACGCCCAAGCAGATGCCGCACATGCGCAGTCGATCATCGAACAGGCGACCGAAGTGCACGACCACCCAGAGATCACTGAGTCGCTTGCAGGATCCTTGGCCCGAGACAAAGCCGAACACGCCGAGACCGAGCGAGAAGTCGCCCAGCTGGAGGCCACCGAGGACGCGGTGCGCGAGCGTACCCGCGACTCACGCATCAAATTCACCGGCGCCATCGTCTGCATCGTCGCCGCAATCCTGGTGATCATCCTAGTCTGGCTGTTCGCAAGCAAGTAGTCGTTGGGGACGTTCTTAAACGACTGGTCAAACAAGAACGTCCCCAACGACTAGCCCAATGACGAGAGTGGATAATCTCCCACTTTGAGCCCCCAAGCAGGCCAAAAACGGGAGATTATCCACTCTCATTCTGCAGGCACTCATTTAAGTACGTCCCCAATGAGTACCTGCCGATGCTTTGGCAAAGTCAGCGAAAACGCCCCTAAGCGAGCAAGGTGACGTGAAAGAGGAGGGCATTGACCTTCTGGTCATGCCCGACGATTGAACGTCAGATTGTCCAAATGCGGCCCGCGCAGCGTCGAGCAGTTACGCGGTTCGTAGAACCGCGTAACTAACAAATGAGCATCGCGTCGCCAAAGCTGAAGAAGCGGTAGCGCTCCTCGATGGCGGCGGCGTAGGCATCCATGATCTGGTCGCGGGAGGCAAGCGCGCTCACGAGCATCATGAGCGTAGAGCGCGGCACGTGGAAGTTCGTGATCAGCGCGTCGACCACGTGATAGGTCGAGCCAGGCATGAGGTAGAGCTGCGTCGTCGCGTTCTCGCGCACCACGATGTCACCGCGGCCGAGCGTATCGGCCCCGTCCTCGCGGCCCTCAAAATAGCGCGCCGTCACAGCCGGATCGGACACCGGCGCCTCCGCATCAAAGGCGCTCTCGAGCGAGCGCACCGCCGTGGTACCGACAGCGATCACACGATGCCCCCCGGCCTTCGCCTTATGCACGGCGTCGACCACCTCCTGCGATACGTGGTAGCGCTCGGTGTGCATCACGTGCTGCGTGGGGTCGTCCTCCTCCACCAAGCGGAAGGTATCGATGCCCACCTCGAGCTCGACGGCGGCAAACTTCGCGCCCTTGGCCTCGATAGCGGCCATGAGCTCGGGGGTAAAGTGCAGGCCCGCCGTGGGAGCGGCAGCCGAGTGCTCCTCCTTCATGGCGTAGACGGTCTGGTACTTCTCGGGATCGCCCTCATAATCGGTAATGTAGGGCGGCAGCGGCACGTGGCCGGCAGCATGGATGGCCTCGTCGAGCGTGCGCGGGTCGCCGGCAGCATTGCAACCGGCCGGCTCAAAACGCACCAGGCGGCCGCCGCGGCTATCGGTGACAAAGTCGACGACCTCGGCCGTCAGCACCACGGGAGCCCCCTCGGGCGCATGAGCGCCGCCCGCACGATACTCAATCTGAGCACCGGGCTTTAGGCGCTTGCCCGGCTTGACCAGGCACTCCCAAACGTGACCCAGCGGGTCAACATCCTCGCGGCGCTTGAGCAGCAGGGTCTCGACCACGCCGCCCGAGCCCGTCTTGCGACCGATCAGACGGGCCGGCATCACGCGCGTCTGGTTGATGACGAGCACGTCGCCCGGCTCGATGTAATCGATGATGTCGCGGAAGATGCGGTGCTCAACGGTACCGCCATGCTCCAGCGGCGTTCCCGTCTGGGAGCCTTTGCGATCCACCACCAGCAGGCGGCAGGAGTCGCGCGGCTCGGCAGGCGCCTGGGCAATCAGTTCCTCAGGAAGGTTGTAGTCAAAATCATCGGTACGCATAGACACGTCGGATACTCCTTATATAGCTAAAGTCCGCTCTACATCCTAGCAGGCCGCCAGCCCAAAAGAACTACTTTTTGGCGGCTTTGCGCTCGTCGCGGATGCGGGCGCGGTCCATGGCCGCCTCGACGGCAGAGAAGCGGCAACCACAGTAGTTCTGCCGATACATGCCAAGCTCGCGCGAACGACGCGTGGCCTCGGGGTAATACGGGCGAAAATCGCGAATCACCGGAGTGAGACCGCGAGCGGCAGCCAGACGCTCCAACACATCATTGCAGGTTTCGAACAGCTGATACGGCGAAACGGCGAGCGTCGTGCCCACATATTCAAACCCGTGCTCCTGGGCCACACGGCATGCCTCGGCCAGACGCAGGGCATAGCACGCACGACAGCGGCGGGGTCGATCGGCGCCCAACGGGGCCACACCGACCTCCCAGCGCTCGCGGTCCTCCCCCGCCTCGATAAGCTCGATGCTGCCGTCGGCACACCACCGGCGCAGCTCGACCAGGCGCCGCTGCCATTCATCGCGCGGTTGAATATTGGGGTTGGTCCAGCAAATCGTGGGCTCAAACCCCTCCTCGCGCAGCAGGCGAACCGGCTCAAGCGAGCATGGTGCACAGCACGCATGCAGCAACAACGACTTCATCGACATCTCCTCACCCAAAAAAGCGCACGCCAAAGGACGTATCCTCGCAGGCGACAATGCGACGGTCGCGCAAAATGGTCCGCACGTAATACCAGTCGCCTACACAGCCCGACAAATGCAAGCCGGCAGCCAGATAGCACAGCAGCGGATAGCCCGAAAACGCAAACCCCAGGGCAAACGCTGTCGTCACAACAACCGTCGGCGCCAGGCAAATTGCCATATACCGCCGGCGCGAATACACAATCCCCTCGGCGCAGGCATAGATCATCGCCGTCTCGCGATTCGCCCCAAAGGTCACCTTCGCGCCCGCAGGCGCCAGCAGCTTAAAGAACACCGCGTGCACCAGCTCGTGCACGGCGAACGACGCCATTGAGATCGCAGCCAAGCCGACTATCCAGCCCACAACAGCCATCCAGCCGCCCGCGTCAGCCGCATCCAGATCCGCAGGCCCGCCCAGCAGCATAAACACCGGCACCAGGCACACGGCAAACACGCCGACGACGACCATCCCCCACACGAAGCAAGCGTGCAGAAAATCCTCGTCTTCAAACGCATGTATGTTGGAAATCTCATTCATAGCATCTTAGGATAGCGCCCCTGCCACGCACCCGCCCGCATGTGCGATAATGTCGAACGATATGCACGAATTGACCACTGCGTCGCCAGGCCTTGCGCCCGGCCGCGCTCTCACCATATGCGAAGGAGTCCCATGGCATCCAAATACTCCATGAACGACCGTCCCAGCTGGCCTCGCCGCGCCATCGTTACCGCCGGCGAGCCCTACGGCAACAAGGGCCTTCACTTTGGCCACGTTGGCGGCGTCTTTGTCCCTGCCGACTTCTTCGCCCGCTTCCTGCGCGACCGTCTGGGCCGCGAGAACGTCATCTTCACCTCGGGCACCGACTGCTACGGCTCGCCCATCATGGAGAGCTACCGCAAGCTCAAGGAGAACGAAGGCTACGACAAGTCCATCGGCGAGTATGTCGAGTCCAATCACTCCCGCCAGGCCGCGACCCTCAACAACTACAACATCAGCTGCGATATCTACGGCGGCTCAGGCCTTGAGCCGGCTGCGCAGATTCACAACGAGGTGACCGCCGAGATTATCAAGCGCCTGCACGAGCGGGGCACCATCTCCAAGCGCTCCACGCTGCAGTTCTACGATGCCAAGGCCGGCACGTTCCTCAACGGCCGTCAGGTGATCGGCCGCTGCCCCATCCAGGGCTGCAAGTCCGAGAAGGCCTATGCCGACGAGTGCGACCTGGGCCACCAGTTTGAGCCCGAGGAGCTCATCGCGCCCAAAAGCCAGCTCACCGGCGAGGTGCCCGAGCTGCGCCCGGTCGACAACCTCTACTTCGACCTGCCGGCCTACCTCGACTTTATGAAGACCTATACCGCCAAGCTCGCCCAGAACCCGCAGGTTCGCTCCGTGGTCTCCAAGACCATGGAGGAGTGGCTGCTGCCGGCCCAGCTCTACATCCAGAACAAGTTCCGCGAGGCCTTCGATGCCGTCGAGGATCAGCTTCCTGAGCACACCGTGCTGGAGCCCGAGGGCAACAAGAGCAGCTTTACCGTCACCTTCCCCAGCTGGAAGGAGCGCGACGACGCCCACGCGGTGCTCGCCAACGGCGGCGTGCGCTTCCGCAGCGGCAAGGCGCTCGTGCCCTTCCGCATCACCGGCAACATCGACTGGGGCGTTCCGGTGCCCGAGGTCGACGGCGTGAACGACGTCACCTGCTGGTGCTGGCCCGAGAGCCTGTGGGCGCCCATCAGCTACACCCGCACCGTGCTCGCACGCGATGCCAAGGCCGCCGGCGTGACCGAGGGTGTCGCCGCCCAGGATGCCGCCCTCATGGGCGAGCCCGCTGCCGACTCCACGCAGGTGCCCGCGCCCACCTACCAGCACAGCTCGCTCGACTGGCGCGACTGGTGGTGCTCGGACGACGCACAGATCTACCAGTTTATCGGCCAGGACAACATCTATTTCTACTGCATCGCGCAGACCGCCATGTGGGAGGCCCTGGGCTGGGACCTCACGCAGAGCACCGTCAGCGCCTGCTACCACCTGCTCTACATGGGCAAAAAGGCCAGCTCGTCCTCGCAGACGCCTCCCCCGCCGGCAGACGACCTGCTCAACCACTACACCTGCGAGCAGATGCGCGCGCACTGGCTGTCGCTCGGCCTGTCCGAAAAGCCGGTGAGCTTTAGCCCCAAGGCATACGACACGCGTGTGACTGGCAAGGACAAGGACGGCAACGAGGTGCGCGCCTGCGACGACAAGCGCGTCATCGATCCGGCCCTTAAGGAGAGCGCCCTTTTGACCGGCGTGTTCAACCGTCTGGCCCGCAGCTGCTTCTACGGCGTCGCCGTCAAGGAGGGCGACGAGAGCCCCTATCGCAACGGCTGTATCCCCGCCGGCGCGGCTTCTGCCGCCGTGGTCGAGGCTGCCGAGCAGGCAGCTCTCGCCTTTGAGCAGGCCATGTACAAGTTCGAGACGCACCGCGCGCTTGCCGTGTGCGACGACTACCTGCGCGCCGCCAACAAGCGCTGGAGCGACGCCTCCAAGGCCGCCAACAAGCTCGAGGGTAATGAGGCAAACGCCGCGATGGCGCAGGCCCTCGTCGACGCCTTTAGCGAGCTGCGCGTGGCGACCGTGCTCATGCACGGCATCGTCCCGGCCGGCTGCGAGCTCATCTGCGAGTACTTCGACGTCGACCCGGTCGCCTTCTTTAGCTGGGATAACATCTTTGCCTCCACGGATGAGTTTGTGGAGAGCCTGGGCGAGAAGCCCGGCGAGCACCGCGTGAAGCCGCTGCCCCCGCGCTTCGACTTCTTCAGCAAGCACGAGAGCCAGTACTAAAGCACGCTAGTAGCAACGCGCCCGGGAATGATTATTCTGGGACGGGGATTAAAAAATCATTCCCGGGCGCCACAGTACAGTCTTTTTGTGACGGGAGTCATGGAATGATTATTTAATCCCCGTCCCAGAATAATCATTTAGGTGGAAGGAAAGACGGATGTCCAAGCCGCGTCGTCGTAAGCAGAAAAAGCAGGTTAAGCCCGAGCTCAAGCTTAGGCAGTTTGCCTCCACCGAGCTTTCCGACCAGCTTGCCGCCCAACACTCCGCCGCCGACCTGCCGCGCTTTATGGTCGACACGGTCGCCGGCGCCTATGCGCCCGCCGATGCCAAGCTCATGATCGAGGGCTTTGGTGCCGCGGCCACACGCCCGGTCACACTGCGCGCCAACACGCTCAAGGCGACCGCCGAGGACATCGCTGCGGCGCTCGATGCAGCCGGCATCGCCCACAACCCCGTCGTCTGGTACCCAGACGCCTTTATCCTGCCCGAGGCCCAGGTTTCCGATCTGTGGGATCTCGACATCTACCGCGACGGCAAAATCTATCTGCAGAGCCTGTCGTCCATGATGCCGCCGTTGGCCCTGGGCGTTCAGGCCGGCGAGGACATCCTGGACATGTGCGCAGCCCCCGGCGGCAAGACAACGCAGATCGCCGCCCTCACCCAGGGCCAGGCACACCTCACGGCCTGCGAGATGAGCATTCCCCGCGCCGAAAAGCTTGAGTCCAACCTCCACCGCCAAGGTGCCAAAAACGTGCCCGTCATGCGCATCGACGCACGCGAGCTCGACGAGTTCTTCCGCTTTGACCGCATCCTGCTCGACGCTCCCTGCACCGGCACGGGCACCGTCATCAACGGCAACGAGAAAAGCCTGCGCGGCCTCACCGAGCAGTTGCTGAGCAAGTGCGCCCGCTCGCAGCGAGCACTTCTGGACCGCGCCATGGGTGCCCTCAAACCGGGCGGCACGCTCGTCTATTCGACCTGTTCGATCTTGCCGCAGGAAAACGAGGACGCCCTGCAAGAGGCCCTCGACAAGCATATGGACTGCGAGCTTATCCCCCTCGACGGCACGCCGAGCGAAAGTGAGGCACGCCGCGCCCAGGAAGCTGGTGAGGAGCCGCGCATCGAGTCCAACGCCCTGACCGAGGCCATTGCCGCGGGTCAGGTATCGGCCATCGCCAACGGCCTGCCCGGCACGCTCACCATTCCGCCTAGCCGCGACTTTGAGGGCTTCTACATTGCCCTGATCCGAAAACGCAGCTAGCGCACGGATCCAAAACTCAACAAGCTATCTCCGTGCGCGTTTGCCCTGCTGGTCGCGATGCTGTTTAAGCGTCGCGCGCTCCTTGCGTTCGGGCCTTTTGCCCTTAATGGCCGTGACCACAAAGTAGATGACCGCGGCGGCAACGATTGCGCCCACGCACAGGCCAATCGAGCTAAACATTGCTGTCAATTCCATACCGCGTCACCTCTCTTTTAAACGGGACATTCAAGATAGCACCTCAATACCCGCCACCACAGCTCCTTCACGTTCGCCGGCCCTTCGGTCTAACGGATGGCGCGGCGGGGAAAAATCAACTCGTCAAACGATTTAGCATTCGCAATTCCGGCTGTATAGCGCCGGCCGTTATCACATAGAATCGAGCCTCCATGGATACCCTCAACGATCTAAATGAGCGCGTCGACGCCTTCGTCGGCACCAGCTCCTTCGACACGCCTGCCGCGGCAAACGACCAAGCTCCCATCGATGTGCCCGCCGAGGTTCACGAGGACATCGTCGCCTCGGTCGATTTCTCCGAGGTCGAGCTCGCAGACGAGTTCACCGAGCCCCAGGTAGCCGTGACCCCCAACGGACTGCTCCCCATGGAGCCACTGCCCATCGACGGACGTTTGCGCAAGGCGGCCCTTCGCATGCCCGACGAGATCGAGGAGGCCAGCGGCTTCACGCTCTTCGGCCGTCGTATCAAATCGCTCATCTACACCACCGACGTGGCCGTCATCCGCAACTCCAATGCCGATGCCGTCTTTGCCGTTTACCCCTTCACGCCGCAGCCGGCCATTACGCAGGCGCTGCTGACCGTCGCCGAGTGCCCGGTCTTTGTAGGTGTGGGCGGCGGAACTACGACCGGTAAGCGCTCCGTGCAGATGGCAGCCGTCTCCGAGATGCAGGGCGCGGCGGGCTCCGTGGTCAACTCCCCCGCCACTGCCGAGATGGTCGAGCACATCACCAACATCGCCGATATCCCCGTCATCGCCACGGTTGTACGTTGCGACGATGATGCGCATGCCAAAGTGCGCGCCGGAGCCAAGATTCTCAACATCGCCGCCGGCAAAAACACACCCCAGGTCCTGCGTGAACTGCGCGAGCACTATCCCAACCTGCCGCTCATCGCGCCGGGCGGCAAGACGCCCGAGAGCATCCGTGAAACCATCGCCGCCGGCGCCAACGCCATCATCTGGACGCCGCCTTCGGCCCAGCAGCTACAAACCGACATGATGCAGCGTTATCGCAAGATGAAGGAAGACGCCACACCTGTCATCTCGCGCGACGATGTGCCCATTATCGATCAGGTCGCCGCCGCCGAGGTCAGCCAGGTCGAGAACATGAATCCCGACGTGCCGATTCCCGACGAAGTCATCGAGCGCGTTGCTTCGATCCACGAGCGCGTCGAGGAGCATCGCGCCAACCGCGGCCTCAAGCCGTCACTGCACGGCTTCTTCTTCCGCGGAAAGAAACGCTAGCCGCAACAGCAAGGCCCGCCCCACAAACAACGGGACGGGCCTTGCTGTTATCGAATGTCAGGAGGGGCAGGCGCAGCGGTTAAAACTGTCAGCCAGCCCACGAACGTTAATCCACGCGCTTGTCGCCCATAAAGAAGAGCGCCACCGTACCAGGTCCGGTATGCGAGCCAATCAGAGTACCGATGTCATTGATCTCAATCTTGCCTTTAAGCTGCGGAACCTGTTCCTCAATCAGCACCGCAACTGCCTCGGCATCCTCGCGGCACGCCGAGTGCGACATGATGCACTTACCCGAATAATCCGCACCGTCCCGCACGTGTGCCATCATGGTCTTGGCCATCTCGGAAATCGCTCGCTTCTTAGTGCGAATTTTCTCACGTGGCGACAGCCCACCTTCGCAATCGACCGTCATAAGCGGGCAAATCTTAAGCGCCGTGCCGATGATCGCGCTCGCAGCCGAAATGCGACCGCCTCGTAGGTAGCTCGACAGATCGGTCGAGAAGAACCAGTGGTGCAGGTTGAGCTTGTGCTCCTCGATCCAGGCAGCCGTCTCGTCGAGTGAAGCCCCGCTATCGCGCACGTCGGCGGCATATTCCAGCAACAGGCCAAAGCCCGAAGACGCCGCCAGCGAATCGATGACGTGCACCTTGCCGCCCTGGGGATAGCGATCCGCGAGCATCTGCGCCGCGACGCAGGCCGATCCATACGTGCCCGAAATACCCGACGACAACGTCAGGTGCAGCACGTCTTTACCCTCGGCAACAAACGGCTCCCAAAACTCCTCGTACTCGCCCACGCTCACCTGAGACGTCTTGGGCATGGCGCCCGCGGCAATCTGGGCAAAAAACTTGTCCGGCGTAATCGACTGATACAGATCGTCCGTATAGACAACATCGTCGATCTCGTAATGAAAACACACGACAGGGATATTGCGCGACGCAAAGAACTCACGGGTTCGGTCGGCGGCGGATTCACAGGTCAGGACAAAATCACTCATATGAGGCTCCTTACTCATTGCTGCGCAAATTATCGCACAGTGAGCCTATATACGGTACATATGTCCACTATTTACCAAATCGAACCAAAAATAGCGAACATCTTTACCACCATCGTCTCAACCGACCCCACGCATAAATATCTGAGAAAACACCTTCTGTCGTCTCCACTCAACCGCCATATCTACCTCAACTAAATCGATTTACCAAACCGTTCAGCCGACAATTCAGCCGCTGGCGCAAAATCGAAACAAAAGCGGCGCATACTGATAAACGTTTGACGCTGTTTATCAGTTTTACCAGCTCCATCGGAAGGTGTTTCATGGTCGCATTCGATCGCAACCCGCAAGACTTTAAGTATCTGCGTCTGCTGTCGAGACAATTTCCCACCGAACAATCCGCGTTTACCGAAATTATCAACCTCTCGGCCATCCTCAACCTACCCAAGGGCACCGAGCATTTTATGAGCGACGTGCACGGCGAGTACGAAGCCTTTATGCACATCCTCAACAACTGCTCGGGCGTCGTGCGCGAGCATGTCGACGAGATTTTTGGCGACACGCTCACCTTTGACGAAAAGGGCGAGCTGTGCACGCTCATCTACTACCCGCGCGAGAAGATCGAGCTGGTCCGCAGCCAGCGCGAGGACTCACCCACCTGGTACAAGACGATGCTTGACCAGCTCATCATGGTTGCCCGCTCGCTTTCGAGCCGCTACACCCGCTCCAAGGTGCGTAAGGCCATTCCGCGCGATTACGCCTACATCATCGACGAGTTGTTGCACACGCACCCGGACGAGAACAACTATCGCGTGCGCTATCACGAGCGCATCGTGGAGTCCATCCTGGAGACCGCCAGCGCCGACGACTTTATCGAGTCGCTCGCTTCGCTCATCAAACGCCTGGCCGTCGACCACCTGCACCTGGTGGGCGATATCTTCGACCGCGGCGGCGGCGCGGCCAAGATTATGGACCGCCTGCTCACCTACCATTCGCTCGACATCCAGTGGGGCAACCACGACCTGCTGTGGATGGGCGCTGCGGCCGGTGAGCCTGCATGCATCGCCACGGTGCTGCGCAACAACCTGCGTTACGACAATTACGAGATCCTCGAGAACGACTACGGCATCTCGCTGCGTGAGCTTGTCGCCTTCGCAGACGCCACCTATACCGCCGGTGAGTCCATCACCCCGCTGATCAAGGCCATCAACGTGCTGCTCTTTAAGCTTGAGGGCCAGATTATCCAGCGTCACCCCGAGTTCGACATGACCGACCGCCTGCTGCTCGACAAGATTGACCACGACACCGGCACGGTCACGCTCGCCGACGGCAGCGTGTGGCCGCTCACGACCAACGACTTCCCTACCGTCGACCCGGCAGACCCCTATACGCTCACGCCCCAGGAGCAGCACATCATCGACAAGCTCGTGTCCGAGTTTGTCACCGCCGATCACCTGCATCGCCATATCGATTTCCTCTATTCCCACGGCTCGATGTACAAGGTCGCCAACGGCAACCTGCTCTTCCACGGCTGCGTTCCGCTCAACGAAGACGGCACCTTTAGCAGCATGAACTGTCTGGGCACCTGGCACGCCGGGCGCGATTATCTCGATTTTTGCGACCACATCGCCCGCCGCGCCTGGCGCGTGGGCGACCGCGACGCCCTCGACTGGATGTGGTACCTGTGGATTGGCTTTAACTCACCCGCCAGCGGACGCCTGGTGCGTACCTTTGAGCGCGCCTATATCGCCGATAAGAGCACCTGGGTCGAGCCGATGGACCCGTACTTTACGCTTACCAAGTCGCCCTCGGTCTGCGATGACATCATGCGCGAGTTTGGCGTCGCGCCCATGGCATGCTCGCCGACCGGCCACATCATCAACGGCCACACGCCCGTTAAAACCACCAAGGGCGAGCAGCCCATCCGCGCCGAGGGCAAGCTGCTGGTCATCGACGGCGGCTTCTGCCGCGCTTACCATCCCAAGACGGGTATCGCCGGCTATACGCTCATCTCGAGCTCGCGCGGCTGCCGTCTCAAGTCGCATCAGGCCTTTACCACCGTCGCCGAAGCGCTCACGCGCAACATCGACATCGAGAGCGAGACCAACCGTTTTGACCAAGCAGACCGTCGCCGCATGGTGAGCGACACCGATACTGGCGCCAAGATCCGCAGCCAAATCCAGGACCTGCGTCAGCTGCTCGATGCATATAGAAACGGTGCTATCGAGGAGCGCGCCTAGCACCACCCGCGGGGATTGGCTAAACTTGCTGAGTTTGTCATCCCCGCGGCGCTTCGGCGCCAGCTTAAGGCAGGTACCATGCAAAAGCTCCTTGCGCAGATCATGAAATTTGGCGTCGTCGGTGTCATTGCCACGGTCATCGACTTTGGCATTATGAATCTGCTCCACTACGGTCTGGGCCTCAACATCCTAATCGCCAACACCAGCGGCTTTATCATCTCACTCATCTTTAACTACCTCGCCAGCATGAAGTACGTGTTTGCGCACAAGGAGGGCATGAGCCGCCGCCGCGAGTTCATTATCTTTGTCGTGCTGTCCGTGATCGGCCTGGCACTCAACGACGGTATCGTGTTGACACTCAACGCCGGCCTGGGACTCGAGGCCAATATCGCCAAGATCTGCGCCACCGCGCTTGTCATGGTCTACAACTTTGTGACCCGAAAGATCTTCCTGGAAGGCGACGAGACCAAGTAACTCGCAACCTTGCAGCTTTACGATGCCCACGGATGACGCACGTCGAGCGCTGTGTTGTTCGTGGGCTTTGCTCGTTTACGGGCAAATTTTCAACGTTTGCGGATTAGCTCTTGAAAATTTGGCGAGTTCATATAGTTCTTGGCAAAGACCTTACGTTTCCCTTGTAAAAGCTCTAAAGTATCCTCTGCTCGATTCATCAACGCATTGGATGTGATTACGTGCGCAAGGCGCTGGCACAACCTCATACCAAGCAGTTCCTCAAGTTTGCTGTCGTGGGTCTTATCTCCTTTGGCATCGACTGGGGCATGCTCATTGCGCTCGTCGAGCTGTTCCACCTCGACTTTTTGATGAGCACCACGGTTTCGTTTATCACGTCCGTCGTGGTCAACTACTGGCTCAGCATGAAGTACGTGTTCGACCACCGCGAAGGCATGAGCCGCAAGCGCGAGTTCACGATCTTCACCATCCTGTCGGTGATCGGCCTGGGCCTCAACGACCTGTACATGTTTGTGGGCGTCACGTTTTTGAGCATCGGCTACCAGGCCATGAAGGCCATCGCCACGTTCCTCGTCACCTGGTACAACTACTTCAGCCGCCGCTTCTTCCTCGAGGGCGCACGGTCGTAGTCGATTCACTATTTGCTTGAATGTATAACCGGTTGGAATTCCCATTCCAACCGGTTTTTGTTTGCAGAGAGACCCGGCGACCCAGTCCCATTCGCATGAAAAACGGGCGGTCCGGATGTTGGTCCGAACCGCCCGTCTGGCGCGCTATGTCGAGGCCTCTAGCCCGTTACGTAATACCAAACGACGTTGTCGCCATTGGAGAGAACGTAGTTGCTGCAGGCCGTCATGGGCGTTGTGCCGTTGACGGAGTACATCCAGCCGCTCGTGCCGCCGTGCTGTTTCTCGGCCAAACCACCAATCGCGGAGACATACGTGCCGTACGACGAGCCATGTGCGTTGACGGAAAGGCCCAGCGCACACAGGGCATCGTAGACAGTAGCGCCTTCGTTAAAGGTAAAGGTGCCACCAGAGGACACAGGATTGCCCACAGCGCTCGAAGTAACCGAGACAGTCACGGTAACGTAGCTAGACTCCTGAGAGACGTTCTGGTTGCCCGAGGGGGCATTACCGTTATCAGGAACAGCAGAAGGCCCACCGGACGTTGCCGAATTCTGAGAAGCCGACTGACTGTTGTCAGTCTTTTTATTTCCCGTTCCTTTTTCGCCGGACTTCTTGCTATCCGAGTTCTTGTCCGATTCCTTGTCCGAAGACTCGGAATCTTTCTTGGAGTCAGATTTGTCAGAACCCCTAGACCCGTCATTCGTATCATCAGAAGATTTGGAATCCTTGGACCCGGCCTTGCCCGAAGCAGCAGACGAGCCAGACTCTTTGGCGTCCTTGGCGACGATACTCTCTCCCGTCACGGTCTGAATGATCCAGTCGATGGACCAGGCACCGCTTGTGGAAGGATGGACGAAACCCAGCGAGACGACGATCAAAATGGTGCACGCGGCAGTCAGAACGCCAAGGAGCACTTTGCGCCGTGGGGCGGACGCCGCCGAAGCGGCGCCCTTTTGCTTTGCATCGTCGAACTGAATGAACGAGGAATCCGGTTGCTTGGGGTCAGCGTCCTTGGATTTATTGGACACAGCCCTCACCTACCGACGTTTGGTGAACACGAACACACCGACGATGGCAAGACCGATGACGCCGGCAGCAACGCCAACAATGGCGAGTGGGTTGGTGCCAGTCTCCTGCTCGGAGGCACTAGAGGACTTCTTAGCAGTGGTCGTGGAAGCAGCACCCGTATCGGACTTGGAATCGGACTTCTTGTCGGACTTGCCGTCCTTCTTGTCAGACTTCTTCTCGTCCTTCTTATCGGACTTATCGGTGTCCTTCTTGTCGGACTTGTTGTCCTTGGTCTCGGTCTTGGTCGACACCGTCGTCTTGGTCACCGGCTTCTGACCCGGGGCGATAGCGCCGCCGGCCTGCTGGCCCTTAGAGCCGGAGCCGGAACCCGTGCCAGCGCCAGCGCCGGAACCGTTGCCAGCGCCACCGTTGCCACCATTAGTGCCAGAACCGCCATTGCCGCCAGGGTTAACGGCATTCTTGGTCCACTTGGCATACAGCGTCAGATCGGCCGTCACCGGCGTACTGAAGTCATACGCCTGCGTGCAAGCCTCATCGGTGAACCAACCGCCGAAAGTGTAGCCATCGCGCGTCGGATCGGCCGGCTTGACCAGCTTGCCGTCGGCCGTAGCAACAAACTTAGTGTCGCAAGCAGACCCGCCGTTGGAATTAAAGGCAACCGTCCAAGACTCAACAGCCCCGAGCTTGAACAGAGTGCCCGAATCATTGATGTAGTACAGGTTGCCAGAAGCATCGGCAATGACCGGAGAGTCACAGTACTGGTAATGGCCAGCCGCATCATAAATCTGCGTCGCCTCTGCATCGCCGAGCGTATAGCGATACACGCCACCACCAGCAGAGTAGTTGACGTAATCCTTGCTATCCGCGCTGTTAACGGTGAAGTACACATAGGTCTTGCCGCCCTGAACACTCACCAGCGGAGTAGCAGCAATACCGTTGAGGCCAGCCGGCAGCGCCTTGCCGTCAGCAGCGGTGACCATCGTGGTCTTACCGGTCTTCAGATCATAGAGAGCCAGAGCAGAGCCAGTAGCCGTCTGTCCGCCGACAATCAAGTTTTCGCCAGCCACCGCCGGTGCGCTCATGTTATTCGTAAGACCCAGATCGACCGTCTTCTGCTCGCTCAGCACGCCCTTCGCCGAAAGCGAAATCACATGGAGCTTTCCATCGTGCGTCATCTGATAGAAGGTCGAACCATTGGACGGATCGGCGACACAGTCGGCGTTCGCGAGAGCGCCGAGCTTCATGGTCGAAACGACATCGCCCGTCGTCTTATCAATGCACTTAAGCGTGCCCGCGCTCGTAGGAACGTTGGCATACTTATCCGTCAAAGCCGCACCAGTCCAGTAATAGCCCTCGGCAGGGTCGATGTTCTGCCAAGAGACTTCGCCCGTGGCAATCTTGATACGCTTAAGGGAGCCGTTGCCGTAGGTCGCGTTGTAATTCTCGTCATACGAAATATCGACCGAGCCTACATAGACGTACTCGCCGTCCGAAACGACGGTGCAGGAGCTCTGCGTCAAATCCGTCAAACCAGGCGTCAGCCACTTGCAGATCAGCTTGTCTGCAGTAATCGCCTGGACCGCACCGCCGTTGAGCGGAACGATGATAAGGCCATTGGTATAGATCGGACGAGAAGTATAGCTCACCTTGGAGGCAAGCGGCGCAGAGGCAACCTTTTTGCCCGTGGACGAATCGATCTTGATGAGCTCGTTCTCGGTCGCGATGTACACAAAGCCGTTAGCGATGACAGGCTCGCTGCAGTTGGCATACTGCTGGCCAGACTCGGCCTTCCAATCGAAGGCCCACTTAAGACCGGCGGCCTGCGCAGGCGTCTTGGCATCCGTTACGGTCGAACCGTTGCCACTGTTGCCGTAGCCGGCCCACTCGGCATCCCAATCAGGAGTCGTCGCGCTCGGGTCCACGACAATCTTGTCGGGATCGGGCATGGCCGAATCGTCGGTGGTATAGGCAAGCGTAACCTTATCGCCGCTCTTGAGCGTAATCTGATTGGCGCAGAGTAAGGAGGGCTCTCCGTTGATATACAGGTGCCAATATTTATTGGTCGCAGCATCCCAGGCATACGGCTTGTGATCGAACGGCGAATTGATGGAATTGAGGAACCAGTACTCACCACTCTGGGAGCCGTTGTACGTAACGCCCTTGGCCTTCAGGACCGTCTCAATAAGGTTCTGGGCAGTAGAGCCTTCGGGCAAAGAAACATTGCTTGCCGAGCCCCAGCGAGTATTGTTGCCGTTGACATCGGGACCGATAACATCGACAGACCCAAGCACCTGACCGGGGAGGGCATCGGCGTCAGCACCATACATAAAGGTGACGGCATCGCCCTCTTGAAGCTCGTAGGCACCGGCGCCAACGTCGGCGAACTTGCCATTTACGTAGAAGCGCCAATAGCTATTGGTCACAGCATCCCAGCCATAGGACTTACCATCGAACGGCGAAGTAATGCCGTTGAGGAACCAGCCCCAAGACGATTCGCCAGCATCGAGAGTAAGGCCGGTCTGCTCAAGGAGATCCTTAGCAGTGGAGCCTGCCTTGAGGCTCGTCTGGCCCGTCGAAGCCCAAACCTGTTGCTTGCCGTCCTTGTCCTTACCAAGTACCTGAACGGAAGCATGGACGGAATCAGAGGGCAACTGGTCGCCCCAGCCACCGTAGAACCACGTAACGGTATCGCCAGCATGAATGGTGACATTGTCTGCCGTGAAGTCGCTCGACTTGCCGTTGATGAACAGCTGCCAATAGGTCGAATAATCGAGCGGCGTACCCAGCTCAACGCCGTTGTACTTAAGGCTCAGAATGAAGGAGCCCGCAGCAACGGCGTCGATGTCATTCGCCTCGAGCGCGACCTTCGTAAGGTCAAGTGCGCTCGAGCCGGACGTCACCACATACTGCGCGTTATCGACCCAAGTCTGAGTCTTGCCCTGGGCATCGCGACCAATGACGGTCACATTTGCGGCAAGCTGGTCCTTAACGACAGGGGACGAGCTACCAGCCGTATAGGCAAACTCAATCTTCTGCCCCTGGGTGAGCTTGACGCTGCTCGCGCCAACCGAGGAAGACGCGCCATCGACAAACAGCTGCCAGAAGGCATAAGTCGTCGGATCGTAGGCAAGCGTGCGGCCATCGCTCGGGGATGTGATGCTTTTGAGGTAGAACCCGTATGCCGTGTTCGGATCGTAGTCCGCCTTGAAGCCCGTCTTCTCCTGCAGCTTAATGAAGGCATCCGCAGCCGTCGCGCCCTCGTCGAGCTTGAGCTGCGTAGGTGCCACCCAGGTCTGAGCCTTGCCGTCGGCATCGGTGCCGATAATCGAGAACGAGACCTCGACTTGCTTCTTGGCGACATCGCCGGTTTCTGTCGGGCTCTCCGTCTGGACGGCAGCCACGGCGGCAGATCCTGCTTGGCCAGCGGATGCCGTCGAAGACTGCTCGCTCGCGGTAGGGTTCTCCCCCGTCGCCGAGCCCTCGTCGCCAGTTGCCGCCTCTGTTGTGGCGGCACTAGCTGCAGGCGCGCCCTCGGAATCCGAAACCTCGGCCTTACCCTGGTCGGCAGCACCGTCCGCGGCCCCCGTGCCCTCACTCGGTGTCGCAGCCTGAGCCACAGCCTCGGCAATGCCCTCGGCGCCCTCGGCCCACAGCTGAGCCGGCGTGGTGCCAAAGGCCATCGCGAAGGCCAGGAATGCCACCAGGCCGCGCTTGGCTACGCCGCGCGCAATTGCGCCACGGCGATGCGAGACGCGCTGGCGCTCGTCCACAAACATATCCATTTGCCTCCCATTGTCTGTACTTGGAGCGTTGCCTTGAGGTTGCCCCACGTCATCGCGCATGTTGCGCTCGAGTTCCCCCATCGGGGTCCCCCTTCCCTCCAGAGCCCTATGCACACCGGCGGCATACGCCGCAGCCGCATGCAAGATGGGAGGCGATCCGACTTAACCTTAACGACTCGGGCACGTCGTCCGATCTGCGACGCGAACATCCCGAGCCAAGAGGAATTACGGTTACTGGTACAGCCGGGGACTTGCACCCCAATTCTCCCAAACGCGCAGGTAAACAGCGCATTCATGCGTCTCCGCACCACCATCTAGGCCATCGATTATTACCGTCAAAATGGTATCACGCAAAAGGGCCTCGCACGCAGGCGAAGCCCAAGGTAAAAGCTATTGTTTGCGATAGGAAAATGCGGTGACGGTCGCGGCCTCTAGTGCTTGCCGCCGTGACTGTTGAGCCAGATATTGCGGCCCAGCATAAGCGCCAGCACCAGTGCGCTGACGTAGCCCATAAAGCCAATGACCGGAATACCGAGCACAACGGGCTCGATGCGCGCATAGTAAACCACCGAAGAGCCGATAAACAGGCCGGCGATAACAATGGCCATTGACATGCGGTCGACGATGCCGCCTATCTGGCGCAGCGCCTTGTCGCTACTCATGAGCTGCAGATTCACCTTAAGCTGACCGCGCGTGAGCATACGCGACGCCAGCCCCAAGTACTCGGCCGCCTCGAGCGAGCCCTTGGCCGCACGGTAGCTGCTCGCCGCAAAGTCGCGGCCCATATCACGCATGCGCGCATAGGTGCTCTTCTCGTTTTTGATATGCGCCTGAATGATCTGGATCATGTTGACGTTGGGCATGTACTCGGTCAGCAGGCCCTCGAGCGTCACCATGCCGCGCGCGAACATCGTCACCACACTCGGCAGCTCAACATCGTTCTTGCGCGCCAAGTTCAGCAATGAGGTCAAAAACTCGCCGATATCCAGGTCCTTAAGATCGAGGCCCGCAAAGTCGGCAACGATAAAGTCCAAATCGGACAAAAACGCCGAGTGATCGAGCTCAGCCGAATCGCCGCGCGTCACGGCAAAGCGCATGAGCGAGTCTTTGAGCTTGGGCACGTCGCCCTCGGCCACGGCGAAAATCATGTCCTTGACGATACCGCGGTCGTGGCTCGACATGCGCCCGACCATGCCCAAGTCGATAAAGTAGATGATGCCGTCCTTTAGAATGATGTTTCCCGCATGCGGATCGGCATGGAAGAAGCCGTCGTCGAGCACCTGCGTCGAATAGTCCTCGACAATCGTCGAGCCGATCTTCTCCAGGTCGTAGCCCTCGGTCACCAGGCGCTCGGGGTCGGCAATCGAGATGCCCTCGATGTAATCCATGACCACGACGTGCTCGGTGCACAGATCCAAGTAGGACTTGGGACACGACACGCCGCGCACGCTCTTATGAAACTCGTAAAAGTCGTTAAGGTTTTTAGCCTCGGCCAAAAAGTTGGTCTCCTCGCGAAACGAGGTCCACAGTTCCTCGACCACGCCGTGCAAGTCAACGAACTGATCGGTGTTGACGAACTTGGAGACGATGCGCACCACCGAGCGGATGATGTCGATGTCCTGGGCCATGACCTGCTGCGCGCCGGGGCGCTGCACCTTAACGGCCACGTCCTCGCCCGTCACCAGGCGAGCACGATGCACCTGCGCGAGCGAGGCGCTGCCAAGCGGGTTGGGGTCGATCGCGTCAAACATCTCCCCCAGGCGCAGGCCGTATTCCTCTTCTAGGCAGCGAAGCACCACCTCGTACGGCACCGGCTCTACATCGGAGCGCAGACGACGCAGCTCGTCGCAAAAGCGCTGCGGCAGAATCTCGGACCGGTTGGCCAGAATCTGCCCCATCTTGACGAACATGGGGCCGAGCTCCTCGAGCAGGCGGCGCAAGCGAACCGGCGTGAGGTTATCCCACACACGGTACTTTTTGACCAAGCGAACAATCTGCCCGATGCGTTCGCGACGACCTGCCGGCGTGAGCTGGTATTCCTCGTCCGGCGCCATCGCGTCGGGCTCTTCGGGCACCATATCGACAGCGCGCGGCTTTTTGCGAGCGCCCGAGACGGCGGCATCGACCTCATCGACAACCGCCGCCTCGTCACCCAAAGGATCTAGATTGTTGTAATCGGTGGTGGAATCTGCCATCTGCGCTGCTACTCGGCCTCTTCGGTATCCTTCGCATCGTCGGGCTCAACGGACTCGACGGGCACCGAGGTCACGTTGTCCTCGACCGAATCGACGATGTCGCGCACATGGGCTAGGAAGGCCGTGCGCTCGGGGGCGGTCATAACGCGGACGCGGGCAAGGATGAGCTCGTCGAGCACGCGCTGGGCCGCAGTCTCGCCCTGTATGCCCAAGCGCTCGGTCAGATCGGAGATGGTGCCACCGGCCTGCTCGAACATGTCGGACACGCTGCGGGCGATATCGGGGGTGGCGGTGTCCTTGCGGACCTGCTCGCCTTTGGTGTTAAGGTCGTCGAGGACCTTCTTGCCGCCTTCGACAGCAACGGCGGCAGCGCCAAAGCCCACGTTAATGGCGCCGTTAACAAGCTGATCGAGTTTCATAACCATGGTTATCTCCAATCACAAACAACTGCATTGGCGTTCTTGTACCCAAGATTGAGCGAAAGCGACAAAGCGTTTTACCTGATGTTATCGTTCATCGCGAAGGAATTCTTCATGGCACAGCTCGTGGTGTAGAGCACCTTGCCCAGCAGGGCATCGGTCTCCACGCGCACAAGCTCGGCGAAGGCCTCGTTGGCGCGTGCCAGCTCGGCAGGCACCTCGGCTTCGGGCAAGGTGGCAACGGCGGCGTCAACGTCATGGAGCTGCTTGTGGCCCATGCCGCCGACCTTCTCCTGGTAGTCCTCGACCGCGCGGCCGCATTCATGGAAGCGAACATCGGCCAGGGCGCCGATCAGGCGGTTGGCCCAATAGAAGTTCTCGGACGTCACGCGTGCCTGGGTGTCGGCGTAGTACTCGGGCATGGTCTCGACGTTGGCGTACAGCGGAACCAGCGCGTTAAACGAGTTGGAGCCAAAGGCCATCCACTGCACGGCGCGATAGGCAGGCTGCGCATAGGGGCGCAGCTGCAGCACGGCGAGCTGACTGTTGCGGTTGATGCCGATGGGGCGATAGGCGCCACGCGTAGCGGGCGTGCCCTTGCTACCGTAGCAATCGTACTCCGTGCCCTGGTAGTGGCTCGAGAGTACGTACTTGATGTCCTCGATGGTCACCTTGCGCTCGGGCACGCGGCTCCAGGGGATATCGTCGCTCTCGGGCGTGTAGTCGGCGTCGGGGCCATCCCACACGTCGCTGGGGTTGAGACAGCGCTGCATGTACCACGCGCGCGGCGTGTTGTAGACGTGGTCGCTGTCGCTGTGCGAGCCAAAGGCCTCGCGCGGGTTAAAGACCGCAGCCGGGCCGTCGCCCTCGACGCCCAGCGTCAGGTCCAGATGCCACTCGGCCATCCAGGCGCGCAAGTCGGCGGAGCACATGTGGTCGGCCTGGGCGCCCTCAGCGTCATCCAGGTCAAAGCTGTCGATACCCAGTTGGTTGGGCATGGTCACATAGGCGTCGTCGGGCACGCGCTTGGCGATCCAGTGGTGGCCGCCGATGGTCTCGAGCCACCAGATCTCGTCCACGTCGCTAAAGGCGATGCCGTTGTTCTCGTAGGTGCCATAGCGCTCGAGCAGGTCGCCCAGGATACGCACGCCGTCGCGGGCGGACTTAACGTACGGCAGGACCAGGGTCACCATGTCCTCCTCGCCCAGGCCACCAGGCTGCGCCGGCACATAGCCGTCCTCACCCTCGTTGCCCTTGGCGGGCACGTAGTCGACGAGCGGGTCGGCGCCGCGAACGCGCTCGTTGGTGGTGAGCGTCTCGGTTGCGGACATGCCCACATTGAGCTCGTTGAAACCGGCCTCGGCCCAGATGCCGTGGCCCGGAACAACATCAGGGACGCTCGTGTAACGCATGGGGTTATCGGGCAGCTCAACGGTCAGGTGGCTCAGGACGCTCGTGTAGACGCGCGGCTGCTCGTCGGGATGCACCACGCGCATACGCTTGGGCTCAAACACCCCGTTGGACGAGTCCTCGTTACGCGCGACCAGGGTCGACCCGTCGTAGCTTGCGTTTTTACCGACCAAAATCGTTGTGCACGGCATGCGCATCCTCCTTGAGCGAAGAAATCAAACGGCAACAGTGTATCGCTTCGGCGCAGAAAGGGCGAAACCGCCGCCCCGGCAGTCCCCGTGGTCAAAAAATGCCAAATATGAGTACTGTCACCAATTTAGTAGCAGCAAATTTCCTTGTAATGAGTGCCAGAAATCCCCAATTGTCCAAAAGCAAGACAACGTTATTCCCCATATGTTCAATAAAATGGGTTTCCTAACGAGAATGAATATCGTTAGGAAACCCAAAAGACGTAAAACATATGTGACTATCATGGCAACAGTACTCATATTTGGCGCTTTTTGACCACGTGGTATATGGCTAACCCCTCAAACAGCCCAAAACGCCTATTTCGATGCGACCGCGCTCCGCCGCCTCAATCACGTGTTTGGCGAGAATTGCGGTGGTCACAGCCCCCACGCCGCCCGGCACGGGTGTGATGGCGCCAACGATCGGTTCCGCAGCATCAAAATCCACGTCGCCGACCAGTTTTCCGGCAGCTTCGTCCCAATTAATGCCAACATCGATGATCGTCTGGCCCTCGCGAACCGCATCCGCGCCAATCGTGCGCGCGCGTCCAACCGCGGCAACAACAATGTCGGCAGAACAGCACTCGGCAGCTAGGTCACGCGTATGCGTATGGCACGTCGTCACCGTGGCATTGCGAGCCGTAAGCATGGCGGCTACGGGACGACCAATCACCAGCGACCGACCGACGACCGCGACCTTGGCCCCATCCAGCTCAACGCCGTAATGGTCCAGCAATGCCAACACGGCTTCAGCCGTGCATGGAGCAAAGCCCTCGCCGCGCCCCGAAAGCGTGGTGAGCAGCGAGGCCGGCGTCATGGAGTCGACGTCCTTGGCGGAATCGAGTGCCGCGGCAACCGCATCCTCGTCAAGCCCAGCGGGCAACGGACGAAACATCAGACAGCCATGAACAGCGGGGTCGGCATTGATGTCTTTAATAGCCGCCAACAGCTCGTCCTGCGAAACATCGGCGGGAAGCAAAAGGCGGCGAGCCTCAATGCCAACCTTCTCGCAGCGCTTGAGGGCGCCGCGCTCGTAGGACAGGTCGTCCTCGCGCTCGCCCACACGCACGATGGCCAGCGTCGGAACAACGCCGCGCTCGCGCAAAGCCGTGCAGCGAGCGGCGAGCTCCTCGGTCAAAGCACGGGCGACGGGAGCGCCCTTCAACAGCTCGGCCATGGCTACCCCCTCTTCCTTGCGGCGTCGGCAGCACGGCGCGCCAGCGCATCGGCGCGCGGCAGCCACGTATCCAGCAGATCGTCGCACGCTGCCTCGAGTTCCTCGGCGCGCGCCCGGTCTTTCATAGATGTGGTGTTGGCGAAGAGCGTCAGGCTCGCACCCTGCATGGCGGCGCGGCAGAACACGGCACCGCACGCCACGTCGGACAGCAGTTGGCGCGAGCCTTTGTCTGCCATGTCCTCGAGCAGTGCCAGCGCACGACCGCAGGCACCCATAATGCGGTACGGCGGCATGGCTGCCACATGCAACGCATCTTGAATCGCAGCCGGTCGAGCCGGATCCTCGCGCGAAATACCGTACGCCGCCGACACCTGCCCGTAGGCTCGAACATCCTCGGCAACCAAGTCGACAAGCTCCTGAGCCAGCTCGTCTGCCTGGGCAAACGCGTGCGTCAAATCGTCCGCGCGATCGGCAAGCGCGGGGTTCGTCGCCCCGTAGCGAGCAACCATCCCGCAAAGCGAGGCGCCCAGCGCGCCCACAAAGGCGCTCGCGCTACCGCCGCCGGGAACCGGCTCGCGCGCGGCCAGCGCCTCGGCAAATCCACGGCAGGTCTTGTCCATCATCTCTTGGCTCATACGTATGCACCTTCAAGTCATATAGATCGGTCGGGCGGCAACCGCCGACCAACCGCATCAAACACGTAATGATGCTAAGTCTAGCCCATAAGCACATGAGCGTCAGCACACCTGGCCATCGCGGATTTCTATGACGAACGATAGGCGTCGGCGCCGCAAACATGGGACACATGGCCCACCTTTCGAGACTTCCGGGCAGCGGCAACTGGGGCATACATTATAGGTAAGGAGCCCTATGTTGGGGCAAGCTCATCACGGCACCGGACGACGAATGGAAGAATAACCGCACAGTAAACAAAGACATCATGGACATGCGTAACCGCCGCCCCAGCGATCCGCGGCACACGATGTCCCTGGCAGACAAGGAGGACGCCACCATGAAGAAAAAGACCCTATCGATCCTTTCCCTTTGCATCGCCCTCTTTGCCGCGTTTGCCCTTGTCGGCTGCGGCGGGAGCGCATCGGGCGGCGGCAGCGCCCCCAAGAGCGAGAGCAAGGAAAAGGTCCCCGTCGCCAAGAAGACCGACTTTATCTGGTTTAAGGTCGAGATGCCCGAGAGCGTTGGCGTGAGCGACTCCGCCGGCAAGAACGCCGACAGGGTCCAGCTCACCTTCCCCGAGAACGAGAACACCACGGTTGACCGCTTCATACCTGTTTGGGAAGAGAAGATGACGGCAGAAGAGGCTCTTGCCGATGAAGGTCGAAAGAGCAGCATGTTCCAGTGGGAAGTTGGCGACCCCGTCGAGTACAACGGCAGGACATGGCTCACCGGAACGTGCAAGGACAACCGCGGCACCCATACCTATCTCTTTACCGACGTTGAGCCGGGAAGCGTCTGCGTTCTCATCGCGAACTTCGACCTGCACAAGAAAGAAGCCGAGGCGCTTCTCAACTCCATCGAGTTCCCCGACGACATGAAGAAAGCAGTTGACGAGGCACGTGAAGTCGAGATTTCGAGCATCGAGATCAAGTAACGGGGCACCCGTACGCGCCTACGCGAACCCGCGTAGGCGCGCCCCATTAAAACAACGGGCGCCCAACCCGGGGAGAGCCGACAGCACCGGCCCTCCCCTCTTTTGGACCCGTGCATATTGCCACTTAACGGCGCAAATCCGGCCCTCAGAATGGGACACATGGCCCACCCGAAGGAGCCGTCCACGCGTACAGTAAAGGGAGGTAACCCATGGACGATTACAGATCGAGGAGGACACGACCATGGAAAAGAAGGCCTTTGCGATTCTCACCCTCTGCATCAGTCTCTTTGCCGCGGTTGCCTTGGTGGGTTGCGGTGGCAGCGGCGGCGCTACCGGCAGCGGCGGTGGCGGTGGAGCGGAAAAGCCAGCCGTGGATATGAGGACTGACTTCATTTGGTTTAAAGTCGAGGTGCCCGAGGGCGTCGAAATCACGGACGTTGCAGGCGATACCGCCGACAGGGCCCAGTTTAAGTTCACCGAGAGCGAGCATGCCAGTGACCGCTTCATCCCCGTCTTCGATCCTGACAAGAACGCCGATGAACTGTTCGACTACGAGGCAAAGTGGAAGACCAACTCCGGATGGACCGAGAGCGATCCCGTTAAGTACAACGGCAAGACCTGGCGCAGCGCCTACTTTACGCACTCGGGCGGCGTGACGACCGAGTACTTCACCGACGTTGACGGTGGCAGCGTGTATGTGCGTATCGACAACGTCGAGGAACACAAGGACGCCGTCGAGACCATGATGAAGTCCCTGGAGTTTGCCGGCGACATCGCCGAGGCCAAGACCGAGGCCATGGACGTCAAGCTCGACGATATCGAGATCAAGCGCTAAGCGACTGGCGAGTGCAGCGGGAAACACGGGCGCAGTGCAAACAAGCGACGGTACCCCAGCGCTTCGTACCCAGGGAGGGCCGGTAAACCGACCCTCCCTTTCTTATGCCGGTAGCCAACGAACGCGAGGATGCCGGACGCCGGAACCGCTCCAAATGTAGCAACAGTACGAAAACGACAAGCACCCCAACACGTCCGCCCGCCGATTTATTGCGCCGCGCAGACAATTAAACCAGCATCTTTAAACATCTGAGCAGTATAGTGACCAAAACTATCGCATAACCGCACCCTGCGAACGGAGGAGTTATGACCGAACACCACGCCATCAGCCGTCGAGCATTCACGTTGGGCCTAGGACTCGCAGCATTGTCGCCATTTGTAAGCCTGCCCGAAACCGCGGGATTGGGCCTTCCCATGCGCGCGGCATTTGCAGAAGACACGCCCACACCGGCGGCCAACCTCGACAAGTTCGTCATTCGCCTTCGCCCCGCGGGCTATTTTCGCACCGCGAGCGTCAACGAAGACGGCAACGTCATCGGCAACGTCTGCCACCTATTTAATGACGGCACGTCCAGCAAGCTCATCCTTGAGCACGTAGAGACCGATACAGAAAATACAAATTGGTATGCCATCCGCACCCTGCTCAATTTCGAAGAGCACAAGAAGACGGGCTACAGCATTTGGTCGGTCGATGGCGACTCGGACAAAGATGGAAAGGTCATCCACGTATGGAGTGGCGAGCACGACGACAAGCCCAGCCGCTCTTTTGCGTTCGACCGCCAGTCAAACGGAACCTACATCATCCGAGACCGCACAAACGAGAAAAAAGATATTAATTACCTGGCCATAGAAAAGGACGGCAAAGACCAAGACAACAACAAGATCTGCCACAAGAGGAAGAGCATTCCGTGGGGGCTCGAACTTGTCGGTTACGACAAGGGCGAGATCAATACCACGGTTAGAAGCATCGACTGGATCACGTATAGCAGCTACGTCGACGGACCATGCTGGATGAAATACGTCGACGGCAACAAATACCTCGACGAGCTGAGCATCCCGGGCACGCATGATTCAAGCACCTGCAGCGTCGACAACGACACCGAGCCCCAAACCTCGCTTGCAAAGTGCCAGCAGGATTACATCCCCACGCAGCTGCTCGAAGGCATTCGCTATTTTGATATCCGACTTGGAAAGAACAACGAGAACGGCGACCCCGGCATCGACCATGGAATATGCTACCTGCTCAAAAAAGACGGGGGCTTTATACATCTCTCCGATGTCATCGGTTACTTCAAAACATTTTTGAACGAAAACCCGTCAGAAGCGCTCATCATGCTGGTGTCACGAGGCAACGACGAAGCCACCGACGACAGTGTTACGACGGCTTTCGCCAATGTTATGGGCAATAACTCCGATCTGTTCTATACGTCGAGCCATGTCCCCACACTGAACGAGGTGCGCGGAAAGATCGTCCTGCTGCGTCGATTTAAACTCGCCGGCGACAGTGTAGACGGCCACACGTGGGGCCTCGACCTCACCGAATGGGACGACAAAATCAAGGCGCATTCCGGAAAGTCCATGTGCCTCGTGAAATACGAGCAAGGCTTTGAGGCTGCGGGCAATACGGGCGACAAAGAGCCCTATAGCACAGCGGTATATGCCCAAGACCATTACAGCTGCACGGGATCCAGTAAGATCGACTGGGTCGATATGGCCCTGAAGGCGGCGGCCGAGTTCGAGCCCAGCACCGTAGATATCACTGCCGCGGACGGGACAACGGTGCAGGCAACGGAGCGCTGCTGGTTTATTAACTACACTAGCTGCACGCAAAACAACCCTTTTACCGCAGCGCGAGTGGTCGACGAGCACCTGTACAAGAGCTCGTATATAAACAATACCGGAGTTGAGGGCACAAAAGAGAACTGCCGTAAGCGCATTGGCATCATTGCGTCCGACTTTGTTGATGCCGCACTGGCCCGGAGCATCTACCAGCGCAATTACGATACGCAGCACAAGCAGACAGCTTCGTGCTACCTCCCAGCCCGCATGCACATGACATATGGCGACTCGCTGAGCGACGCCTCGCTCCAGGACGGCAAGACCGTTGGCGAGGGTCATTTCCGCCTCGTCGACAGCAGCAACGTACTCAACGTGGCGGCTTCGGGCCATGCGTTTGCCATCGAATATGTGGATGTCGACGCCTTGGGCAACGAGACCGTTACGGAGCTGCGGGGCTCCGTGCCCATCGATATCGATCCACGCGCGCTGACGCCCCATTTTGAGGGACTCGAAGGCCTTAAGGCCGGCGAAGACGTGCGCGCCAAGATTGCGGCATCACTCGAGGGCAAGCTCGAAACCGATGCCTGCACGGCCCAGCTCGAGTTTGTGCACGACGCGAACGGCGCTCCGGGCACGGCAATGGCCGAGGGCGAAACATTTGCCGCAGGGACGTACTGGGTGCGCGCGAAAAGCCTTTTGGGCGACGCGGCACAGAACTACACGCTCGCCAGCGATGGAGCCGCAAGCTTTACCGTAGCGGCCTCGGGCAGTGCAGGCGGCGCCGGCACCGGCAGCGGCACGGGTTCCAACGCAGGCAGCGCTGATAAGAACGGTAAGGGCAACAAGGGCAAGGGCTCGGGCGGAAAGCTCGCCGACACGGGCGACGGCTCTGGCGTTGCCGCCGGGCTCGCTGCCGCCGCCGTGGCGACAACGGTCGCAGGTGCAGCAATGCTCGCCAGTGATCGCGAAGACAGCGAAGGCGCTAGCGAATAGGCAAGCCGGCCTTTTAGACACATCGACTCAATCGGGGGCGCAGAACACCGTTCTGTGCCCCCGATTTTTACCTTGGCCCGAACGCCGCTATCGGCTACATCACCATGTTCAGCGCGTTCACAAATTCCTGGGCCTGGGAGCGGCTGCTCAGGCTAAAGACACAGGCAGTCAACAGCCTGTTGCGCAGAAAAACATTGCGGCCCTTGATCCTGTTAACGCCCGTGATGTCCTTAAGGTAGACAATCTCGGTGTGCTTGCCGCCAAAAGTGCCCTTCTTGAGTACCTCAATGCGGTTAGGGTAGATCTTGACGTCTTTAAACCTACCCGAACCTTTGTCCTGGAACAGCAGCGTGTTGTTGTCCATACGCGTCACTCCCGCGGGGTTCGCTAAAACTGCCTCTATGGTCACATTTTAACCACCGCAAGGCTCCCATGCGAAGGTGCAAGACAACATAGCAATTCGTGTCCGCGCGAGGCTTTAAACTAAATGCGTTAAAGATGCATTCCACAAGAGGAAAGTGGGGCGACAGTGATGGGTGAACTGGTAAACCGTGGAGAATCGGCAATCGTGCCCGAAGGTTTTTACAAGCAGGTCTCCTCGATTCTCAACGCCGCTCGCGACAAGGCCTATACCGCCGTTAACTTTGCGATGGTTGAGGCATATTGGGAGATCGGCAAGAGTATTGTTGATGAACAGGGCGGAGAGGAGCGCGCCAAGTATGGCGATGCACTGATCGACGAACTTGCCGTTAGATTGACTAAGGATTTTGGCAGAGGCTTCAACGCCAGAAGCTTAAGATACATGCGTCAGTTTTATCTTGCGTTCCCAATCCGGAACGCGCTGCGTTCCGAATTGAATTGGACACATTACCGCAGGTTATCGCGTATAACCGACCCTGATGCTCGAACATGGTACATGAACGAATGTGCCGATTCTCGCTGGAGCACGCGTCAGCTCGAGCGCCAGATCAACACCATGTTCCGCGAGCGCCTACTTGCCAGCAAAGACAAAGAGGCCGTCATCCAGGAAATCCAAAAGAGCGCCCCGGCTCGTCGCCCCGAGGATATCATCCGCGACCCATATGTACTGGAGTTTTTAGGTTTCTCGGACGATACTGCGTTTCGCGAGAGCGATCTAGAGCAGGCGCTCATCACGCATCTTCAGAAGTTCCTGCTGGAGCTTGGCCGTGGTTTCGCTTTCGAGGCGCGCCAAAAGCGCATCACCTTTGATGGGCGCCATTTCTATATTGACCTTGTTTTTTACAACTATCTGATGCGCTGCTTCGTGCTCATCGACCTTAAGACCGATGACCTTACGCATCAGGACCTGGGCCAGATGCAAATGTATGTGAACTACTACACGCGCAAGCTCATGAACGAAGGCGACAATCCGCCCATAGGCATCGTGCTCTGCGCGGACAAAAGCGATTCGATCGTCGAGTACACGCTGCCCGAAGACAACGACCAAGTGTTTGCCGCCAAATACCTGCCATATCTTCCAAGCAAGGAAGAGCTGGCTCGCGAGCTGAGTGCCGAGTACCGCGCCATCAACGAAGCGACTAATGGCGAAACGCAAGGGTAGCAGCACATTGCGACCGAAACCACCGCAGCCGTCGCAGGCGCACTCGCGGTTGCGACGCACGCTACGAAACAATACCGGTCATGGACGCCGGCAACGACATTCCAGCCGTGGCTGGCGAGCGTGACCTGACAGGCAAAGACGCGGCCTTCGTCTGATGTGGATCCATTGGTTGCCACAGAAAAGGGCCGGTTGCAGCCGGCCCTCAAGACACTTGCACCTGCGTTGCCCGCGCTTCCGAAGTGTGACTAACTGAGGAGCGGGTTCCGCGGCACAACCTGATTTTACCCAGTGAGGCAGCTCTTTTGCAGCCGCTCCACTGTTTATTTACATCTGGCACCCTCGAACAATCAGACAGCAGCCCGCACTCCTGAGAGCCGCCCCGCACCCCCGGCCATCACGTTACGGCAACAACCGGCGCTACTCCCCTACTTCCCAAAGATCGCAGCGAGCAAGCCCTTGCGTTTGGGCTTTTCTTCTCGGCAGGAACCCTCGGCAACCGCTGCAACCTGGCGCGGTTGCTCGCCGCCTCCACGGCGCACGATCTGGTATAGGAACGGAGATTTAACATATTTGACCTCGACGGGCGTGGCGTGTACGGTGCTCTCACCGGACAGATGCAGGCTCGGGCTGAGCGGCGCCACGATATGCGCTTCGCGCTTGTCGCTAAACACCACCGCGGCCGCACGACCCGTCTGGCCGTTTACGGCAATGCGCACCTGCTCGCCATCGCGGCTGTCCGTCGCCGGACGATCGACAAAGTAGACCGGCACCATCACCAGGCCATCCTTATGCTTGCGGGCCTTGCGCGCCCAGGTTCGGATGCTCTTTTTATTGAGCCCCAGTACGGCCTCGGCATCGTTGCCCGCAACGTCGAGCGCCAACTTATCAATGACCACCTGGTCCTTGGTAGATGCATCGACGGAGACGACGCGGAAGTCGCCTTCCTGCATGGCGGGATCGAACGGACCGACCTTGGCAAAGTCCCACGGCTCCAAAATGCCCATGAGGCGAACGTCCAGGTAGTTTGCTCTGGGGTATGCCCAGTCGAGCACCTCGTAGTACACCAGGGTTTCCTTGCTCAGGCCCTTGCCCGGGAAGCTCGCCATCATGCGCAGGTCCGCCAGCGCCATGGGGAAATAGAAGTGCATCATGTCGTTTTGGATCGCATCTTCCACGTCGTGCCCGGCAAAGGCATCCGGATACTGGCGCACCAGCTGCAGCGCGTTGGCACGTGCCTGCTGCGGCGAGATTTCGCAGGGAATACCCTGATCCGGCACATACTCCGCACCCACGCCCATGGTCAGACGCTTGCTAAACGTCCCCGGCTTGAGCAGGTCGGCAATGCCGATCTTGTTGCCGCAGGACGGGCACTCAAACACGCGCTGGGTCGACTCGCCCTCAAAGGACGCACCACAGAAGGGGCAAGGAATGCTCACATGCGTGGCCTCTTGGAACTCCTGCGCCGTGCCGCGATCCTCCCACAGCAGATGTTCCAGGACCGACTGATTGCGCCAGTGCGAATTGAAGAAATACCAGTCCGGGTCCTCCGGGCGCTCGAGTTGCGACACATGCGTGAGCTTGAGCAGTCCATTCACCACCGTCAGCGGCGTATGGCGAATGCCCAGGGCGCTCTTGGGCTCCCCCGCATCAGCCTGCCACGGAACGACCGTGCCGCAATAGGCGCACTCAAAGCTGCGCTTAGCCTGGTGCGAGTACATAGGGCCGCCGCAGTTTTGACATTTAATGGCAAACATCTCGTCCATGGAAACGTCCTCCTTTGCACAGGGGCTGTCGACATTAAGTATGTCGAGCAAACAGGCACATGCCCATACCCATGTGGCCCAAAATGGACCGCCCGGGCAGACGAGAAGGCTCGCTCGTTAGCACCGGCAGACTATTGCTGCATTTTCTGAGCATCGGTGCACGGCGCCCCCGCGCGAGCTACACTATCCCCTTAAACATGATTGTGAGGACGACCGCTATGCTATTTGTAAATCGGCTGGTACATATGCTTGTTCCCGGCAGCGAGGGCGAGCCGGTCGATGCATCTTGCCGCACCAACGCGGGCTTTGCCGCAAGCCTCATCTGCATTGGCCTCAACATCACCCTGTGCCTGGCCAAGGGCGTCGCGGGTCTGCTTGCCGGCTCCGTCTCCCTCATCGCCGACGCTTTCAACAACCTCTCCGATGCCTCGAGCAACATTGTGAGCCTGCTCGGTTTCCGCCTTGCCAGCCGCCCGGCAGACGAAGGCCACCCCTATGGTCACGGCCGCTACGAGTACCTAGCCGGCCTGTTCGTCGCCGTCCTGGTTTGCGCCGTCGGCATCAACCTGATTCTCGAGTCGGTCACCAAGATCATCAAGCCCTCGCCCACCGCTTACACGTTTATTTCCCTTGCGGCACTGGCTACGTCCATGCTCGTTAAGCTCTGGATGACAGCGTTCAACCGCACGCTGGGCAACCGCATCGATTCCGAGACACTCATCGCCACGGCGCAGGACTCCAAAAACGACGTCATCACCTCGGGCTCGGTCTTGGTGGCGGCGCTTATTTCGCAGACGACAGGCTTTGACCTCGACGGCTGGGCAGGCCTGGGTGTGGGCATCTTCATCTGCATCAGCGGCATGGGCCTAGTGCGCGACGCCATCAGCCCGTTGCTGGGGCAAGCGCCCGACCCCAAGCTCGTCCAGGCAATCCGCGACAAGATCATGTCCTATCCGCAGGTCTTGGGCACACACGACCTGATGGTGCACGACTACGGCCCCGGTCGTCAGTTTGCCAGCGCCCACGTGGAGATGCCCGGCGAGGGCGACGCGTTTGAGCACCACGAGATCCTGGACACCATCGAGCACGACATCAAGCGCCAGATGGGCATTGGGATCACGCTGCACTGCGACCCCATCGCGACAACCGGCGACGACCTGCGCGGCTGGGTCAAGCGCGGCGTCATGCAGATCGATCCCGCGCTCTCCATCCACGACCTGCACGAGCACGACGGGTTCGTTTCGTTTGACCTGGTGCGTCCCGACGGCTTTGACATATCCGACGAGGAGCTGCTGGAGCTCGTCACGCGCATCGTGCATGAGCGCCGGCCCGACGTCTCGTGCGTCGTCACGTTCGATTCGGGCTTTAGCTCGCCCGAGCGTCCGGCCGAGCAGCTGTAGCCCCGCTCCGCTCGTCCGCTAGTTTCCCTGCGCGCCCGAGATGCCGTTTTGCAGGGCGTTCCAGGCATCCGTCGCCATGTCGCCCAAGTTCTGCGCGGTGTCGCCCAGGTTCTGGGCCGTATCGCCCAGCTCTTGCGCCTTGTCTCCCAACTCCTGTGCCTTGTTGCTCAAGTCCTCCAGCGTGTTGGAGCTCGAGCTGTCGGTACCGCTTTGTCCGTCGGACGAGTTGCCCAAGCCGTTCTTGTGCGTGAGCTGAATTTCAAGGTTGCCGCTGTCGTTATAGTAGGCAGAAGTAACGACCCAGTTGGCATCGACGACGGGCGTTGAGCCATCATCAGTCAGGACCACGGCATTCGAAAGATCGGCCCCGCGCGACTTGAGGAGCTTTTTGGCGTTGGACCAGTACTGCCCCGGAATATCGCTCAGCTCTACTGAACCCGCTTGGGTGACCTCTGTCTGCTCGGCCGTCGTGCTGGTTGTAGCTCCTCGTTTGTTGAGCATGCCCGACACAACGGCGAACACAATCGAAAGGGCAAAGAAAATCGCCAGCACAATCAGGATCTTCTTGATCACGCTCGACGAACGCGATGGCTTCTTCTCCTCGTCCTCGTCATATTGCGGAATCGACTTGGGGTACTCGCGATACGGCTCGCGCGACTCGTAGCGAGGCTGCGCCGTGCGAGGCATATACGTCGTCTGCTGAGGCTGCGGAATGGGATTCTGCGGCAGGTTGTCATAGGGATTCGGCGTCGAGGCAGCATAAGAATCCTGCGGCGCGTAATCAAACGGATCCGGAGCTGCGTTGCCATAGGGGCCTTGCGAAGATGCAGCGTAAGAATCCTGCGCCGTGTCGCCATAGCCCATAACCCGGGTGGGCTCGGCAGAAGGCTGCGTCGCGGCGGGGTCGGTATAACCGGGGTTGGGAACAACGCGGGTCGCATCGGCGCTATCGCCAGCCTGCGCGGAACCGTAGCCGCCCATCACGGTTGTCTTGTCCTGATCCATGCAACGATTCCTTTCCGTCGCGCGTGAGCCTCAAGTTATCCATGCATTCTACCCGCGCAAAAGCCTATGATGGGCAGAGTCCGTCGGTATCTACAAGACATGCGCGGGCCTAAGGATCAAAAAGCCCCGCCGTGCCTTGTGGGCGCGGCGGGGCGGGCTAGCAGCTATGGACAGCAGGCTTAGAACAGGCCGGTGATGTTGCCGTCGTTGTCGACGTCGATGTTCTCGGCCGCGGGGACCTTGGGCAGGCCCGGCATGGTCAGAACGCTGCCAGTCAGTGCGACCACAAAGTGGGCACCGGCGGAAACCTTGAGCTCACGCACCGTGATGCGGAAGTTCTCGGGAGCGCCCAGGGCCTTGGCGTTGTCGCTAAAGCTGTACTGCGTCTTGGCGACGCACACCGGCAGGTTGCCAAAGCCGTTCTCGCGCAGCTCGGCGAGCTGACGCTTGGCAGCCGGCGTAAAGTCGACGCCGTCGGCACGGTAAACCTTGGTGGCGACGGCCTCGAGGGCATCGGCAACATCGGCGCCATCCTCGTAGGCAAACTTGAGCTCGCTCGGCTGCTCAATCAGACGCATGACCTCATCGGCCAGGTCGAGCGCGCCCTCGCCGCCCTTGGCCCAGACCTCGGAAAGCTTAACGTTGACGCCGAGCTTCTGACACTCGGACTCGATGAGCGCAAGCTCAGCCTCGGTGTCCGTCGGGAAACGGTTGATGGCGACTACGCAGGGCAGACCATAAACGTTCTGGATGTTGTCGACGTGACGCAGCAGGTTGGGCATGCCAGCCTTGAGTGCCTCGAGGTTCTCCTCGTTGAGGTCGGCCTTGGCGACGCCACCGTTGTACTTCAGCGCACGAGCGGTCGCGACGACCACGACGGCGCTGGGGCGAACGCCCGTCATGCGGCACTTGATGTCGAGGAACTTCTCGGCACCCAGATCGGCACCGAAGCCGGCCTCGGTAATGGCGACATCGCCAAAGCGCATCGCCATACGCGTGGCCATGATGGAGTTGCAGCCGTGGGCAATGTTGGCGAAGGGACCGCCGTGGACAAACGCGGGCGT
Organism: Collinsella sp.; assembly: GCA_048485835.1. Taxonomy (GTDB): domain Bacteria; phylum Actinomycetota; class Coriobacteriia; order Coriobacteriales; family Coriobacteriaceae; genus Collinsella. The sequence goes on from DBFWBE010000003.1 coordinate 158,030, forward strand.
ACCCTCGAGCGTCTGCACCAGGTTGGGTTTGAGCGCGTCCTTGAGCAGGGCCGCCATGGCACCCTGAGCCTTAAGGTCACGGGCGCGGACGGGCTCGCCGGCAAAGCTGTAGCCGACGACGATCTCGCCCAGGCGCTCCTTGAGGTCGTTGATGCTCGTGGACAGGCACAAGATCGCCATGACCTCGGAGGCAACGGTGATATCGAAGCCGTCCTCGCGCGGCACGCCCTGGGCCTTGCCGCCAATGCCGTCGATGACGTGGCGCAGCTGACGGTCGTTCATATCGACGACGCGCTTCCAAGTGATGCGCTTAACGTCAATACCGAGCTGGTTGCCCTGCTGAATATGGTTGTCGAGCATGGCGGCCAGCAGGTTGTTGGCGGCACCAATAGCATGGAAGTCACCGGTAAAGTGCAGGTTGATATCCTCCATGGGGATGACCTGAGCCCAGCCGCCGCCGGCAGCACCGCCCTTAACGCCAAAGACGGGGCCGAGCGAAGGCTCGCGCAGGGCCACGGCGCTCTTGACGCCGCGGCGACGCAGGCCATCGGCCAGACCGATGGTCGTGGTGGTCTTGCCCTCGCCCGCAGGCGTTGGGTTGATAGCGGTCACGAGAACGAGCTTGGCCTGGTGATCAGTCGGCTCGTTGAGCAGTGAATAGTCGACCTTAGCCTTGTCGAAGCCGTACGGAATAAGGTGCTTAACGTCGACGCCGGCGTTCTTGGCCACCTCGGTAATAGGCAGCGGCGTGACAGAACGTGCGATTTCGATGTCAGTAGGCATGGGCGGTCCTTTCGTTACCGAATGAGAAAAAGACCAATTCAGCATAGCACGGGCGCGCAATAGTAAAACGCCCATAACCGATGAACGGCGATATGTTTACCCGATGCCCAGCGATAGCCCAACAGCCCGCCAAAATAAAGCGCCCTAAACGGTAGGTTCAATCCCCAGGTGCTCAAAGGTGCGAAGGGTTGCCTGACGGCCCTGCGGCGTACGAATCATCAACCCGCACTGCAGCAAATAGGGCTCATAGACATCCTCGAGCGTGCCCGGGTCCTCGCCCACCGCGCTGGCAAGGGTCGTAAGTCCCACGGCACGACCGGAGAACGTCTTGGCGAGCGTCTCCAAAATGCGAATATCCATCCAGTCCAGGCCGAGCTCGTCGATCTCAAAGAACTCGAGTGCCTGACGGCAGATATCGAGCTCAATGGGACCGTTGCCGCGCACCTGCGCATAGTCGCGCACGCGCTTGAGCAGGCGGTTGGCAAGACGTGGCGTGCCGCGCGAACGCGAGCCGATCTCGAGTGCACTGGGGTGGTCGATCGTCACGCCCAGGATAGTCGCCGAGCGCGTCACAATCTGCGCGAGCTCCTCGACCGTGTAGTAATCCAGGCGATATGAAATGCCAAAGCGGTCGCGCAACGGGCCGGTCAACATGCCTGAGCGGGTCGTTGCCGCTACCAGCGTAAACTTGGGAATATCCAGGCGAATCGAGCGAGCCGCCGGACCCTTGCCAATCACGATATCGAGGGCAAAGTCCTCCATCGCGGGGTACAGGACCTCCTCGACCGAACGGTTGAGGCGGTGGATCTCGTCGATAAACAGCACATCACCCGGCTGCAAGTTAGTAAGGATGGCCGCCAGGTCACCCGTGCGCGCGATGGCAGGGCCACTCGTGGTCTTGATCTGAGCGCCCAGCTCGTTGGCGATAACGGTGGCCAGCGTGGTCTTGCCCAGGCCCGGAGGACCCGAGAAAATCACGTGGTCGAGCGTCTCGCCACGGCTCTGCGCCGCTTCGATCAACACGCGCAGACTCTGCTTGATGTGCTCCTGGCCACAGTAGTCGTCCAGGCGCTGGGGGCGCAAAGTGCGGTCGACATCGAGGTCCTCGGGCGTTAGCTCCGAGCCCACCATGCGCTCGCCGTGCGCCATGGATGCCGCCGGCGAGTTGCCGGGCGTCGCCCACAGGTCCTGAGAGTCATCGGCTTCCCACATCACGCATCCATTCCGAGTCGCTTAAGCGCCGCGCCGAGCAAGTCCTCGACACGCATATCCTGCCCATCATACCCGCTCAGGGCAACATCGGTCTCCTGCGGACTAAAACCCATGGAAAGGAGTGCCGCACGGGCATCATCGATCGCCGAAGGAGCGGCGGCAGGAACCGGCATCGCAACCTGGCCGGGAATCACGTCGACCGGCACAAAGCCCTTATCCTTGGCAAAGGTGCTCTTGAGTTCCAGGATCAGGCGCTGAGCTGTCTTTTTGCCCACACCGGGTACCTTGGCCATGCCCTTGTCGTCCTCGGCCATCACCAGCGAATACAGCTGCCCCACGGTATAGGTGGAAAGCACGGCGAGCGCCAAGCGCGGGCCAACGCCCGAGACGGACACGAGCCGGTCGAACATCGTGCGCTCATCCTTTGAGGAAAAACCGAAAAGTGTCATGGCGTCCTCGCGCACCTGCATACGCGTGTAGAGGCGGACCTCGCCGCCGGGCGTCGGCAACGTGGCCGCAGTGCTGCCCGAGATGCCGAGCTCAAAGCCAACGCCCGACACATCGACGACGGCCGAGCTCATCGTGGCCTCGACAAGCGTTCCGTGGAGCTGGGAAATCATCAGTATCCGGTTCCTCTCTGTTGATAGAACTCGCCACCGGTGAGTGCGCGGGTGCGGCTGAGGTTTACGTGGCAGATGGCGCAGGCCAGGGCATCGGCGGCATGGTCGGGATGCGGGTCGTGGTCGAGCTGTGTTAGCGTGCGTACCATGTAGGCGACCTGCCGCTTGTCCGCGGCGCCGGTGCCCACCACAGCCTGTTTGATCTGCATGGGCGTGTACTCGCCAATCTCGAGCGCGCACTCCGAAAGCGCCACGAGCGCGGCACCGCGGGCATGCGCCGTGGGGATGGCCGAACGAACGTTGGCGCCAAAGTAGATGCTCTCGACAGCAGCCGTGTCGGGTCGATAACGCTCGACGACATCCTTAAGGTCACGGGCGATATGCGACAGGCGCACCGCGAGCGGGCTGCCCGCGCTGGTCTCGATGCAACCGTAGGCACGGCAGCGAACCTCGCCACGCCGCTCCTCGATAATCCCCCAACCCGTATGGGCCAAACCGGGGTCAATGCCCAAGATAACCAAGCCAACCTCCCCTCGTCACCAGCACAGCACAAGGCAAGGCCCCGCGCATCATTCACGAACGTCTGTTCTAGAATAACACAACGGGGTCAAGATGCTTAGTTGAAGTATCGGGGTTGGCAGCGAATCCCATCCCCAGTTTAGTTCTGCGAGAAGAATGGGAACTGTCGGGGATCAACCGGCGGATGCGGCATCGGACCACCCTGAGGCCCACCCTGCGGTCCGCCCTGGCCGCCCATCATCTTATCGATGGCGTCCTGAACCTCGCCCTCGAACTTTTTCATTCCCTCGTGTAAACGACGCTGACCGTCCTCAGAGCGCAGCTCCTCCATTTGCTCGGGCGAAATACCCAGTAGCTCGCCCAGCACGCCCATCATCTCGTTTCGCACGCGCTCGCTCGTATCCTCGTCAGCAAAACGGCGCACCTCGGCGCGCGCCAGCGAATCGACCGTCATACGCTCCTTGCCGTTAAGCCCCAGGTCGGACCACGCGAGCATATACGGCCAGGCACGCTCGGCAAACGAACGGGCCGAGACGATCGGCGCCATCGGCAACATGCGGCGGGCAGCCTCACCCTGTCGAACGAGCATCAGCAGCAGCGAGCAGGCCTCAGGCTTGCCAGCGGCCATCGGGATGTCGTCGAAAGATCGATTGCGGTCCACGTGCGCCTCGAGCGCGCCATCGACCTCACCCGGCTCAAGCCCGCCGAGCAGCTGTGCCGCACGGTCGAGCATATCGACCGGACCGTCGAGCGTCGAGAGCGCCTGCGCCAGCACGCGCTCCATACAATCTTCCACTGCGTTGAGCGTCACGAGCTCTTGGGGCACCACGGCAGACGTGCGGTTGCGCACACGCGCCACAAACTCAAGCGTCGACAGGTACACATCGCCAAAGGGCGCAAAGTCGCCCTGGTAGCCGCCGCAAAGCGCCGGCGCCGCCAGCGCGTACTCGGTTTTGGACAGCGGGCTCAGCGCCATCGCACCCAGCTCGAGCGCCGTATCCTCCAGCATCAGGCCCAGCGTGCGCGAGCGCAGGCGCTCGGCATCGCCCGCCGACACGTCGCGATCGAGCACGCGCGCCGCATCCGGTGCATCGCGCTCGACGGTGCGAATGTGCAGACGCTCGGCGATGGCGCGGACGGCGGCACAGCGGGCAGCCTCGGCTTCTTCCTGCGCCGGCGTAAAGATACGGTTGCGCCCCAGCACCAGGCCAATCACATTGCGCGGGCCCAGAGCGTCGACGGCCAGCGCCGCCAGCAGGGACGACGGCAAGTCACCCTCGAGCGCCACCACAGCACGCGACGCACCGTGGGCTCGGGCGTTGTCGCGCACGGCGAGCACCAGCGCCTGCCACAGCCACTCCTCGGAACGGAACTCGGGCAGTTCGTGATCCTCCAGGGCATCGAGCATCACGCCGCGCTGAATCTCCTGAACCAGCAGGCTCTCCTCAAAGCACGGCGCCTGGGCCACCACGCGACCGCAGTCGTCGAGCACAAACGAACCGCCGGTATACACCGACTCGTCATAGGCACCGACCGGCGCCATGCAGGCAAACCACACGCTGCGCTTGGATGCGATCTTGCGGTAGGCGCCGCTGCGAACGGCAGCAATGGCGGCAGTCTCGCGGTCGGTCATGTCAAACGCGTTGAATTGGAAATACGCAATGAGGTCAACACCGGTCGGCAGCATCTCGAGTTCGCGGTCCAAGTCAATAATCACGGCGATGCGCACGCCGTCCACGTCGAACACCGGCGGCGCCCAACGTGTGTCGTTGTTCTCGCCACGCTGCAGGGCAATGCTCGAACGCGCCGGCACCACATGACCGTCCTTGAGCATCATGTAGTCGAGCAGCGGCTGGCCCTCAAACGAAACCGCAGCGGGCACGATGCAGATCATATCGAGCTCTTGGATGCGCTCGGCAACGCCCGTCAGGCCCGTCAGCATATCGTGCTCAAAATCGGCAGCGCCCACCAGGCTGCCCGGCATGGCACCCATAAAGAGCGGAGCCGGAACGCACAGCACGCGCGCGCCGCGCTCATGAGCCAGGCGAGCCTGGTCCTCGATGCGGCCGCAAATGCCCTCGATGTCACCCAGGCGCATATCGATCTGTGCAAGTGCGAGCTTCATGGCCCAGCCCTTTCCGTCGTAAATCGTCGTTGTCGTAGTAAAAGCGCCGGCCGCATAATGCAGCCGGCGCTCGCATGTGCATATGCTAGCTATGATACCCCGAGCGGGGGCGCGCTCCTAGAACGTCGCGGACCACAGCCCATGCAGGTTGCAGTAGGCATAGACGGTACCGGTCTTGGAGCCGCCAGCGAAAAACGTCGTGGGCTTCATGCCGGGCTCGAGGTAATGGACCTCCAGGCGCCCCTCGGCCTCAAGCGCGATCCACTCGATGTAGTGCTCGGGCAGCATGGGGTGCTCCGTCGAGCCCACGCGTGCGCGAATGACGTGGCCGTCGCGCTCGATCTCGACAACAGGCACGTGCTTCTCGTGCGCCGCGTCCTCGGTGTTCGCCGTCAGCTCCGTGCAGCCGGCAGGGGTCGCAACGCCGTCGCCAAGGGCGGCAACGAGCTTGCCATCGGAGTCCTTAAAGAATTTCGCCATGATGTTCTCCTTTGCTGATGTGCCAATGTACTTGACGCTTCTTATGCCCAAAGAGCGCCGAACCATCCATGGCATTGCAAATGAACACATAACGGGGAGGCAAGCGGTCGGGCCAGGACGAACCGGTGACCCGGCCCGACCCGGCAGCCCCATCCCGCGCGCAGCTAGCGACCGTCGCCGCCGAGCAGCGCCAGAACATCCTCGCGCGTGAACAGCGCCGATGAGATGCCGTCGCCGCCGAGCACGCTGTTGACCAGATCGCGTTTGGACTCCTGCATCTGCATGATGCGCTCCTCGATCGTGTCCTTGGCAATGAGCTTGTACACGGTCACGGTGTGCTGCTGGCCAATGCGGTGGGCGCGGTCGGTCGCCTGGTCCTGCGCCGCCACGTTCCACCACGGGTCGTAGTGGATGACCACGTCGGCAGCCGTCAAATTAAGGCCCACGCCGCCCGCCTTGAGCGAAATCAAGAACACCGGCACCTCGCCCGCCTGGAACTGCGCAACCATCTTGGCGCGACTCTCCTTAGACGATGCACCCGTAAGCTTAAGAAAGGCGATATCCTCCTTGACCAGGCGCTTGCCAATGATATCGAGCATGCCCGTAAACTGGCTGAACAGCAAGATGCGGCGACCGCCGTCAAGCGCGCCGTGAACGAGCTCCATGCACGTATCGAGCTTGGCGCTTCCCGCCTTGTAGTCCGCATAGTGCAGATGCGGGTCGCAGCAGATCTGACGCAGCTTGGTGAGCTCGGCAAGTACCTTGAGCTTGTCTTTCTTAAACTCCCCGGCCTCGCGGTGCTGCACTTGCTGGGCAATGCGGTCCTGGTTGGCCAGGTAGAGCTTGCGCTGCTCGCCGGTAAGCTGCGCCATCACCGTATCCTCGATCTTCTCGGGCAGATCGGCCACCACCTCTTCCTTGACGCGACGCAGCACAAACGGCGATACGAGCGCCTGCAGACGAGCGGCACTATCGCCCTCAGCATGCTCGACGGGACTTTCAAAGCGCTTGGCAAATGAGTCGCGCGTGCCCAGAAGGCCCGGCATCAAAAAGTCGAAGATGCTCCAGAGCTCGGACAGGCGGTTTTCGATGGGCGTGCCCGTCAGGGCAAAGCGCACGCCGGCCGGCAGGCGCTTGGCGGCGCGGGCCACCTGGGTGAGCGGGTTTTTAATGTACTGGGCCTCGTCGAGTACCACGCGGGTAAAGTCCTGCTCGACGTATTCGTCGATGTCGCGGCGCATGAGGTCATACGACGTCACGACCACGTTGTGCTCGGCTGCGCCGGCAATTTGCACGCGACGCTGGGCTTTGGCGCCCACGATGGCGCACACATCAAGCGAGGGGGCAAAGCGCTCTAGCTCGGCGGTCCAGTTGTACACAAGCGACGCGGGGCACACTACGAGCGTGGGCTTGGTATCCCCCGCTTCCACGCGCGCCAGAATGTGCGCGATCATCTGCAGTGTTTTGCCCAGGCCCATATCGTCGGCCAAGATGCCGCCAAGGCCCAGATGCTCAAGCGAGCCGAGCCACTGGTAGCCGTCGACCTGGTAGCCACGCAGCGTAGCCTTGAGCGAGGCGGGCACCGTAAAGTCCATCTTGCCGAGCGTGTCCAGACGCTCGACGGTGCGGCGGAACGCGGCGTCGCGATCGGCCTCGAGCGCCGGCGTGCGCTCGAGCATGCTATCGACAAAAAGGGTGCTCGACGCGGGAAGCGACACGCCATCGAGCAGGTCGACGGCATCGACGCCCAAGTCCTCGGCAAGGCCAAACGCGGCACGAGCGCCCTCGTCCAGGCGAACGATGTCGCCGGATGTAAGGCGCGCAAACGTCTGGTGACGCTTGTAGGAGTCAAGGTAGATGGCAAGGTCTGCCGCCGAAAGGCCACTTGCGCCCAGTTCGACGTCGAGCAGGTTACTCTTGACGGTCGCACGCACCGAAAGCTTGGGCGCAGGACGGACCGAGATCTGGCGCAGGCGGTCGCTGAGCATGACCTCGCCCAGCTCGGACAAAGCCGCCAGCCCCTCGGTCAGCAGGCAGAACAGGCGAGCGTCATCGCGTTCCTCAAACGCCAGGCCACCCTCGTAGAAATCGAAGTACAGGGCAGCCGTATCCATAACGCGAAACTCCGCCACCGTATCGCGGGGCGGAACGCCGGGGCGCTGCTCTTCGAAAGGACTGCCCGGAGCACCAAGACTAAAGAGGTCCGCCGACCAATCGCCGTAGGTCACCGTAATCTTGCAGGTCACAAGACCATCGTCGACGCCAATCGCCATGGCAAAACTCGGCTTGGGCGCCACGGCGTCAAGTACGGCGGGAGCGGTCAGGTCGGTGTAGTCGCGCAAGATAGGCAGCGCCATGCGGCAGAACTCGCCCACCTGGTCGGCGGCGATATGGACCGGTGTGCGGCAGGGCAACAAGTGCGAAAGGAACGGCGCCGCATGTTGGGCAAACGCCGTGTCGGTACGGCGCGCGCGGCGCGTATCGACCAGATAGGCTGCGTCGCTCGCGACAAAGCAATACGTATCGGCCGGAAGGCGCAAGTCGTAGCTGCCTCCCGCCGCCGGTGCAATCTTGGCGGCAAGGAGCGGCGGGCGCTTGGCCGGGACTTCGCCCTCCCCCTGCGGCGACGGCTCGACTTCCACCTCGTAGGAGCGATGCGTCGTCGTCCCCCGCGACCAAGCGGGCTCAAAGGACAGGGTCCTGCCACACAGCAGGTCCAGCACGGACACGACGGAATACTCGGATACCGGCAACTGACGCTCGGCGACAAAGCCGCTGCGGGCAAAGTCATACGATGCCGAGCGCGAGCTCGTAATATCGCCTAGGTAGGCGACCGTCATTGCGATAAAGTCGAGCAGCCTTGTCGACACGTCATCGAAAGCCTCGGGCACATGGGCAAACGTAAGCTTCTTGCCATAGGAGAACGTACCGCCGCGCACATAGGCATCGGCCATGCCGTCGATATCCTTAACCACGTAGGACACCGAACCGCAGCGAATGCGAAACTCGAGCGCCCAGTTAAAACGATCGGCAAACAGCGGATTGTAGTACGGCACCAGCGAGGGCTCCAGCACCGCTTTGGGCGCATCGGGGTCAATGGTGCCGGCGAGCTTGCGGCGCATGGCCGCGAGCTCGTCCATGCGCGCGTCCGAAAGATCGGAAAGCGCCGCCACAAGGCTCGGGCTCGTGGGGACGGGCGCCGGGAAGGGAAAGTTGGGGTTGACCGCAGATGCGGTGGGCACGGGGCGCGTGGGCTGCTTGGACTGTGCGGGCGGTACCGTAAACGTGCGGACCGGCGTACGCAAGCCCTCGACGGGCTCGGCGCCACTGGCATCCAGATACGCCAGCGCCGTGGCGATAGCGTGCTTGCACATGCCGGAATAGCGGAAGGCGGCGGGGCAATCGCAGTCGTAGTCGATCACCTCGTGCTCGTCCATGTCGAGCACCACGTGCGTCTTGTACAGGTCGCCGCGCGAGCCGCGCACCGTGCCCTCGATGTTCACGTTTTTGGAGAAGCGCGAGCCGGAGTCCTCAAACGACAGCACGGCACCGTTGAGCATGAGCGAGCGCCCCTTCATAAAGGTGCCGCTCAGCGCCGCCTCTTTCCGGAGCGCCTGCACAAACGTCCCCTGCGCCATCACTTCCTCCAATCTCACCCGGGGTAGCTTAGATAACCGTCACGCGGCCTTGGTTTCCGACGATGGCCTTTGCCTCTGCCAGCAGCGGAATCGAGCGTGCGTTGACCTTGGCAGGCACCTCGGCGCGCAGCACGCGCCCGTCCACCTGCTCGATAAAGATCTCCACGCGGTCGCCGCCCGGGTTGGCGGTAAGCACCGTGGCAAGACGCGCCATATTGCCCTGGCTAAAGCGGCTGTTGGGCACCATGACCTCAAACACCTTGGGCTTGTTGTTCTCCTCGTTGAGCTCCAGCGGCACGATCTCCTGCGCGATGATCTGATCGCCGCGGTCCGAGCGCTCGAGCTTACCCTTAATGCGAACAAACGCATCGGACAGCTGCGCACCGGTCTCGGGATCGACCTCGCCGTACAGGTACCCCTCGGCCTCCTTGTAGGTCTTGGGGAACACCACGACCGTGGCCTCGCCTTCCATGTCCTCGAGCTGCACAATACCCATGGGGTCGCCGTTTTTGGTCACGCGCTTGGATACGCTCGAGACCATACCGGCCCACCACAGCGCCTTGCCCTCGGGAATCTCCTGGTTGATGGTACCGCCCGTGGGGTTTTGCACCTCGTAGCCGGTGTCGATCTGCGAGAACGAGAAGTCGCGTGCCTTGGCTAATGCATACTCAAACGGGCGCAGCGGGTGGTCCGAGACATAGATGCCCAGAACCTCCTTCTCCTGGCTCAGCTTAAGGTGGCGGTCCCACTCCTGGCCATCCGGATCGGGCACGCTCACCTCAAAGCCCGAGCCCTCAACGTCGCCAAACATATCGAAGAACGACGTCTGGCCGCTCGCGCGATCCTTCTGGCGCTTCACCGCGGCATCGATGATGTTCTCGGGGTTGTTCTTATCCACAAAGTGCATCATCTGGCGACGCGGATACCCCGTTGAGTCGAAGGCGCCTGCCTTGATGAGCGATTCGATCACGCGACGGTTGGCCTGGCTCGAGTCCACGCGCTCGACAAAGTCGTGCAGCGTCTTAAACGGGCCGCCCGCCTCGCGCTCGGCGATAATCGCCTGCGCCACGCCGGTGCCCACGCCGCGGATGCCGGCCAGACCAAAGCGCACGCCCTCCCTGGTAGCCGTGAACTCGGTACCGGACTCGTTGACATCTGGCGACAGCACGGGGATGCCGTCGTGACGGCACGCCGAGACGTAGTGAACGATCTTGTCGGTCTTGCCCGTGTAGGACGTCAGAACGGCCGCCATGTACTCGTGCGGATAATGCGCCTTGAGCCACGCCGTCTGCATAACCAGGATGGCGTAGCCGGCGGAGTGCGACTTGTTAAAGGCGTAGGACGCGAACTCGAGAACATCGTCCCAAATCTTCTGGGCGACCTCGCGCGTGTAGTTGTTCTTGATAGCGCCGTTCATCCAGTGGTCGTAGGTGGTCTCGTCCGAGCCATCCTCCCAGTGGAGCACCGTCGAGGTGAGCAGCTTGATCTTTTTCTTAGCCACGGGCTTACGGATACGCGAGTCCGATTCGCCCTTGGAGAAGCCGCACATCTCGACGGAGATGAGCATAACCTGCTCCTGGTAGACCATGGTGCCGTAGGTTTCACCCAGGATGTCGTCCAGGCGATCGTCGTAGGAGACGGCCGGCTCCTTGCCGTTCATACGGTTGATGTAGGACGAGACCATGCCGGCGCCCAGCGGGCCCGGGCGGTATAGAGCGATCAATGCCACGACGTGCTTGTACTCGGTGGGCTTCATGTTCTTGATCGTGGCCGTCATGCCGGCGGACTCGACCTGGAAGACGCCGGCGGTGTGACCGGAGCCCATGAGCTTAAAGATTTCGGGATCGTCAAAGGGAATCTCTTCCTCTTTGATGTCGATGCCGAAGTTCTTTTTGATGTTGGCCTTGGCCTTAGAAATAACCGTCAGCGTGCGCAGGCCCAGGAAGTCCATCTTGAGCAGGCCCATGTCGGCAACGGTATGGCCCTCGTACTGGGTAATCTCAACGCCGCCCTTGGTATCGAGCTTGGTGGGCACATGCTCGTTGACGGGGTCGCGGCAGATCAGAACGGCGCACGCGTGCACGCCCTCGCCACGGGTGAGGCCCTCAATCGAGAGCGCCGTGTCGATGATGCGGCGGGCGTCGTCGTCCTTTTTATAGGCCTCGGCAAAGTCGGGGTTAAACAGATCCTCTTTGCCGGGTTGTTTTTCGAGTACCTGCTTGAGCTTGACCTTGGGGTCGCTCGAGACCATCTTGGACAGGCGCTGGCCCATGTAGACCGGGTAGTCCAGAACGCGCGCGGCATCGTTGATGGCCTGCTTGGCCTTGATGGTCGAGTAGGTGATAACGTGGGTGACCTTCTCGGGGCCGTAGAGCTGGCGAACGTGCTCCACGACCTCGAGGCGCCGCTCATCGTCGAAGTCCATATCGATATCGGGCATCTCGGTACGCTGCGGGGACAGGAACCTCTCGAACATCAGGCCGTTCTCGAGCGGGTCGAACGCGGTGATGTTCATGGCGTAGGCGACGATAGCGCCGGCGGCCGAGCCACGGCCGGGGCCGACGCCGATGCCGTTGTCCTTGGCCCATTGCACGTACTCGGCAACGATGAGGAAGTAGGCGGCAAAGCCCTTGTCGCAAATGACCTTGTATTCGTACTCAAAGCGCTCTTTGATGTTGACGCCACCGATTTCGCGTGTGGCCCAGTCATCGCCATAGTGTTGGCGCAGGCCCTTCTCGCACTCGCGGCGAAACTGGCTCTCGTGCGTCTCGCCGGGGTCGAGCAGCGGGAAGCGCGGCAGGATGATGGAATCCCAGTCCAGCTCCACGTAGCACTTGTCGGCGATCTCGAGCGTGTTGTCGCAGGCCTCGGGGCAATACGGGAACATCGCCCGCATCTCCTCCTCGGTCTTCATGTAAAACTCCGAGCCGGTCATGCGCATGCGGTTGGGGTCGTCTACCTTGGCGTTCATGCCGATGCACATGATGACGTCCTGTACGGGCGCGTCCTCGCGGCGCAGGTAGTGAAAGTCGTTGGTGGCGATGACCTTGACACCCACCTGTTTGGCAATGTCGATGAGCGTGCGGTCCATCTGCTCGTCGGTCAGGCCGTTGTCGGTGGTAATGCCGTGTTCCTGGATCTCGATGTAAAAGTCGCCAGGGTCGAAGGTGTCGCGGAAGGTCTCGGCCCACTTGATGGCGCCCTCCATGTCACCGCGGTCGATGTATTTGGGAATGATGCCCGCGATGCAGGCGCTCGTGCAGATCATACCCTTGGCATGGCGACGCAGGTTGTCGAGCGTCACGCGCGGCTTGTAGTAAAATCCCTGCACAGCGGCCTCGGAGACCGTCTGCATCAGGTTGACGTAGCCCTCCTGGTCCTTGGCCAGAAGAATCATGTGGTAGAGCTCGGGCTTATGGTCGCGGGCGAGCGTCTCGTCCGGCGTAAAGTAGACCTCGCAGCCAAAGATGGGTTTGATGACCAGGGGCGGCTTGAGCTCGTCGATGTTGCTCTTCTCGTCCCACATGGCCATGTCCTTCACATACTGGGCATGCTCGCGCGGGCTTTCCTCGGGATCGGGCTCCACCAGCTCGTCGCGGCGGTCCTTTTCCAAGAAGGCCTTGTCGTGACTCCAGGTTTTGTACTCGGGCGTGTTGTGGTTAACGGCGTCGCAGGCCAGCGCCAGGTCGGGCACGCCATACATGTAGCCGTGGTCGGTAATGGCAACGGCGGGCATGCCAAGCTCAACGGCACGGTTGACCATATCCTGGATACGGGTTGCGCCGTCGAGCATGGAGAAAACAGTGTGATTGTGCAGATGGACGAATGCCATGTAATGAGCTCCGATGCGGGTTCGTGTTCTGACTGAACGATTTTACCCCACGGCACGGACAGCACCCGAACCTAGCCAAACCCACACGGCTCCTCTTGCAGTTGCGGTGAAATGCGGACTGTTTGGCGGCTTTTTTGGCCAAAACAGCCCGTATTCCACCGCAAGTTATCTGAGGGCTAGAGATTGTAGATGACTACTTGAGGTTCGGCGGGTTCGACGAAGATGGCTGGATTCGCCTGCTCCACGCGAACGAACTTGACCGTCACCGTCTCAAAGCCCGCCTTGTGCAACACGTCGGCGTAGACGCGCGCCTGCAGGGCGTGCTTCTCGAGCAGCTGATCCGGCGTCTCATCCGGCGTGCCGCCCGTCTTGTAATCAATGACCAGGGCGCGCGACGGATCGGCCGGGTCGGTGGCCAGTGCATCGATGGCGCCCTCGGCATAGGCACCGTAGCGAGCGATGTCCTCGTCCTCGCAGCCCAGCGAAAAGAACGGCACCTCGGCGCGAACGCACGGCCACGCGAGCAGGTCGGCACGAACAGCCGACTTGAGCCAGCGGTTCAGGGCAACGTCGAAGCGTTCGCGCTGCTCCGGCGTCAGGCGCCACAGGCGCGCCAGAGCATCGGCACGCTCAGCGGGCAGCGCATCGGAACCCATCTCGATCAGCCACTGGCAGGCGGCATGGAACGCCGAGCCCAGCGCCATGGGGTTGCCGGCGGGCTCGACAGCGGCCACGTCCGCATCCGTCATCTCGGAACCATCCGACTCCGCATCATCGCCAGCCTCGTCCATGGGCACACGCGCCTCGGCGGCACGGTCTTCTGTCTCGGCATGGAGCGCCGCGGCGATTGACGAGTAGCTATACGAGTCACGCACCGGAAACGGACAGATGCCCATGCGCACGCCCACTGCCTGGGGATACACAAGCTCAAACGAATCGGGCTTGGGGTCGGCAGGACCAGGGACGATTGTACTGGCCGAATCGTCGGCAGCATCTGCATCGGCATCGCCGCGGACAAGCCTGCCCTCGACATCCAGCGAAGCGTTGGCCTCAAACGCCTGCTCGCCAAAGGTAAAGCCCGCGAGCGAAATGAGCTCGTAGTCGCCCAGCTGGGAGTTGTCGAACACCAAGCGGTCGGCATCGAGCTGCGGCATATCCAGAGCATCGGTCGGCAAAATACGGCGCAGCACATCGTAGGTCAGATCGGTCTCGACATCAAAGGTCGGCGCCGTCACCTTGCCGCGGCTCACGCCGGCATCCATCGCCAGAATGACCAGCTCACGCGCTCGCGTCATGGCGACATAGAGCAGACGAGCCCGCTCCTCGAGCGAAAGCTGCAGGTCGTCGTTGCGCAGGCGAGCAAATGCCTCGGCGGGAGAACCCGTCGCACAGACGTCCTCCATGAGCTCCGGCGGCAGCCACAGCGACGTGCCCTTGCCCTTAAACGCATGCTCAAACTGCTTTTTGACGTCATCGCCCTTCACAAAGGTCCCATCGGCAAGCTTAACGCCATCAAAACGAGCTGGCAGTGCCACGACCTGCGCTCCGCCCTCGACACGCCCCATCTGAGCCGCACCGGACGGCTTGCGCACGCCAAAACACTCGGCAACCGCTACGACCGGATACTCCAGACCCTTGGACGCATGCACGGTCATGATGCGCACCGCGCCGTCGCCCTCCTCGTTGAGGGCACCCGGGGCCTCCTTGCCCGCCAAGAAGCGGTCGAAGGCCAGCGCGATGGAACGCGGCGAGTTGCCGAACTCGGCCTCCTCCTCGGCCACGGCGTCGAGCGCCTTGAGCACGTTGGCGGCGATGGCCTTGCCCTCGGGGCCGCGCTGCGCCAGGCGCACGAACCAGCCGGAGGCATTGACCGCGTCGCGCGCGATGGCGGCGAACGAATCACGCCCCACGCGACGCAGTGCGTAGCGCAGCACCTCGCGGGCACGCGTCACAAGCGGCAAGCCCTGCAAGCCCGGCACATCGGAATCGCTCATGATACCCATGTCGATATTCCGGCGCGAGGTCTCCCCCGTCTCGCCATCGAGCTTGGTCGCCAGCGCCAGGAACTCCTGGGCGCCGAGCGCAAACATCGGCGAGGCGAGCAGCGGCATAAGGCCCTGCGCCGTATCGGCCGGATTGGCGAGCGCGCAGACCAGGGCACGCACCGTCTGCACCTCGGCTGCCTGGGCAAAGACCGAGCCGCCTGCGATGACGCAGTCGAGCCCCTGATCGCGGAAGGCCTGGGCGTAGACATCGGCG
This sequence comes from Collinsella sp., assembly GCA_048485835.1. GTDB lineage: Bacteria > Actinomycetota > Coriobacteriia > Coriobacteriales > Coriobacteriaceae > Collinsella. The sequence continues at coordinate 173,498 of DBFWBE010000003.1, forward strand.
TTGGTCATGCGGCCCAGCAGCAGCACCATGCCGCCCTGGGGCTGGCCGGCATCGGCAAGTGCGCGGAAGCGTTCGGCGATCGCACGGGCCTTGGCCTGCGTGCGCTCCTGCGTACTGCCGCCGGCAACAAAGAGGGCCTGGCGACGCGAGGCGTCCGCCACCAGCGCGTCCTTGCGGCCGTCGCTCGCCTCAAGATCCAAAAAGCCCTGCATCAGGCCGCCATCGTCGCCATCAAAGACGCGCGCCACGTAACGCAGCACCTCGTCATGGCTGCGGAAGTTGCGCACGAGCTTAACGAGCTCGCCAGCAGGGGCGTCGGCCGCGGCAGTCGCCTCGGGCGCGGTAGACGAGCCCACCTTGCGCTCCTGGCGACGGAAGACCTCGACCTCGGCGCCGCGGAAGCGGTAGATCGACTGCTGCGCATCGCCCACGGTACAAAGCGCACGCTCCCCCGCGCCGGTCAGGTAACGGATCAGGTCGACCTGCATCTGGTCGGTATCCTGGAACTCGTCGATCATGACCATCTTAAAGCGGCCCTCGTAGGCGGCTCGGATGGCGGGATAATCGCGCAGCGCCTCATATGCCATGCGCAGCAGATCGTTATTGTCGAGCGCAGACTGGTCGGCCTTGAGCGCACGGTACTCCGCCTCCACGGAACGGGCCAGGCCCACCAGCGCATCGAGCGCCGGGCCACCGCAGGCAAGCACGATATTGATAAACGCATCGGCGGCCTCGGCCTTGAGCAGCTCGGCTTGCTCCTTAGGGAATGCCTTGCTCGCGCGCGGCATGGTGCACGACATCATGAGTCGCGCCGCATCGGCCATGGTCTTGCCGCTCGCCTCGAACGCGTCGATGGCATCGAGCGCCGCCTGCGCCTTCTCGGTCGAGGCCTTGCTCGCACCCAGCGCCGCGCGATAGGCATCGGCGAGTGCCGAGGTATCGGCCTGGCCGCGCGCCACGCGCACGTCGTCCATACCGCCCGGCAACTGGCTCGACAGCTCCAGCAGGTCGCGCACCAGACCCTTGATGGTCGTACCGCCGCCAAAGGAACCGCCCTCGCCCGCCATGGGATACCAGGCATAGAGGGCCTTGAGCGATGCCGCGAGCTCGGGGGCGGCATCGGGTGCCGTCGCGCGACCCAGCACATGCTCAACAGCCTGGTCCATAAGCTCGTCGGTATCGGTGAGCACCGTGAACTCGGGGTCGATGCCCAGCTCCAGCGCATGCGCGCGCAGGATACGCGAGCACATGCCGTGAATGGTCGAGATCCACGCGTCGTCGACGGTCAGTGCTTCCTCGTCCATGCCCTCGTCGATAAGCGCACGGCGCACGCGGTCACGGATCTCGGCCGCGGCATCTTTGGTAAAGGTAATGGCGAGCACCTGGTCAAGATGTTCAACGAACGGACCGGATTCAGGCGAGAGCGCGTAGACGATGCGACGCGTGAGGGTAAAGGTCTTGCCCGAACCGGCGCCCGCCGAGACAAACAGCGGACGGTCGAGCGTCTTGACGATCTGCAGCTGTTGCGGCATCAAGGTCGAAAGATCCATGGTCTACACGCCCCTCCTTACAAACGTACCTTCGTGGTTATACGAGCAGCGGCCATGCGCGGCCTGTGTCGACGCCGGGTCGACAGCAGCGACGTTGCCCGCCTCGAGTTCGCGCAAGCGCTCGGCGATATCGGCCTCCACGCGATCGAGCAGCGCATCGAAGTCCATGTTGCCGCCCTCACCGGGAAAGCCCTTCTTAAGCCCCGGGATGCGGCCGTCACCACGCTCCTCCTCGAGCAGCTCGGCACTCGCGGCGCCTCGCAGCGCCGGTTTGCCGCCCTTGGTCGAAAAATAGAGCGCCGCACGGGTATCCAGATCCAGCGCCCGGCGCATGGCCTGCGCATAGATAAGCGTCTGGGTATGGGGCGGCAGCCACCGCGGGTCATCGATGGCGGCCTCGCCCGATTCCTTGTCGCGCTCCGTGGGGTCGGCGAGTTTAAACTCCTCAACGCCCGTGCGGTGCTTGTAGTCGATCACGACGGCGCGGTTTTCGGCATCCACGTCCACACGGTCGATGCGTCCGCCGAGCGGCCAGCCGGCATACTCGACCTTGAGGTCGTTGAAAGCAAACTCCAGGTAGCGCGGAGCAAAAGGAGTCAGCGCCTCGGCTTCATAGGCAAGCACGCCCTCCAGCTGCGGCAGAATCTCGGCCACCTGGCGCTCCTCTACCGGAGAGAGCGGCACAAGCGGACCCTCGTTGCCACGCTTGGAGGCATGCTCGGCCAAGGTCTCGTCAAAGACCTCGCGCAGCAGCTCCTGAGCACGCGGCAGGTTCTCGGGCGTCACGCGCTCCATGCCCTCCTGGGGCAGACGGGCGTGCAGGTGCTCCAGCACGTCATGGACAAAGTTGCCCTTCTCCATGTTGCCAAAGCCCGCGTCGATCGACTGAGGCTTCACGCGGTACGAGACGAACCAGCATAGCGGGCAGGTCGAATAGGCCTCGATCTGCGAGGCAGACGTCAGGCGCGGTACCAGCGGCGCATCCTCGCCCTCGCCATCGCGACGGCGCAGGACCAGATACGGAATGGCTTCATCGCTCAGATGCTGAGGAGCTTCGCAGGTCACGCGCTCGCGCCTAAGACCTTCGCCTGCCGCGGAATCAAAGTCGGCGATGATATCGCCCTCGCCCACGCGCGTGGGCTTGGCAGCGCCAGCGGCCTCGGCATGTGCCCGCAGCTCGGTCCATACGGCTGCCGGGTAGCACTCGCGCGCCTGGCGATCGTGTGTCACGCGGGCAAGCGCGACCGGACCGCTCGTCGCCTGCATTGCACGGCCAAAGCGCACGCGCAGCAGGGCGGCGGGCTCCAAAGACACGCCGTCGCGGCGCAGCTCGGCCGTCAACGTGGCAAGCGGGCCCTCTTCATGCGAAAGCGGATAGCTGTCCAGGTCGACATCGGCAAACAGCACGGCATCGTAGCCGCCAGGACGCAAAACCGACGCATCGGCAAGCGACACGAAGCGCACTTGCGCCCGTGGCGTGCGGTCGACCTCGTAGGTCTCGTAATCGTAAGCGGTGCTGCGCTTGTCCACCTTAGTTCGAACGCCGTCGAGAACCGGCACGGTCGCGGCCTGCGACACGTCAAGCGCGCGAGCATCGTTCATAAGGATGTCGATGGCATGGCGCAGCAGAGCCGTCTCTGCCTGGCGACGGGCCTGGCCGTCAAGGCCGCCTAGGGCGCGATCGGGCAGTGCCTCGGCAACGGCGAGCATGGCCTTGAGCGCCGTCACGGGTTTGTCGCGCCACAGCGCCTGAAACACGTCCGAGACCACGCATGGCACGTTCTTAAACCAGTTATCTTCGCTAGCGGCCTTGCGGGCGCCCCTCACCTGGCCCTGCACGCTCTGCAGCAGGCTCTTGACGCCCGCAGTGGTTTTGTTGCGCGACAGGCGCATGTTCTTGTCGAAGCCGCGGGCGCTCGCGGCGTCGGCACCCGAAAGCGGGCTATAAATCCAGTCGGTAAGCTCTGAAGCGGGCCACCACTCGGTCTTGGAAGCGGTGCCCTCGTCGGCGGCTTTCATACGCTCGATCAGGTTGGCGAGCGCCGTAAACTGCCTGCCCGCGATGGACTGGGAAAACGCCGTGAACTCAGTCGTCTCGGCCGCAATGTGACGCGCCGCCAGACGAGAGGCGAGTTCGCCGAACAGCTGGGGTGCCCGGGCAGAAACAACGAGCACGCGCACGGGGTCGGCAGAAGCGCCGTCGACCTCGGAACCCCGGCACGTTTTTACCAGATCATCAATTGCGTCCGCATAAGCATGAGCACGGGCATGGGGGCCAGCGACCTCAATAAAGGCAGGCTGAGCGGCGGTCCCGTAAGCGGCATCAGACGCGCCGACACCCTCCCCTAGCGGCGCGATCTCAAACAACACATCGCGGGCATCAAATGCCGTGGCAAGCTCCTCGCGCATCGCCGCCTGCTCGCGGGCAAGCAGCACGACGACCTCTCCCCCATTGTTCGCCACGGCAGACAGCAGCTCGAGCAGACCGTGCGTAAACGACGTGATACCGCGCACGCATACGGCGCGAGTGCACGCCGGCAGGCTATCGGCCAGGACACTGGTCATAATGTCAGCTGCCTCGCAGGGCTCAACCATATCTCGACGGTCCAAACCGCCCGCGTAGGCGCGCAAAAGCTCGAACACACGAGCCTCGGCATCGCTTTTTGGCTCAGGCTGGCAGTTGTCGCCACGGCATCGTTCGGCACCCGTCCCCGCAACGCCCGGCAACACGTCGCGGGCCATGCGCGCGAGCATGCGCACTGTGCCCTGGCTGCGCGAAAGCGGCTGCAGATCGGCATCGTCGAGACGCGTGACCATGTCCGAGAACAGCATCTGGCGCTGCAGGTTGTCGACGAAACCGCGCCCGTCGCCCAAAAGCTCCCAAAGCGAGCGAAGCCACGATGTAGACGTCTTGTAGTCGATACCCAGCGAAACGCCGGCTTCCGCCGCATCATGACGGCACAGGTCGAGCTCGGCAAACGTAGGTGCCAGCAACACGGTACGCCCGTGGCGGACAATAAGGTCGGCAAGCAGCGCCGACTCGGCATCGCTCAAATCCGTGCCGGCATTGGTGGTATAGATTCGAACAGGCATGGTCCTCCGCTCAAACTGTTCGCAATAATCAATGCATCCATCCTACCCGCCCACGCGGACACATTGCCACCACAGCTCCATCTTTTGGTACAAAGCAACCTGGCCCCAACGAACCAGCCGATTGCGGGCATATAAAAACCGCCCCCGGAGGAGCGGTTTTGCACAATTCGTTTTTGTCGCCGGCCTACTCGCCATCCTCCAACTTAATGAGGATCTTGCGGTAGCCACCGTACTCGCCGTTCAGCGCCTTTGAAACGCGGCTCACCGTGGTGGACGAAGCGCCGGTACGGGCCTGAACCTCAACATAAGGCTCGCCCTCGTCCAAATAGCGCGCAACCTGCAAACGCTGAGAAAGGTCGCAAATCTCGCGCGGCGTGCAGATATCGGTCAAAAACGCTTGGATATCCTTCTCGTCGTCCAAAAGGCTAAATGCGTGGACCAGCTGCTTGACATCAGGCTTGTCAAACATGTTCTCGATATTCATCGATCACCGCCAAACCCGCCAAAAGGCATCGAAGTTGATACTGACATCGGGCATCGTTCGCCCGTTCTATGCAATAGGGCAACGCCTGTGGCTTTTGCCCGTAGCAGTGTAGCACACCACCAAACTAAAGCGACAAGACTCTCTGCCAGCGGCGCGTTTTTCAGGACGAACGCCGTTTAGAAACCATATGCGCACGTAAGCTCCACGAATATTTGAGACAATGGGCGCCCAAACACCGCGGCGCGCCCGCGCAACCATCCAAGTCGCCGCCGCAAGCCGCTTCACGCGACGCCAGCAACCCCGGCGCAAGAAAGGATTCACGCCATGCGCTTTATGCTTAACTGGCTCTTCACCTCGATCGCCATCGCGATCGCCACGTTCCTCGTCCCCGGTATCCAACCCTTCGGCTTTGCCGAGGCTTGGGTCTGCTTTGCCTTCGTGGGACTGTTCCTCAACATCGTCGACTCGCTCGTCAAGCCGTTCCTGACGGTCATCTCGCTGCCGCTCACTATTATCACGCTTGGTATTTTTCAGCTCGTAGTCAACAGCTTTATGCTCGAGCTGGCCAGCTACCTGTCGGTCAATCTGCTGGGCGCGGGTATCTCCATTGCCGGCTTTGGATCGGCCTTTATGGGCAGCATCCTGGTATCCATCATGCGCAGCATTCTCGACAGCATCGCCGAGGGCTAGAACTGTTCAATACGAACCGTCATATCGACCCAAAACGAAGGCCGCCCATCGCAAAAAATGGGCGGCCTTCTTATTTGTCAAGTCTCAAAGGACGAGAGAATCTACCATTTCTACCCCGTCCCCAAATGCAGGTGTGGGTTAGATGACATAGTCGTAGCCATGGTTGGGAGCGACAAGTTGATCGAGCGTCACACCGTCGAGGTAGTCGTTGATGAGCTTGTCCAGGTTCTTCCACACGTCGAGCGTGGGGCACTCGTCCGAACGCGAACAGCCCTTGCAGTCGCCGTCCAGGCATGCGACCGGTGCTAGGCTGCCCTCGGTCAGACGCAAGATCTCGCCCACCGTGTACTGCTCGGGCGGGCGCGTGAGCACGTAGCCGCCGCCCTTGCCACGCATACCCGAGAGCATGTTGGCACGTACGAGCGTAGCCAAGATGTTCTCGAGATATTTCTCGGAAATCCCCTGTCGCGCCGCGATCTCTTTGAGCGGGATGCGACCGGCCGCCTGGTGCTCGGCCAGATCGACCATAACGCGCAGGGCATATCTGCCCTTAGTAGAAACCAACATATATAGTGCTGCCTTTCGGTCATTTAGTCCGTAGAAATTCTAGCCGAAAAATTGGTTTTGAAAATACCCGTTCCGGTCAAGATGGTTAATCGACTCGTAATAATCTTCTATTTCCTATTGCGTTACTAGGCTTTACTGTCTACTATGCTTGCCAACAGCAAAACGAACAACCCATAAGGTTTGTGGGTTTCGCTGCTATACACACCGTAAAGCCACACGGTATCCAGTCATTTGAACACTTTGGAGGTTCACCATGAGCAATGTTTACACGTCCATCGATCAGCTTATCGGCCACACTCCGCTTCTGGAGCTCACTCACTTTGAGGCCGATGAGGACCTCAAGGCCCGCGTGCTCGTCAAGCTGGAATACTTCAACCCCGCCGGATCCGTCAAAGACCGCGTCGCCAAGAACATGATCGACGAGGCCGAGAAGGCCGGCAAGCTCGTGCGCGGCGGCGACTATACCATCATCGAGCCCACGAGCGGCAACACCGGCGTCGGCATCGCCTCGGTGGCGGCTGCCCGCGGCTACAAGGTGATCATCACCATGCCCGAGACCATGTCCGTCGAGCGCCGCAAGCTTATGCAGGCATACGGCGCACAGCTCGTGCTCACCGACGGCTCCAAGGGCATGAAGGGCGCCATCGCCAAGGCCGAGGAGCTGCAGAAGGAGACCCCCAACAGCATTATCGCCGGCCAGTTTGTGAACCCCGCCAACCCCGCCATCCACAAGGCCACGACCGGCCCCGAGATCTGGGATGACACCGACGGCGGGGTCGACATCTTCGTCGCCGGCGTCGGCACCGGCGGCACCGTGACCGGCGTGGGCGAGTTCCTCAAGGAGCAAAACCCCGAGATTCAGGTCGTCGCCGTCGAGCCCGCCACCTCCCCGGTGCTCTCCAAGGGCCAGGCCGGCCCGCACAAGATCCAGGGTATCGGTGCCGGCTTTGTGCCCGACGTCCTCGACACCCAGGTCTACGACGAGATCATCCCCGTCGAGAACGACGACGCCTTTGCCACCGGCCGCGCCGTGGGCCACAAGGAGGGCGTGCTCGTGGGCATTTCGTCCGGCGCCGCCGTGTGGGCCGCACTGCAGCTGGCCAAGCGCCCCGAGAACGAGGGCAAGACCATCGTGGCGCTGCTCGCCGACACCGGCGAGCGCTACCTGTCCACGGCACTCTTCCAGGACTAGAGCTCTCGTTCCTAGAACGAGCCCAGGGCACGCCGGTCTCCCCTCTCTTCTGGCAGCCTTAGCTCATCCCAACAGGGTGTCCCACAGGACGCCCGAACTTGTTACAATGTCTGCGGCGCGGAACCAGCCTCCCGCGCCGCTTTTCTTTTTTGGCCACATGCCACCAAGGAGAACCTCCCCATGCACAACAAGCGCGTGCTCGTCGCCATGAGCGGCGGCGTCGATTCCAGCGTGACCGCGTATCTGCTCAAAAGTCAGGGTTACGAATGTGTCGGTGCCACCATGCGCCTCACCTGCCCCGCGCCCGATCCCGCCACGGGCATGAGTAAGGTCGACCGCGACATCGCCGATGCAAAGGCCGTCGCCGAGCGCCTGGGGATACCCCACCATGTGCTCGACCTGCAGCAGACGTTCGACCGCAACGTTATCGAGCGCTTCGTGAACGCCTACCAGGAAGGACTGACGCCCAACCCGTGCATCATCTGCAACCGCCACATTAAGTTTGGCGCATTGCTGGATGCGGCGCTGGATATGGGCTGCGACTACATCGCCACGGGCCACTACGCCAAAACGAGCCAGGCGTCCGACGGAACCTGGCAGCTGTACCGCGGCGAGGACCCCAAAAAGGACCAGAGTTACTTTTTGTATTCGCTTACGCAGGAACGCCTGGCGCACACGATCTTTCCGCTGGCTGGGCTGGACAAAGAGCGCGACGTGCGCCGCATTGCCGCCGAGCAGGGCTTTACCAACGCCAAGAAGGCCGAAAGCGAGGACATCTGCTTTATCGCGGACGGCGACTACGCGGGCTATATCGAGCGCCGCTGCGGACATCCCGCCGCACCGGGCGACATTGTGTGGCGCGACGGCAGTGTAGTCGGGCGCCACAACGGCGCGCTGCGCTACACCATTGGCCAGCGCAAGGGCCTGGGCGTCGCGATGGCGCATCCCGTGTACGTAACGGGCGTCGATGCCGCCAACAACATTGTGCATCTGGGCGAGGCCGAGGACCTAACGGCCACAGCGCTCACGGCCAACGACTGGATCTGGAGTGCCCCTGCCGACCGCATGGAGGCAGAACTCGATGCCGGCGGCATTCGCGTGGGCGCCAAGTACCGCTACCGTCAGAAAGACCAGGCAGCAACCCTTACGCGCGGCGAAGACGGGCAAATGCTGCTAACTTTTGACGAGCCGCAGCGAGCCATCGCCCCCGGCCAGGCCGTTGTAGCCTATCGCGGCGACATCGTCCTGGGTGGCGGTACGGTGACCGGCGCACTTAAGTAGCCCCATCCCCTTCATAAGTTGCGGTGAAATAGGGACTGTTTAAGCGTTTAAAACCGCCAAACAGTCCCTATTTCACCGCAACTTAGAGAGGACGGCCTCGGTCGGTACTGCCGTATCAGCCGAGGCCGCTGCATCGCTAGCGCTGTACGTAGGCGCGGACGAGCTCGAAGGTGTTGCGCACGCCGTCCATGTGGCTACGCTCGTAGTTGTGGCTCGCATACACGCCGGGGCCGATCAGACCATGGCGAATGTCGTAGCCGGCAGAGAGCGTGGCTTCGACGTCCGAACCGTAATGCGGATACACGTCGATAGCGTAATCGAGCTCAAGCTCGCGCGCGATATTGGACAGCGCCGTCACCAGGTCGTAGTTGTACGGACCGCCCGAATCCTTGGCGCAGATCGACACCATGTGCTCGGTGCAGCCTAGGTCGTCGCCCACGCAGCCCATGTCAACGCTGATCATCTCGCGCGTGTCGGCCGGCACGAAGGCGCCGCCGTGGCCCACCTCCTCGTACACGGTAAAGAGCAGCGAAACCTTACGCGAAAGCGTCACCTCGCCAGCGGCGACGGCACGCGCCAAGCCCAACAAAATGGCGGCCGATAGCTTGTCATCCAGGAAGCGGCTCTTAATGTAGCCGCTCTCCGTCACCGTCGTGCGAGGATCCATAGCGATGATGTCGCCGGTCTGAATACCCAGCTCGAGCACATCGTCCTTGCTGTCGACGTTCTCGTCGAGCAAGATCTCCATGTTCTTCTCGATGGTCTTGACCGGCTCGTCGGCCACGTGCGCCGAAGGCTCGGTGCTAAGAACCACGCCCGTGTAGACATTGCCGTCGCGCGTGTAGACGGTGCAGTTCTCGCCATCGGCCGTAGACCACTGATGCCCACCGAGCGTCGTGGGGCGCAGGCGGCCATTGTCCTTAATGGAACGCACCATGGCGCCTAGGGTATCGACATGGCTCGCCAGTACGAGCGGCTCGCCCTCGCCGCCAAGCTCAACGAGCACGTTACCCTTATTAGAACGCTCAGGCCCAAACCCCATATCGCGCAGGGTCTCCATCAGATAATCAGTCGCCGCACGGGTATAGCCGGTAGGGGAGGCAATAGAAGTCAGCGTCTTAAGCTGTCCTGCGATATAGGAGAGCGTCTCCTCTAGAGAAGCATCGATTACAGAAGCCATGTGCATCCTTCCAAGCAAAACTAAGACCGAGTCCCGATTTTAACCGTTCTGCACGCGCAAGGCTCTGGGAGCCGAGCCACCTCCAGACGTCCTCGCGCCGATTTTGCGCACGCGCACGGCTTACAATCCCAATCTTGCATAAATCCTATCGGTATCTGCATAGAAATGAGGAGTCTTTTTGCTTCGTCTCAGGGTACCCCACCTTGGGCCGTGCAAAAAACGGAGTATTCAGCACCGTGGGCCCCAACGGCCCCATCACGAACGACAAAACGACGTGGTTACAGCAGTGTTGCAGGTCGTCGCAAAGCAGAAACTCAGTAACAACCCCCTCCACTCATCGATAGCCCGCCCACAATGGCTGTCGATGGGCGCCTGCGGATCACTACCGCCCATTCACAACGTTATGCATTTTTAAGAGCTTGTTGAATACTCCCAAAAATGCACGCAGGGAAGTGCACCACCTATCCGCAGCGGGCAGTACGCCTTGGTTTTGTCCGTCTCAGGGCATCGACGCAGCACAAAAAGCCCCGCCGTGCGTAGCACGGCGGGGCCAGCGGCACGTCAAAAGACCATACACCTACGGGCGAAGGACCACCAAACTGGGCTAGGCAGCCGGGCAGATCTTCTTGAAGAGCTCGATGACGTCGTCGAGCGTCGCCTCGCGCGGGTTACCCGGGAAACAGGCGTCGGCCATGGCGTCCTTGGCCAGGACCTCGATCTCGTCAGCCTTCATGGCCTCGCAGACGTGCGGGATGTTCACGTCGGCGGAAAGCTGCTTGACGGCGGCGATAGCGGCGTCGGCGGCCTCGTCGGTGCTCATGCCCGTGGTGTCAACACCCATGGCGACGGCAACCTTGGCCAGACGCTCGGCGCAAACCGGCTTGTTGAACTCCATGGCGATCGGCAGCAGCATGGCGCAGGCGACGCCGTGCGGGGTGTCGTAGTGAGCGGACAGGGTGTGAGCCATGGCGTGGTCGATGCCCAGGCCAACGTTGGAGAAGCCCATGCCGGCGACATACTGGCCAAGGGCCATGCCCTCGCGGCCGGAGCCGGGCTGGCCGGACTTGGCCTCGGCGACAGAGTCGCGCAGATTCTCGCTGATCAGCTTAATAGCCTCAAAGTGGAACATGTCAGAGAGCTCCCAAGCGCCCTTGGTGGTGTAGCCCTCGATGGCGTGGGTCAGAGCGTCCATACCGGTGGAGGCGGTCAGGCCGGCGGGCATGGAAGCCATCATGTCGGGGTCGACGACGGCGACCTCGGGGGCGTCGTTGGTGTCGACGCACACGAACTTGCGGACCTTCTCGGGGTCGGTGATGACGTAGTTGATGGTCACCTCGGCGGCGGTACCGGCGGTCGTCGGCACGGCGATGGTGAACACGGCGTGGTTCTTAGTGGGAGCAACGCCCTCGAGGCTGCGGACATCGGCGAACTCGGGGTTGTTGATGATGATGCCGATGGCCTTGGCGGTGTCCATGGAGGAGCCACCACCGATGGTCACGATAGCGTCAGCATCGGCGGCCTTGAAGGCCTCGACGCCGTCCTTGACGTTCTGGATGGTGGGGTTGGGCTTAATCTCGGAGTAGAGGCTCCAAGCGATGCCGGCAGCGTCGAGCTCGTCGGTCACCTTGGCGGTAACGCCAAACTTGACCAGATCGGGGTCGGAGCAGACGAAGATCTTCTTGTAGCCGCGACGCTGGAGCTCGCCGGGGATCTCCTTAATGGCGCCGGAACCATGATAAGAGATGGTATTGAGAACGAAACGATTAGCCATTGATAGCCTCCCATCGTGTGCGGGGCACCCATTACGCCCCACGCTATGAGTCCCATCCTAACGCTTTTGAAACAAAAAACGCGTGAGAACGTCAAACTATTTAAAGCGTTTCAACAGATGATGAAAAAAATGCGGCGAAGGGACAGCCCCTTTGCCGCATTCGGTTACTTTCGGCAGCCCTCTTTCCAAGCCTCGGCCGCAACCTTCCAGCGTAAGCGCAAGTCGCGCTCGCGGTCGATAAACATGATGGCAAACGCGACAAACAGCAGCAAGCTCGCCACGACGATGGCATGCAGGCCCATGCGCTCAATGCACCAGTTGCCCAACACGGCGCCAAACACAAAGGTAAAGATCACGCCAAAGTACAGCAGGCCGTTTTCCAAAAAGCCGCGCCTGTGGGTGATGATGTAATCGTCCACGTTTTGCAGCGCGTTGCGCAAGTTGCCGATGCACATGGTCGTAGCGATGCCGTGACCGTGAATCTTGCGGAAGCTCTCGACCTGCATGCCGCAGGCAAACGAGGTGAGGCAGTTGGCGAGCAGGTTGAAATTGCCGCCCGGGATAAAGCTCACTCCCAACAAGATAACGGCTTCAAAAAACACCGTCACCTGACGCCAGTGGATCACGCTGCCAAAACGCTCGTGTACCAGGTCGGCAAGCATAATGCCCACAGCAAACGAAACCACAGGGAAGAAGTAGCGCCCCGCAAGTGCCCAATTGCCCTCCGAGATGCTCACGCCCACGAGCAGGATGTTGCCCGTCTGCGCGTTGGCGAAAACATGGTCGCGCCCAATGTACGAATAAACGTCCATAAAGCCACCGGCAAGCGCCAAGATGATGCCCAGCTCAATAGACTCCGATATCTGTTTGGCACGCTGCATCGCCGTGCATCCTCCTTGTTGACGACCCTCTCGTGCGTTGGCGGAAACATAACCGCCGTTCATACTGTAACCCATTGACAACATGGCGTGCGCGCGAGACGGGTTCTCCAACGCGCAGATACACAGTCTGGAAACAAACGACTGGCTCAGCGACGCTCTCACTCACCAGCTCATGTACTCCACCAGTCTTTTTAGCGCCGTCCCAAAAAGACTGGTTACAATTACGTGCAGCATACAGACACCGGGAGGGATCGTGGCAAAAAAGCCTCAGCACGCTCAGAACAGCCAACGCGGACAGCAGGGCAAACAGGGCCAGCAGCAAAAGCGCGGCGGCAAGGCGCAGGCCACGGTCGCCCGCACCAAGCATTCCCAAGCGACGCCCGCCCGCCCCTGGCGCCCGGGCCGCGATAAATTCCTCCCCGTCAGTCGAGCCGACATGGATGCACGCGGCTGGGACCAGTGCGACTTTGTCTACATCTGCGGCGACGCCTATGTGGACCATCCCAGCTTTGGCATGGCCATCATCAGCCGCGTACTCGACGCGCACGGCTACAAGGTGGGCATCATCTGCCAACCCAACTGGACCGACCCCGCCAGCATCACCGTGCTCGGCGAGCCGCGCTTGGGCTTTCTCGTCAGTGCCGGCAACATGGACTCCATGGTCAACCACTATTCGGTGACCAAGCATCGCCGCCACACCGACGCCTACACGCCCGGCGGCGAGGAGGGGCGCCGTCCCAATCGCGCCGTCACGGTCTACGGCAACCTCATCCGCCAGACGTTTAAGGACGCTCCCATCATCATCGGCGGCATCGAGGCGAGCCTGCGCCGTCTGGCCCACTACGACTACTGGCAGGACAAGCTTAAGCGCTCGGTACTGCTCGACTCGGGCGCCGACATCCTCATCTACGGCATGGGCGAGCACGCGATTGTCGAGATCGCCGACGCACTCGACGCGGGGCTGCCCGTCGATCAGATCACCTATATCAACGGCACCGTTTACCGCACGGGTTCGCTCGACGAGGTCTACGACTACGACCTGCTGCCCAGCTGGGACGACCTTGCCGCCGACAAGCTCAACTACGCCCGCAGCTTTAACGTGCAGCAGCAGAATATGGACCCCATCACCGGGCATCGCCTGGTAGAGCCATATCCCAACAGCGTGTACGTGGTGCAGAACCCGCCGTCGGCAACACTCACCACCGACGAGATGGACGAGGTGGCCGAACTCCCCTACGCACGCGATTGGCATCCCGACTACGACGCGGCAGGCGGCGTGCCGGCCTTTGCTGAGATCAAGTTTTCCATTAGCTCCAACCGCGGCTGTTTTGGCGAGTGCTCGTTTTGCGCGCTCACCTTCCACCAGGGCCGCGTGTTGCAGATGCGCAGCCACGACTCGATCATGCGCGAGGCCGAGCTGCTCACGCGCGATCCCGAGTTTAAGGGCTACATCAACGACGTGGGTGGACCGACGGCCAACTTTAGCCGCCCCGCCTGCGACAAGCAGCTCAAGCACGGTGTGTGCAAGAACAAGCGCTGTCTGTGGCCGAGCGTATGCAAGAACATGGTGGTCGACGAAAGCGGCTACACGCAGCTGTTGCGCGACCTGCGCCAGCTGCCGGGCGTCAAGAAGGTCTTCGTGCGCAGCGGCATCCGTTTTGACTACACCATGGCCGATGCCTCGGACGAGTTTTTACGCGAGCTGCTGGAACACCATGTCTCGGGCCAGCTGCGCGTAGCGCCCGAGCACGTGAGCGACGCGGTACTGTCCGTGATGGGCAAGCCGAGCCGAGCTGTCTACGACGCATTCTGCCGTAAATTTGAACGCCTGAACCGCGAGTATGGACTCAAGCAGTATGTTGTGCCGTATCTGATCTCGAGCCACCCCGGTTCAACCATGAAGGAAGCCGTGGACCTTGCCGAAGCCGTGCGCGACATGGGCTACATGCCCGAACAGGTGCAGGACTTCTACCCCACCCCGTCCACCATGTCGACTTGCATGTACTACACCGGCGTGGACCCGCGCACCATGGAGCCGATCTATGTGGCGCGCGACCCGCACGAGAAGGCCATGCAACGCGCGCTTATCCAGTATCGCAAGCCCGAGAACTACAAGCTGGTACGCGAGGCACTGGAAAAGGCTGGCCGCCGCGACCTGATCGGCTACACCAAGCATTGCCTGATTCGCCCCGTGCCGCCACGCCCGGGCGAGACGTCTGCCGGCGGCGGACACGGCACCGGCAAGAAGGGCGGTAAGGCCCACGGTGGCGCCGCCGGCAAGGGACCCAAAGGCAGCAAGGGCCACGGCGGCATGTCGCGTGCGCAGAACACCGCAGGCCGCAACCGCGCGGCCCAGGGGCGTCAGGGCGCCAACGGCGGCGGCAGGCGCAACTAGGGCAGTGGTGCGCTCGCTGCGTCCATCCCACACGCGTGGCGCAGCGAGCGCATTGCCTCAACGAGGATGGCACCGGCGATAGCGACCGTAATTGCCACGCCGAACGGCGTGTTCACAAACCAGAGCAACGTCATGAGATACGACCCGGCATTAAAGGCAAAGTGCAGCAGGATCGTGTAGCAAAGCTTTCCGGTCGTCACGAGCACCCAACCAAAAATGAGGCCGGCAGCGCCCGCATAGCAACCCTGCACCCAGTTCATGTGCATAAAGCCGAAGATCGCCGCCTGCAGCACAATCGCCGCGGCGATACCCCAGTTACTCGGGGCCGCCCAGGGCACCATGGCGCCGTCTTGCGGTCGCACGAGACGTCGGCGCTTCCAAAGTGGGCGGCACTGCGGGTTAAACGCTCGGAGCGAAAACTCAAAAATAATGCCGCGCACCAGCAACTCCTCGCAAAACGGAGCGCCGAGCACCGTGGTCAGGACAGCAAGAAGGCTGGTATCGCCCATGCCCGTTTCCTCGACGAGCTCGCTATAGTCTGCCGAGACCTCGGGCAACAGCGACAGCACGGCGTCGGTCACGTAGCCAACGACCACCTGCAGGGCCAAGCCGATCACGATAACGCAGGCAATGCGCTTCCACGCGCTACGCAATCCCCCGCCAAGTGGACGCTCACCTTGCCAGCGCGCGATAAACGACCGCGGCCACAAATAACGCCACCACAGCAGCGCCATCAAAAACGATGCCGTCTGAGCGGCAGCCTGGAACCATTGGATATCGAGATTGTCGATCGGATAGCCCGTCAGCACCGACACGGCATCGAGAACTGAAAACAGGACCACGCTCAGGGCTATATCGGCAGCGACAACGCCAAAACAGGCAAGCGCCCAAATCATCGCATTGAGCATGCCAACCTCCTCAAAACCCGGCACTTAGGGACGTTCCTTAACTGCCGGCAGAAAAGGAACGTCCCCAAGTGCCGGCAGTTTGGGACAGTCATTGTTGATGAGAATCGGGCGCAGCGCCAAAAGCCCCGCTCGGCGAGATGTCGAACGGAAAGGTGCCGCAGCAATTGAAGGCGGCGATGAACATGCGGATAGCGTTGGACGGCGTGGTGCCCACGAGCTGGGTTGCCGCCGCGAAGGCCGCCTTTTCCTCGGGCAAGACCTTCGCGACTACGGGGGTCATGTGTTCTGCCATGGCGCTTCCTTTTTGAAACGACGGTAGTGCGGATAGATGCGGGCCACGCGGCTGGGCGACGGGCTGTGAAGGCAACCCGATTGGCCCGCATCCGGAGTTTGTTTCTGCGGCGTTGGTATTACTTGGTAATCCTAAGTATTACCCCGCAGATAGAATACCATACCCAACCCTATGGGGACGGAGAAAAAACGGATCATTTTGTTGCTGAGTAAGTATTTAGAGCGTGATGATGTCCGAGATATTGAGGGCCTGAGCGTCGACGGCATCGTGTGTAGCAAGCAACAGCATGCGGCCGACGAGCAAGTCGAGCACGACCTCGGCGCATGCGTCGCGCGCAGCGGTATCTAGGCCGGTAAAGGGCTCGTCCAGAATCACTGCGCCGCCCGGACACAGCAGGGCTCGGGCAATCTCGACGCGACGGCGCTGCCCGCCCGAGAGCTCGGCCACACGAGCATGCACATCGACCCCCGGCACCAGCAGGCGCAACAGGGCTGCGGCACTCGAGGCATCCACGCGCGCGTCGGCGCACACCAGCACGTTATCCAAAGCCGAGGCGCCCTCTACCAGGCGCACATCCTGAAACACCATGGAGCACGGCGCGCACTCCCCCGCCGCCAGCGCAAGCAGCGTCGACTTGCCCACGCCCGAGGTGCCCATCACACAGATACGCCCACCCGCAGGCACGTTGAGCACCAGACCATCCAGCGCCGGCGCCCAGGGCGCGCGATCGCCCACGGCAAGCGCAAGCTCCGCCGCAACCCCGCCGCCAGCAGAACCGCTCGCACGCCCGCGCAAGCCGCGTCCATGCGACAGCACCGCCGCACGCCACGCCGCAGGCCCCGAAGCCCGCAGCAGCCACACCAGCACGCGCTCGCATGCCCACGAAGCCATAACAACCAGCACGGTCCAGGCCAGCAAATCGGCAGTCTCAATCAAAAGCTTTGCCTGATAGATGCGCTCACCCACGGTGCCCACCGCCATGCCGATCAGCTCCGCCGCCACACCGGCCTTCCAGCTCATGCCAATCACGGCGCGGGCGCACGAAAGCACAAACGGCAGGACTTCGCGCCAGGTGTGGGCGCAAAACAGTCGCCAGCCCCGCACGCCATGCAGGCGGAACATCTGCTTCAGCGGTTTATCCGCTTGCGTCAAACCCTCGACCAGCGAAAAATACACGCCCGGCAGCGCCATCAAAAAGACCGCCACAATGCTCACGCGCGCCGACCCCAACCAAATGAGCAGCAAGACCACTATGCAGGCAACCGGCGTCGCCTTAACAAACGAAAGCGCCGGCGCCACCAGGCGGGCAAACGCCCGCAACCGTGACGAAATCCCGGCAAGCACGCCGCCACACACCGCGGCAAGCGCCAGACCGCCCAGTATCCGCGCGCCCGAGCCCGCCAAAATCGCCCAGGTACCGCCATCGCACACCAGGCGCAGCAGCGCCAAGGCAACAGCGCCCGGCCCTGGCAAAATCAGCGGCTGTGCCACCAGCGCCGCCACGAAGACCCACACGGCAAGCCAAAAGGCGGCAACGGCACCTACTGCCGCCACCGCCTTCATACGCTCTATCATTTGTCGAGCAAACGCACGCACGGGTTACTCCATGTAGTAGAAATCATCAGCCGGGAGCTTGCTGCCCACGGCGCTCGCGTCCGCATCGGCCAGCACCTTCAGGTACCCACCGAGCGCGGCCTTCATATCCTTCCCTGTCTGGCAGACAAGCATGCACCCGGGAATCGCCTTTTCGGCAATCGTGGCGTTATCCACGATGCCCGCATCGACCACGGCCTGCGCCCAGTCCGCCGGCGCCGCGTTCACGGCCTCAACGCTCGCAGCATGGCAGCTCAGGAATTCCGCCACGGCCTCGGGATGCTCCTCGGCAAAGGCACGGCGCACCACGGTCACACCCGTCAGCAAGCGCGAGCCCGTGTCTCCTGCCAGCTCGTCCCACACATCGGTCAGGCTCACCGGTGCCGACAGCTTGCCCTCGCTCTTGGCGATGGCCGCCGTCTTGAACGGCTCGGGTAGCACGCCCACGGCAGTCGGGTCGGCAAGCAGAGCCGAGAGCACCTCGGTAGGCTCGCTCTTAAACTCGAGCGCCACCTGACCGGCCAAGCCCGCGCGCTCCAGCAGGTAGTTCATGACGTACTCCGGCGTGGTGCCCTTGCCCGTCATATAGACGGTATGGCCCGCCAGATCGCCAAACGAGGCCACACTCGCGTCGCCCGTCACCACGTTCAGCACGCCCAGCGTGTTGATGTCGATGACCTGCACCGCGCCCTCGGTCTTGTTGTAGAGCACGCTCGCCACGTTGGCGGGCACCAGGGCGATATCGATATCGCCCTGAATGACCTTGGGCACAATCTCGTCGGCGGCAGTGTTGATCGCAAAGTCGAACTCATTGTCCGTCTCGCCATCGGCTGCCTGGTCCATAAACTGCACCAGACCGATCGACGTCGGACCCTTGAGCGAGGCGACATGCACCTCGACCGGCTCTGCGGCAGCACCGGCGCCGTCCGTGGCAACCGAGCCCGCGGCGGACCCGGCACCGGCAGCCCCGCCGCCACAGCCCGCGAGCGCAAGTGACAGGGCGCCCGCGGCGAGCGCCGAGGCAAACCCCCGGCGCGACATCTCAACATCAAACGCGCGCATCGCTAGCATGTCCCCTCGTTAGGCATCGTCCATGCGTGATGGTCGGTATGCAGCAGCTCCTCGGCCAGTGGCGAGAGCGGCTCGCCTAAGAACTCGCGGTAGCACGCCTGGACATCGGGATTCTCATGCGAGAAGCGAATCTCGGCGTTCGCATCGAGGCCCCAGAGCACCTGGCCACGCTCGGCAGCTAGCTCGCAACCGTCGTGGATGGGCTGACCGCCACCACCGACGCAGCCGCCGGGGCACGCCATGACCTCGACGAAGTCATAGCCCACGCGGCCGTCGCGAATCGCGTCGAGCAGACGGGCGGCGTTACCCAGCCCGTGCGCCACGGCGACGCGCACCTTGGTGCCCTCGATATCGGCCACGGCCTCCTTCCAGCCCTCGAGTCCGCGCACGTCAGTGAAGAAGTCGGCATCCGGGTTCTTGCCCGTCGCCAGGTAATATGCCGAGCGCACGGCGGCCTCCATCACGCCGCCCGTGGCGCCAAAGATCACACCCGCGCCCGTGCCAAAGCCCAACGGCGTATCGAGCGGCTCCTCGACCAGCGTGTCAACGCTCACGTGGCTCGCGCGGATCATGCGCACCATCTCGCGCACCGTCAGCGCAACGTCCACGTCGGGCGCGCCGCCCTCGCCCATCATGCTCGGCAGCGCACACTCGGCCTTCTTGGCCGTGCATGGCATAACGGACACCACGAACAGACGCTCGGGCTCCACGCCCAGCACCTTGGCGTAGTAGGTCTTGGCGATAGCGCCGAACATCTGCTGCGGCGACTTTGACGTGGACAGGCTGTCGACAAACTCGGGGTAACGTGCCTTCACAAAGCGCACCCAGCCCGGGCAGCAGCTCGTAAACATGGGCCAGCCGCGGCTGTCGCCCTCACCCTTAGCGGCGGCGCCCAGGCGCTCGAGCAGCTCGGAGCCCTCCTCCATAATGGTGAGGTCGGCCGAGAAATCGGTATCGAACACGTACTCAAAGCCAACGCGGCGCAGCGCGCAAGCCAAGCGCTCAACGGTAGCCTCCTCGCGAGATATGCCGAGCTCCTCGCCCCAGGCGCTGCGCACGGCCGGCGCAATCTGCACCAGCACGATCTTGTCGGGATCGGCGAGAGCATCGAACACGGTCTCGGTATCGTCGCGCTCGCGCAGTGCGCCCGTCGGGCAATGCGTTATGCACTGGCCGCACGCGACGCAATCGGTCTTGCCGATCGGCGCGCGCCCGCGGGTACCCACGGCGGTATGCGTGGCGCGGTTGGTCAGGTCCCAAATCCCTAGCCCCTGCACGCTCTCGCACACCTTGATACAGCGCATGCATTTAATGCACTTGTCGTTTTCGCGGATGATGGGAAAATCGAAATCCCAGCCCTCGCCCGCCAAATGCCTTTGATACGGCAGATAAAAAATACCCAGGTCGTTGGCGATGGTCTGTAGGTTGCAGTTGCCGCTGCGCACGCAGCTCGTGCACTGCGAATCGTGCTGGGACAGCAGCAGCTGCACGTTGGTGCGACGGGCCTCGCGAGCCTTGGGGCTGTTGGTGTGGACCACCATGCCGTCGAGCACGTAGTTGTTGCAGGCGGCAACCAGCTGATCGCAGCCCTCGACTTCGACCACGCACACGCGGCAGCCGCCGATCTCGTTTAGATCGCGCAGGTAGCACAGGGTGGGAATCTGGATACCGACGGACTTGGCCGCGTCCAGGATCGTGGTGTGCTCGGGTACCACGACCTCGCAATTATCGATAGTGAGCTTGACCATATTGAGTGCTCCGCTTTCGGTGTTGTCGCTGACAGTGGGGTTGTTGAGCTCTACCATTCCAGGCTCCTCCCTCCGCGGAACGCGCCAAAGCCAAAGTGGTCGCAACGCAGGCAGCGGCTTGCCTCCTGGCGCGCCTCCTCCTCGGTAAGGCCCTGCTCGACCAGATTCCAATCGTGAATACGCTCGCCGGCCTCGCGCTCACCCAGCTCGCAGCGGCCGCACTCGTGCTTGCCCTTAAACTGCACGGTCGGCAGCTCCACGTCGAGCTTGATCTTGTGGTCGAAGCCCAGGTAGCGGTCGATATTTGCCGAAGCCACGCGGCCAGCGTTGATGGCACGGATGACGGTGGCGGGACCGGTCTGGCAGTCGCCGCCGCTAAAGAGGCCGTCGAAGTTGGGCACGGCACCGTCCGAATCGGTGACCACGCAGCCCCACTTGCAGGCAATGCCCACCTCCTCAAACGGTTTGGAATCGATGTCTTGGCCAATGGCGACGAACACACGCTCGCAGGGGATGACGCGCTCGGGCGTGTCGGCGGCACGCGGGGCCGGACGCCCACGGCGAGGCTCGCCGATAATCTGCGGCTGCACGCGCAGGCCACTCACGTGACCTTCCTCGCCCGTCTCGATAGCGAGCGGTGCGGTGAGCTCCAGGACCTCGCAGCCCTCGGCCTGGGCGCCGGCAATCTCGGCATCCTGGGCCGTCATGTCGCAGATGCGGCGGCGGTAGACGATGCTCACCTTTTCGGCACCGCAGCGCACAGCAGAGCGCGCCACGTCCATGGCCACGTTGCCGCCGCCGATGACACACACGCGCTGACCGCTCAGGTCGGGCAGCTCGTCGTCACCGATGGCGCGCAGCATCTTGACGGCCGATTCCACGCCGGGCGCCTCTTCGCCCGGAAGGCCTAGCTTCTTGTCGCTATGGGCACCGATGGCCAGGTAGACGGCATCGAACTCGTCGCGCAGGCGGGCAAGCTCCTCGCCGTTGACGGAGTGGTCGAGCTCAACGTCGATACCGGCGCTCAAGATCCAATCGATCTCGGCCTGCAGGCGCTCGCGCGGCAGACGATAGCTGGGGATGCCGTAGCGCAGCATGCCGCCCAAGTGGTGGCGCTGCTCAAAAATGGTCACCTTGTGGCCCATCACGGCCAGGTAGTAGGCACAGGAAAGGCCGGCCGGGCCGCCGCCGATCACGGCGATGCGCTTGCCGGTGTTGTCCACTACATGCGGCTTGTGGTCGTTGAGGTCACTGTGCTCAACGGCAAAACGCTTGAGGGCGAGAATGTTCATGGGATCATCGACCATGCCACGGCGGCAGTGCATCTCGCAGGGATGCTCGCACACCAAGCCGCAGACGAGCGGCAGTGGGTTGTTCTTGCGGATGACCTTGACGGCGTCGGCATAACGGCCTGCCTCGACGAGCGAGATGTAACCGGGAATGTCGACGTGCGCCGGGCAGCCCGAGACACACGGGACGCGAGCCTCGCGGTCAAAGCCGCAGGAGTGCTCGCGGATGTGGTGCTCAAAATCGTCGCGAAAGCCGCGAATGGCCGTGAGTGCCATGGCGCCGGCCTCGTAGCCGATGGCGCAGTCGCTCGAAAGGTAGATGGTGCGGGCCGTGCGCCCAATCAGGTTGAGCGTGGACTCATCGGCGCGCCCTTCGAGCACATCGGCAAGCAGGTCGCTCAGCGCGCTCAGGCCCACACGGCAGGGCGTGCACTTGCCGCAGCTCTGGGTGGAGCACAGGTTGACGAGCGCCGCCGTAAACTCAACGGGACACGGGGCGAGCGAACTCACCGCCAGACGGCGTCCGAGCGCATCGTGCAGGTCGTCCATGACAGCCTGAGCGTGGCTGCGTTCCATTACATGCAGTCGAGCCATAAGATCCCCTCTCACATGGCAGCCCGGAGGCGAGGCCGGGCGAAATTGCTACACGCACAACACTGACCTAAAAAGTTGTGAGGTCTCCATACGGTTCGGCAGGCGGTATAAAATGTCACCCTCAGCGGTGAAATAGAACATTACCGCAGATAAATGCCATATTTGATAAAACGCGTTACCAAATTGCAATATTCAATGTGAAAAAGAGCGCCTTACTATTTTTCCTTTTTGATCCGTTTTTGGTGCAAAAGGGCCAGGTTTGTTTGCACCAATCTCACTTGCGCTAGATGAAGAGCTCGCATTCCTTCCGCGCGACGCAAACCTTGCTCAGCATCTGGGAAACAGCGGATAGCTTGTTGGGATCAAGCTTACGAGCGCCTCGCGGACATACGGCAATGCAGCGCATGCAGGAGATGCACGCCTCGCCAGCTGCTCGTTTGGGGTCACCCTTGTCGATAGCACAAACGGGGCACGCCGCGGCGCATGCACCGCAGGAGACGCAATCCTCTGTTGCCTCGGGTGCCATGCGGTGACCCCCAGCTTGTTTATAAGGACGATTGCCGGGGATAGAGGGCTCGGACGCATCCTCAGCCAACAGCTTTTGCTGAATTTGCTGCGCAAACTCTGCGAGCTGCGCCGCATCCTGCGCATCCGGACGACCGGCAGCAAACTGTCGCGCAATGGAATGTTCTGCAATGGCTGCAACTGCCGCGATCACCCGGAATCCCGCTTGCTTCGCAACGTCCTCCAGCTCTACGAGCGTGTCCTCAAACGCGCGGTTTCCGTAGACGCACACCAGAACGGCCCGCGCTCCGTTGCCGTGAACCATGTTCAGTCGGTCGACCGCCACGGCAGGGACTCTGCCGGCATACGCTGGCACGGAGATAACAGCCATGTCGTCCTTCGTCATCGAGACCTCGTGGAAATCCAACCCGCTATCGGTCAGATCGACGGTAACGGTATTCTTGTCCAGTGCCCCGGCCACAAGGCCAGACACCTTCTGCGTTCCACCCGTCGGACTAAACACAATTTCGAATACGCTCATCGAGGCACCCTCCCCTACGCCTGGCAACGCGTCAAGCCGCTTTCACATCCAGCCAGAGTATACGGCACGTGGGGTCCCCGTTTTGATGCACCAAGCACCCCAATGCACCCACCCTACGCTGTCTGCCTCTTCGTTTTGTATAAATTACGGTACAAATTGTATATATTTACGGGATACCGCTGTGTTCTCCTGAGGTACCCCATCCTAGCCCGTGCAAAAAACGGAGTATTCTGCAACGTGCTCGCGCCAGCAATACCCCGAGCGGGCAAACCTTTAGGGCGCTGCGTCATTTTGGGTTCCGACATGGCGAGAATGACGCACCCCTGCTCCGGAAAACGGCGAAATCTAACTCAAAACGCTCATAGGGGATATCTGAAGGCCGCCGTTGGCAATACCGAATCGTATGCAGCCAGCTAGAGCTGCTGAATACTCCAAAAAATGCACGGCGCACCCCATAGGACCCATTGCTGCATGGCGGAAAATAGGTCCGCGGCATCCCCCAGATGCATTCCCGAGAAAATCACGTTTGAATTAGCGATGGACACGGCAAACAAAAGGGCCCGAGCGTTGTTTGCTCGGGCCCTTTTGTTTGTCTCACGCTAGCGGGCGATGCGTATGCTATTTGCGCTTGCCGCCGCCGTCACCGGGGCGACGGGAGCTGCCGCCGCGCTTGCCGCCACGGCCGTTGCCATAGCTGCCACGGTTATCGCGGCCGCCGGCGCGGCCGCCACGGGAGCCGGCCTGGTTGCCGCCGCGACCACCACGGTAGCCGCCGCGACGCTCTTCGCGGGTATCGTCGTAGTTGCGCCAATCATCGCGGCGATCGCGGCTGGCACGCGGATCACGACGATCGCGCGATTCACCAGAACGCCCGGCGCCGCTGCGGGTGCCATTAGCGCGAGCGCCCTCGCGACGCTCGCCACCGCGGCCACCGCGCTCTTCAAAGCGCTTGCCGCCACGGGACTCACCGCTGCGGGCGCCACGCTCACCGCGACCCTCGCCGCCACGGCGCTCATCGCGCCCGCCGCGCTCGCTATCGCGACCGGAGCGACGACGGTCACCCGAGCCGCGCTTGCCGCCGCGCGAGCCACGGCCCTCGTCTTCGCGCTCAACACGACGACGACCGCCGCGGTCCTCGTCCTCGCGGCGACGGCGATGTGCCTCGCCCTGGAACTGCTTGGCACGACGCTCGGCACGGTTGCCGCGCGGGCCCTGCTCAACAGCACCGGCACGCTCCTCGGCAGCCACCTCGCGGGCCACGCTCTCCACAGCCTCGTCCACGCGAGCCTGAACGCCCTCGCGCACGCGGGTCTTGCCGCCGCGCTTGGGACGGCTCGGACGCTCGCCGTCGCCGCGACGCTCGTCGCGACCGCGGTTGGAGCGACCGGCCACATCGCCATAGTCATCGCCGTTGCGCTTGCCGTCGCGACGTGCCTGCTCAAGCTTCTTCTTGCTCTTGGACTTGCCGCGCTTGGTCTTCTTCTTCACCTTAAAGGCCGAAGGGTCGCGCTCGGGATCAACCGCAGGCGGGTTGGGACCCACATGCAGGTCGCCGGCCTCGTAGATGTCGGCGGTCTTGTCCATGAGTTTCTCGATCTCGTAGAACTCATCGACATCCTGCTCGGTCACAAACGTGATGGCCCAGCCCAGCTCGCCGGCACGGCCCGTGCGGCCGATGCGGTGGATGTAGTCGGTCGGCTCGGCCGGCACGTCAAAGTTCACGACGTAGCGCACGTCGCTAATGTCGATGCCGCGGGCGAGGACATCGGTTGCCACCAACACGTCGACGGTACCGTCGCGGAAGGCCGAAAGCGCGCGCTCGCGCTGAGCCTGGCTGCGGTTGCCGTGAATCGCGGCGGCCTTGATGCCCTTGCGCTCCAGACGACGGCAGCAGCTGTCGGCGCGGTGCTTGGTGCGCATAAAGACGATCGTGCGCTCCGGGCCCTCCTTTTTGAGGAACTCGGGCAGCAGGTTGTTCTTGGCCTCGATGGACACTGGGAACACAAACTGGTCGACGGTGTCGGCGGTCGACGTGGCCGGTGCGATCTCCACGCGAGCCGGGTCGCTCACCAGGTCGGTGATCTCACCCACGGCCTCCTCGTCGAGGGTCGCCGAGAACAGCAGCGTCTGACGCTCGGCCGGCGTCTCGCGGACAATGCGGCGGACGGCGGGCAAAAAGCCCATGTCGAGCATGCGATCGGCCTCGTCGAGCACCAGGACCTTAACCTCGTCCAGGTGGCAGGCGCCCTGCTCGATCAGATCGACCAGACGGCCCGGCGTGGCGACCAGGATGTCGCAGCCGTACTTGAGGGCAGCAGTCTGCGGCTTGTAGCTCACGCCGCCCACGACGGTCACGGCGACATGGCCGGTGACGTCGGCGATCTTGCTCGCGACCTCGTCGATCTGCTGGGCAAGCTCGCGCGTGGGGGTGATGACGAGCATCACGGGACCGCGACCGTTGCCCTCGGGCTTCTTGGCACCGCGACGGCGGTTGCGGCCTCCGCGCTCGCGCACGGGCTTGGGCGGAGCGATATGCTCCAGATTGTTCATGGTCGGCAGCAAGAAGGCAGCCGTCTTGCCGGTGCCGGTCTGAGCGGCGGCAAGCAGGTCGCGGCCCTCGAGCACCACGGGAATCGAGCCGGCCTGCACGGGCGTGGGCGCCGTGTAGCCCAGATTCTCGATAGCACGGAGTATCTCGTCCGAAAGACCCAGCTCGTCGAAGGCAGGCAGGCTCTCGGTGGCGGACTCGACGACCTCGGCGGCGTTGGCCTCATCGGCGGCATCAAAGGCAGCCTGGGTCATGGCCTCGCGGGTCTCGTCCAGAATCTCGGCGTCCGTGACGTCGGATACAGAATTACGCATATGTTGTTGTTCCTTATCTGCACGCGCAATGGGCACGGCATGCGGCCGCGCGGGCGTGCTTGGTAGTGCGCTAATACATACAAAAACAGGTGCGCACAGAGAGGACGTTGCTCAGCACGCTGGCGATCGCTTTGGCAGCCCTATCACGCGCCGTCCAGACGCAGCAGCTCTAAGCGATGGAGCAGATTCGCCGCCGGTTAGTATACCCGCACTCCGTATGCCCCCACGTAAACCACAGATGACGAGGCGGACGGGGCGGGCCTGGCCGATTGTCTCAATCTGTAACAGATGCATGGCAAAACCGGGTCCAAATGTTACAGAACAAGACAGAGGGGGATTTCCGTCCAGTCCAAACCAAATCTCTCAGTCTTCCTGCAATTTCGAACATGTGGCCTATAATGTTGCTTTGGTTACGCTGTATATTGCGCAGCCATTTAATACGTCGCCCACCGGGAGCCATTAATTCCTATCGCCATATTGGCTAGGAAGCAATCAAAGGAGGTATCCGTGGCAGCAGAGACGCCTTGCTCGGTCCTCTATAACGATATCCGCTCGTTCGGCGGTCTTAAACATCTCGAGATCGCCCGAATGCTCATCAATGGAAACTCTTATCTCGGCAGTACCCTGCTCGAGAAATGCTCTTCCAACCGCTCGTATCTCACCCGTTACATCGTCCATCGCAAGCCTGACCAGTGCGCGCCCGCCATCTACAGCGACTTTACCGTCACCACGCTCAACCTTTCCGCGGCAATCTGCAGCAAGCTCGGCGGCGGCGAGTCCGCCTATCGGGCAATCGCCGAGCACTATCGCGGTCCGGCCGCCAACGAAATGATGTCGGCTCTCGCCAGCTACAAGCTGGACAGCCGCCTATATGCAAATGCCCTCAATCGCATCGACAACTTTGACGGCAATGCCGTGCGTGAGAAAAGCACGCTTTACCTTATGCTCTTTGTGGCAACGGGGGCGCTCGCCGATCCCGTTCAGGGCGTGGCCACCGTCGAGCGCTTTTGCGACAGCAAGACGGGTGGGCACTTTGGCACCACCGAAACTACCGTCGGACGTGGCTTTATGGGCAGTCTGGATCAGCCGCACGCCGTCGCTCCCAACCTCGGTCTGCTCAGGACACATGCCTACAACTGCGTCGACATGCAAATCCATCCCCTCACACGCGATCCGCGTGGCACGGTAATTGGATCCTTGCCCAAAACCTCGCCCAGCATCACCGATGTGGGCGCCGACGCATCGCGCGAACATCTTCGCATTTGGCTTGAGGGTGAGCACTGGTACGCCCAGGGCCTTGGATCGACCAACGGCACGGTGCTCGAATCGGGCGCGGGCGACGGCGATATCGTAATCGAGCCGCCGCGCGACCTACGCGAGCCCGGCAAGATCTATCCCCCAGTGGAAATCGAAAACAGCGACAGGCTCCATCTGGGTCTCTACACGACATTCCTTGTCATTGTGGACTAGCGCGGACGGCGATCGAAAGACGGTCGCCGTCCGTCTTTCGTCTTCTACCTTCTGCGTCGTAAACGACAATGCTCAGCGGTATACGTGGGCAGTGCGGCTATCATGGTACTTTACCGATATCCGCACTGCTCGCGTAAACGTGCGGCAACCCATGCCAGACAAAGGAACGCCATGGATACTACCGATAGCGCCTATGGCGACAAACTCGTCCGTCTCGATACGTTCGATACCGCCGTGGCGGTCGACCCCAGCGCCGAGGACGACGCCAAGCGTCGGTTTATGACGCTTATTCTCCAGACGGCCCACCGCAACAACGGCAACATCGGGCACGTGCTGCGCGCGACCAACACGAGCGGCGAGGTCTTTGCCGTCAAGCTACTCAAGGACAATGCCATCCTTTCCGGCCAAGCCCCCGACCGCTCCGCCGAGCAATCGGCAGCGCACCTGGCCAGCACCGCCGCGCTGTTCGAGGAGTACCGTCATCTGTGTACCGTCTCGCACCTGCGCGGATTTCCGCGCGTCTATGGCTACGGATCGTGCGAGGATGACCCTCTCATCCTCATGGAGTGGGTCGAGGGCACCTCGCTCAAGCAGGCGCTGCCCCTGCTTCCGCACGACGCCTCGGGCGGGCTGACCACCCAGATGGTCGCCGCCGTCGGAAACGCCGTGCTTCGTGCGCTCTTGATGACCCAAGGCCTCGTGAATCCGGTCATCCATCGCGACCTGTCGCCTGCCAATATCATGTTCCGCACCACCAGCCGAACACTCGAGCAGCAGATTGCCGATTGTTCCTTTGACCCCTGCCTCATCGACATGGGCTCCGCGACCATGGCTCTCGGCGACGACACGATCACCCGGCGCGCCGACATCTGGCGCTTTGCCACACCCGCATACGCCGCGCCCGAGATGCTCACGCAGGATATCGAAGGCATCGCAGCCCTTCGCCGTTCGCCCGCGATCGACGTCTATGCGCTTTCGAGCATTCTGTACCAGCTCTACAGCGGTCGCAAACCGTTTGACTTTGAGTCGACGGACGCCGCTGCAACCGGCTCGTTCTATCTCGTAAAGACCAAGACCAAGCCGGCGCCGCTCGAGCCGCGCTGCGAGGGCGATGAAGCGCTCGTCCAAATCATCATGAAGGGTCTCTCAGTCGAGCAGTGCGATCGTCCCACCGAGCAGCAGATGCTCGAGGTGCTCTCGGCATACCTCACCGATGCCGAATCCGAGGGCCGCGAAGGCACAGGAGACGAGGCCGCGATTGATATCGATTCTGGCACGCACCTTAAGGTCGACGTCGCCGGCGAGCGCGCGCGAGAGATCCTGGAGCAGGCCCGGCACGATGCCATGACCCGCCGCCGCTTTATTATCGGTGGCGTCGTTGCAGCCGTTGCGGGGCTCAGCGTCATTGGGGCGGCGACCCATGGCTTTGGCATCCCCGACTACCTGGACGGCATCCGCGGTTCGCTTGACGACTACACTTGGGATCAGCTGCAGGGGATCTCGCTCAAGATTAAGGCCGCCGAGACCCGTAGCGAGGCACGCGAGATTGCCAAGCGCTATCATCTGCTCGATGACAACGGGCATATCCCCTATCCGTGTACCAAGCGCGTGAAACTCACCAACGGGCTGGAGGTCGGCGCGCAGCTTGTGGGCATCCGTCACGATGAGCTTCTGGACGGTACGGGCAAGGCCGGGCTGACGTTTATGTTCGACGCGGGTATTGCCGAGCGCAACGCTGCGGCTGAACCGCCGAGCGCCGGCTGGGCAGATTGCGAGCTGCGGGAATGGCTCAACGGCGACGGCCTTAAGCTGCTGCCCAACGAGTTGCGCGCACTCATCAAATCTGTCAAAAAGATCTCGAATAACGCTGGCGCCGCCAACAGTGCATCGTGTCTGAGCGAGTTGCCCGCAACCCTTTGGCTGCCCGCCATGGTCGAGCTGTGCGGTACGCAACCGCCCGATTCGTTTGCCAAGGACTATCACTACCTGGCAGACATCTACAACGGCGAGGGCAAGGAGTATCAGCTCTTCCGCGAGCTCAAGGTGAGCCCGTATTCCACGAACGAGACGATGGTCCGCCAGTGGAAGGGCAAGGACACCTGCTGGTGGGAGCGCACGGTGAGCCCCGACACATCGGAGAGCAAAGGCACACTCTATATGAACCGCGTGGGGCACGACGGCGACGTCTTTACGTACGCAACGCCTGCGGAAAAGCCAAACAAGCTAACCTGTGTGATCCCCGGGTTCTGTATCTAGGCGGCGGGCGTCTTGCCGCGACGGGACCCCACCCCGGCAATTGTCTCGATCTGTAACAGTTAGAGATCATTTTCCCTGCTAGATGTTACAGGTTGAGATGATTGGTTGAGACGGTCCATCGGCCAACCAACCACCCTCATCTGTAACGAAATGTCATACATTTCTTTCTGTACTGGACACCCCCAGGGGGTATGGGTGTATAGTATCGGCAGGTTAACAATTCCAACACTACGTCACAGAAAGGAGAAGCCATGGCTCACGATAAGTTTGACGTGGGCGGCATGACGTGCGCCGCGTGCCAAGCGCACGTGGACCGTGCCGTCAGCAAGCTCGACGGCGTCGAGAGCGTCGCGGTCAATCTGCTCGCCGGCTCCATGCTGGTGGACTATGACCCCGCGCAGGTCACCCCCGACGACATCTGCACCGCCGTCGATCGCGCTGGCTACTCGGCCTCGCCCGTCAGCACGGGCACCGGCGCCGACGGCTCAAACGGCAGCACGCAAGCCAGGTCCGGCGCCGCCCATATGGAGTCGCCCACCAAAAAGCTGGAGGCCGCCGCCTCCGCCATGCGCACCCGCCTCATCATCTCGATCATCTTCCTCATCCCGCTGTTCTACATAGGCATGGGGCACATGCTTGGCTGGCCGCTGCCCGGCGTCTTCACCGACCATACCCACAGCATGACGCTCGCCCTCACTGAGCTCGTCCTGCTCATCCCCATCGTCTATGTCAACGACGCATACTTCATCAACGGCTTTAAATCGCTCGCGCATGGCGCGCCCACCATGGACGCCCTCATCGCCGTCGGCGCCACCGCGTCTATCGCCTGGTCGCTCTACGCCATGTTTATCATGGCCGACCAACTGGCCGCCGGGCAGGTCCACGAGGCCATGATGACGGGCATGGACAATCTGTATTTTGAGAGTGCGGGCACAATCCTGTCGCTCGTCACCGTGGGCAAATACCTCGAGACGCGCAGCAAATCCAAAACCGGCGGCGCCATCGAAGCGCTGATCGACCTGGCGCCCAAGACCGCGACCGTCGTGGCCGAGGACGGCACCGAGTCCACCGTCGACGTCGACGCCATCCTTCCCGGCCATGTCCTGCGTGTGCGCCCCGGCGAGTCTATCCCTGTCGACGGCGTAGTACTCGAGGGCGCGTCGGCCGTGGACGAGAGTGCGCTCACCGGCGAGTCCATCCCCGTGGAAAAGACCGCCGGCGACACCGTCAACGCCGCCACGGTCAACCGCACCGGATCGTTTACCTTCCGCGCCACGCGCGTGGGCGCCGACACGTCGCTTGCCAAGATCATCCAGCTCGTCGAGGACGCCAACGCCACCAAGGCGCCCATCGCCCGCATGGCCGATAAGGTCGCCGGCGTGTTTGTGCCCGTGGTGTTCGTAATCTCGGCCGTGACCTTTGCGGTGTGGATGGCACTGACCGGCAGCGTGAACGAGGCGCTCACCTCCGCCGTGGCGGTGTTGGTGATCAGCTGTCCGTGCGCACTCGGCCTGGCCACGCCCGTCGCCATCATGGTGGGCACCGGCAAGGGCGCCGAAATGGGCATCCTGTTCAAAAGCGCCGAGGCGCTGGAAAACCTACGCAGCGTGGGCACCGTGGTGCTCGACAAGACGGGCACGGTCACCCGCGGCAAGCCGGCCGTGACCGATATTGTGGTTGCCGCGCGCGCCGACGGCTCGCCCGCCATGAGCGAAAAGGCGCTGCTCAAGTTAGCCGCCGCGCTGGAGCGCTCGAGCGAGCACCCGCTGGCCGAAGCGATTATGGCCGAGTGCGAGGCGCGCGGAATCGTGGCGCGCATGGTCGAGGACTTTGCCGCAGTGCCTGGACGAGGCGTTACGGCGCGCGAGGGGCAGAATGTCATCGCAGCCGGCAACGTGCGCCTGATGAACGAGCTGGGCGCGGAGGTGCCCGCCGGTCTTGCCGAGCAGTTCGCTGCCGAAGGCAAGACGCCGCTGTTCTTTGCCAAGAACGGTGAGCTTGTCGGCACCATCGCCGTGGCCGACGAGGTCAAAGAGACGAGCGCTGCTGCCATCGCCGCATTGCGCAAGCTCGGCGTCGATGTGCGTATGCTCACCGGCGACAACCGCGTGACGGCCGAAGCCATCGCCCGCCGCGTGGGACTGAGCAGCGAACAGGTCATCGCCGACGTCCTCCCCGCCGACAAGGAACGCCACGTGCGCGAACTGCAGGGTGCGGGCAGCAAGGTCGCCATGGTGGGCGACGGCATCAACGACTCCCCCGCCCTGGCGCGCGCCGACGTGGGCCTTGCGATCGGCACCGGCGCCGACATCGCCAAGGAGGGCGCCGACGTGGTACTCATGCGCAGCGACCTCATGGATGTTGCGCGGGCCATCGAGCTGTCGCGCGCCACGATCCGCAACATCAAGCAGGACCTGTTCTGGGCACTGTTCTACAACGGCATCGGCATTCCGCTCGCCGCGGGCGTGTTCTTCCCGCTCACGGGATGGCAACTCTCGCCGATGTTTGGCGCCGCGGCCATGAGCCTGTCGAGCGTGTGCGTCGTAAGCAATGCGCTGCGTCTGAAATCCTTTAAGCCTAAAGTGGCAAAATAGGCTAACCATTAAGTCCATTTAGAACGGGTTTTCCAGGTGCCCGAGATTGACCTGAAAGAGGAGCGACGCGTACTTTGGTACGCGAGCGACGGCTTGAAGGTCAAGGTCGGGTGCCTGGGAAAGCCGACACAACAGAGAGGAATACCCATGCGTTACACGATCAAGACTTCCGGCCTTATGTGCGGCCACTGCGATGCCACCGTCGAGACGGCGCTGCTCAACGTGGCCGGCGTGACCGACGCCGACGCCGATCACGAGACCCAGACCGTCCAGGTTGAGTGCGCCGACACCGTAACCGCCGAGCAACTCGCCGCCGCTGTCGAGGCCGCGGGCGAGAAATTCCACGCCCTGTCTGTGACCGCCGCGTAGCGACCTGAACGCACCCCTCCCCCGACCAGAAACGAGGACCCGCCATGATGGCAGACCACAAATCGGTGACCCGCATGCTCAAAACGGCACGCGGCCAGATCGACGGCATCTTGCGGATGGTCGATGAGGACCGCTATTGCGTCGACATCTCCACGCAGCTCATGGCAACACAGGCGCTCCTCGCGCGCATTAACGCCGACGTGCTCAAGGCGCATATCGAGGGCTGCGTGACTTCGGCAATCGAATCGGGCGACGAAGACCTCAAAGCCGCCAAACTCGCCGAAATCGAACGCGTCGTCGACAAACTCTCCAAGTAATTGGGGCATTGGGGACAGGTACGTTTGCACCACATTGGTGCAGATTAACCTGTCCCCCTTGCTCTAAATCGGGTATAAAGGCGTGCGGCATATCGAATGAAAGGCAATTTGCATGAATGACTTTATGAAGGGCCGCAATGGCGCTGACGAACTCACCATCGTGATGGGCTTCGCAGGCATTATCATCGCCATGATCGGATCGATAGCCCGCATCCAGTGGCTCAGCTGGATTGCCATCGCCGTAATCGTGATTGGCGTGCTGCGCGGCCTGTCCAAAAATATCGACGCACGTCACAAGGAGAACGAGGCCTTTGTCGCCGCGACCGCCAATGTTCCCGGCTTGGGCAAGTTTGTCGCCAGCTTGGGCGCCGGCGCCGCAGCGGCCAGCACCTCACGCGCAGCCGGAACGAGCAAGGAAGACTTTGAGCGCGCCAAGCGCACAGCCAAGAAGATGTGGAAGGGTCGCAAGACCACGGCATACCTCAAGTGCCCCAACTGCGGCCAGATGCTCTCCGTCCCCAAGGGCAAGGGCAAGATTCGCGTCACCTGCCCCAAGTGCCACGCCAAGATGGAGACGCGCTCATAGCCGCTACACCATAGGACAAATAAAAGCCGAGGCCTCGCACCGGGACCTCGGCTTTTTCTGATTATGACAAAAGGATTGTCCCTTTTTCGCATCGCCATATCGCGCGCTTACGCCACGCCGTCGCGGGCAAGCTCCTCGGCCAGCGCCTCAGCCGGCATGGCCATAATCGCGTCGAGCTCGGCGTCCACCTCGGGAATACGCTTCACCTTGAGCTTGCGTACCAGATCACCGCGACACATCACATGTATCGGCTCACGCAGAGCGCACAGATTATCGAGAGGATTCTCGCGCGTTACCAAGATATCGGCAGCCTTGCCGCACTCGATCGCGCCAGTATCGCCGCCCAGCCCCAGCAGCTCGGCATTAACCTGCGTGGCTGTATGCAGTGCGAAGGCGTTGCTCACGTCGACATACTTGGCAAAATAGGCGACCTCGCGCCACATGTCATACTGCGTCACGAACGGGCAGCTCGAGTCCGTGCCAAGGCCCACCTTAACGCCAGCTTCCAGTGCGGCACGGGCGCTCTCGATGATGCCCGAGCACACGATGTCGCCGTTCTTCTTTTGCGTATCGGTAGAATGGGTCTTTTCCGGGTCGAGCAATACAAACGGCAGCGCCGGGCTGATAGTGCAGGTCACACTCGGAGCACGCCCCTCGAGCTGCGTGCCCGCGGCGCCACGGTACAGCTCCAAGATTTCGGGTGTCAACGGAGCGCCGTGCTCAATCGTGTCAACGCCGGCCTCAAGCGCGGCCTTCACGCCCTCGGTACTCTCGACATGGGCCATAACCGGAAGGCCCATATCGTGCGCCGCCTTGCATGCCGCCGCGGCAACCTCCACTGGCATACGCAGCACGCCCGGCTCGCCCACCTCGGTCGCATCGAACACGCCGCCCGTCACGAACAGCTTAATGACGTCGGCACCACGCGCATACAGGTCGCGCACCTGTTCGGCTGCCTCGGCGGGACTGTTGGCCACCTGGGCGAACAGGCCCGCACCATGGCCGCCCGGCACCGTGATGCCCGTTCCCGGCGCCACCAGGCGAGGACCCTGATACTTGCCGGCATCGATAGCATCGCGCACGGCCAGATCGGCAAACAGCGGGTCGCCCGCGCCGCGCACCGTGGTCACGCCGCTTGCTAGCTGCTGCTGGGCACTGCCTTTGAGGATGCGGCGGACGATGGTGCGGCCCACGGGATTATCGAGCTTCTTCATCAGCGCGCCCGCATCGCCGGCCGAGACAGGCTTGCCCGAGCCGCACAGGTGCACGTGCATATTGATGAGACCGGGCATGAGATACGCACCACCCAGGTCGATAACCTCGGCACCCGCGGGCGCCTGCGCCACAGCACTCGGCCCCATCCATGTGATGACACCGCGCTCAACGGCCACGGCCATATCGGGTTGCGGCTCCATATGCTCCGAACCATCCAGAATGGTCGCATTGATAAACAACGTAGAACGATCGGCAGACGCCATATCGAGCTCCTCCCTCACGATTAACATGAACATTTGTCCATTATCACCTAATGCAGCGACCTAAAGTCGAGCATATCGGTTAACGGAGGGAAGAGGGGATATGGGGGACGGAATACGTTGCAGCCCCACCCCAGCAACATCAGGGGAATGTCTCGATCTGTAACAGGTACAGGGTTATTGGGCCCCTTGATGTTACAGATCGAGACATTCGGTCGACGTTTCACCGGTTTGTCTCGATCTGTAACAGTTACGAGCTCAAATAACCTCTAAACGTTACAGATTGAGACAAAACCTCTCAGCGCCCATACCACTGACGTCTCCACTCCTCAGCCAATTCAGCCTGCCGAGGAATACCCGCCAGCCTCATTTTCTCGACCAGCTTCCCCGGGTCTTTGAGTTCGTTAAACGTAAACCGAAGCACCTTGTGCCCGAGCATCGTCAGATGAGACTCTCGCTGACGTTCTGCCACGAATGGGTCGACCGACTCCCGACGCTCACCGTTCTGCAAGGTATACTTTCCCTTCCCGTCGAGCTCGCCGATGACACATGTCCCATCCTCGAGCCTCCAGAAATAATCAACCCGAAACACCTGGCTCGAATCGAGCGGATCGCGAAACTCCACCTGCAGCCCCGGAACCGGAAAGCCGTACGCAATAAAGAACGCTCGGAACCGAGACTCGCCGCCGTTTTCGGACAGCCCGTCCGCATACGACGCAATCACCTGTGCCCTGCGATACCCTCGCCTGCCCTCGCAATCGGCGCGGAGGCGCTCGCACAAATCCCAACGTGATACGCCTTTCGCCCGCAGTGCAGAATCGGCAATCGCCAACCCGTACGAAAACGGCGCACGCAGCAAGCAATCCTCCACCGTGCGCCAAAACGACGTCACCCGCACGCCATCAACACGCTCGAGCGCGCCCGCCATCTGCGGACGCAACAACCTGCACCCGCTGCTCAACGTCACCGAACAACCCGTCTTAACAAGAAAGCGCGGCCCGAGCAGATCATTCGGCACCTCCAAACCCCACAAAAGCGCCGCGTCATGGCCCCAAAACGCCCAATCGGGATGAAATTCCGCAAGCCCTTTGATAGTCCTCAGCGCTCGCTCCGCCGGCGTCAATGCATCCCAATCATGCTGAAAACAGAACAGGTACGGCTCGGGCTCCGCGATATCGTCGGTTCCAACATGGCGTCGCAACCACATGAGCTCGGTATTGTCATGCGTTGCGAGCAGCGCACCTTGCTTGGCCGTCTCCGTGAGCCTGGCAAGCATCCTATTCCGCGCCAAGGTGTTACGCGTTGCATGCTTCTGTTTGAAAACGGTATTAGACACTTCCATCACCACCACATCGGACAAATGGGCCATCGCCGCTGTTGCTGCCGCCGGCAAACGTCTTGATCTGTAACAATTACGGGCACAAGCAGCCGCCAAACGTTACAGATCGAGACATTCGTGCAGCATTGCACCTCTTTGTCTCAATCTGTAACAGGAAGACCGATTTTTGGCCGCTAGATGTTACAGATTGAGACATTCCCCCCAGCCAGATGCCAAACGTCTCGATCCGTAACAGTAAGACGTTCTCCAGGCCCCCAAACGTTACAGATTTAGACAAACCAGCGGCGCCCAAGCGTTCGTCTCGATCTGTAACAGGTAGACCGGTTTTTTGTCCCCAAACGTTACAAATCGAGACATAAAGGCAGAAGGCAAGGCAGGCGACAACCGCCCATCCCCTACTCCCACTCCTGCTCATAGATGTTGAGGGACTTTACGTAGCGCCCCTGGGCGCCCATGATGTCGCGGACCAGACGCAAGAAGAAACTGATGCACGAGGTGTCAAAACCATCCTGCAGGTCCTCCGGATGCACCGCACCAGGCCCATCGACCGCCGTGTCACTCAGGCGTGCGATGTCATACAGATAGAGTTGTCCCGCCGTCAGCCAGACATCGTCGACGCAAGCGAGGCGCACCGCAATCGCGCCGTCGCTCCAATGCTCCTTTTGCACGATATGCGGGTCGTAGACATCAAAGCGACGGTCGGTGCGCGTATCCTTCAGCGCAACTATGCCGTTCGCAGGATCCTTGTCCAAAATGCCAAAGCGCGAGAAATACTGCGTGTCGCGTACCTGCTCGAGCCGCTTGAGCGAGGCAGGCGAAAGCGATGCCGGCGGCTCGTCAACATACAGCTCGAGCAGCGTCTTGCCATGGCGATAGGAGCGCTCGAAGAGCAGCCAATCGGTAAACGCCATGTTGTAGGCCATGATTTCGTTTTGCGAAGGCTCGGTGCAATAGCTGAGCCACGGGTCGACAATGATCTCGAACTGTTCGCGCGCCGGCTCCAAAAACTGGAACTTCCGCAGCATCCAAAAATGGGCTATGTCGGCAATATCGTTGCCGACGGCTTCGGCTAGCTGCGCTCGGTCTAAAGCGTGGTCAGTCATGGCATCCTCCTCAAACTGATAGACCTCAATTTGAGCTTACGAGGAGGGTGGTCGGCCACGACCAGCGCGGGCAAAATAGGCCTCCGGCTGCAAACCAGATGCTGACCAAACACTTGACGAAAAGCTTGACCGAAAATGCGCACCGCAACAAAACCGCAGGTAAACATAGACGGCCAACCCGCCCTTTTGAGCCAGATACCCACAGCCACCACAGAAACAACAGGTGACCACAGCCCAAGAAGTCGACAAATAAACACCCGTACGTCGACAAACGAGCAAATCGCTCGCAAAGAGTGTCCCCAACGACTAGACAAAAAATGACTAGTCATTGGGAACGTTCTTAAATGACTACTTTACAGCTCCAGCGCCTCGGCGACTTCGGCAGCGCAGGCCAGGGCGTCGGCCATGGCGCTTACCACGAGCGAACTGCCATTGCGAGCATCGCCGGCCACGTACACCGGTGCGGCATCCGCGGCAACGCCGTCGACACGGGCCGCAAGGTGCGAACCCTCGGCAGCCATCACCGGCAGCGGACGGCCAGCGGCGGCAACGGGCACGCCAACGGCGTTGAACACGCCATGCTCGGGACCCGTAAAGCCGCAGGCGATGAGCACCAGCTGGGCCGGCACCTCGTGCTCGGAGCCCGCGATGCGCTCGGGCTTGCCAGCCGACCAATCCAGATCGACCACGCGCAGGCCCGCGGCCGCGCCCTTCTTGTCCAACAGTACCTCGAGCGTATCCACACCCCAAGCGCGCATCTCGCCGCCCATGGCAGCGATGGCCTCCTGCTGGCCGTAATCGGTCTTCTTCACGTTGGGCCACTGCGGCCAGGGGTTGCTCGCCGCGCGCGCATCAGGCGCCGCCGGCAAGAACTCAAACTGGCGCACGCTGCGCGCACCCTGACGTACCGCGGTGCCCACGCAGTCGTTACCGGTATCGCCGCCGCCAATGACCACAACGTCCAGGCCGCGCGCGTTCACCGCGGGCTCGCCGCCATCGAGCACCGAGACGGTCGAAGCCGTCAGATAGTCCACGGCATACACCACGCCCGGGGCATCAATGTTCGCAGCCGAAAGCCCACGCGGGGCGCGAGCACCGGCAGCCACCACGACGGCGTCAAAGTCGTCGAGCTTGGCGGTAACCTTGGAATCGCTCACGTCAGCACCCAGCTCGAACACAATACCCAGCTCGCGCATGAGCGCCACGCGACGCTCGACAACGGACTTCTCGAGCTTCATGTTGGGAATGCCGTACATGAGCAGGCCGCCCGGGCGGTCATCACGCTCAAATACCGTCACACAGGCACCGCGACGTGCAAGCTCCCATGCAGCCACCAGGCCAGCAGGACCGGAGCCCACCACGGCAACCGTGGGTGCGCCCTCCCCTGCCGGCTCAAAACGACGCGGACCGCCATTTGCCCACTCATGGTCGCTGATCGCGCGCTCGTTATCGTGAATCGTCGTGGGCTGACCGTCGACCGAACCCAGGTTGCACGCGGCCTCGCACAGCGCCGGACACACGCGACTCGTGAACTCGGGCATGGGCGAGGTGAGCGACAGACGCTCGGCAGCCTCGTCCCAGCGGCCGCGGTACACCAGCTCGTTCCACTCGGGAATCAGGTTGTGCAGCGGGCAGCCGCTCGGGCGCGCCTTGCCAAAGCTCGCGCCCATCTGGCAAAACGCTACGCCGCACATCATGCAGCGGCTCGCCTGGGCGCGACGTGCATCGTCATCGAGCTCCACGTACAGCGGATCGAAATCATGGCTGCGCTCCTCCACGGGGCGGAGCTCGTGGGTCACGCGATCGATATCAAGAAAAGCACCGGGCTTGCCCATGGCACTTACGCCTCCTTCTTGGTCGAAGCAACAGAGCCGGCAGCCACGGACGCAGCGCCCACAGCACCGTCCGCGACATCAAAGCGAGCGACATCCGCGGTGCTCGCGCGACCGGTCACGATGTCAAACGCCAGCTCCTCAGCCTGCGCATGCGTCTTGCCCACGGCCTCGGCCGCAGCGACAATTGCCAGCACGCGCTCGTACTCGGTCGGAATGACCTTCACAAAGTGCTTGCTCATCGTCTCAAAGCTGTACAGCAACTTAATGCCGCGCGGGCTCTGCGTCGCGTCCACGTGCTCCTGAATGAGCTCGCGAATCTGCGCTAGCTCGTCGGCCGTCAGGGCCTTGAGCTCCACGCTCTCGTGGTTCACGCGGGCGTCGAGCGTGCCGTATTGGTCAAAGACATAGGCCAC
The DNA here is from genome assembly GCA_048485835.1 of Collinsella sp. Classification (GTDB taxonomy): domain Bacteria; phylum Actinomycetota; class Coriobacteriia; order Coriobacteriales; family Coriobacteriaceae; genus Collinsella. The sequence goes on from DBFWBE010000003.1 coordinate 213,741, forward strand.
GCCGCCCGTCATGCCGGCGGCAAAGTTCTGCCCGACCTCGCCCAGGATGAGTGCCAGGCCGCCCGTCATGTACTCGCAGCCATGGTTGCCGCAGCCCTCAACCACCACGGTGGCACCGGAGTTGCGCACGGCAAAACGCTGGCCGGCAAGACCGTTAATGAAGCCGCGGCCGCTCGTGGCACCAAAGAACGCAACGTTGCCCACGATGATGTTCTCGTCGAACTTGTAGGTCGCATGCGGGTTGGGGCGCACCGACACCTCGCCGCCCGAAAGGCCCTTGCCAAAGTAGTCGTTGGCGTCACCGCACACGTTGAGCGTAATGCCGCGCGGCAGGAAGGCGCCAAAGCTTTGACCGGCCGAACCATCGCAATCGATGGTGATGGAGCCGGCGGGCAGGCCCTCGGGATGTGCCTTGGTCACCGCGTTGCCCAGGATGGTGCCCACGCAGCGGTTGACGTTTGCGATATCGGCGCGGAAGCGAATCGGGCGCAGGTGCGCACGGGCATCGGCCGTATAGGGCACAAACAACGTGGAGTCGAGCGTCTTGTCGAGCTCGCTGTCCGCGGCCATCTGTGGCAGGAAGTGGCGACCGTCGGCGCCCGGAATATGGGCACCGAACTCGCAGGTCGCGCTCGCCAGCACGGGCGACAGATCGAGCAGGTTTGCCTTGCGGTTGCCCGGGACCTCGATCTGGCGCAAGCACTCGGGATGGCCGACCATCTCGTCGACGGTGCGGAAGCCCAGGCTCGCCATGATCTCGCGCAGCTGCTCGGCCACAAAGAGCATAAAGTTCTCAACGTGCTCGGGCTTACCGCGGAAGCCGTGACGCAGGCGGCAGTTTTGCGTCGCGATGCCGGCCGGGCAGGTGTCCTGCTGGCAGTCGCGCTGCATGAGGCAGCCCATGGAGATGAGCGGCATGGTCGCAAAGCCAAACTCCTCGGCACCCAACAGGCAGGCAACGGCGACATCGGTACCGTCCATGAGCTTGCCGTCGGCCTCGAGCACCACGCGCGATCGCAGGCCGTTTTGCAGCAGCGTCTGCTGGGCCTCGGCAAGGCCAAGCTCCAGCGGCAGACCCGCATGCCAGATAGAGTCGCGCGCAGCGGCACCCGAGCCGCCATTGTGACCGCTGATCAAGATCTTGTCGGCAGCACCCTTGGCCACACCGGTGGCGATGGTGCCGACGCCAGCCTCGCTGACCAGTTTGACCGACACGCGCGCGCCGGGGTTGGCGTTCTTAAGGTCAAAGATCAGCTCTGCCAGGTCCTCGATAGAGTAGATATCGTGATGCGGCGGAGGCGAGATCAGGCCGATGCCGGGCGTGGACTGACGGACCTCGGCGATCCAGGGGTAGACCTTCTTGCCGGGGAGGTGTCCGCCCTCGCCGGGCTTGGCGCCCTGGGCCATCTTGATCTGAATCTCGAAGGCGCTGCACAGGTAGCGGCTCGTCACGCCAAAGCGCGCGCTTGCCACCTGCTTAATGGCGGAGTTCTTGGAATCACCGTTAGCCAGCGGGGTCTCGCGACGCGGATCCTCACCGCCCTCGCCGGAGTTGGAACGGCCGTGCAGGCGGTTCATGGCGATGGCCATGCACTCGTGTGCCTCTTTGCTGATGGAGCCATACGACATGGCACCGGTGTTAAAGCGGCGGACGATGTTGAGCGCGGGCTCGACCTCGTCGAGTGCCACCGGAGTGCGGCCGCTGGCATCAAAGTCGAGCAAGTCGCGCAGGCGCACGGCACGGCCGGTGCGGTGCAGGCGGGCGCTGTACTCCTTGAAGGTGTCGTAGCTGTCCTCACGGCAGGCAGTCTGCAGCAAGCAGACAGTCTGCGGATCGATGAGGTGATCCTCGCCGCCGAGCGGACGCCACTTGGTCAGACCCAGCGTGGGCAGTTGACCGGGAGCCGGGCTCTTAAGGATTGCGAGTGCGGCGTCGTAGCGCTCGTTTTGCTCACGCTCAACGTCCTCGACACCCATACCGCCCACACGGCTCACCGTGCCGGCGAAGTACGCGTTGACGAACTCCGGCGTAAAGCCCACAGCCTCGAAAATCTGCGCCGAATGGTAGCTCTGCACCGTGGAGATGCCCATCTTGGACATGATGGAGACGATGCCGGCCGTCGCGGCCTTGTTGTAGTTGGCGATGCCCTGCTCGGCCGTCACGTCCAGGTCGCCGCGCGCCGCCAGATCGCGGATGCACGCGTGTGCGTTGTACGGATAGATGCCGCTCGCGGAGTAGCCCACCAGTGCCGCAAAGTCGTGCGGGGACACGGCGTCGCCGCACTCCACCACGATATCGGCAAAGGTACGCACGCCGGCGCGGATCAGGTGATTGTGCACGCAGCCCACGGCGAGCAGTGACGGCACGGGCACCTCGCCCGCAGCGGCACGATCGCTCAACACCACGATGTTCACGCCGTCGCGGACCGCAGTCTCAACGTCCTCTGCAAGCTGCTTGAGCGCAGCCTGCAGCGCGCCCTCACCGGCATCGCGGCGGTAGACGGCACGGAAGCGGCGGGTCTTAAAGCCCACGCGGTCGATGGCGCAGATACGGTCGAACTCCCCCTCGTTGAGCAACGGGCGCTCCAAGCGCACCAGCTGGCAGGCCGTACGGGAGTCCTCGAGCAGGTTGCCGTGGTTGCCCAGGTAGAGCGTGGTCGAGGTGACCACATGCTCGCGCAGGGCATCGATCGGCGGATTCGTGACCTGAGCGAACAGCTGATAGAAGTAGTCAAAGAACGAGCGCGTCTTCTTGGACAGGCAAGCCAGCGGCGCGTCGATGCCCATCGAGGCGAGCGGGGCCTTACCCTGCTGGGCCATGGGACGCACGACCTCGTCGACATCATCCCAGTGGTAGCCGAGCTTGGCCATTCGCACGGCGGCGGACACCTCGGCGTCCTCGGCGGGCGTTGTCGCAACGGGTTCATCGAGCGCGTCAACGGTAAGTGTCTCCTCGGCAATCCAATCACGGTAGGGCTTTTCCTTGGCATAGCGGGCGCGCAGCTCGTCGTTGTAGATCACGCGACCGCGGGCAAAATCGACCTCGAGCATCTGGCCCGGCCCCAGGCAGCCACTCGTCAGGATGTTCTCGGGGCTTACCTCGATGGTGCCCACCTCGCTTGCCAGCATAAAGCGACCGTCGCGCGTCACGTAGTAACGAGCAGGGCGCAGTCCGTTGCGGTCGAGGGCGGCACCCAGCGTGCGGCCGTCGGTAAAGGCGATGGCGGCCGGGCCATCCCACGGCTCCATGAGCATGGACTGGTAGGCATCGTAGGCGCGGCGTTCCTCACTCAGACTGTCGTTGTGGTCCCACGGCTCGGGCAGCAGCATGGACGCGGCACGCATGAGCGGGCGACCGTTCATGACCAAAAACTCGAGCACGTTGTCCAAAATCGCGGAGTCAGAACCCTCGCGGTTGATGATGGGCATCACGCGCTCAAGATCGTGCTGCAGCACGGGGCTGTACAGGTTGGGCTCGCGGGCGCGGATCCAGTTGACGTTGCCCTTGAGGGTGTTGATCTCGCCGTTGTGGATGATAAAGCGGTTGGGGTGCGCGCGCTCCCAGCTGGGCGTGGTGTTGGTGGAGTAGCGCGAGTGGACGAGCGCCACGGCCGTCTTGACGGCGGCGTCGTTGAGGTCGATGAAGAAGCGGCGCATCTGCGTGGCGACCAGCATGCCCTTGTACACGATAGTACGCGAGCTCATGGAGCACACATAAAAGATCTTGTCGCGCAGGGCAAACTCGGCGTCGGCCTTCTTCTCGATGGTGCGGCGGCACACATACAGACGGCGCTCGAAGGCGTCGCCCGCCGGCGTGTCGTCGGGGCGACCCAGAAAGGCCTGCAGGATGGTAGGCATGCAGGCGCGGGCCGTCTCGCCCAGGTCGTGCGGGTCGACCGGCACCTCGCGCCAAAAGAGCAGCGGCACGCCAGCCTCGGCGCAGCCCTCCTCAAACACGCGGCGGGCATCCTCTACGCCCTTGTCGTCCTGCGGGAAGAACAGCATGGCCACGCCATAGTCGCCCTCTGCCGGCAGAATCTGGCCGCACTTTTGAGCCTCTTTACGGAAAAAGTGATGCGGAACCTGGAACAGGATGCCAGCGCCGTCGCCGGTGTTCTTCTCGAGTCCCGTGCCGCCGCGGTGCTCCAAGTTGACCAGAATGGACAGCGCATCGTCCAGGATCTGGTGATGGCGCTCGCCGTTGATATCGGCAAGCGCGCCGATGCCACATGCATCGTGGTCGAATTCGGGGCGATAAAGGCCCTGCTGCTGAGCGGAATCTGCCTGCATCGCGATCCTCCCCTAGATATTTAGACAGTCAGTTGAATAGGCATACTAGGAGCATCGCCGGCCCGTTGTGTTTCCCGCCCGTTTCGAAACAATCGCGTAACGCACGCCCCACGAGTGGGTACCGCCGACCTCAAGGGCGACAACAAGGACCACAGGTTCGGCCCATAAGCCCACCGCTTCAAACATCTCAATCTGTAACAGGAGGAGCCGATTTTGGCGCCTAGATGTTACAGATTGAGATTTTCTGCAGGACGGTTTTGGTTTGTCTCGATCTGTAACACGAAGGGCCGGTTTTGGCGGCCAGCTGTTACAGATCGAGATTTTCCATAGGACCATTTCTTCCTGTCTTGATCTGTAACACCTAGACCCAATTTCCATCCCTAGTTGTTACAGATCAAGACATTTCGGCAACTCCCTTTCACCATCCCATTCAAATACAACAATTTTGTTAGTCGTGGTTAACTTTTTGGCCTAAAACGGGTATCCTTTGCGGCGTCAAGCAAACGGCACGCACGCCGTGCCAGATCAAGGAGGCCCCTATGGCGCACCAAGCAGACCAGCAGACGATGCAACTCGTCCTTATCCGTCACGGAGAATCCGAGTGGAACAGGCTCAACTTGTTCACCGGCTGGACCGATGTCGAGCTCACTGACACGGGCCGCGAAGAGGCAGCAGCAGGCGGCCGCGCCCTCAAAGAGGCGGGTTTCGACTTTGACATCTGCTACACCTCGCGCCTCAAGCGCGCGATCCACACCCTCAACATCGTGCTCGGCCAGATGGACCGCGAGTGGCTGCCCGTCATCAAGTCCTGGAAACTCAACGAGCGCCACTACGGCGCACTGCAAGGTCTCAACAAGGCCGATGCCGCGGCCGAACACGGCGACGAGCAGGTGCTCATCTGGCGCCGCTCCTTCGACGTCTGCCCGCCGGCGCTCGAGTCGGGCGACAGTCGCGACCCCCACACCCAGGAGCAATACCGCGACATCGCGCCCGATCAGCTGCCCTACACCGAGTGCCTCAAGGACACGATTGCCCGCGCCTGGCCCTATTTTGAGGACGAGATTCGTCCCCAGATGCTCGCCGGCAAACGCGTGCTCATCGCCGCGCACGGCAACTCCCTGCGCTCACTCGTCATGAAGCTCGAGCACCTCACGCCCGAGGAGATCCTCAAGGTCAACATCCCCACCGGCGTGCCGCTCGTTTACACCTTCGACACCGATTTCAATGTCCTCGACAAGCGCTACATCGGCGACCCGGCAACCATCGCCGCTAAGATCGATGCCGTTGCCAATCAGGGCAAGGCGCACAAGTAGCCCAAACCTAAACCCAGGGCGTGGCGCCGCGCAACCCAAGTGCAGCGCCACGCCACCCCAACGTAGGAACCAGCCATGCTCAACCATCTCAAACAACACTTTGGCTCGCACCGCACCGGCGGTCACGGAGGCCTAGACATTGCACGGCATATCGGCCCCGGGCTGCTCGTGACCGTCGGCTTTATCGACCCGGGCAACTGGGCCTCCAATATGGCCGCGGGCTCGCAGTTTGGCTACGCGCTGCTGTGGATCGTCACGCTGTCCACGATTATGCTCATCGTGCTGCAGCACAACGCGGCGCACCTGGGTATCGCCACGGGCGCCTGCCTTGCCGAGGCCACGACACGTTACCTCCCCCGCTTCGTCGGGCGCACGGTGCTCGCCAGTGCCTATCTCGCGACCATCGCCACCGCCATGGCCGAGGTCCTGGGCGGCGCGATTGCCCTTCAAATGCTCTTTGGGCTGCCCGTGCGTGCGGGCTGCGTCATCGTGGCGGCAGTATCGATGGCGATGCTCATGACGAACTCCTACAAGCATGCCGAACGCTGGATCATCGCCTTCGTAGGCGTGGTAGGACTCTCGTTTTTGGCCGAGCTTGCACTAGTCAAGGTCGACTGGCCGCAAGCCGCCGCAAGCTGGATCACGCCCAGTATGCCCACTGGCTCTGCCGCGATTATCGTGAGTGTCCTGGGTGCGGTCGTTATGCCACACAACCTTTTTCTGCACTCCGAGGTCATCCAATCTATGCACTTCGAAGGCCAAGGCGAGCAGGTTATCGAAGAACGTCTGCGCTACGAGCTCTTCGACACGCTCTTTTCGATGGGCGTGGGCTGGGCAATCAACTCGGCCATGGTCATCCTGGCCGCAACGACCTTCTTTGCGCACGGCATTGTCGTAGACGACCTCGCCGTCGCAGCGGCCACGCTCTCCCCCATCTTGGGCCCGGCAAGCTCAACTATCTTTGCGGTAGCGCTGCTGTTCGCGGGACTATCGAGCAGCGTGACGGCGGGCATGGCGGCGGGCACCATCACCGCGGGCATGTTCGACGAGGAATACGACATCCACGACCGACACTCATCGATTGGGGTGGCGGCCTGTTTCGTCGGCGCAGTGACGGCGTGCCTAGTCGTCCCAAATCCTTTTGAAGGTCTCATCTGGAGTCAGGCACTGCTGTCGCTTCAGCTGCCGATTACGGTCTTTGTGCTCATACGGCTCACCAGCTCACGCCGCGTCATGGGCAAATACGCCAACTCGCGTCCACTCAACGCGCTGCTTGTAGGGATCGGTGCCATCGTGACGATTCTCGACATCGTGCTGCTAACGGGGATGTAATTGGGATGGCGTGACTGTCCAGATATAACGTCTTAATCTGTAACACGTGAGACCGTTTTAAACCGTCAGATAAATCAAAAGGGTCCCGGCCGAGAATTCGACCGGGACCCTTGGACAGAGCTATGTTCGGCTTTCGCCGTGTGCCTGCGAGTTACTCCTCGACGAGCTCAAACTGATCGGGACCGACGCCGCACACCGGGCACACGTAGTCCTCGGGCAGCTCGGGCGTGTCGACCTCAACCTCGTAACCGCAAACGGTGCACACAAACTTATACGTCTTCCTCTCCTCAGCCATGATGTTCTCCTCTCGAACGTGACTGCTGGTGTACTTACTTATTAGTATATATTCTCAATAACATAATGCAAGTATTTTTAGAACATTTCTAGCCTTGATACGACGAGGCTTTGGGCGGCGTCTTGCCCTTTAGCACCTTGTGATAGTAGTCGTACGTCAGCGGCGTCTCGTCGCTCAGGCGCTCGGCATCCTCGACCTCGCCAATAAACAGCAGATGCGTGCCCACATCCACTGTGTCGATCAAACGGCAGCTAAACAGGGCCGCCGCGTGCTCGGGCACATAGGGCATGCCCAGAGCCGTCTCGCGGGTCTCGTATTTGGCAAACTTGTCATAATCGCTGCTGGTGCGGAACCCAAAGTTACCGATGTAGAGCATGTCGGCGGTCTGATCGATCACGGTCAGCGCGAACGCTTTGGCCGATGCGATGACGCCCGAGGTGACATTGTCCTTGTTCACGGCAACCGAAATACGCGGCGGCATGGACGTCACCTGCACCGCAGTGTTGATGACGCAGCCGGCGCGCAGCCCGTCTGCCGCGGCGCTCACCACGTACAGGCCACTCGGCATGGTAAAGAACGCAGTTTTGTCCATAACGATCACTCCCCTAGCTCGGGTTGGAACCTCATGAATGTATGTACCCACAAAAAAAGGCGGCACCCATAACGGACGCCGCCTTTGAGACATATGTGTCAGAACAGTAAGAAAGATGAGACGCCCGCAGTTGCGGTGAAATAGGGACTGAATAGCCCCTCAAACAGGCAAAACAGTCCGTATTCCACCGCAACTTATGCAGAGTGCCTAACGGTTGCGTTCCTTAAGGGCGCGGTCGATCTCGCGTTGGACATCACGCTTGGCCATGTCCTCACGCTTGTCGTAGAGCTTCTTGCCGCGACCCAGACCCAGCAGCAGCTTTACGCGGCCGTCGATATTAAAGTAGAGCTCCAACGGAACCAGCGCATAACCACGGTTGCGAAGTTTGCCGTCAAGAAAGTCGATCTCCTTGCGGTGCAGCAGCAGACGACGCCGACGGTCGGGATCGCGATTCCACACGCCACCATGGCTATAAGGATGGATATGCAGTCCGACGAGCCAGCACTCGCCGCCACGAATCAGCGCAAAAGTGTCAGTGATCTGACAGGCGCGCTCGCGAATCGACTTGACCTCGGTGCCGCTCAGCTCAATACCGCACTCAAACGTCTCATCGATAAAGTACTCGTGATGTGCCGAGCGATTCTTGGAAATGAGTTTGCGCTCGCGCTTACTGGGCATCGCCGGCCTCCTTGGCTCCATCGGCGTTTGAGCCCGCAGTCTCGCGCTTTGCCTTGCGCTCGGCATTGAGCTCGGCATCGCTCTCGCGCACCAGTTTGATAATCGCCGCGCAGGCCTCCTCGCCCACCAAGTCGCGAGCACGTACCGTCAGGCGCGTCGCCTCCTGCTTGTCGCCGTCGCTTGCAGCATCGGTCGCGCACATAATCAGGCAGATGGCAATCTCGGCCGAAGGCGAGGTCGGCACGCCTTGCAGGGCCAGTTCACCCATCACGTGGTCGTCGCTCTCATCGGCGGCATCCGGATAGATGGTATGGATCTTGTTGAGCAGGCGCGTCGTATGCGCATCGTTGGGCGCCAGGCGCAGCGCCAGACGCGCGCAGCCCACGGCAGCCGAAACGTTCTCGGTCTCGGGCTCCAAGAAGTACTGGCCTAGATTGGCGTAAGCGCGGGCGGCGCACTTGCCATCGCTTGCACGCTCCAGCACCGAGAACGAGAGCGATGCCCATTCCTGCTTGTCCTCGAGTGCGCGGAACAGCTCGGCCAAATCCAAGCGATAGTTGCAGTTCATGGGGTCCCAACGCACAGCCTGCATCAGGGCATTACGAGCGCTCACATAATCCTGCTGGCGAATGTAGGCAAACGCCATATCAGAGTACAGGCGGTCAAACGGCACCTCGACCTGCACGAGCTCGCGCGGATCCTTCTCCACGCGGCGATAGGCCAAGCGCTCAAACTTGCTATCGAAGCTAAAGTATTGGCGCTTCTCCTCCGTCTTGCACTCAGCGTCGATATACTCCTCGGCGAGCTCCACCAGACGCTCCAGCAGCGGCGTCGCCGTAGCCAGGTCGCCCTGCGCCAGATAGTTCTCGGCATACGTGATGTCTTCCAAGCTGATAGGCAGGTCCATGACAACTCCTCGGTCCGGGCGGCAGACTCAACGCACGCCTTAAACATCGGTCAATACACAAAACCCGGGTCTCTTACGAGGCCCGGGCGTTCAATTTTGGTAGCCCGTACCAGATTCGAACTGGTGATCTCCGCCTTGAGAGGGCGGCGTCCTAAACCGCTAGACGAACGGGCCATATGTAGCAAATGCAATGGCTGGGATGGAGGGAGTCGAACCCCCATTGACGGAACCAGAATCCGCTGTCCTGCCATTAGACGACATCCCAATGACTGCATCGCTGCGCTCGGCTGTGCCTTTGCGCAAGAAAGAAATATACGGGAAGTCTCGCCGTGACGCAAGCCCCAATTTTGACTTTTTTGAAATTCAGTCAAATTGGCCTAATTTAGTCCAACCCGTGAAGGACCTGTGAAGCCAACCGCTGTACACGAAGGGCAAAACGCCGCGAGCGGTAGCCGTCAACCGTTGGCAGATTCTACCGTGAAAACGATAGCACCAGGCAACACAATCGAAGTATCAATGATCGCGTAGATATCGAGGCGCCATGGACGAAGAGCTTGATTACCTATGGGAGACCCTGGGCCTTGAGATCACTGCCGACCTTTGGCCCGAACGGGACAAAATCCATCCCACACTGCGCCCCGCCATTACTGTGGTGCAGGCAAAATACCGCCGTGCATCCTTTTTGATCATGCGGATGTCATGGCACGCGGGACTCCCCGACCTTAAGCGAATCCAGGCAAGCCTCGTCGAGTTGTCCGGTATGCCGACCGTCATATCCGAGGCGCACCTGGAGCAGCGCCAGCGCGAGCGACTGCAACAGCAGCGGATTCCCTTTATCTGCCCCGGCGTTCAGGCATATCTGCCCTTTATGGACGAGGAGTACTGGAGCGGCAAGCCCAACAAACACGTAAAGGTCTACGATCCGCACGAATGGGCGCAGCTGGCGGACTGACTGGGGCAGGCCCGCCGGCGGAAAGTGCGCCCCAGATTTCAAGCTCAAACTGGTCCCCACTTTCCCGTCGAGCCCTCAACCGGAAACCGTGTCCCACAATCGAAGCTCAGAATGGGACGTGCTTTCCGCAACCGGCCACTTTGGGAAAGTGCATCCCATTCTGGAAGCGAATTCCGGGTCGCACTTTCCGCAGCCGCTACAGCAACGCCTCGGCCCAAGCCGATTCCCTAAAGCCTGGAATCGCAAAGTCATCGCCCACCAGCAGCGGGCGTTTAACCAGCATACCGTCGGTCGCCAGCAGCTCGTAGCACTCCCGATCCGTCATGCCCGCATCCAGACGCGCCTTCAGGCCCAGCTCTCGATATTTCATGCCCGACGAATTAAAGAAACGCCGCACCGGCAGCCCCGAACGAGCAATCCAGGTCGCAAGCTCATCAGCCGTGGGATTGTCCAAAACGATATCGCGGTCGATGTACTCTACCCCATGTTCGTCCAGCCATGCCTTGGCCTTCTTACAGGTCGAGCACTTGGGATATTCAACAAACAGTACAGTCATGGGAATCCTCCGAATATAGATCGGCCAACGCAGGCACACGCCACACGAGGCGCCTTCGTATGATGGGCCAATTGTAGCCCGCGGGTCACACGTTAAACGAACCGTACCCCGAATCCGCGCTTGATAAACGGCAGCAGCTCCATTGCCTCGGGCGTGATATGGCCCGCAACGTTCATGCGCTCGTCACCGGGAAGATCGACCCGCGCAATCTCAAGCTCGCCTTCGTAGCGCCCATATCCGCTATTGCTCACAGCGATCGACCCCGCCTTTCGCGGCAGGCCGGCTCCGGCATCCGTCGGCACGGAATCCGGCTTAAGCGTTGTACGTGACTCCTGAGACCTAAAGATGAGGACGCTCGAGTCGGGTCGGTCGTGATGAATCTGCCCGCGCACATAGGCATAACTGAGCTCAAGCTCGCATTGCAGGTCCACGTATCCGGCGGAAACTTGAGCAAACTGCGCCCAGCCCGCATCGGAAAGATCGGGGTCGCCGACCAACACAATGTCGCAATCGGCGCCATGTGCAAGCTCAAGCATATTGAGGGCAACCTTTGACGCGCGACCGCGCTGCGCCTCGACCGTCGGCAGTCCCTCGAATACCGGCCCGCGAACGTTAGCATCACCCGGCACAAAAGCCATGATTTCGAATCCAAGCGCCGCAAGACGAAGATTCACCCGAGCAATGTCCTCCAGAGCTAAACCGGTATAAGGCTTGGGGTAAAAATTGTGGCAGGCGGCAAAACGAGTCACATCGGCACCGGCCTCACGCCACGATGCGATTTCATCAGAACTCACTGTCGATGCATTGACCACAATGCGAAATACACCGGACAGCTCCGCGACCCGCTGGGCGCTAAAGCCATAGTCCAAACGAAGGTATTCCAACCCCAGATCGCGCAAGTCCTCGATGCGCTCAAGCCCGAGCAAATCGCACGTGCGAGGCCCCACATCGGCAATGAGCGCAATGCCGCGGGCGGAAAGCAGCGACAGCACATGACGGACCTTATCGGCATACGCCGCTCCCCCATCCTCGGGAATATGCAGCGAGGTGAACGCATAGCGCGCACCCGCCGCGGCACCACGTTCAATCGTCCGCTCAATATCCTGCAGAGGGCTGGAAAGATAAATCGAAATACCCGTTTTCACGCTTCAACGCTCCTTTAAAAAAGGCCGGCGGAGCAGCTAGCCCCGCCGGCACAACCATAGCATCAAGAAATCTGCCGCGCGCCGCGAACCCTGAGCAACACGGCTCGCGATATCAATCTACTCGCCAAAGAACTCGTTGATCTTCTGCTCGTCGACGCCAAAGAACCACGTCAGGACAAAGCCGGCGGCATAGGCAAGCAGCATAGCGGCAACGTAGCCGAGCTGCTGGCCAGGAACGACGATCAGCAGGCCAAACAGACCGGAAACGCCCTGAGAAACCGTGCCGATGTGAAGCAGCGCCGCGAGCGCGCCGCCAAATCCGGCACCCAGGCAGGCCGTCACAAACGGACGAACGAGCGGCAGCGTAACAGCATACATCAGAGGCTCGCCCACACCCAGGATTCCAACGGGAATGGACTCTGCGACGTACTTCTTGAGCTTGGCATTCTTGGTCTTAAAGTACAGCGCCAAACCGGCACCGACCTGGCCGCCGCCGGCCATCATAAGGATGGGAAGCAGGTAATTGATACCCTTGGTAGCGCCGTCGGGATCGTTGAGCATAGCGTGGATCGGCGTGAGCGCCTGATGCAGGCCGACGGACACCAGCGGCAAGAAGCCTGCCGACAGGATATAGCCGCCCAGGACGCCCAGCTTCTCGAAGATAAAGGTCAAAACGCTAAAGATGGCAGTCGTCAGCCATGCGCCAACCGGCTGGATGACGAGCATCAGAGCAAAGGCGCCGATGATGAGCACCAGCAGCGGAGACAAGAACTTGTCGGGTGCGTTGGGCATAACCTTGCGAATCTGACGCTCCATCCAGGCAAAAAATGCGCCAGCGATGAGAGCCGCGATCATGCCGCCCGCTGCGGGGTTGTACTGCGCACTGGTGAGCGGCAGCAGAATGGCAGTGGCAGGATCAGCCGCGCCAGGCGCAAGCAGGGGCATGGCACTGTTGGCGATACACATCATGCCGGCGATGCCGCCCAGCGCAGCGGAGCCACCAAACTCACGTGCCGCGTTATAGCCCACCAAGATGGGCAGATAGGCAAACAGGGCCCAGCCCATGGAACGAATGCCCTGGTACCACCACTCGCCTGCAAGCGCGCCTGCCGTCGAGACGTTAATGACGTTGCAGATACCGTTGATGAGGCCAGCCGCAATGATGCCGGGAAGCAGGGCGACGAAGACATTGGAAATCTTCTTGAGGAAGGCCTGAACCGGCTTGGACTCGTACTTGGCCTTCTGCGCGGCCTTGTTTGTGGCCGCAGCGTCAACCACGCTCTCGTCGGCAACGCCTTTCGCAAGGCCAGTGAGCTTGGAGAACTCCTCGAGCACCTTATTCACCTTGCCCGGACCCAGCACGATCTGCATCGTGTCGTCCTCGACCAGGCCCATCACGCCGTCGAGTGCCTTAATGCCCTCCGTGTCGACGTTGCCCGCGTCTTTGACGGTCACGCGCAGGCGCGTCATGCACGCCGCGTTTGCCAGCACGTTGTCTTTACCGCCCAAAAGGTCCAGCAGCTTTTGAGCCAGCTCTTTGTTCGTCATAACTCCTCCTTGTATTGGGTATCTCGTCTGGATGTCATATCAGCTCACGCCGCGCACCTATTGGGCGTCGGCATTGCTCTTCTCATGGCCACTCACCGCAGCACGGACATGGCCTCGCGCCCGCTCAAGAGCTACCGTAGCCTGCTCGGCATCGCAGTCCAACAGTACCGAGACAATAGCGGTTTTTACATGGCCGCCGGCATCTGCAAGCGCCTGAACGGCGCGCTCGCGCGTGCAGCCGGTCGCCTCCATCACGATGTTCTGGCCGCGCACCACCAACTTCTCGTTCGTCTGCTGCACATCGACCATCAGGTTTTGGTATACCTTGCCGATCTTGACCATGGCACCGGTCGAAATCATGTTGAGAATGAGCTTTTGAACCGTTCCCGCCTTGAGCCTCGTTGAGCCGGTCAGCACCTCGGGACCGGGCACGGGCTCAATGGCAAGATCTGCGCTCTCCCCGATCTTCGACCCTTGGTTGCAGGCAATTGCAATGGTCTTGCACCCAGTTGCCTTGGCGTACGCAAGGCCGCCCACCACATAAGGAGTACGGCCGCTTGCCGCCAGGCCAACGACAAGATCCTTGTCCGAGAGTCCACGCTCTCGCAGGTCGTTCGCGCCAAGCTCATCGCTGTCTTCGGCACCTTCGACAGCCTTGATAAACGCCGTCTCGCCTCCGGCAATGAGCCCGACAATCAGATCGGGTGACACGCCAAACGTGGGCGGACACTCCGAAGCGTCGAGTACGCCCAGACGACCGCTGGTGCCTGCGCCCATGTAAAAGACGCGCCCGCCGCGCTCGAGTGCCTCAGCAGCCCAGTCGATTGCTGTGGCAACCTGGGGCAACACTTTCGTGACCGACTGGACGGCACGAAGATCCTCATCGTTCATCGTCGTGACGATTTGCAGCGATGTCATCGTATCGAGGTCCATTGACCTTTGATTACGCTGTTCGGTCGTGAATTTTGTTAAATCGAGCATTTCATTCACCTCATCTTTCCTGTTTCTCGATGTAGTTTTGCTTAATGACATGCGTCGCCCGTTCGTAGTCGCTGGCAACGTAAGCAGCGTAAAGGGCATCGACAACCATAAGCTGGGCCATACGCGAAGCCATGGCACCGCTGCGGACCAAGGGTTCACTCGCAGCAACGCCGAGCACGGCATCGGCCATGGTGGCAAGCTTGGATGATCCACCTACTTTGGTAACGGCCACAACGGGACAGTTGTGACGTTGAGCCTCGGCGGTGCAGTCCAGCACCTCTTGCGTCAAGCCCGAGTAGCTAAAGGCGATTGCCATATCGCCCTCATGCATGTTCTTGGCACATAAGAGCTGATCATGCCAGTCGTCGTACAGATGGCACTCTTTGTCGACACGCATGAGCTTTTGCGCCAGGTCGTGCGCGACCAAACGAGAGGCACCAATACCGAACAGATTGACCGCGCGTGCCCGCTTAAGACGGGCCGCGCATCGCTCCAAGACGGTGTAATCGAGCGTTCGCGCCGTCGCCTCGATCGTGCGCACGTTGCTTTTCATCACCTTCCCCACGATACGTTCGACGCTGTCATCCATGGAGATGTCCTCGAGGGCTACGTCTTTCTTGTCACCTAAGAGCGCCAGCTCGGCAATCAGTTCGCGCTGGAACTCCTTGTAGCCCGCAAAACCCAAACGCTTGCAAAAGCGCAAAATGCTCGAGGGCGAGGAGAACGTGACATCGGCAAGACCGCGGACGGACAGCCCGACCACCTCGTGCGGATGAGCGCTTACATATGCGATGACATTGCGTTCCGCCGGGCTCGCGCTGAGCTCACGCTCGCGAAGCCGCAAAAGCAATCCGTTTGCCATCTCAAACACCTCCGTTGAGAAGAATTAAAGACCAACGAACGATTCGTACCGGATACAAACAGCTTTTGCGGTACATTGTGCCGCATCGTGGCGCACAAAGGGCGAGCGTTCTACCGCTCGCCCCTCAAATCCGACCGCTCGGAAATACGCGCGACACAAAATAATTCAACGAGGCCGCATTATCAGAAACGGGTTTGTTACCGGCTAGCGCCTCGCATGGGCGCCGATCGGCCGAGTCGCATGGCGCACCAACGCCGCTGCCAGCAATACCAACAGCATGGCGGTGACATAGCCCGCAGCATCGAATCCTAAATCGATAACGTCGAAATGCCTGCCGGGAACAAAGATCTTATGTACCTGATCGCCAACGGAGCAGGCGGCGCAAAAGAGCAATACGGGCACGCAACGGGAGCATACGCTCCACGGACGCCTGGAAAAGCAAACCACGACCACGGAGGCGAACAATCCGACGAAGAAAAACTCTACGGTATGGGCAACGCGACGGACGTTCGTGCCCACCCACATGCGAATGGAAGCAAGTCGGCCAGACCGGACATTCGAGGCAGCCGAATCGGTGCCCCCGGTCATTCCGTTCTCCGCCTGAGCTTCACCCGTGGCATCGACAGCCTGAACGCCCGTAGCCTGGCCCTCCACCACACGCGCGGTAGACTCGCTCAGCAACGACGTCTCCACCGCATTTTGCTCCGTCAGCACCCAGATGCCCGCCAGCGTTGCAACGAACAGAACAATTGCGGTCCATCCGATTATTTGTTTTACGCGCGCCAAGGGCCAACCTCCTTTTTTGAATATCAGCGAGTGTAGCCCCAAATGGCATCGTCACCGTATCAAAATTTGAATCGCAACAGGAAGCGACAAAGCGACGCAAACCCCTACCCCGCCTCGCGCATCCAGCGATCGAACGTCCCCACGCACACGCCCAGGCACTTTGCTGCCTGGCTGCGGGTAATATCGCCTGCCTCATAGCTATCGCGCACCAGCTCAAACTGAGGAGGGCACGGCTTGCGAGGTCGACCGAAACGAACCCCTCGCGCCCGCGCCGCTGCAATTCCCTCCGCCTGGCGCCGATGGATATTCTCGCGCTCCACCTGCGCCACGTAGCTCAGCAGCTGCAGCACAATATCAGCAATCAGGGTGTTAGTCACATCCGGCGCGCCGCTGGCCCTGGCGCGCGTGTCAAGCAATGGCATATCCAACACCACAATGGCAACCCCGAGCACCTTGGTAATGCGTCGCCATTCCTCAAGAATCTCGGAGTAATTACGGCCAAGTCGGTCGATAGAAAGCACCACCAGCACGTCCCCGTCTCCCAGGACGTGCAGCAGCTCGCGATAACGCGGTCGATCGAAGTCCTTGCCGCTCGCATGGTCGGCATAAATATTCGCCGAGCCCACGCCATAGGCGCCCAGCGCATCCAGCTGCCGATTAAGATTCTGATCGCGCGAACTCACCCGCGCATAACCGTACACCGTCGCCATCTCATCCCCGCTTTCTTGTAAACCTGCCAAAAGGGACAGGTTTATTTTGGTAGGTTTTACCTCTCAAATAGCAGGTAAGCGGGCGGCCGAGCAGACGACAAGGTAGTCACGATTCAAATGCGGAGGGCGGTCCCGAAAGACCGCCCTCCGCTCTCTCGCCACGAGTCGGGATTTAGCTAATGGATAAGCTTAAAGTCCAAGTGTCCACGCGTGGTATTGACGCGCGAGACCTCGATAATCACGCGCTGGCCCAGTTCATAGCGAGTCCCCGTGTCGGCGCCCGTCAGCGTAAGCGCGTCCTCGTCGAACTCGAGCCACTCGTTGCCCAGGCTCTTAATTGAAACCAGGCCCTCGACCTGTGTTAGGTCCAAGCGCACAAAGAGGCCCATGCTGCTAACCCACGAGACGGTTCCGGCATAGCGCTCACCCAGACGGTCCTCATAGTACTGGGCAATCTTGATCTTTTGCGTCGCATGGCTGGCGGCATCTGCCGCGCGCTCGGCATCGCTACATGCGCGGCAGATCTGCGGCAGAATGCGCGGCAGCGACTCGCGCCCCTTGCCGATCAGGCGCGGCGTACGGACCAGGGCGTCCTTGCCGCCCAGCTGCTCATAGGCCAACTGCAGTTTGAGCACGCGGTGCACCACCAGATCGGGGTAGCGACGGATGGGACTCGTAAAGTGACAGTAGCACGGCGCGGCGAGCGCAAAGTGGCCCTCGTTGCGCGGCTTGTACAGCGCGCGCTGCATGCTGCGCAGAAGCAGCGTGTTGACGAGCGGTGCGTTGGCCGTACCGGCGGCAGCATCAACTGCAGCCTGCAGCTCATCGGGGCTCCCCAGGGCAATACCGGCAGCACGGCGATCGTCGATGATGCCTAGCTGCGCCAGCGCAACGGCAGCACCGTGCAGGCTATCGGGGCTCGGATCCTCATGCACACGATAGCAGGCCTCGATATCACGGTCTGCCAGCCACTCTGCAACGCACTCGTTGGCGAGCAGCATGGCTTCCTCGATAAGCGACGTGGCACACGAACGCTCACGCGCCACAATCTGCACGGGCACTCCGTCCTCATCCAATAGAGCGCGAATCTCGGCTGTGTCAAAATCGACCGAGCCGCGGGCGCGACGAATACGACGGCGAAGTTCGGCGAGTTCGTTAGCGGCGACAAGGAAATCGCCGAGGTCGATGTTGTAGCCGCGGGCGGCCTCCTCGCACGCAAGACCGCGCTCAAGCGCTTCCTCGCGCGAGGTCTCGGCAGCCGCAACATCCTCGGCTGCACCCTCCAGCACCGAATACTCAACCGCGCCGGCACGCACCAGCAGCGCCTCGGCGCCGTCATAGTCCATACGCACACGCGAGCGAATCACGCTGGGATACGGATCGTAATGCCGCACGCGACCCTGCGCATTGAGCTCGATATCGACGGTAAACGCAAGACGGTCCTCGTCAGGGCGAAGCGAGCACAGGTCACAGGACAGGCGTTCGGGCAGCATGGGAAGCACGCGATCGGCCAGATACACCGATGTCGTACGATGGCGAGCCTCAAGATCGATATGCCCGTCCCAAGCCACATAGTGTGAAACGTCGGCGATATGCACACCCAGCTTGTAGCCACCCTCGGGCGTGCGCTCCAACGAAATGGCATCGTCAAAGTCGCGCGCATCGACCGGGTCGATCGTGATGACAAAGCGGTCGCGCAGATCGCGGCGGAGCGGGTCCTTAAGCGCCGCGGACACATCGAGCGAAAGCCCCTCGGCCTCGTCCAGCGCGGCCTCGGGATAGCTATCGGTATAGCCGTAACGCGCCATCACATATTGAACGCCCAAATCGGGCGCGTCATCTCCGCCAATGCGGCGTTCGATCGTCACAGTGCCCGATTCCAGGCGCGTCGGGTAGGTCAAAATGCGCGCGACAACGGCATCACCCGGGTGGACACCCAGACGATCCGCCGAGGTATCCTCGGGCAAAATGAAGAAGTCGGCCTTCAAGCGCGAATCGAGCGGCTCGATCACACCGAGCGGACCGGCGGTCTGGTACGTGCCCACCACGCTTATGGCTGCACGCTCAACCACGCCCTCGATCACGGCGCGCCGCTCACCGTGCGGGCTGTTCTTAATGCTCACGGCAACGGTATCACCGTCCATGATCTCACGCTTGCCGCGACCCATGACCTTGTAGTCGCCGTTTTCGGTTACAACGTAGGCACTGTGCTCATGGAGCTGCACGCGCCCGGTCAGGCTCGGACGACGTTCGCTGCGTACCGGCCCGCGCTTATTGCGAGCTCCACGCTTATGCTTGTTATTGCGCCCCATGGCGCCTCCTAACTATCGATTGCCGTTTACATCCCAAGAGTCTACCCAAATGATCCCTAGGGGACAAAAAACGGGCCGCCCCATAAGAGACGACCCGTTGGAAGGGATGAATTCCAGGCATGCCTACACGCGCAGGTAGCGACGCATGGCGATGGCAGAACCAAAGAGGCCGATAATCACGCCGACCAGAATCAGCGCAGCATAGGTCACCAGGTAGTACTGCATCGGCAGGGCAAACGACATCCAGCCGATGCTCTCCTGCAGACGCGGAATCATCAGATTGCGCAGCAGCTCCAGAACGCCGATGGAAAGCAGCGAGCCCAAAATGGCCTGCAGTACGCCCTCGGTGATAAACGGGCCGCGAATGAAGCCGTTGCTGGCGCCGACCAGACGCATAATCGCAATCTCACGACGACGCGCCGTGATGGATAGGCGAATCGTGTTGTTGATGAAGATGAAAGCGATAAAGGTCAGAAGGCCAACGAGCACCACGGCGGCGATGCGGATATAGTTGGTCACCTGGAACAGGCGGCTCACTTCCTCCTGGCCGTACAGCACGCTCGCGTTGACGTCGCCGTCATCCGCGATCTTCTGGAAATCGGCATCCTTCTTGAGCTTTTTGGCCGTGCTCTCGACCTTGGACGGATCGTCCATCTCAATTGCAAACGAAGCCGGCAGCGGGTTCTGGCCATCGAGTGCGCTCATGGTGGCGTCGGCGTTGCCCGACATCTTGCTCGTATACTCGGCCAGCGCGTCGTCCTTGTCCTTATAGGTCACGGACTTGACGTTATTCCATGTCTTAAGCTCGGCCTCAAAAGCCTGAACATCGGCCTGATCGGCGTCATCGCTAATGAACGCGTTGATGACAACCTGATCCTCGACGGTGCCGATCACGGAGTTCAGCATCGCGGAGCCCATGATGAACAGGCCGATGATAAACAGCGAAAGGAAGATCGTGATGACGGCGCCGAGCGAGGTAGTCCAGTTACGGAAGAAGTGGCTGATTGCCTCTTTGAAGGAGTAGCCCACGTTAGTTGGTGCCATAGTTGCCGTAACCTCCCCTCTCCTGGTCGCGGATAACGTGGCCGCCCTCGAGGGCGATCACGCGACGGTGCATGCTATCGACCATCTCGCGGTCGTGCGTGGCGACGATCACGGTGGTGCCGGTGCGGTTAATACGCTCGAGCAGCTTCATGATGCCCAGCGAGATCGCCGGGTCGAGGTTACCCGTGGGCTCGTCGCAAATCAGCAGCGGCGGACGGTTGACCATAGCGCGGGCGACGGCAACGCGCTGCTGCTCGCCACCGGAAAGCTGGTCGGGCAGCGAGTCCATCTGATCGGCCAAACCGACCAGACGCAGCACCTCGGGCACCTGGCTGCGAATGACGCCCTTGGGCTTGCCGATGCACTGCAGGGCAAACGCCACGTTTTCGTAGGCGGTCTTTTGCGGCAGAAGCTTAAAGTCCTGGAACACGGCGCCAATCTGGCGGCGCAGGAACGGAACCTTGCGGTTCTTGATCTTCATGAGGTCCTGACCGGCAACCAGGATGCGGCCACTCGTCGGCTTGACGTCGCGGTTGAGCGTCGACAGCAGCGTGGTCTTACCCGAACCGGAGTGACCGACCAGGAAGACGAACTCGCCCGGATAGATCTCGATGTTGATGTCGTCGAGTGCAGGCTTGTTGGGCTGTGCCGGATAGATCTTGGTGACATGCTCCATAAGGATAACGGGCTCGACACCGGCCTGCTTGGCCATCTTCTTGCGGCTGGCCTGCGGATCGATGGGCGCAAACACCGACGTAAAATCGGGGTTGTTGAGCGCGTTATCGAGGCTTGCGACCTCGGCCGCCTGATCGCTCTCGACCACCGGGGCAGCAGGCTGCGTGGGGTCGGGAATAGCGGCAAAGAGACCGGACTGCGCAGGCTGAGGAGCCGGCGTCGCAGGGGCCATGGGGTCGGGAATGCCGGCCATGGTAGGCTGCGGCGTGGCGGCACCAGCCTGAGGCTGCTCCACGCGAGCGGTCACGGCCTGAACGGGCTCAAAACCCGCCGTGCCGGAAAGCGCGACATCGCTGGTTGGATTGTAGGCAAAGGGATCGGATGCCGGCTGTGCCTGATCTGCCGGCTGAGCGGGGGCCTGAGCAACAGGCTGGCCCTCTGAATCCGGAGTGGCGAAACGACTGCCCTGGACGCCTGCCTGCGTCTTGGGGGCATCATCGCCCGCACCGGAGGTACGGAAGTGGTTACCCACTGGTGCTCCTTATCGTCGTGCGTTTAAACTACATGAGCGCTTTGTATTTTAGCAGCATTAGCTTTGCTGCACATAAGAAGCATGGCCGTGTTTGGGTCCCTCCGGCCGGACACAGGGTTACTTTCCAAATCGTCCTCGGACATGTCGGAGCCCCCGCTGCGCACTACGTGCGGCGGGGGCTCCTCCGTCCTGCGGAAAGATTTGGAAAGTAACCCTGTGTCCGGCCTGCGATAACTAAGGGGTCGCTGCGTTTTACTTGGGTGCAGCAGCGCCGTGCTTGGGGGCTGAATTGCACTTTGCTGGTCTGGGCCCGTTTCCCGGAAAAAGCCCTTACTTGGTGCTGGCCTAATTTGTTTGTTGCCGAATCAGAACCACCCTTAAAAAGGGTGGTTTGCTCTTAGGGTATAACCCACGGGCTCCGGGCTCGCGTCTAAAGGCGCGGGCCCGGACTTCGTCCAGGCCTAGTGCATCTTGACCCGTGGCGCGCCGGTCGAACCGGCAGGATCACCTCCTCTTGAAGGGGTCCTCGTACTCCTTCACGCCCAGCTTGTCCAGCGCG
>DBFWBE010000004.1:0-15957 GCA_048485835.1 Collinsella sp.
GGAGGCGCCGCGCGCTCGGGCGGCGCGCCAGGGAGATAGTGGACGAGATAGTCGAGAAGCGCGGTCTCAAGAAGGAGTAACATCGGGACTTGCAGCGACGGACCTCAGGACACTCTTACACCACGTCTGCGCGCGCGACCGTGTAGGGTTCGCTCGGGCGTCATTTTGGGTGGTTTTGCCT
Organism: Collinsella sp.; assembly: GCA_048485835.1. GTDB lineage: Bacteria > Actinomycetota > Coriobacteriia > Coriobacteriales > Coriobacteriaceae > Collinsella. The sequence goes on from DBFWBE010000004.1 coordinate 182, forward strand.
GCTACTAAAATGGTAACAGTACTCATATTTGCCCTTTTTTGCCCACAGACCTTTGAGGGTGCGGCGAAAAGGGCTTGTTTTGATTGTTTGGGGCAGGCGCGAGGCGCGGAAACGATGTCTGGAGTGACGGAGCGGCCTGGAATTCATCCGTAGAGGTCTTCATTGGCTGCGCCAGGAGTGTCCCTAACTGCCGGAGGGGGTGTCTGCCGTGGCAGACACCCCCTCCGGATGTGGGAAGTTTACGCTGCAGGTTACTTGTTGGTGCCTAGCTTGTGCGGCTTGAGAGCGAGCGCATTGACGAGCGCGTCGGTGGCAGACTTGACGGCTGCCGGTTGCGGATCGTTGACGTGATCCTCGGGATGCACGGGCAGGTCCTTCTTGACTGCATCGTGGATCAAGTTGAGGTACTCAGTCACGCCAGTGGTCGATAGATGCGTGCCATCGCCATCGAACAGGTCGTTGCGGTTGGCACTGTATCCGTACCAGTCGATAACGCGCACGTTCTTGTAGCGCGTAGCGGCGTTGGCGATGGCCTGGTTGGTAGAGCCAACCCACGGCTGCGGGCTGCGCGTGTTTACAAATACGACGGTGCGCTGATTGCCGGCATCGGCCATGATGGCGTCAATCTGGGCATCGGTCACTAGGCCGTTGGTGCCCAGCGCAAAGACTACGATCTTGCCGGCGAGGTTCTGCTGGATATAACCCTCAAATGTTGTGCGGCCCGCATCGAACTGGCGGCCCTTTTCGGCATCGATGTGACTGTGGGGGAACACGCCGTCAAAGGAATCGACGGCGCGTAGGGACACGGAGTCGCCAATCATGAGCAGGTCGTAGGATCCGTCGGGGAAGCCGTCGTTGTCCTTGTCGGTGTCATCGGCCGCCTGCTGGTCCTGGGGTTTTGCATTTTTGGCTTCCTTGTTTAGGATTTCGGCGCCCTCGCCGCTCAGCGCGGATGTGTCGGGCACAAAGACCAGACCACCCAGCGCCACGACAAGCACGACGCCGCAAACGGCGCACACGGGAATATGCGCGCGCACCCAGCCGGCGGGCGTGGTGGTGCCTTCGCGGAGCTCGGAAACGGTGCGTCCAAAGGCGCCCTTCCTAAACGGCGTCTCGATAAAGCGATAGGAGCACTCTGCCACGGCGACCACCACAAGTACCTGCAAGATGTACTGCCACCAGGGCGTATCGCTGATGTTGGCGACCGGGTTCATGAGCAGCAGCAGTGGATAGTGCCACAGGTAGATGCTGTACGAGCGCTTGCCAACCCACACGAGCGGCTCGGCGGACAGCGTGCGGGCAACCATTCCCTGGGGCTGCACGCAGGCCGCGATGACCATGAGCGTGAGGATGGAGCATAACAGCGTGCCGCCGCGATACTGGAACGCGGTGTAGCCGTTGGTGAGCGCGACCATGGCGGCAAGGCCAACCAGACCCACGACGCCCAACACATCGATGGATGCGGGCGAGGACCAAAAGCGCACGAGGGCGCTCGGCTGTGCCGGGGCGGTCTCGGCTGATTCATCGGCCGTCTCGCCAGGCTTGCCCTCGGCGTCCTTGCCGTGCTTGGCGGCCCCGACCAGGCGGTCGAGCCCCAGGCGATGAGCGAGACGTACGGGTGCCAAGTCGCGATCGGGGACAAAGGCCATCCAGGCACCCAACAGCAGCGAGAAGACGCGGGTGTCGGTGCCGTAGTACACGCGGCTGGGGTCGGCGGCAGGGTTATAGAGCACCATCATGGCGATGGCGGACACCGCGGCCAGGCCAAGCACCACACGGCGTGTGGTGGGTTTGCTCACATGCATGGACACCATGGCAAACAGCAGCGGCGGCCAAATCAGGTAGAACTGTTCCTCGATGGCAAGCGACCAAAAGTGCGTGAGCGGCGAGGGATCGCCCAGAGCATTGAAGTACGAGACGTTTTGGGCAATCTGCCACCAGTTGTTGAAGAACAGCAGCGACGGCAGGATGTCGGGGCGCATCTTGGTGAGCATCACGTGGTTAAAGATAGTGCACAGCGCGCAGGTTACAAACACTACCGTTACCACGGCGGGGACCAGGCGACGGATGCGGCGAATCCAGAAGCTCTTGAGGTCGATGCGTCCGGTCTTAGCGACTTCGTTGAGCAGCAAGCGCGTGATCAGATAGCCCGAAAGCACAAAGAAGATCGTGACGCCAAGCAGGCCGCCCTGAGCCCACGTGAGGTTAAGGTGATAGAGCACCACCGCGACGACGGCAAGCGTGCGCAGGCCGTCGAGGGCAGGGATGTAGCGGGACTTGGGGCGAGCAGGCGTCTGCTCCGCGGCGGGAGTGTTGGCGCGGCCAGCGTTGTTGGCAGAAGCACGATGGGGGCTCGCGGTGCGTCGCGGCTCGTTGGCACGGCGTTCGCCCTTCACACGTTCGTGCGGCGCCGGCTCGTTGCCCGTGCGGCGTCGACCGCGCGAGCCCGATTGCGAGAATTGTTCCATAAAACATCATCCAATGACGAGAATAATCAGCACGTATTCATTGTAGCTGCCTGCTCCTGTGAATGCTTGCTGCTGGCGCAAGCTCAAGCGCGCGTCCACATCAAAGTGGACTAAAGTTATAGGGGGTGCGAGAGCGCACAATCGTTGGTCGACGGTGGGCGCAAAGCCTGAAGACGAGGAGGTTTCCATGGCAGATCGCGGCATCGTTGCGGTGTTCGGCAGCATGAACATGGACCTTTCGGTGGCGTGCGAGCGCATGCCGCGCGCGGGCGAGACAGTCGGTGGCAGCGGTTTTATCGCCAATGCCGGTGGCAAGGGCGCCAACCAGGCCGTCGCCGCCGCGCGCATGGGTGTGCGCACGTGCATGATCGGCGCTGTTGGGCGCGATGCCTTTGGCGATGCACTTGTGGCAGGGCTCCAGGATGCCGGCGTGGGCGTTGAGCTTGTGACACGTCTCGATGACGTGGAGACCGGTACCGCGACTATCATTCGCTGTGAGAGTGACAACCGCATCGTGCTGTCGCCGGGCGCCAGCCACGCGCTTACGGGTGAGGATGTGGCCTGCGCGCTGAGGCACCTGGTGGCCGATGGGCTCGACGGCGACGCCAGCGAGATTGCCCCGGCTGCCGGAAGCGTCTTTATCGCCCAGGGCGAATGTGACCTTGCGGCGACGGCCGAGGCGCTTGTTTGCGCTCACGAGCTGGGGTTCTATACGATCTTTAACCCGGCGCCGGCATGCGACCTGCCGGCAAGAGCGTGGCCTGCGGTCGACCTGGTCTGCCCCAACGAGACCGAGTGCCAGGTGCTGACGGGCATTCTGCCCACGGATGATGCGAGTTGCGTCGCCGCGCTCAATGCGCTGCTCGACAAGGGCGCCGGAGCTGCGGTCATCACGTTGGGCGGCGCCGGGTCGGTTACGCTCGGCGATGACGGCGAGCTGCTGCGCATGCCGGCACTTTCGAGTACGGTAGTCGATACCACGGCCGCCGGCGATACGTTTATCGGCGCGTTGGCGGCGGCTCGCCTAGAGGGCTTGCCGCTCTTTGAGTGCATGGCTGCGGGTGCTCGCGCCTCGGCAGTGACGGTGTCGCGCCTGGGCGCTCAGCAATCGATTCCCACGCGCGCCGAAGTTGAACATTGGTTTGGTTAAACGATAAAGACGGAGAAGCGGAGTAGAACAATGGCAATCAAGAAGCTGATCCTTGATCTGGATATGGGTGTGGACGATGCGATGGCGCTGGCCTATGCCATCGCGAGCCCCGAGGTGGAGCTCGTGGGCATCACCACGTGCTTTGGCAACGTGCGCGTCGAGCAATCGGCGCACAACTGCCTGGCGGTGCTCGATCTGCTGGGTCGCCCCGAGGTTCCGGTGTACCTGGGTGCCGACCGTCCTCTGCAGGCGACTGAGCCCTATACGCCGCCGGCGTCCACCGCGCTCATTCACGGCAAGAACGGCATCGGCGGCGCGAGCGTGCCCGCGTCGCCCTACGAGCCGGTGGGGGCGACCTCGGCCGACGGCAACGCTGCGGTCGATTATCTGATCGATGCCGCGCGCACCTATGGTTCCGATCTGGTCTACGTAGCGACTGGCCCGCTCTCCAACCTGGCGCTCGCCCTGGAGCGCGATGCGGCGGCGATGATGTCCATCGGCCGCGTGGTCGTGATGGGCGGCGCCCTTACCGTGCCCGGTAACGTGAGCGCGGGCGCCGAGGCCAACATGGCGAGCGACCCCGAGGCAGCCGACGCGGTGCTGCGCTCGGGCCGTAAGCTCACCATGGTGGGTCTGGACGTGACGCATCGCGTGGTGCTCACACGCCGCGACATTGCCGGCTGGACGGGCTCGGGCACCATGGCGGGCTGCGCATTTGCGAGCATGGTCGAGCACTACATTGGCTCGTACGAGATGAACGCACCCTACCTGGGCGGCTGCGCGCTGCACGATCCGCTGGCCGTTGCCGTGGCGGTCGACCCCACGCTCGTAGGTGCGCTCGGCTGCAACCTGCGTGTTGATCTGCTGGGCGAGTACCGCGGTCGCACCATCTGCGATGAGCGCCGCCTATCCGATCCAGACAAGAGCGCGCTTGTGGCACTCACCGTGGACGCCCCGCGCTTTCTGTCCGAGTTCAAGGCGCGCATGGCCCGCATCCTAGGCTAGGCTCGGGATCGAAGCACGCCCATCTGCTCGATGTGGCCGCTGGCGGGCCGACATCTACCGTTCGCCAGCCCGATGGTCCCCGGGGCGGGGAGAGCGCTATAATGCATTCTGCATCTTGGATTGTTACTCCTGTGTGGAGGCATGCCCAAGAGCAATACAACACGGATTGTTACGTAAGGCATGACCGCAATAGCACTGCTATTGGCTATCATGCCTTTTTCTGTGAGTGTTCTTGAAAGGAGGTTCACCATGCTTGCAATTAAAAAGCTTAACAACAACGCGGTTCTTTGCCGTGACGGACAGGGGCGAGATGTCATCGCCATGGGCAGGGGCGTCGGTTTCGGCGGAGATTTTCCTCGAGAGCTCCCTCTTTCTAAAATCGAGCATACGTTTTACGACATTGATCCTAAAGGACAAGATGTCATGAGGGATCTTCCCTCGGATATCGTGATGTTTGCGGCGAAAGTTATGGACATCGTTGCCAACGAACTGCCCTACGACCTCTCGACCAATGCGACGCTGTTCATGGCTGATCACCTGTCGTTTGCCGTTGCGCGAGCCCAAAAGGGGGTCCGCATCGCGATGCCTCTTGCCTATGAAGTGCGGGAGACGTATCCGAAGGAATACAAGGCTGCCCAGTTTATCGTCATGCGACTCGAGAAGGAGCTCGGAGAGCGGCTTCCCAAGGATGAGATTGCCAGTATTGCGATGAATCTCGTGAACGCACGGGTTGTTGAAGCCGTCAAAGCCACGGCCGAGCCCGCAAAGCAGTTCGACGATATGCTCGAGGACGTTATCGAGATTCTCGAAAGCGATTTCCGCATTATTGTCGACCGCGATTCCTTTGATTTCACCCGCTTCGCCACGCATCTGCGGTACCTGTTCAAGCGCATTCAAGCCGGCGAGTCGCTGAACAGTGCCAACATGCAGATGTACAAGAACTTTCGTGAGGAGTTTCCGCAGTTGGCAGAGTGCGTGAAGCATATCGGTTCCTATTGTCGTGAAACGTGGGACGCCACGCTCTCCGAGGAGGAGGAACTCTATCTGATGATCCATCTCAACCGGATCATCTCCAAAAAAGGATTGTAACCCGTAGCCATTCGGGGCATGACCTTTGCCGATTCGAACAGTAAGCCAAGATTGTGCAAAGGAGCCAATGATGGCAAATTACAAAAAGGTGGCAGAGCAGATTCTCTCCACTGTGGGCGGGGCGGAAAACGTGGCTTCGGTTACGCATTGCATGACGCGCCTGCGCTTCAACCTCAAGGATGAAAGCCTCTCGAATGATGAGAAGCTTGAGGACATCTCGTCTATCATCAGCGTCGTGCACGCCGGAGGGCAGGTGCAGCTGGTGGTCGGGCCCACGGTCGACAAGGTCTACGACGAGGTTTGTAAGCAGGGCGGATTCGAGGTCACGGTATCGATTGACGAGGAACTCGATGGCCCTCAGCTTAGCTGGAAGGAGCGCTTGGCGCCCAAGCACCTCTTCAATCAGCTGCTCGATGCCGTGAGCGGCGCTATCACCCCGATCCTTCCGATCTTTTGTGTCGCCGGTATCTTCAAGATGCTCGTTATTCTGTTTGGGCCCGAAGGCGCCGGTTTTATGTCCGAAACGAGCGACCTGTATCGGATCCTTTCCCTGGTGGGCGATGCGGCGTATTACTACTTCCCGGTGTTTGCCGCCTATAGCTCGGCTAAGAAGTTCAAAACGAGTCCTGTGCTGGCACTGCTCATCGCTGTTGTGATGATTTATCCCGACATGCTCGCTATTGTTGAGGACGGAAAGCCTTTCAGCGTCTTCGGCATCCCCATGCAGCTCGTCAACTACACCCAGGCTGTTCTTCCGGTCATCTTGATCACCTGGGCCCAGTCCTATGTTGAGCGCTTCTTTAAGAAGATCTCGCCTGATATGTTGCGCATTCTGATCGTACCCGTGGGTACGGTGCTCGTGATGTTGCCGGTCGCGCTGTGCCTCTGCGGCCCTGCCGTCCAATTTGTCATGGGCCTTGTGGCCGATTTCATCATTTGGCTCGCCTCTGTTGCCGGTCCCGCTGCGACCGCGGTTATCGGCGCATTCTGGAATCTGATCATCGCCACCGGCATGCACGTGCCGATCTATACCGCCATATTGCCCGCCGCGCTCCAGAACGGTTACGACGCCATCTTATACCCCGGCACCGCGGTTGTAGCCTACACCACGCTTGCCATCGCGCTCGCCTATGGCCTGCGCGCTAAGGGCAAGGAGAGTCGAGCCACGGGCTGGAACTTGTTCATCACCTATGCCTTCGGTCGCGTGAGCGAGCCCATCATCTACGGCATCCTGTTTCGCGACAAGAAGGCTCTTGCCTGGAACATGATTGGTGGTGCTGTCGGTGGTCTGCTGGTAAGCCTTCTTCATGCCAACGTCTATATCTTCACTGGCGTTGGTTTCCCATGGATGAACGTGCTCATGTTTGCTCAGGATATCATCCCTGGCACCATCGGGTGTCTTGCTGGCGGTGCCGTGACGTTTGCGTTGGCGATGATTTTTGGATTTGAAGGACAGGAGAAGATGCCGTTGAAGTCCAAGAGCGGCGATTCTGAGGCCGTTGAATCCGTCGAGGCATAAGAGGCTACTACACAAATATGCTCCCCAGCCGTTGCGCGGTCCGACCCCTTGGCCGCGCAACGGTACTGTGCTGTTGCGCGGCACTTGCCGAGTCCGTTGCGTTCGACAGTGTGGGCCGGGAATTTGATAGAAAGGACGACACCATAATGTTTAGAGAAGATTTTTTATGGGGCGGGGCTCTGGCTGCAAACCAGTGCGAGGGAGGATGGAACGAAGGCGGTCGCGGTTTAGCCAATTCCGACATGCTGCCGTTTGGCGATCAACGCATGGACGTCATGCGGGGAGACCTTGATCCGCGTGCGTTGGCACCCGACAGCTTCTATCCCGCTCGCAAGGGCATTGATTTTTACCATAGGTACAAGCAGGATATTGAACTGTTTGCCCAGATGGGTTTTAAATGCCTGCGCTTATCAATCGCCTGGAGCCGCATTTTTCCCAAAGGAGACGAAGCCGAGCCCAATGAAGAAGGCCTTGCCTTTTACGAGGATGTTTTTAGGACGTGTCGCGCGCATGACATTGAGCCTTTGGTGACGCTCAACCACTATGATGTCCCCATGCATCTCGTCGATGCGTATGGCGGATGGCGCGATCGCAGGTTGGTCGACCTGTTCGAGCGATATTCGCGTACCGTGTTCGAGCGCTATCGGGGATTGGTCAATTATTGGCTGACCTTTAACGAGATCAACATCATGACGCAGGCGTGCTTTATGGCGGCGGGGATCATCTTCGAGCAAGGGGAGAATCGCTATGCAACGGTTCACACGGCCGTGCACCATGTATTGGTTGCGAGCGCCCGTGCGGTCGGGGCGTGTCGTGAACTGTGCCCTGGGGCGAAGATCGGTTGCATGCTCAACGCAGGTGTCTTCTATCCGGCTACATGTGATCCGGACGATGTGCTGGCTGCGCAGGCTGAGAATCGCAGCCATTACATGTTTACCGACGTCCAGGTGCGCGGTGCGTACCCGAGCTATGTTCTCAAGGAATACGCCCGCCATGGTTTTGAGGTGCCCTATCGGGATGATGACCGCGAAGTACTGGCTGCGAACCTGGTCGATTTCGTCTCGTTTTCGTATTACTCGACGCGCGTCGCAAAAGCGCATGCGGAAGGTCAGTTCGATTCGAACCTTCTTCGCTCGGCGCCTAATCCGTATCTAAAACAGGAGCCTTGGGGGAGGTTTATCGACCCCAAAGGGCTGCGCGTCACCATGAATGAAATCTGGGATCGCTATCAAAAGCCGCTGTTCATCGTCGAAAACGGTTTGGGTGCTCCTGATGTGCCGGAAGATTCGGGTGAAATAGAAGACGACTATCGAGTTGAATACCTGCGGGCCCACATCGAGGCGATGAGGGAGACCGTCGAGCTCGACGGGGTGGAACTCATGGGATATACCTGTTGGGGCCCGATCGATTTGGTTTCGGTCGCCACAGGACAGATGCGTAAGCGCTACGGGTTTATCTATGTCGATCGAGACGATAGCGGTGCGGGCTCGTTTGAGAGACGTAAAAAGAAAAGCTTCGAATGGTACCGACGCGTAATAGCAAGCAATGGCGAAGACCTTGCGTAATAACGTTAAGATGGACAAATGCGCCCGTTGGGGGAATAGTCGTGCCACTTCGCTTGACAACAGGCTAAACTAGCTATTAAACATTTACTATTCTGTTTAGATTTAATTTGCGGTCGTTTAGTTGCCGAGCTATCGAGTCACGATGCTCCGCCACGACCGTTGCTAGGGGGAACAATGGCCAAAGCAAGTGTCCGCGAGATCAGCCGCATCACCGGCTTCTCGCCCGCGACCGTGTCCAACGCGCTCAATCGCAAGCGCAGCGTGAGCGAGGAGACCGCCAAGGTTATCCTTGAGTGTGCACAGTCGCTCGGATACCAGCAGTCGACGCAGCTCGAGAGCATCCAGTTTGTGCTCGCGCGCAAGACGGGCGCCATCCTGGACGAGAGCACCTTCCATCCTGCGGTCATCGAGGGCGTGGAGCGCCAAGCACGCCGCCACGGCATGAGTACGAGCTTTGTCTCGCTTGACTTTAGCGACCTGGACGCCGTGCGCCCGCAGGTCGAGGGCCTGATCGCCGATCCGTCGGCTGCCATCGTGCTGATGGGTACGGAGCTGGGCGAGGAGGACTACGCCCTGTTTGCCAACGCGGCGGCCCACCTGATCGTGCTCGATGGCTGGAGCGATCGTCAGTACTTTGACGCCGTAGTCATCGCCAACACCGATTCGGTGCTGCGTGCCGTGGATTACCTTATCGAGAAGGGCCACAAGCAAATCGGCTACCTGGCAGGCGACCTTCGCATCCGCAATTTCAAGGATCGCGAGCGCGGCTATCGCCAAGCGCTTGAAGATGCAGGCCTTGAGGCCAATCCGACATGGCGCGTCACGCTGGGCACCACGCTCGAGGGCGCTTATCGCGACATGGGCGCATGGCTCGATACCGTTTCGCATGATGAACTGCCGACGGCTTTCTTTGCTGAGAACGACGTCCTCGCCGTGGGTGCTATGCGTGCGTTGAGTGAGCATGGCATTCGCGTGCCCGAAGATGTCTCGATGATTGGCTTCGACGATCTTTCCGTGGGCGCCTTCTCCAACCCGCCGCTCACCACGGTTCATGTTCCCAAGCACGAGGTGGGCGAGATCGCGGTGCGCCGTCTGGTGGGCAACATCCGCAATCCCAAGAGCTATACCTGCAAAACGGCCGTCTCGACCTATTTTGTCGAGCGCCAGAGCGTGCGCGAGATCTAGGCAAAGGCAACGCTAGGCCGTAGGGAGGTAAAGCTCGCTAAGGCAGCCATACATAACGCTACTAAGAGAGGGTCCTTCGGGGCCCTCTTTTTGATGCCCTTGTATGTTCAGTTTGTTTACATACCGTTTAGGCTGATTTCTCTACCGTCTACGGGTATTTCGCGTTAAACTTCTAAACAGTAGAGTAAAACATTTAGTAAACAGAACAAAACGAAACATGCGTCTGTTTACTGAACATGTGATTAGGGGAGGACGTACATGGACAAGATCAAGCTCGGCTTTGTGCCCACGCGCCGCAGCATCTTTAGCGCGCCGGACGCAATCAAGTATCGCGGCCTGACGGCTGATCGCCTGCGCGAGATCGGCGTCGACATCGTGGATATCGACGACATCAATGACGAGGGCCTGCTGTTCGACGACAGCCACATTGAGCCTATCGTCAAGAAATTCCGCGCCGAGGGCGTCGATGGCATTATGCTGTGCCACGCCAACTTTGGCACCGAGTACGTTTGCGCTCGCCTTGCCCGCGAGCTCGGCCTGCCCGTGCTGCTGTGGGGCCCGCGCGACGAGCGCCCCGAGCCCGACGGCACGCGCCTGCGCGATAGCCAGTGCGGTCTGTTCGCCACCGGCAAGGTCCTGCGCCGCTTCCAGGCTCCCTTCACCTACATGACCAACTGCCGCCTGACCGACCCCGAGTTCGAGCGCGGCGTTTGGGACTTTTTGGCCGTTTGCAACGTGGTCAAGACCTTCAAGCACACCCGCATCCTGCAGATGGCCACCCGTCCATTCGACTTCTGGTCGACCATGTGCAACGAGGGCGAGCTGCTCGAGAAGTTCAACATCCAGCTTTCGCCTATCCCCATGACCGAGCTTGTTCAGGCCGTGTGCGACGCCCAGGCCGACGAGCAAGCCATGGCCGCCATGCTCGCCCACATCGCCGACAGCTTTGAGATCTGCATCCCCGAGGACAAGGTCCCCGCGGTCGCAGGACTCGCCATCGCCATGAAGCGTCTGGTCGAGAAGTACGGCTGCAACGCCGGCGCCATCCAGTGCTGGAACGCCCTGCAGGACGAGCTGGGCATTATGCCCTGCGCCGCCAACGCCATCCTCAACGAGATGGGTATCCCCGTCGTCTGCGAGACCGACATCCACGGCGCCATCACCGCGCTCATGGTCGAGGCCGCCGATCTTGGCCGTCACCGCGGCATGTTCGCCGACTGGACCGTCCGCCATCCCGACAACGAGAACGGCGAGCTGTTGCAGCACTGCGGCCCCTGGCCCTGCAGCTGCGCGGCCGTCAAGCCCAAGCTCACCTATCCGCTGGCCTTCGATCACCCCGGCGCGCTGACGGCCGAGGCCAAGCACGGCGACCTCACCCTTGCCCGCTTTGACGGCGACAACGGCGAGTACTCGCTGCTGCTGGGCAATGCCCGCGGCATCGACGGCCCGGCCGGTATGGGCACCTACCTGTGGGTCGAGGTCGAGAACCTCAAGCGCCTCGAGGCAAAGATCGTCGAGGGCCCCTACATCCACCACTGCGTGGCCATCCACGCCAACGTGGTGCCGGTGCTCTACGAGGCATGCAAGTACATCGGCATCCAGCCCGACCTGTACGACCCCATCGAAGAAGACGTCAAAGCCTACCTGCGAGGAGAGTAGAAATGGCAACTATCGAAGAGCTTGAGTCCCTGCGCTGGGACCTCCGCCGCGATTGCGTCGACATCATCATGGCCGGCGCCGGCGGCCACATCGGCGGCGACATGTCGGTGATCGACGCCCTCATGACCCTCTACGCCAACCATCTGAACATTTCGCCCGAGACCGTCGACGATCCCAACCGCGATCGCTTCGTGCTCTCCAAGGGCCACGCCATGGAGGCCTACTACGCGGTGCTGTGTCACGAGGGCTACCTGGACCTCGACGACGTCAAGGCCCGCTTCTCCAAGTTCGGCAGCCCCTACATCGGCCATCCCAACAACAAGCTCAAGGGCATCGAGATGAACTCCGGTTCGCTCGGCCACGGCCTGCCCGTGGCGGTGGGCATGGCACTTGCCGGCAAGATGGACGGTCGCGACTACCGCGTCTACACCATCATGGGCGACGGCGAGCTTGCCGAGGGCTCGGTCTGGGAGGGCGCCATGAGTGGCGGCAACTACCAGCTCGATAACCTGTGCGCGCTCGTGGACCGCAACCGTCTGCAGATCAGCGGCAGCACCGAGGACGTCATGAAGCAGGACTCGCAGGAGGAGCGCTGGGCCGCCTTCGGTTGGAACGTGCTGTCCATTCCGGGCAACGACGTCCAGGCCATCGACGCCGCGCTGACGCTTGCGGCCGAGACCAAGGGTAAGCCCACGGTCATCATCCTCAACACGGTGAAGGGCTATGGCTCGCCCGTCATGGAGGACAAGGCCGCCTGGCATCATCACCTGCCCAACGATGAGGAATATGCCCAGATCATCGCCGATTTCGCTGCCCATAAGGAGGCCATCAATGACTAACAAGATCGCCAACCGCAAGGTTATCTGCGACACGCTGCTCGAGGCCGCCGAGACCGATAAGGACATCGTCGTCCTGTGCTCCGACTCCCGCGGCTCCGCATCGCTCACGCCGTTCTTCGATCAGTACCCCCAGCAGTCCGTCGAGGTCGGCATCGCCGAGCAGGACCTGGTGAGTATCGCCGCCGGCATGGCTTCGTGCGGCAAGAAGGCCTGGGCCGCCTCGCCGGCGTCCTTTGTGACCACGCGCTCGTATGAGCAGTGCAAGGTCGACGTCTCGTACTCCAACACCAACGTCAAGCTCATCGGCATCTCGGGCGGCGTGTCCTACGGCGCTCTGGGCATGAGCCATCACTCCGCGCAGGATATCGCCGCCATGAGCGCTATCCCGAACATGCGCGTGTATCTGCCGAGCGATCGTTTTCAGACTGCCGAGCTCGTGCGCGCCCTGGTTGCCGACAACAAGCCGGCCTATATCCGCGTGGGCCGCAACCCGGTCGAGGACGTGTATACCGAGGACGAGTGCCCGTTCCAGATGGATCGTGCCACCTGGGTGCGTCGCGGCACCGATGTGACGATTGTCGCCACCGGTGAGATGGTCCGCCATGCCGTGGACGCCGCCGATCTGCTCGCCGAGCAGGGCATCTCCGCCACCGTGCTCGACATGTACTGCGTCAAGCCGCTCGATGCCGAGGCCGTGATCGAGGCCGCTGGTGCCACGCGCGCCGTCGTGACCGTCGAGGAGCACAGCCCCTTTGGCGGCTTGGGCTCCATGGTCGCGCAGGTCGTGGGCGAGCATTGCCCGCGTCCGGTCAAGTGCCTGAGCCTGCCCGACGCGCCGGTCATCACCGGCACGAGCCCCGAGGTCTTTGCGCACTACGGCCTCACCGGCGAAGGCATTGCCAAGACCGTTGCCGAGTTCCTCGGCAACTAGTAGACACAGACGCTGCGCGGCCGCCAAGCACCGCACCTTGCCGTTCAAACCGTCGCTTGCGTACACAAAGTACGCGGCGCTCCTCTTTCACGGCAATCTGCGGCACTTGGCGGTCGCTCGCTCCTTGTCCGCCAGGCTGTCTTTGATTTGGCGGAAGGAATGGGAGAGTACATGAGCAAATACATCATCGGAATCGATCAGTCCACGCAGGGCACCAAGGCGCTGCTGGTGGACGAGGGCGGCCATCTGATTCATCGTGCCGACCGCTCGCATCGCCAGATTGTCAATGATGCCGGCTGGGTGAGCCATGATCCGGTCGAGATCGCCGCCAACGTGTTGGCCGTGGCGCGTGCCGTGGTGGAGGAGACCGGGGTCAATCCGGCCGACATTGCTGGTATTGGCATCTCCAACCAGCGCGAGACCACCGTTGCCTGGAACCGCACGACGGGCGAGCCGCTGTGCGACGCCGTGGTGTGGCAGTGTGCCCGCGCCCGCGAGCTGTGTGACGAGCTTGCGGCGCGCGAAGGCGTGGCAGGGCTGGTGCGTGACACAACGGGCCTGGTGCTCTCGCCCTACTATCCGGCGGGCAAGATGGCTTGGATTCTCGCGAACGTTCCGGCGGCTGCCGAGGCCGCGGCGTCGGGTGAGCTGTGTCTGGGCACCATCGATGCCTGGGTGGTCTGGACGCTCACGGGCGGCGCGGAGTTTCGCTGTGACTGGTCCAATGCCAGCCGCACGCAGCTCTTCGACCTGCGCCGTGGCAGCTGGAGCGAGCCGGTGTGCGAGGCCTTTGGCATCGATCCGGCCTGCCTGCCGCAGGCGACCGATTCCGACGGTCTGTTTGGCACAACGGACCTGGATGGCTTTTTGCCCGCACCCGTGCCGGTACACGGCGTGCTGGGCGACAGCCATGCGGCCCTGTTTGCGCAGGGTTGCCACAGCCGCGGCATGGCCAAAGCGACCTATGGCACCGGTAGCTCGGTCATGATGAACGTCGGCAACGAGTTTGTCGCCAGCTCGCACGGGCTTTCGAGCTCGCTTGCGTGGCGTATGGATGGCGTGACCGAGTATGTACTCGAGGGCAACGTGAGCTACGCCGGCGCCGTCAAGACCTGGCTGCGCGACGACCTGGAGCTCATCAACAACCCCGAGGAGGTCACCGACCTGTGCTACGCCGCCAACCCGGCGAGCCATGTTTACTTTGTGCCGGCGTTTACCGGCCTGGGTGCGCCGCACTGGGCAAGTGATGCCGAGGGATGCGTTTTTGGTATGACACGCACCACGGGCCGCGCGGAGTTCGTAAAGGCTGCCGACGAGTCGATCGCCTATCAGATTTTTGACGTCATTGATGCGATGGTCGAGGATTCGGGCGCGGCGCTTGCCGAGCTTCGTGTTGACGGCGGCCCCACGCGCGACGCGTACCTGATGCAGTTTGAGAGCGATTTGGTCGGCTCGCCCATCCGCATTGCGAGCAATGACGAGATGAGCGGTCTGGGCGCGGCTTGGGCCTGCGGTATCGCGCTGGGCATGTACACACGCGATGTCGTCGACGTCTACGGTGCCCGTGGCATCGTGGAGCCGTCGATGCCCGCTGGCGAGCGAGCCAAAAAGATCGCCGGCTGGCGCCATGCAGTGGCCGCGACTATCTCGTATACCGCCTAGCATGATTTTTCTGGGACGGGGATCAAATAATCATCGGTCCTCGTCCCAGGTGGCTAATTTGGGACGGGGCTTTTTTGACTGGTATGATTGGTGTGACCATTCGAACCAGCTAAAAGAGCCCCGTCCCAAATTGACTATCGAGAGGATCTGCCATGGAGCGCATTGCGAGCTTTTCTGTCGATCATCTGCTGCTTGAGCCCGGCGTATACGTGAGTCGCATCGACCGCGATCCGGCGACCGGCGCTGCCGTCACCACCTTTGACCTGCGTCTGACCACGCCCAATAAAGAGCCGGTCATGAACACGGCTGAGTGCCACACCATCGAGCACCTGGGTGCGACCTTCCTTCGCAATCATGCCGAGTGGTCGAGCCGTATCGTTTACTTTGGCCCCATGGGCTGCCGCACGGGCTTTTACCTGGTCGTGTTTGGCGAGGTGACGAGCGAGGAGATCCTGCCGCTCGTGCGCGAGCTCTTTGAGTTCGTCGCCGACTTTGAGGGCGATGTCCCCGGTGCCGCTCCCGAGGAGTGCGGCAACTACCTGGACCAGAACCTTCCCATGGCAAACTGGCTCGCGCGCCGCTACCTCGACCGCGACCTGGCCGATATCGACGAGAAGCACCTGCACTACCAGCAGGCGTAAGGATTGCCTTCTGCTTCTAAACCGTTCACATGGAGATATCGACCGTTTAACTGTTTAGTAATG
>DBFWBE010000005.1:0-2608 GCA_048485835.1 Collinsella sp.
ATTGAGTATTGCGGCATCCTCGGGTGGTGATTCCGCAATGCGTCAGTGCGCAAATCCATTGGCCATCGGTGCGCGCTTGCGCCGACAATCGGGCTGGGAGTCATTCTGCTCCCAGCCCTTTTTCGAGCTTTCAGTCGCTCGACTTCCGCGGTCTTCGCGCTAGATTATGCCGGACATCCTCTTCCTCATGGATTCGGTGCCCTCGATGTGCATCACGTGCGAGTTGAACACCAGCCTGTCCACGACGGCGTCTGCCATGGCGTTGTCGCCGAGCTTCGCGCGCCATCCGGAGGGCGCGAACTGCGAGCATAGAATGAGCGATCCCTTCCTGTGCCTTGCCTCCACTATCTCCAGAACTTCCCTGGTCTGAGATGGAGATATCGTCTCCAGCAGCCAGTCGTCGACGATCAGCAAATCGCAGGCGATGTACCGCTTTCTCATCTTCGCCCACGTCTCGCCTTTTGCGATGCACAGCGTATCCAGCAGTTCCGGCAGCCGCACGTACCTCACTGTCTTGAACGCATTGCAGGCAGCCACTCCCAAAGCGCATGCCATCCACGACTTCCCCGCACCTGAAGCGCCCGTGATTATGAGGTTTCTGGCCGCGTCCACCCATGTGCAGTTCGACAGCTCCATCACCTTGGCGCGATCGAGCGCACGGTCGGGATCGTAGCGGACATCGCACACGTTGGCATCGGGATCGCAGAAGGCCGCCTGGCGCAGGAGCCTCGTCCGCTTGTTGGCGCGCCTTGCGTCCCATTCGGCGTCGACCAGCATCGCGAGCCTGTCGTCGAAGGGCATCTCGGCCACGCCGATCGACTCCTCCTGCTCGCGGTACGCCCTTGCCATCACCGACATCCTCATCTGGTAGAGCTTGTCCATCGTCGCTTCGTTTGCCATCTTAGCCGAACCTCCTATCGGTCGCATCCGTCGAACTCGTCGTAGCAGTCGTCGGGCCTTCGGTAGGCGCCCGCATCCGGATCGGGGGCGGTCTCGGCCGCTATCTTCTGGAGCGCCGTCTTCACTGTCTTGTAGCTGGGGCGCGCCGTCCAGGTGAGCGCCTTTGCGCACGCCCTTTCCAGGAGCGCGTCCCCGTGCTTGTCGGCAAGGCCGAGAAGCGCCCGCGCTGAGCGGTAGGCCTGCTGCTCGACCTTGCGCGACTTGAGTATCCCGTCCACGACGGCGAGGATGGCCTCCCCCTTCCCCGCCGCCCAGCTGCGGAACCTGTCCCCGCTCCACGCCGTCCATTCCCTGTGGGAGTCGGGCATATGGGCGGGATCTGTGACATAGGCGCCGGCGGGAGATGTCGAGCGCCTGTGCATGGCGATGCGCTCCCCGTCGCAGATGACGGCCACCGTCGTTCTAGTGGCGACGATGCCCACCTCGCGCCGCACGTAGGCGGCTGGCACCGAGTAGTAGCGCTTGTCAAAGGAGACATGGTAGTTAAACTGGACGGTGGCGGTCTTCCTGACCGTCATCTCGTAATGGGTCGGCGGCAGGGGCTGCAAGCGGTCCTTCTCCCGCCCGAGGAAGGCCTCGCGCCTGCTGCCGGCCCGCTTCTGGAAGGGCGCGGAGTTGATGGAATCCACGGCCTCGTCGATTGCCGCAGCGAGTTCCGCGATGCCGATGAACACTCGGTCGCGCATGGCGGCGATGACCTTTCGCTCCACCACGCCAACGCTCATCTCGACAGCGGCCTTGTCCTTTGGCCTGCGAACCCGTGCCGGCACGACAGCCACGCCGTAGTGCTCGCACATGAGCCTGTACTGCTCATTGACGACGAGCTCCTCTACCGTGTTCTTGATGACGCCGGTCTTGCAGTTGTCCGGCACGACGATGGGCGTCGTGCCGCCGAACTCGCGGAAGGCGCGGATGTGCCCGTCGATCCAAGACTCCTCTCCCATGTTTGGATAGGGCCAGGCGAAGATCATCGAGGAGTACGGCAGGCAGGCCACGAACACGTGGGCCTTGCGAATCTCGCCGGTGTCCGGGTCGCAATACGCCGGGCACTTGCCAGCCCAATCGACCTGCATCTCCTCGGCCGGGCGACGGTCGATATGCAAGGTGATGCGGTTCCGCTGCGCCCATTTGCGATGGCGCTGGCAGAAAGCCGAGTACATGAAGGGATCGGCGCCGTGATCGGTGGCCTTCACGCAGTATTCGCTCCAAAGAAGCGTCATCGTGACCCCGGGTTTGCCCATCTCGCGCTCGATCCACTCGTGGTCGATGGCGAACTTCCCGTCATCGCGGGTCTCCTTCGGCGGGTAGAGCACGGCTCTGATTGCCGCATCGTCCATCTCGCCGGGTAGCGGCCACTCAAGCCCCTTGCTCTTAGCGAGCTTCTGGATCAGCTGCACGGTGGATCTCGCGCAGCCGCAGGAGAACGCTATGTTCTCCTGGCTGATCCCGAGATAAGTCAGTCTCAGGATCTCTCGGTACTTGACCATTTTTTCCTCCTAACGTAGAAATGGCCCGGATGCTTTTTGCACCTGGGCCAATCGTAGGAGATTGGAGAGATTAAAGCGCCATCATCGGCGCACACCGACCGATAGCGGACAAGCGCACCGATGGCTCGCGGAATCACGGACTGAAAACGCCGCAATAATCA
>DBFWBE010000006.1:0-83202 GCA_048485835.1 Collinsella sp.
CCCATCGAAACACATCTCCACCGTTCCTTCAACTGGGAAAACGGCGCCCCCGGGGCCCGGATGGGGCCTCGGGGGCGTTCGGCTAGCTGCGGGAACGGCCTGCCCGCCTAATGTGTTCGGCTGAGATCGGAAATCAACCACGCTTGGCCGCGTTTGGCGTTGCAGCGGGGTTTGAGATGCCAAAAAACGGCTTCCGACCAGCGTAGTTGATCAACTCAATTGTTCAAAAGGGGTATTTATAAGCGATTTGGCAATGAATTTAAAAATCTTTGGGTGGTGCTGTGGGCCACTGGTATGCATTTTGCGACCACAACCATGCGCCCGTTGACCTGCGACTTGGCTCAGCTTGTCCTCACGGCACCGTATCTTGTCCACAGATCCGTCAAGCTTATGGTCAGCATTTGGTTGGAATGCGCATGAAACGTCGTGCGAGTATGGGCATATGTGGAGGTCATGAGGTTGTAGCTGCATATTCTTGCGGCCTGGGAGGTTGAAAGATATTATTACCAAGTCTTTTCCTGCTTCAGGCGCACCTTCACGACCTGAAGCCACATTTGCCCAGAGGAGGTGACAATATGAAGGCTTATGAACTGCTGTTCTTTGTTGACCCGTCGCTCGACCCCGAGACTCGTCTCGCTGTTATGAAGCGTATCGATACCACGATCGCTGAGGGCGCTGGCAAGGTCGACTCCGTTGACGAGTGGGGCAAGCGCAAGCTCGCCTACGAGATCAACGACCTCACCGATGGTGACTACACCCTCATCAACTTCCACGCAGATCCTACCCAGATCGCCGAGCTTGATCGCGTCCTGCGCATCACCGACGCTGTGGTCCGCCACATGATCGTCCGTCGCGACGACCAGGAGTAAGACTGTCGTTTTGGACTGGGCTTGTGCCCCAAGAGGAAGTAGTGAGTTATGAGCATCAATCGAGTGAACATCACCGGTAACCTCACCCGCGATCCCGAGCTGCGCGCCACCGCCGGCGGAACCCAGGTTCTGTCCTTTGGCGTCGCCGTGAACGATCGTCGCCGCAACGCGCAGACTGGCGAGTGGGAGGACTATCCCAACTTTGTCGACTGCACTATGTTCGGCACCCGCGCCGAGGCCGTGAGCCGTTTCCTGGCAAAGGGAAACAAGGTCGCGATCGAGGGCAAGCTGCGCTACAGCTCTTGGGAGCGCGACGGCCAGCGCCGGAGCAAGCTTGAGGTCATCGTCGATGAGATCGAGTTTATGAGCTCCCGTGGTGGTCAGGGTGGCTACGATCAGGGCGGTTACGCCCCCGCAGCTCCCGCGCCCGCAGCACGTCCTGCCGCACCGGTGGCAACGCCGCCCGCGGTCGACGTCTACGATGAGGACATCCCGTTCTAAGGGTTGTTCACCTATTTTTGAGTGAGAGGCGGCTTCGGTTCGTCGGAGTTGCCAAATGAAAGGTATTTTGACATGGCTAATGATTTTTCTGCACGTCAGCCGCGTCGTAAGTACTGCCAGTTCTGCAAGGAGAACACTGAGTTCATCGACTATAAGGACACTCAGCTTCTCCGTAAGTACATGACCGACCGTGGCAAGATCAAGCCTCGTCGCGTCACTGGCGCTTGCACGCAGCATCAGCATGACATCGCCAACGCCATCAAGCGCGCCCGCGAGATGGCTCTCCTGCCGTACACCGTCCCCGTGGTTTCCTCTCGTGGCAACCGCGACCGCGGCTAAGAAGGGAGACGCATCATGAAGGTTATTCTTCTCGATGAGATCAAGGGCAAGGGCGGCGAGGGTGACGTCGTAGAGGTCGCTCAGGGTTACGCTGAGAACTTCCTGTTCCCCAAGAAGCTCGCTGTTGCCGCCACCAAGGGCAACCTCAAGCAGCTTGACGAGCGTCGCAACAACATCGCCAAGCGCGAGGCCGTCCGTCTGGCTACCGCCAACGAGACCAAGGCTGCCTTTGAGGGCAAGACGGTCACCGTTGACGTCAAGGTCGGCGACGAGGGCATCCTCTTTGGCTCCGTTACCGCCGCTATGATCGCTGACGCCATCAAGGCTCAGCTCGGTATGGACATCGACCGCAAGCGCGTCGAGCTCGGTAAGCCCATCAAGGTTGCCGGTGCCCACACCGTTGCCATCTCGCTGTATCGCGAGATCAAGGCCGAGGTTGTCGTTCTCGTCGGCGTTACCGCCGAGGAGCTCGCTGCCGAGGCTGAGGTCGAGGAGGCCGCTGAGGTCGCCGAGGCCGAGACCGCCGAGGTCGAGACTGAGGCTGCTGCCGAGTAGCATTTGCTGCAACGCAACAATCTTGTTCTAAGAAGGGCGCTCTGGGAAACCGGGGCGCCCTTTTGTTTTTTGCGCTGAGTGAGTGTTGTGGTGAACGTCGCGTCAAAGTCCTATATACAGGACCGTTCATCCGTTTGGTTCGGTGATGATTGGCGGCGCGCGGCGCGTTTTGGGACCGTGGCTGATACTATGGATGCTCGCAAGCGATATGAATGAGGATGCTCATGGCATATGACGATAGGGAGACCGGGCTGACGGTCGAGGACCGCGGCTCAAAGTTGGGTCTTCCCCAAAACCAAGATGCAGAGGCCAATGTACTGGCCGCTATGCTGCTATCGCCCGAGGTGGTCGAAGAGGCCCAGGTCGAGCTGCAGCCCGATGACTTCTACCGGCCCATTCATAAGACCATCTATACCGCGATGGTCGATATGTACAACAGCCGCATTCCCATCGACTCCATCTCGCTGATCGATTACCTGCGAAGCATCAACAAGCTCGATGCCGTGGGCGGCGAAGCGTACATTTTGGAGTTGATGGGTCAGACCCTGTCGCTCGTCAACTGGCAGCACCATGCCGCCATCGTTCGCCGCGATTCGATGCTGCGTGAGCTGATCGGCGCCACCAACGAGATCAACGCGCTGGCCTATAACGCCCCCACCGACACCAAAGAGGTCGTGGAGCTAGCCGAGAGCAAGCTGCTCAAGGTCACGGCACGCGAGGTCAAGTCGAGCTACAAGACGCTGACCGAGTTTATGGTCGAGGCCTATAACGAGGCCGAGGAAGTGTGCCAGGCCGGTGGCCAGGCGGCGGGCGTGCCCACGGGCTTCCCGTCGCTCGATCGCATGCTCATGGGCTTCCGCGAGGGCCAGCTCATCATTATCGGCGCCCGCCCTGCCGTGGGTAAGACGTCGTTCGCTCTGAACCTGGCGCTGAATGCCGCCGCTGCGGGCTATACCGTTGGCTTCTTTTCGCTGGAGATGTCGGGCAAGGAAATTGCCCAGCGTCTGATTTGCGCCTACGCCATGATCTCGATCAGTGACTTCCGCATGGGCCGCATTAGCCCCGAGCAGTGGGCCAATATCAACGAGGCCACGCAGACCTTGTCCAAGCTCGATATTCTGATTGACGATACGCCCGGCACCACGGTGACCGAGATTCGCGCCAAGAGCCGCCGCATGCTCCACAACAAGGAGAAGGCCATCATCATCCTGGACTACCTGCAGCTGGTGAGTCCTCCGCCGGGACGCCGCTCCGAGAGCCGTACCGTCGAGGTCTCCGAGATGTCGCGTGGTCTGAAGATCATGGCCAAGGAGCTCAAGATCCCGCTCATCGCGCTGTCGCAGCTCTCGCGTCAGGTCGAATCCCGTACCGGCAAGCGCCCGCAGCTTTCCGACCTTCGTGAATCGGGCTCCATCGAGCAGGACGCCGATATCGTTATGTTCTTGGACCGCTCCGCCGACGAGGCCGAAGCCTCGCGCGACGATCGACCCGACGAGGGCGTTACGCGTATCGTCGTGGCCAAGAACCGTTCGGGCCCGATCGGCGACGTCGACCTGATGTTCCTGCCGGCATCCACCAAGTTCTATGAGCTTGATGGGGCACATGCCGAGGAGTAGGACAGGCGCCCGTTGCACGGGTATACTGGGAATGTTTTGTGCTTCTGCGTGCCGGCGTGGCGCGTAGACAGTCCATGAATGTAAGGAGTAAACATGCCGTCAACCGTTTTGGTCGGTGCCCAGTGGGGCGATGAGGGCAAGGGTAAGATCTGCGACCTGGTCGCCGGCGACTTCGATGCCGTCGTGCGCTACTCGGGCGGCAACAACGCCGGCCACACCATCGTCGTCAACGGCAAGAAGTACGGCCTGCACCAGGTGCCCTCCGGCATCATGTATTCCGACCACGTGTCGGTGATCGGTAACGGCTGCGTCGTCAATCCCAAGGTTGTCCTTGAGGAGATCGACATGTTCGAGGCCGACGGCATCACCACCAAGAACCTCAAGATTAGCGGCAACGCGCATGTCATCATGCCGTACCACATCGATCTGGATGGCGCCTTTGAGCAGAAGCTCGGCAAGAAGAACATCGGTACCACCAAGCGCGGTATCGGTCCGTGCTATCAGGACAAGATGGCCCGCATTGGTCTGCGCATGCAGGACATGCTGGACGAGGCACTGTTCCGCGACAAGCTGGAGACCGCTCTCGCCCGCGTGAACCCCGAGCTCGAGCTCATCTACAACCTGCCCACCTACACCGTGGACCAGATTTGCGACGAGTATCTGCCCATGGCCGAGCGCCTGCGCCCCTACATCACCGAGACGAGCCTGCTGCTCAACAACATGATCGATGAGGGCAAGGACCTGCTGTTTGAGGGCGCCCAGGCGACGCTGCTCGACATCGACCACGGCACCTATCCGTACGTGACGTCTTCCAACTGCACCGCCGGCGGCGCCATCACCGGCTCCGGCGTGGGCATGAAGAACGTCGACCGCGTGCTGGGCGTCATGAAGGCCTATATCACCCGCGTCGGTTCGGGCCCCATGCCCACCGAGCTTTCCTATGAGTCCGAGGCCGGCCACACGCTGACCGAGGAGGGCTATGAGTACGGCGTGACCACCGGTCGCCGTCGTCGTTGCGGCTGGTTTGACGGCCCTATCGCCAACTATGCCTCGCGCGTCAACGGCCTCACCGACATCGCCGTGACCAAGCTCGACGTGCTTTCGGCCTTCGACACCATCAAGGTGTGCGTGGCCTACGACGTCGATGGCGAGCGCTACACCAGCGTGCCCGAGCATCAGGTGCGCTTTGAGCATGCCAAGCCCATCTACGAGGAGCTCCCCGGCTGGAAGTGCGACATCACCGGTTGCCGCAGCTTTGATGAGCTGCCGCAAGAGGCTCAGGACTACGTGGCGTTTATCGAGGATCTGGCACACACCCGCGTGACGTTCATTGGCGTTGGCGCTGGTCGCGAGCAGATCATCAACCGATTCTGGAAGTAATCGGGACTATTTGGTTATTGCGATATACCCCTTTGCAGCCCGGGCGGGCGGCCGAGGGGTATATTTGCTTGCAAAGGGCTCGCGCGGAGCGGGCCATTCATCCATAGAGGAGGCACCCTTGAAGGCGGACACTCAAACCATCGACATCCTGTTGTTGGGCAGCGGCGGCCGTGAGCATGCTTTGGCAGCTAAGCTCGCAGCATCACCGCGCGCCGGCAAGCTCTACATCGCGCCGGGCAACGGCGGCACTGCGAGCTGCGGCGAGAACGTTGTTCTCGACGACTGCGATCCTGCGGCCGTGGCGGCGTTCGCGCAGAGCCACGGATGCGGACTCGTGGTAATTGGCCCCGAGGCTCCGCTCGTGGCGGGCGTGGCCGACGCCGTACGCGCGGCGGGTATTTCCTGCTTTGGCCCGGGTGCCGAGGGCGCCCAGATGGAGGGCTCCAAGCTGTTCTCCAAGCAGCTCATGGAGCGTGCGGGCATTCCGACGGCAGCCTATGGTTCGTTTACCGACGAGGCTTCGGCTCTCGCCTACGTGCGCGAGCAGGGCGCCCCGCTGGTCGTGAAGGCTGACGGCCTGGCTGCGGGCAAGGGCGTTATCGTGGCGACTGAGCTCGAGCAGGCCGAGGAGGCCGTGCGCGAGTGCTTTGGCGGCACCTTTGGCGATGCCGGCAACACCGTTGTCATTGAGGAGATGCTGGTTGGCCCCGAGTGCTCGCTGCTGGCCTTTACCGACGGCAAGACCGTGCGTCCTATGGCCACCTCGCAGGATCACAAGCGTGCACTCGAGGGCGACAAGGGCCCCAACACCGGTGGCATGGGCGTCTACAGCCCGGTGCCCATCGTGACCGACGAGGAGCACGCCACCATGGTGGCGGTCATGGAGCAGACCGTGGCCGAGCTTGCCGCCGAGGGCATCGACTACCGCGGCTGCCTGTATGGTGGCTTTATGCTCACCCCCGCCGGCCCCAAGGTGTTGGAGTTCAACGCCCGCTTTGGCGACCCCGAGACGCAGGTCGTGCTGCCGCGCCTCAAGAATGACCTGGTCGAGGTTATGCTCGCCTGCGCCAACTGCGAGCTTGATCAGATTGAGCTCGATTGGCGTGACGAGTGGGCCGTGGCCGTTGTCCTGACGAGCGCGGGTTACCCCGGCAGCTACGAGAAGGGTAAGGTCATCACCGGTATTGCTGACGCCGAGGCCATGGAGAACGTGACCGTGTATCACGCCGGCACCGCCGTGGTGGACGGCCAGCTTGTGACCAACGGCGGCCGCGTGCTTGCCGTGACTGCCCTGGGCGACACGTTCGAGAACGCTCGCAACCTTGCCTACGAGGCCTGCGAGAAGATTGATTTTGAGGGCAAGACCCTGCGTCATGACATCGGTCTGCGCGCGCTGCGTGGCCGCGACGCCTGGGATGCCTAAAGTCCGAGAGGAATGAGACGGATGGACGAGAAGAACGAAGAGCTCGTGGACGCGCAGATCGTCGAAGAGGACAGCCGCATGTATGGGCACGCCGAGGGCGAGCCTGGTGGCGAGGTCGCTGACGAGCCGTCGCTGGTGCTGGGCGACGACGACCCGCACGATGCCGAGCTGCACGAGAAGATTCTTTCGGAGGAGTGCGCCTGGAAGGGCAAGATCCTCGACGTCCACCGTCTTGAGGTTGAGCTGCCCAACGGTCGCCACAGCGCCCGCGATATCGTTCGCCATCCGGGTGCGGCGGCCGTTGTGGCACTGACCGAGAGCGGCAAGATCGTACTGGTGCGTCAGTACCGCACCGCCATCGAGCGCGTGACGGTCGAGATTCCCGCCGGCAAGCTCGATCCAGGCGAGGACCCGCTCGATTGCGCCAAGCGCGAACTGCATGAGGAGACGGGCTTTAGGGCTGGTCGTATTCGCTTTTTGACGTCGATTGTCACGTCCTGCGGTTTTTGCGATGAGATTATTCATATCTACCTGGCCACCAAGCTCGAGTTCGACGCGCCCAACCCCGATGATGACGAGTTTGTCAACGTGGACCTGGTGCCGCTGCACGAGCTGATCGACGCCGTGCTCGACGGCAAGATCGAAGACGCCAAGACCGTCGTAGGCGCGCTTGCCTGCGACAGCATCGCGCACCGACTAGGCGGGGCCGAGCTTTAACGAGCGGGGATGATCCCGCAGGTTTGTGTAAGTCAGCGAAAGTGCTCCATTTGAGACAAGGTGGCCTAAAAGAGGAGGGAAGCGTATGGATATACGCGACCGACGATTGAAGGCCAGATTGTCCAAATGGAGCACTTGCAGCGTCGAGACGAAACGCGGTTTGGTAAAACCGCGTAAGGTGATTATGCTGAAGAGGTTTTTGTCTTATTACAAGCCCCAGATGGGGCTTTTTGTTGCTGATACTGTTTGTGCTCTGGTGCTTGCCGCCATTGACCTGGCGTTCCCCATTATTCTGCGCAATTTGACCGGTGGGCTATTTACTCAGGGTCAGGCTGCCATTATGCAGGCGCTCGGCATGATCGCGGTGGGCTTGGTGCTGATGTATGCCGTCCGCTGCGCCTGCCGCTATTTTGTGAGCTATTGGGGTCACGTGATGGGCGCGCGTATGGAGTCCAAAATGCGCGAGGACCTGTTCGACCAGTATGAGCGCTTTAGCTTTGCATACTTCGACCGCAACAGCTCGGGCGACATGATGAGCCGCGTGGTCAACGACCTGTTCGATATCTGCGAGGCGGCGCACCACGTGCCCGAGTGGATCATCATCTGCGGCATCGAGATCATCGGCTCATTTGTGATCCTCTTTACCATTGCCCCGGTGCTGGCGCTCGCCATGGCCGTGGTGACGGCGGCGTTTGCGGTCATCATGTTTTGGCAGAACATGCGCATGCGCGAGGTCTTTAGCGACAACCGCAAAAAAATCAGCGGCATCAATGCGCAGCTGCAGGATTCGCTGGCGGGCATGCGTGTGGTCAAGAGCTTTGCCAATGAGGAGACCGAACGCTTCAAGTTCCGCGCCTCAAACAATCGCTATCTTTCGTCCAAGGAGAACATGTATCACGCCATGGGCGTCTATACCGCGACGTATGGCCTGCTCTCGGGTGTGCTCTATGTGATCGTGGTGCTGCTGGGCGGCTGGCTGGTCGCCCAGGGACAGCTGCAGGCGGTCGATATGGCGACCTTTGCACTCTATATTTCGCTGTTCTGCACGCCGCTTGAGACGCTCGTCAATTCGGCCGAAACGTATCAGAAGGCTATCGCCGGCTTTAAGCGTATGGACGAGGTGCTCTCGACCGCGCCGGATATCCAGGACAAGCCGGGCGCCACGGATCTGCAGGTGACTGCCGGCGCCGTGGAGTATCACGACGTGTGCTTTAACTACGAGGACGTTGAGCTGGGCGAGGGCGATGCCGACGAGCGTCCCGTTATCGACCATATGGATCTGTCCATCAAGCCCGGGCAGACCATCGCTTTGGTTGGCCCTTCGGGCGGTGGCAAGTCCACGACCTGTTCGCTGTTGCCGCGCTTTTATGACGTGGCTGCCGGATCCATTAGCATCGACGGCCAGGACGTGCGTGATGTGACGCAGCAGAGCCTGCGTCGCGCCATCGGCCTGGTGCAGCAGGATGTCTATCTGTTTGACGGTACGATTGGCGAGAACATCGCCTACGGCAAGCCGGGCGCTACGGCGGAAGAGATCGCCGAGGCGGCCCGTCGCGCCAACATCGATGCCTTTATCGAGTCGCTTCCACAGGGCTATGACACGGTCGTGGGCGAGCGCGGCAGCCGTCTTTCGGGCGGACAGAAGCAGCGCGTTGCCATCGCGCGCGTGTTTCTCAAGAACCCCAAGATCCTGATTTTGGACGAGGCGACGAGTGCTTTGGATAACGAGAGCGAGGAGGCGGTGCAGGCGTCGCTCGAAGAGCTGGCACGCGGCCGCACCACGATTATCATCGCCCACCGCCTTTCTACCATTAAGCATGCCGATGAGATTGCGACCGTTGAGCATGGTCGCGTTGTGGAGCGTGGCACGCACGAGGAGCTTCTCGCCCGTGGCGGCACCTATGCCCGTTACTATCGAATGCAGTTCGAAGGTGCGCGTGCGCACGAGCTCGACTGATTGATATGACAGGAAGTTTATGGCTGACAAGAACCCTTTGACTCCGGAAGAAGTGACGGAGTTATTCTCCGAAATCGATGCATCCGGCGTCTTGGATCCGACGCTTGCCAAAAAGCGAACTGAGCGCATGCGTGAGAAGGAGGCCGCGGCCAAGCGCGGTGACAAAGCGGCGCTAGCGCAGCTGCGCAGCGAGGACCGCGCGAGCCAGGCAAAACATATCGACCCGCTGTCCGAGGACGATCCTTCGGGCTCGCAGGTGAGCCATACCATTACGAAGACCGCGATGGCCGTGGTCATCGGTATTTTGGTGCTGATCGTGGGCATGCAGATCGGCTACGGCGTGATGCGCCGTCTGAATACCGCCAACCTGTCCGAGAGCGTTTCGGTCGATACCGTTTCGACCGCGCTCAAGGGTGGACTTGAATGGGGCAACGGCTTTACGCAGTTCCCGCTCGACTTTACCGTCGATGAAGCCGATGAACGCACGGGCACGGTCGAGGTGACGGTGTTGGACACATCGTCTGCCAACGAGCTCGAGCTGCTGTCCAACGGGCAGATTCAGGCCGCGGCGCTTGCGACCAACGCGTTGCTCAACGATAAGATCGACCGCGTGGTGTATAACGTTCACGCCTATATCGACGAGGATAGCAACATTCAGCACGATTCCTTCTTTGGCATGTTCCCCGCGCGGGGCCACCAGAGCGCCATTTTGACGTTCGTGTGGACCAAGAGCTCATCCAACGCCACGAGTATCGACTGGAAGATGCGCATCGTGAGTATGGATGACACCATCGCCGAGCGCATTCAGAAGCAGGTGAACTCGGTGTCGTCGTTGATTGAGGATCCGGTGGTGAGCCAGACCAAGATTGACGAGGAAAAGGCCGAGCGTGACCTGGAGCATCGTCTGCATGGCCGCGAGATTTTCCGCGGCGGCAAGCCCGATCGCACACCGTCCGAACTGCTGGAACAGGACAAGAAAAAGTAAGACGCCATCATCCCGCGTGAGCCATAAGCCCCGCGGGATGATTTTTTAATCCCCGTCCCAGAGAAATCATTATGCATAGAAAGTCATAATTATCATTTCGTAAACATTTCGATGAAATTAACGCCATGAGGCATGCTTGCGGTTACAATACCGCGAGGCCTAACTACACACCTTTAAGCCGGTCCTGTGAGACCGGGAAGGAGAATTATGGCGAACAACCATACCGCGGGCGCTGCCGCCCGCACCTTCGCGCCCAGCGAGCTTTGCCAGCGTATGCTGGCCAAAACCAGCAAGGGCACCTGCGGTCCCTGCATCCTGTATCTTGAGGATGGGACCATTTTTTATGGACGTGCATGCGGCGCCGAGGGCACCGCGACCGGCGAAGTCTGCTTCAACACCTCACTCGAGGGCTACTTTGAGGTCATGACCGACCCGAGTTATGCCGGCCAAATCGTAACCATGACCTATCCGCAGATCGGCAACTACGGTATCGACGAGACCGACGTCCAGTCGGCCTTCCCCGGCGACGCCGTGCGCCCTGCGAGCGCTCCGGCTATGCGCGGCATGATCGTTCGCGACATGTGCACCACGCCTTCTAACTGGCGCTCGGCCGTCAGCGTGCCGGAGTATCTGCGCGCCCACGGCATCGTCGCTATCGAGGGCGTCGACACCCGCGCTCTGGTGCGCCATCTGCGCGACAATGGTTCCAAGATGGGCATTATCTCGACCGAGATCTTCGACGTCGACGAGCTTGCCGAGCGTCTGGCCGCAGCGCCCACGCTGGTAGGCGAGAACCTGGTCAAGACCGTAAGTTGCCCCGCGCCTCATGAGTTTGTGGCTGCCGACCTGCCTGCCACGCATGACTTTGCGCTTTCGGCTGCCGCTCCTGCCCGTCACAAAGTGGTCGCCTACGACTGCGGTGTGAAGCGCGGCATTCTGGAGGGGCTGGTCCGCGCCGGCTGCGACCTTACCGTCGTGCCGTGGGACACGCCCGCGAGTGAGGTGCTCGACATGAATCCCGACGGCGTCTTTTTGTCCAATGGCCCCGGCGACCCCGACGCCGTGGTGGAGACCTACGAGCAGGTGCAGCAGCTGATCGGCAAGGTGCCGGTCTTTGGTATTTGTCTTGGTCACCAGATGATCAGCCTGGCCTGCGGCGCCCAGATGGAAAAGCTTAAGTTCGGTCACCGCGGTGGCAACCAGCCGGTTATGAACCTGGTAAGCCGCCGTGTGGAGATCACCGCGCAAAACCATGGCTTTGGCCTGCTGTTCCCCAGCTTGGGCAAGCTTGTCCCCGAGCTTTCCGGCGGCGAGACCGAGCATGCGGCCGATGGAGATCTGCGCGTCTGGGTGCGCCGCGGAATCGCGCCGGTCGTGATGAACGAGCGCTTTGGCCGCATTCGCCTAACACATGTGAACCTCAACGACGGCACCGCCGAGGGCATCCAGCTGCTCGACGCCCCGTGCTTCTCGGTCCAGTATCACCCCGAGGCCTCGCCTGGCCCCACCGATGCCCACTATCTCTTTACCGCCTTTACGCGACTCATGGACGGCGAGGAGAACTACCTGGACATCGACACCGCGAAGGACCGCCTGGCTGGCTGGAACTTTGCCGAGACCGCCGCGACCGAGACCGAGGAGAACTAACATGCCGAAACGTACTGACATCAAGCGTATCCTCGTTATTGGTTCGGGCCCCATCGTTATTGGCCAGGCCTGCGAGTTCGACTACTCCGGCGCCCAGGCCTGCAAGGTGCTCAAGGAGGATGGCTTTGAGGTCATCCTGGTCAATTCCAACCCGGCGACCATCATGACCGACCCGGGCTTGGCCGACCGCACCTATGTTGAGCCTATCACCGCCGAGTTTATCGAGCGCGTAATCAAGAAAGAGCGCCCGCACGCGCTGCTGCCCACGCTGGGCGGCCAGACCGGTCTGAACGCCGCCGTCGAGCTGGCGAAAGACGGTACGCTCGACAAGTACGGCGTCGAGATGATCGGCTGTGACCTTGCCGCCATCGAGCGCGGCGAGGACCGCAAGCTCTTTAACGAGGCCATGGCCGAGATCGGCCTGGAGGTCGCGCGCTCGGGCTATGCCTACAGCGTGGCCGACGCCGAGGCCATCGCCGAGCGCGTGGGATATCCCTGCGTGCTGCGTCCGAGCTTTACCCTCGGCGGCGCCGGCGGCGGCATCGCTCACACTCACGAGGAGCTCGTCTCCATCGTGAGCCAGGGCCTCGAGCTCTCGCCCGCCCACGAGGTGCTGGTCGAGGAGTCCATCGAGGGCTGGAAAGAGTATGAGATGGAGGTCATGCGTGACCACGCCGGCAACGGCATCATCGTGTGCTCCATCGAGAACCTCGACCCCATGGGCGTGCATACCGGCGACTCCATCACCGTGGCGCCGGCGCAGACCCTCTCCGACCTGGAGTATCAGCGCATGCGTGTCGCCTCGCTCGCCATCTTGGAGAAGATCGGCGTCGAGACCGGTGGCTCCAACGTGCAGTTTGCCGTGAACCCCCAGACCGGCCGCCTGATCGTCATCGAGATGAACCCGCGCGTGAGCCGTTCGTCCGCCCTCGCTTCCAAGGCCACGGGTTTCCCCATTGCCAAGGCCGCCGCGCGCCTGGCTGTGGGCTACACGCTCGACGAGATCGTCAACGACATCACCAAGGCTACGCCCGCCTGCTTTGAGCCCACGATCGACTACTGTGTGGTCAAGGTGCCGCGCTTTGCCTTCGAGAAGTTCAAGGGTACCGACCCCACGCTCACCACGCGCATGAAGGCCGTGGGCGAGATTATGGCGATCGGCCGCACCTTTGAGGAGGCCTTTGGCAAGGCCATGCGCTCGCTGGAGGACGGACACCAGGGCATTTGCGCCGGTGGAAAGGAGGGTGCCGACAAGCTGGGCGACGACGAGCTCGCTCAGGCCGTGGCAACCCCGACCGAGCATCGCATCTTCTTTGTGGTCGAGGCCCTGCGCCGCGGCTGGGATGTCGCGCGTATCCGTGCCATCTGCGGTATCGATCCGTGGTACCTCAACCGTATCAACGACATGGTGCAGGTCCAGGAGAGCATCCGCGGCCTGCGTGTGGAGGATATCGATGCCGACGCGATGCGCCTGCTCAAGCAGTACGGCACGAGCGACGCCGAGATCGCTGCGCTGACCGGCTCGGACGAGCGCTTTGTGCGCGCCTATCGCAAGGGCCTTGGCGTGGTTCCCAGCATGAAGACGGTCGATACCTGCGCTGCGGAGTTCTCGAGCGCCACGGAGTACCATTACAAGACCTACGAGAACATCTACCGCACGAGCCCGGATGCCAAGAAGTGTGTGGCTCCCGACGAGACCACGCCGGCGGACAAACCCAAGGCGATGATCCTGGGCGCCGGCCCCAACCGTATTGGCCAGGGTATCGAGTTCGATTACTGCTGCGTGCACGCGAGCTACGCGCTGGCCGCCCGCGGCTTCGAGACCATCATGGTCAACTGCAACCCCGAGACCGTCTCGACTGACTACGACACCTCGGACCGCTTGTACTTTGAGCCGCTCACCTACGAGGACGTCATGGATGTCATCGATGTTGAGCGACCCGACGGCGTCGTGGTGACGCTCGGCGGCCAGACCCCGCTTAAGCTGGCGCGCATGCTCGAGGAGAGCGGCGTGAACATTATGGGCACCAAGCCCGATGCCATCGACTTTGCCGAGGACCGCGAGCGCTTCGCCGCTCTGCTCGACAAGCTGGGCATCATGTACCCGCCGGCGGGCCAGGCCACCTCGTTTGAGGAGGCCGAGGCCGTGGCCGCGCACATCGGCTACCCGCTGCTGGTGCGTCCGAGCTACGTGCTGGGCGGCCGCGGCATGATGATCGCCTACGATGCCGAGCATCTGCGCGATTACATGGCCGAGGCTGCGCGCATTAGCCCCGACTACCCGGTGTACCTGGACCGCTTCCTGGAGGGCGCGATCGAGTCCGACGTCGACGCCCTGTGCGATGGTGAGGAGGTCTACATCGGCGGTATCCTGGAGCATATCGAGGAGGCCGGCATTCACTCCGGCGACTCCGCGACCTGCATCCCGCCGTTTAGCTTTAGCGAGAGCCTGCAGGCGAAGCTCCGCGAGACCACGCGCCGCATCGCGATAGCGCTGGGAGTCCGCGGCCTGGTCAACGTGCAGTACGCCATCAAGGGCGAGACCGTCTACGTGATCGAGGCCAACCCGCGTGCCAGCCGTACCGTGCCGTTTATCTCCAAGGCCACCGGCGTGCCGCTGGCCAAGTGCGCGGCGCGCACCATGGCGGGCGATTCTATCGCGAGCCTGGGTCTGCCGAGCGACGAGCGTCAGCTCGATTGGTTCTGCATGAAGGAAGCCGTTATGCCCTGGGGTCGTTTCCCAGGTGCCGACGTTATCCTGGGGCCCGAGATGAAGTCGACGGGCGAGGTCATGGGCATTGCCAAGAGCTATCCCGAGGCATACGCCAAGACGCAGTTGGCAATCGACTATAAGCTGCCCGGCCCCAGCAGTGGCAAGGTGTTCATCAGCGTGTGCGACCGCGACAAGCGTCATATCCTTTCGGTCGCGCGTATCCTGCGCTACTTGGGCTTTGACATCTGCTCCACCGAGGGCACGGCGCGCGTGCTGCGTGGCGGCAATGTGACCTGCGAGGTCGTGGAGAAGATCAGCGGCCCGCACGACGGCGAGCGCCCCAACATCGGCGACCTGATCGCCGACGGCAAGATCGCGGTGATCGTCAATACGCCGTACGGCCCAGGTTCGCGTGGCGACGGCTACCTGCTGCGTACCGAGGCCGTGCGTCGCGGCGTGACCTGCGTGACTGCAATGTCCGCGGCCAACACGTACGTGAGCGCCATCGAGGCGGTGCGCGAGGACCAGCAGGGTCACGGCAGCGCCAACGACATGGGCATGGACGTCATCGCCCTGCAGGACCTGCCGCAGTACGCGGTGTAGGGTGACCTGTCCGGCCGGGGCGGGGGCCGAGTTTCCCCCTTCGCTCCGGCTGCAAGCAGAGTCGCTCAGTGGGAAACTCGGCTCCCCCGCCCCGGCCTGCGGTGACTTGGTTGTGCCGTGTGCTGCAGAAGGGGCTTTGTGCGTCCGGTGGCAATCAGGGTTCCGGCAACGGTGGGCAGACATCCGGCGGTTCGAACGATGGCGCCCAGGCGGGAAAGCCCGCTGGTGACAAGGCTCAGGGTGGCAAGTCCGCTAACTCACTTGCGAGCACCGGTGATCAAACGGTGGCGACCGTCGCCGCGATCGGCGGCCTGGGTGCCGCGATCGCCGCAATCGGAGTCTTCCTTGCTCGTTTCCGCCGCAAGGAAGACTAGCGCGAGCGATTGACAATCGCACACGTTTCCCAAGAGGGCCGCGGTAACCGTCGCGGCCCTCACTTTACCGGAGCGGTCTGAGGACTCGCGTCTTTCGCTTCGGACTGCTGCGCAGGGTCAATCAGGCGGAGATCTCACCCGTGCCGGGTTTGCGATAGCTTGGCGAATATAATTACGCGAAATCTAGGATTTCTCAAAAACGCGAAGTAGATGATATATTGTACTTCGCGTTTTTCAGTTAATCTTAATTTTGCGAAGTGGATTGCCATGAGACTTATTAATCGACCGTTCTATATGGATAAGCTCTCCAAGGTGGCGGGTTCGCCAGACATCAAGGTGATTACCGGAATCAGGCGATGCGGAAAATCGAAATTGCTTGAGGCGTTTGCCAGCCAACTTCGTTCAAACGACCCCTCGGCCAACGTCATACACGTCAACTTCAATCTACTTGAGTTCGAGCCGTTGGCGGAATACCATGCGCTGCATACATATGTGGAAAAGCATTATATCGAGGGTTGCCGGAATATCGTCATGATCGACGAGGTCCAGATGTGTGAAGGGTTCGAGCGGGCTATCAACAGTCTTCATGCGTCAGAGAAATATGACATTTACATCACGGGGTCGAATGCCTTTCTTCTCTCAAGCGACCTCTCGACGTTGTTCACGGGAAGAACGGTGGAGATCGAGGTCTTTCCGTTTTCACTTGCGGAGTTCTCGGCGTATCACGAGATCACTTCTCCAGCCGAGGCCCTTGCTCGCTATGTCCGCGAGGGAGGAATGCCGGGTTCCTATATCTACCAGGACGAAAGGATGCGTTTCTCATACATCTCGGATGTGCTTGAAACTCTTATCCTGCGCGACATCAGACAAAAATATCGTATACGTAATGCGGAGCAGCTTAAACGTTCCTGCGAGTTCCTGATGGATAACGTCGGAAACATCTCTTCTCTCAAGGGGATGGCGGCTGAGCTGTCACGAGCGAACCTTAAGATAAGCGACAAGACGCTGGCTGTGTATATCGACTACCTGTGTGATGCGTTTGCGTTCTACCGGTTTCGTCGCTTTGACGTCTCAGGAAAGAAATACCTGTCGACGGGAGATAAATACTACCTGGCCGACCACTCGTTTCGCTACGCCGCGCTTGGTACGAAAAAGCTCGATTTTGGCCATGTTTACGAGAATATGGTGGCAATCGAGCTTATGCGCCGCGGATGGGAAGTCTACGTGGGCGTTCTCTACCAAAAGGAAGTAGACTTTGTCGCCATCAGGCGTGACCGCCGTGTCTATATCCAGGTGAGTGACGACATTTCCCAAGAAGCGACGCTTGAGCGTGAGCTTGATCCGCTGCGACGGATTCGAGACGCCTATCCCAAGTGCGTCATCGCCCGAACAGGGCACGAAACGACTGATTGGGATGGCATCAAGGTCGTCGACCTGGCACGATGGCTTATGGGTGAATCAGGCGAGCTGGCCGTCTAGCACGCGATGACGCGGGCTGGAACGAACGAGCGAGGATTCCGTCCCGCGAGGAGGCCAATACGGCCCTCTTCGAGGGACGGAATCCTCGCTCGATCTCTTGGCGGGACATTTTGCTCGGTCGATGATCAACGGTTGGTGGAAAGCGATGCCTCGTCCGTGCCACTATTCCGTGATTGCTGGTATTTTCTGCATGCTAAAATGAATGCAAAAAAGACTTTATATTTGGAGGTCTCGATGCCTGCTTTAAAGATGCTCGACAATCTTGTTCCCATCAGCGATTTCAGTCACGGTAAGGGTCCCGCTGCGTTTTCGAGAGTGAGCAACGACAACCCGGTTGTAGTTTTGAAACACAACAAGCCGGCGTTCGTTATCGTGACGCCCGATGAATACCGAGAGGCTAAGCAGGCGGAGGAGGACCTCGCCTTGTTGACGTTGGCCCTTAAGAGGACGGCTGCGACAAGCGATGATGAACTCGTTTCCCTATCTGATGTTATGGCAGAGTTGGGTGTGGGCCAGGACGAACTCGATCAGATGGATGAGGTCGAGTTTGAATGAGCGGGTACGAAGTCGCTTTCTACCCGGATACTCTCAAGGATCTCAAGCGTCTCGATGGTTCCCAGCGAAAACACGTGTTTAAGGCTATAGAAAGAATCAGAACGAACCCATTGCCGCAGAACGAAGGCGGATTCGGCAAGCCTCTTGGAAACAAGGCAGGCACGGATTTGACGGGCTTCATGAAAATCAAGCTCAGGGGAAGTGGCATTCGGATTGTGTACCGCCTCATTAAAATCAAAGGAAAAATGGCCATCGTAGTGGTAGGCGCTCGTGAAGACATGGAAGCGTACCGAACCGCCCAAAGGCGTGCGATTGATTTCGAGAAGTGGGCGGAAGAGGCTCTCTAACTTCATGGGCGAAAACAGGAATGCAGCGATGTGCTTCAGGTGTGCGAGTTTTGAAAGGCTCTGGTGATTCGGAGGTCCGCCAGAGCCTTTTTCTATCTGTGGACATTCCTCTTGGACAGTTAGTTCAGATACGTATTTTTCAGAGGACGTGTGGAGGCCAATTTGGGCACAATTGAGCTATTTTTGATAGTCTGGACCGACAAGGCCGCGCGGGCAATAGCGAGAAAGACCTATTATTAGATCTAAAGCGACTTAAAACCAGTTTGTTAGCGCCAATTAGCACCGCCAAAATATACGTATCTGAACTAACTGTCCACCACCCTCCAACAACCTCCTATTTCAAATCAAATCAGCCACCGTGCGTCATGGATATTCCCGGTGGGTCGCGGGGTGGCGGCTACGACTTTCCCTCAGGATAATTCGCGAAGCCCGTTTTCCGAGGAAAGGTATTGGTTATGTAATACCAGTTAAACAGTAAAACTATGCTTAAGTGGTATCTGGCTGGAGAACCAATTGGTATGGTTGATTAGACCCACTTCGCCATCTACGTTCATTTTTATACCGCTGGGAGAATTCCAAACTTAATTTGCGCAACTGCTCACGTATGCTGGTTCAACCTTATAGGTGGCTATCTGGTTACTACCAGTTGACCCCTTGGTAACGGGTGGGACAATTGTACGGAATGTACCGAACACCCCCCCGTTTGATGCGTTCGCCCATGCTGCGGGGCGCGCGTCCGCGACACTTCCGCATGTCGGAGGGAAGGAGTCCAGGTGCGTAGGAATTCCATTTTTACGAAACGATGGGTGAAGGGAAGCGCAGTCCTCGTTGCCACGGCAGCGACGCTCGTGTTCGCCAGTCCCCAGCAGGCGGTTGCCACGCCACTCAAGGGCGTCGAATCGGCGACCGTGTCTCAGTCTGCCTCGAACGTCGTTGACATCGATTTCGCCGGCGGCATCAAGGGCCGCATTACGTTCCTCGAGGACGGTATTTTCCGTTACAACGTTGATCCCAAGGGTGAGTTTTCCGAGTACGCAACGCCGCGCAGTAAGTCCCACACGGCTAAGATCCAGGCCCAGCCCGATGCCTCGGACACCTACAGCAAGCCGAGTGCGACGGTTGCCGACAAGGGCAACACTATCGAGATCAGCGGTGGAAAGGCGACCGTGATCCTGGACAAGGCGACTGGCAAGATGAGCATCAAGTCGGGCGACCGTGTCGTGGTCTCCGAGTCCGCGTCCCTCGACCTTGATAAGAAGGGCACCGTACAGACGCTCGCCAAGGAGAAGTCCGAGAACTTCTTTGGCGGCGGTACTCAGAACGGCCGCTTCCTGCACACCAACCAGACTATCGCCATCTCCAACACCAACAACTGGACCGATGGCGGCGTTGCTTCGCCCAACCCGTTCTACTGGACGAGTGACGGTTACGGCGTGCTCCGAAACACGTTTGCAGAGGGTTCCTACGACTTCGGTTCCACGGACGCATCAACAGTCACGACTTCGCACAGCGAGAATGAGTTCGACGCCTACTACTTCGTGGCGACCAATGAGGGCGCCTCGAACGTGGCGACCGAGATGCTGCAGGACTACTACAAGGTGACCGGTAATCCGGTACTGCTGCCCGAGTACGGTTTCTACCTGGGTCATCTGAATGCCTATAACCGTGATGGCTGGTCAACGACCTCGGGTCAGAAGAAGTGGGAGACCAAGGGCAGCAAGTCCTCGAGCAAGGAGGGCGACGTTAAGTACGAGTCTGGCATGGCGACGGGCTACAAGCTCGACGGCACGCTTGCGGCCGAGACGCTCAACGGTGAGGGCCCCACGGTCGATACCGAGAACATGAAGGCGACCGATTTCGACCGCCAATTCTCCGCCCAGCGGGTTATCGATGACTACGAGGACAACGACATGCCGCTCGGCTGGTTCCTGCCGAACGACGGATACGGTGCCGGCTATGGCCAGAACGGTTATTACAAGACCGGCGGCGTCAACTCCGACGGAACGAGTTCAGCCGAGCGCCTCAACGCCGTGCGTGCCAACGTCGACAACCTTAAGAAGTTTACCGAGTATGCTAACTCCAAGGGTGTGAGCACGGGTCTGTGGACCCAGTCTAACCTGGAGCCTGACAGCAACTCCGAGACCCCGTGGCATTTGCTTCGCGATTTCGACGCCGAGGTCAAGACGGGCGGCATTACCACCCTCAAGACCGACGTCGCTTGGGTGGGCTCTGGCTACTCCTTTGGCCTCAACGGCATCAAGACGGCCTACGATACGGTGACGACCGGCGCCAACAAGCGCCCCAACATCATCACGCTTGACGGTTGGGCCGGCACGCAGCGCTTTGGCGGCATCTGGACCGGCGATCAGTACGGCGGCAACTGGGAGTACATCCGCTTCCACATCCCCACGTATATCGGTCAGAGCCTCTCGGGCAACCCCAACATCGGCTCCGATATGGACGGCATCTTTGGTGGCAGCCCCATCATCTCCGCGCGCGACTACCAGTGGAAGACGTTCACGCCCTCTATGCTCGACATGGACGGCTGGGGCACCTACCGCAAGTCGCCCATGACGCACGGCGATCCCTACACGGGCATTTCGCGCTTTTACCTCAAGCTCAAGGCGCAACTCATGCCCTATATCTACACGAGCGCGGCCTCGGCGGCCAACATCGACACGGGCAACGGCGATACCGGCCTGCCCATGATCCGCGCCATGCTGCTCTCCGACAACTCCGAGTACGCCGCAAGCACCTCGACGCAGTATCAGTACATGTTCGGTGAGAACTTCCTGGTGGCACCGGTGTATCAGGATACCCAGGCAGATGAGAACGGCAACGACGTTCGCAATGGTATCTACCTTCCCAACTACGGCACCGACGAGAATCCCACCATCTGGATTGACTACTTCTCGGGTAAGCAGTACCGCGGCGGCCAGGTCCTCAACAACTACGATGCTCCGCTTTGGAAGTTGCCGCTCTTTGTAAAGGCCAACGCCATCGTGCCGATGTATGCCGAGAACAACAACCCCGAGGCCGTGACCGAGACTAACACCAAGGGCACCGATCGCAGCCAGCGTATCGTCGAGTTCTTCGCCACCGAGGGTGACGGCACCTTTACGCAGTACGAGGACGACGGCTCCTCCATCCAGAACAACACGACCGAGGACGATGCCTACGGCACGATCGACAACATCTCCTACGGCGAGCACGTGAGCACCGTCTACAGCTCCAAGGCCACGGGCGGCACCGCCACCTTTACCGCCGAGGCTTCGCAGGGTGGCTACAACGGCTACGACTCCAACCGCACCACGACCTTCGTGGCCAACGTGTCCGCCAAGCCTGCGAGCGTCATCGCCAAGAATGGCGGCACTGCGCTCAACGTGACCGAGGTCGACTCACAGGAGGCTTTCGACGCCGCGACCCCCGAGGCTGGCCAAGCGGTCTACTTCTACAACGAAAGCCCCAACCTCAACCACTACGGCAGCGATGCGGACAGCACCGAGGCCGAGAAGGGCGAGAGCTTCAACGACACTAAGATCACCACGAACCCCAAGGTCTACGTCAAGTTTGCGAAGACCGATGTCGCTGCAGCGGAGCAGACGCTCGAGCTGGGCGGTTTCGTGAACGCCGACGCCACGCTCGCGGCCGACCGCCTCAACGAGAACCTCTCCGCACCCGCGAACCTTGCTGCCCCCGAGGACGCCACGACCCCCACGAGCATTAAGCTCACCTGGGGAAAGGTCGATGGTGCTACCTCCTACGACCTTAAGGTCGATGGCACCGTGTTCGCCGTGGGCGATGCAGCGGAATTCACGCATACCGATCTTGCCTACAATAGCAAGCACACCTACCAGATCCGTTCGCGCAACGCCGAGGGCTACTCCCGTTGGAGCGATGTGCTCGCGGCGAACTCCGCACTCGACCCATGGCGGAACGTGCCCGAGGCCGAGAAGATCACCTGGGAGGGCTCGATCTACGGCAGCCATAAGGCCGATCTCGCCTTCGACCATGAGTTCCAGACGAGCGACGGCGGCTTCCACTCCGGCGGCAACGACCTGGGCAAGGCGCTCACCGTCGACTACGGCCGCGCCTACAAGCTCGACAAGCTCGAGTACTATCCGCGTACCGACGCCGGCAACGGCACTGTGACCAAGATGCGCATCGAGACGAGTCTCGACGGTGTCCATTGGACGAGCCAGGAGGTCGATTGGGAGCGCTCCGCCGCCTGCAAAACGGTGACGTTCGACGGCGCCGTGGCCGCACGCTACGTGCGTATGACGCCGCTCGCTTCGGTTGGTAACTTCTTCTCCGCGTCCGAGATCGCCATCTACAAGGCCGATGGTACGGACGGCTTTGCTGTGGGTTCCAACCTCAACAAGGCAACGATCTCCGATGGCGACTATTCCAACATGAAGAATTATCTGGGTCTCGAGAACCGCGAGCCCGATACCTCGACGTTCGACTCGCAGATTCGCGACCACTTTGCCGATCTCAACGGCAACGGGGTCTATGATGTCTACGACTACTCGTTTACCATGGCGGGGCTTGATGGCGGCACCAAGCAGAAAGGCAAGGTCGCCGGCAAGCTCGCGGTGATTCCGAGCAAGACCGAGGTCGATGCCGGCGATGAGATCACCGTCGATGTCTATGCGGCCGACGCCAAGAACGTCAACGCCCTGGGCGCGCTCGTCAACTTTAAGAGTGACCAGTTTGAGTTTGTGTCCGAGAGCATCTCGCAGGATGGTTCGACCGCCGGCATGGAGAACCTGTCGCGCGAGAAGGTCCAGTTCGCGGACGGCACACAGACCATCAACCTCGCCTTTGCCAACCGCGGTGACGGCAAGCTCTACAACGGCACTGGCGCGGTGGCGAGCTTCAAACTCAAGGCCAAGACGGCCGGCAAGGTTGAACTGCCCTCGACGTCTTGGCTCATCGGTCCGGCGTGCGATGCGCTCGAGTTTACGAGTGACGGTACCGTGACGATGCCGGACGTTCCGCAGCCCACGGTTGCCGAGTACGGTCAGGATGCCTTCAACATCACGATGACCAACGACGAGCTCACGACCGACGACGGTTCCAACGTCGAGAAGCTTATTCAGCAGAAGAGCTATAACGCGCTGTTCGATAACGATGAGGGCGACAACGGCTTTGAGTTCCTGTGGAACTGGAGCGGCAACTGGGACAGCGAGGGCAAGCTTCCGAGTTACGTGAAGCTTCCCGCCACGATGACATTTGCCTTTAAGACACCATCGAAGCTCGATGCCGTTGAGGTCATCAACCGCGACGGCGGTAACGGCACCGTGCAGAAGATCAAGGCCGTCGTGACGTTCGAGGATGGCTCGACCCAGGAGTTCGCGGGTGGGGAGTACGATTCCTTCCAGGCTCGCTACGCCTTTGGCCTCTCTGCCGAGAACAAGGGCAAGAAGGCGACTAAGGTCGAGATCACGCCGCTTGAGGCATCGGGTGACCAGATGCTCACACTGCGCGAGATCAACTTCAACTACACGCAGGGTGTCGAGGCCATCGAGGGTATCGAGCTGGGCAAGAACCAGACCGAGTTCTTTGAGGGCGACGTTACGCTCGTCGAC
The DNA here is from genome assembly GCA_048485835.1 of Collinsella sp. Lineage (GTDB taxonomy): Bacteria > Actinomycetota > Coriobacteriia > Coriobacteriales > Coriobacteriaceae > Collinsella. The sequence goes on from DBFWBE010000006.1 coordinate 23,652, forward strand.
GCTAAGGCCACGCCCGAGAGCGCCGGCTACCCCTATGTGACGGTCGAGAGCTCCGACTCCTCTGTGGTGAGCGTCTCCGCTGTTCAGGCCGGCGATAGCGTGAACTACTACTTGCGTGCCAACAAGGCCGGCAAGGCAACGATCACGGTGGCGTCAGTGCTCGACCCCTCCAAGACCGCATCCTATGAGGTCGAGGTCAAGGCTGGTGTCGACACCTCTGCGCTCATGGCGGCGCTTTCCAAGGCCGCGGGCTACAGCGAGTCCGTCTACACCAAGGATTCTTATGCAGCTCTCACCGCTGCGGTCGAGGCGGCTCAGAAGCTTCTCGACGGCGGCCAGGGCAGCTATAGCAAGAAGGATGTCGCAGACGCTACGACCAAGATCGAAAAGGCAATCGACGGCCTCAAGATGCGCCCCGTTGATGAGAAGAAGCTCATCAACACGCCCGAGAACCGCGAGAACGTCAAGGTGACCGGCTTCTCGAGCGAGGCCGACTATGAGGGCAGCAACGCCGTCAACGCTCTTGACGGCGATGAGCAGACGCTCTGGCACAGCGACTATGCTTATAAGGCCGGTATGCCCCAGCACCTGACCGTCGACCTGGGCCGCGACTACGATCTCACCGACGTCACGTTCCTGCCGCGCCAGGACGGCGGCACGAACGGCGATATCTTTGAGGCCGAGGTGCTGGTCTCCGACACCGCCGACGGTTATGAGATGGGCACCGCCGCGTCGATGGGTACGTTTACCTTCGACAACGACGGCCGCGTGCTCACCGACCGTGGCGACTGGAGGCAGATGAGCTTTGGTGCCGCGCGCGGTCGCTACGTGACCGTCAAGGTGCTCCACGCCGGCGGTGGCAGCGTTGACGCCTACTGCAGCATGGCGGAACTCAAGTTCTACGGTGCGGCCGTTCCCGATCCGGTGGCGAAGGACGACCTCACTGCCGCGATTGAAAAGGTTGATGCCGAGGTTGCAGCCGGCGACCTTAAGGCCAGTGACTACACCGAGGCTTCCTGGACCGCGTTCCAGAACGCCTTGGCGAGCGCCCGCGCCATCCTGAGCGACGAGAACGCCACGCAGGACGAGGTCGACCAGGCACTCAAGGCGCTCGAGGATGCCCGTGACGCGCTCGAGAAGACCCCGGTGACCCCGGTCGAGAACCCGACCAAGAAGCAACTCAAGGCCCTGGTCAAGCAGGCGAAGGAGACTGACACCAAGGGAAAGACGGCCGAGTCTGTCAAGGCCCTGACGGATGCCATTACCTACGCCGAGGATGTCTTGGGTGATGAGAATGCTTCCGACGCCCAGCTCCAGGCGGCCTATGACCAGCTCAAACTGGCCATTGAGGGCCTTAAGGATGCCGACTCCGGCAACCAGGGCGGCTCGGGCAACACCGGCGGCTCGGGCAACCAGGGTTCCGGCAACGGCTCGAACGGCGGCGGCCAGGCGGGCAAGCCCGCAGGCGACAAGGCCCAGGGCGGCAAGAAGAACGGTTCGGCGATCCCCGTTACTGGCGATCAAACGGCGGCAACTGTCGCGACTGTCGGTGGCCTTGGAGCCATCATCGCTGCGATCGGTGCCTTCTTCCACCGTCGCAATAAGGCTGAGTAGTCCCAGCGACAACTAAGCAAACGTGCCCGCCGTCCCACCCAAGGACGGTGGGCACGCTTTTTTATTTCAGCTAACGTACGTCATGGCAATCCCCGGTAGGTCGAGGGGTGCTTTGCGGGCGGGCCAGGCTTTATCTGAACGACTTTGCGAAGCAACCGGAGTGAAGATAAAGCCTGCCCCGTCCGCAAAGCACCACGCAGACCGCAGGGACGGGAGCGGCTATACTACTCTCAGTAGTTAAGGGTCGCGGATTCGCCGCGTCACCGCTCTCAACAGGAGGTCTTTGTTTATGGCAGATCAGAAGCCGGTTGTCGGGATCATCATGGGCTCCAAGTCCGATTTGGGCGTTATGGAAGGTTGCACCGCCGAGCTCGAGGCACTGGGCGTGCCCTATGAGCTCGTGATTGCAAGCGCGCACCGCACGCCGGCGAAGGTCCATGAGTGGGCCTCGACTGCTGCCGACCGCGGTATCAAGGTGATTATCGCTGCTGCTGGCAAGGCTGCTCACCTGGGCGGTGTCGTGGCTGCGTTTACGCCGCTGCCGGTCATCGGCGTGCCTATGAAGACGAGCGATCTGGGTGGTATGGACTCGCTGCTGTCGATGGTGCAGATGCCTTCGGGCGTGCCCGTTGCCTGTGTGGCCATCAACGGTGCCAAGAACGCTGCCATTTACGCCACGCAGATTCTGGGCGCCTGCGACCCCGAGTACCGCAAGGTTATCGAGAAGATGAAGCAGGAGATGGCCGACGCCTAAGCGCTCTGCCAGTCCATTTGCAGCATAAGGAGAGCCATGTCCGACTATCAGGGAAAGCGTTTTTCGGCTTCTCGGATTTCCGATCCAGCCAAGTCGGGAGCAGCCCGCGCGCCGCAGCAGGGTCGGACATCCTCTCCTCAACAGCCGCGCGCGCCGCGCCCCGTGACGCCGGCGAAGCATCGCCGTCAGGATACGCCTGCTGCATATCGCCCTTCGTCATACAGTACGGCCAAGAAGTCACCTCGCTCTTCGGCGCATGCCGCGCCATCGAGCTATACCGAGCCGCCGCGCAAAAAGCGCCGCTCCGTCATTCCCATTCTGCTCATCATCATCGGCATTGGCCTGATCGTTGCTGCGGCCGCCATCTTTATCAACGCGCAGATTGGCTACAAGCAGGCGAGCGAGTCGTATCAAAAAATCGAAAAGCAATATGTGAGCGACAAGGACGCCAGTGGCGTGCCAATTGTCGACTTCAATGCGCTGGCCCAGACAAATCCCGAGGTTGTGGGTTGGATTTACGCGCCCGGCACCAACATCAACTACCCCGTGGTGCAGACCAACAACAACTCCAAGTACCTCAACACGCTGTTCGACGGTACGGCCAATGCCTCGGGAGCCATCTTCCTGGATAGCGACGACAACGCGCCGGGCATGGTGGATCAGCAGACCACGATTTACGGTCATCATATGAACGACGGTTCGATGTTCAACGTGATTTCGGATACGACCGATCAGGCGACGTTCGACAGCATGGAATACGTGTACTACATCACGCGTGATGCGACGTATAAGTTGCGCCCGCTGGCGACCAAGGTGGTCGAGGACACGTATGCCAAGGCGCGCACGCCCAACTTTGAGGGCGATGACGGACTGAAGAATTACCTGTCCGAGATGCTCGACGGCGCCTCGGCCGTGGCGAGCGATGCCACCGATCGTGCCGCTTCGGCAACCAAGATCGTAACGCTTGTGACTTGCCGTTCGCTGTCATTTAGCAATACGCGCGCAGTCATGGTACTCACGCCGGTCGAGGAATAAGTGGTTCGAGAGTAGCTAAAAGAGCCCCGTCCCAAAAAGACTACCCTGGAAATCAAAAGGAGAAATGATGCTTGAAAGCGGCAAATCGATGCCTTCGGTTGATGCTTGGCTGCGCGAAGCCAAGGCCGATGTTTCGGCGGCTGATTGCGGGATGTACCTGACACACAACGGCGTGGTGCGCGCGACGCCTAAGTCCGAGGTGCGTGGGGTCGAGACGGATGGTGTGGCGCCTGGACATAAGGTGGGCGGCATGGTGTTCGGCTTTGATGCCGATAAGGTGCAGGCCGCCATCGAGGCAACGCGCACGATGCCGGGTATCGGCTATGTGCGCGTGTGGCTGGCGAGTGGCGATCTCGCCGTGGGCGACGACATCATGCTCGTACTCATTGGCGGGGACATTCGCCCGCATGTGGTCGACGCACTGCAGGCGCTCGTCGGTACCATCAAAAATGAGTGTGTGAGCGAGATCGAGCGCGAGGCGTAAGGCCGGCAGCAGCACTCACCAACAAAAAGCCCACTGGCAGTTCAATCAGTCTGCCAGCGGGCTTTTCTGTGCGTTGGAAAATCTCGGCATTGCGTGACGCTACACGCGCGTCGCATCCTTGGGGCTCATGGTCATGCTCTGGAAGCGGTTCTCCATGTAGTCGTTATCGAAATACTTGCCGTAGAACTGCGCGACGGGAATATCCGGCTCCGTGCCGTTGACGCGCTGGTACCAGTAGTCGAGCGACTGCAGCGTCATGACGCCGTCGACCAGCATAATGACGGTAAAGATGACGGTAGCCGAGTAGCGACTCTTCCACGGAATCATGTTGATGAGCTTGAGCAGCCTCGGCAGCAGCAGCTTGATCCAGATAAGGCCACCCAGGCCCCACAGGCAGGCAAAGCCCGTGCAGGTGCGTCCGCCCGTAAGGACGGCGAGTGGGTCGGGCATGCCGAACAGCTTCATGTGCGAGTAGCTCCACGAGACCACGCCAAATGAGGTCTGCATAAACCAGCCCACGAACACCTCAAAGCTCGCGCCGAGCACAGCGCTTACCAGGAAAATGATGATGGGGTTCTTTTTATAGAAGCGGTTGAGCACCATGGTCATGAGTACGGCGCCAAAGCCATAGATGGGGCTGAAGGGACCAAACAGCATGCCGGCGCGGTCCTGGTAGACGCCTGGGTCGTCGACCGTCATGTGCCAGATGTCCTCGGCGATCAGGCCGAGCACGCAGCAGACGAGGAATACCCAGAACAGGTTGAAGTAGTTGAGCTTGATGTAGCCCTCGCCGGTTTCATCGCGGCCGAGCATGCCCTCGGCGGCGGCGTCGCGGTCGAGCATCTCCTGCAGGCGGCGCTGCAGTTCGCGCTCCTGGCGAAGCGTAGGATCGACGGTGGCTGAAAGCGCGATGAGGATACCGAGCTGAATAGCGGGACGAAGCAAGAAGAGCCCGATACCTTGGAGCATCACGTCGACCAAAAGCTCGACGACGGTGAATGCAATAAGGATGTAGGACAGGCGGGCGGCGTTGCGGCGCTGGTTTTTGATAAGGTCCAGGCCAAAGATGATCAGGATGACGGCACTTGCCGCAGAGAGCATGATGCCGGCGACGATGAGTCCAACCGAGACCAGCATATTGTCGCCGAGCTTTTCGGCAGCGTTGCCGTTGATGAGCGCGGTGATGACCTGCCACATAAAGGCGGCGACCGACGGGAGGGTGCCCACGCCGGACAGGATGCACAGGACGGCGTACACCTTAATGATGAGGGGAATCTTCTTGACCTCCGTGGCGCTGGGGACGCTGGGGTCGAGTCCGTTTCGATCCATACAGAACCTTTCTCGCTTTGTCCTAGGTTACAAGGATACGCCGCCGACCTGCCAAAAGACAGGACGAACGTCCCAATTGCAACAATGCAACCCTCACCGGTGGGCGCGGCGGCCATATGGGGGCGCGGGCGCTTGCACTGGACAGACCGATAAAATGTTTGGCCGCAAAACGGATTATTAGCTCGGTGGGCTTTTAAAAAGCGCTGCTCATGCGCTGGGGAGCGCGTCGCGCCGTGCGTATAATAAGGCGGGTAACGCCAAAATACGAGGCTCTGAGGGGATGCCATGTCTCAAGAAACCATCCGCGCGGCCGAGCGTGCCGCGGGACAGGTGAACGCCATGTCGACGTATGATCCGGACTCCGACCAGCTGCATGAGGAATGCGGCGTTTTTGGTGTCTGGGCGCCCGATCGCGACGTGGCTCGACTGACGTACTTTGGCCTGCGTGCACTGCAGCACCGTGGCCAAGAATCGGCGGGAATCGCTGTTGGTGACGGCGGTACGGTTATGGTCCGCAAGGATCTGGGCCTGCTCGACCGCGTGTTCTCCAATGCCGACTTGTCGACGCTCTCCGGTCAGCTGGCCGTGGGTCATGTGCGCTACGGCACCGCCGGCGCCAAGAGCTGGGAAGCCTCTCAGCCGCACCTCTCTACCATCAATAGCGTCATTATCGCGCTCGCGCACAACGGCACCCTCGTCAACACCGACGAGCTGCGCCGCCAGCTGATCGAGTTGGGCGTGCCGTTCCTCTCCAACTCGGATTCCGAGGTCGCGACCAAGCTCATCGGCTACTTTACCCAGCGTACGGGCCACCTGCGCGAGGGCATTCGCAAGACCATGGAGCTCGTGCGCGGCGGCTACGCCATGACGCTCATCAACGAGCAGGCGCTCTACGCCTTCCGCGACCCGCACGGCATTCGCCCGCTCGTGCTGGGTAAGCTCGTGGACGAGGGCCTGGACCAGGCCGACGCCGCATCCGTTTCGCAGCTGCCGTCGCAGGACGACGCGGCGACGGTCGACGCCACCACCCATGTCACCCGCGCCGGCGGCTGGGTCGTCGCCTCCGAGACCTGCGCGCTCGACATTGTGGGCGCCGAGTATGTGCGCGACGTCCGTCCCGGCGAGATCTTGCGCATCAGCGCCGAGGGCCTCGTGTCCGAGCAGGGCGTGCCCGCTGCCGAAGAGCCCGCCAACTGCATCTTTGAGCAGGTCTACTTCGCTCGTCCCGACTCCATCATGAACGGCAAGAGCGTCTACGCCTGCCGCTACGACATGGGTCGCCAGCTGGCACACGAGGAGCCCGTTGAGGCCGACTTGGTCATCGGCGTGCCCGACTCCGGCCTGCCGCCCGCGGAGGGCTATTCGCACGAGAGCGGCATTCCCTTTGGCGAGGGCCTCATCAAGAACCGCTACGTGGGCCGTACGTTTATTGAGCCCACGCAGGAGCTGCGTGCCATGGGCGTGCGCATGAAGCTCAACCCGCTGCGCGACAACATCGAGGGCAAGCGCCTGGTCGTGATCGATGACTCCATCGTGCGCGGCACCACGATGGTGCAACTCGTCAAGATGCTGCGCAACGCCGGCGCCAAGGAGATTCACATCCGTATCAACTCGCCCGAGGTTATCTGGCCGTGCTTCTATGGTATCGATACCGATGTGCAGTCGCAGCTTATCAGCGCCAACAGGACGGTCGATGAGATCTGCGAGTACATCGGCGCCGATTCGCTGGCCTTCCTTTCGGTCGAGGGCCTGCTGAAGGTCATGCCCAAGGGCGGTTACTGTGATGCGTGCTTTACCGGACGCTACCCCGTGGCGATTCCCGAGAGCTTTGGCCGCGACAAGTTCATGGAGGGCTTTAAGCCCCGCAATCTGGATAAGCCGCTGCATTTTGACGACGACGCCGTGGTCGAGAAATACGACGATCGCAGCTGGGAAGAGGAGCACGGCGAGGCCTAAAACCTGCCATGTAGGGACAGGTTTATTTTGGCAGGTTTTATCTGCTGTTTTGTTGATATAGCGGCGCGTGCTGTTATGGTGCGCGCCGAAATGAACGCAACTATGAGCACCGTTTGACGCTTGGGCGGCGGACGGTAGTGGGAGAGGAAGGCTCAGATGAGCGACAGCAAGCATGTGACGTATGAGGACGCCGGCGTCGATACCGCCGAGGGCGGCCGCGCCGTCGACGCCATTAAGCAAATGGTTAAGGACACCAACCGTCCCGAGGTCATCGGCGGTATCGGTGGCTTTGGTGGCTTATTCTCGGCCGCCGCGCTTAAGGATATGGAAGACCCGATTCTGATCAGCGGTACCGACGGCGTGGGCACCAAACTTGTGCTCGCCCAGATCATGGATCGTCACGAGACGGTGGGCCAGGACCTGGTCGCCATGTGCGTCAACGACATCTTGGCTTCGGGCGCCGAGCCGCTGTTCTTCCTGGACTACGTCGCCATCGGCCACATTGAGGCCGAGCACATGGCAAAGATCATCAAGGGCGTGGCCGACGGCTGCAAGCTCGCGGGTTGCGCGCTCGTGGGCGGCGAGATGGCCGAGCACCCGGGTGTCATGGCCCCCGCCGATTACGACCTCGCCGGCTTTACCGTGGGCGTTGTCGATCGTCCCAAGATGCTCGACCCCGCGAATGTTCGCTCCGGCGATGTGATCCTGGGCCTGCCCTCCACCGGTGTGCACTCCAACGGATACTCACTCGTGCGCAAGGTTATCGGCGTTGACGGCATCAAGCCGGGTACGCCCGAGGCTGCCGCTAAGGCCGAGGAGCTAAGCCGTCCGCTCGAGGAGCTCGGCGGTGCTTCGCTGGCCGACGCCCTGCTGGCCCCCACGCGCATCTACGTCAAGCCGATTCTGGAGCTGCTCCGCGGTGGCGCCAACGTTCATGCCATTGCCCACATCACCGGCGGCGGTATTACCGAGAACCTCAACCGCGCGCTCGCCGACGACGTCGATGCTGTGGTCACCCGCAACGGCGCCGAGATGGGTTGGGATGTTCCGCCCGTCATTACCTACGTGTCGCGCCAGGCCGAGCTCGCGCCCAACGAGGCATGCAAGACCTTCAACATGGGCGTCGGCCTGTGCCTGATTGTCGCCCCCGAGGACGAGGCTGCCGTGACCGAGACATTGGTCGCGCTGGGCGAGAAGCCGTTCCGCGTGGGCGAGTGCGTCGAGGGTTCCGGTAAGGTCGTGTACTCCGATGAGCGCTAACGAGCAGATGGCTGCTGCCGAGGTCCTGGCCTGGGACCCGTATACCCGTCCGACCGGCACCGATACGGCCGAGCCGCTCAAGATCGGCGTGCTTATCAGCGGTTCGGGTACCAACCTGCAGGCGCTGATCGACCTGATCGCCGCTGGCAAGCTCAACGCCTCGATTGAGCTTGTGGTGTCGAGCCGCCCTTCGGCCAAGGGTCTGCAGCGTGCCGAGCGTGCGGGTATCCAGACACTCACGCTGTCCAAGGATGTCTATGCCGATCCCATCGCTGCCGATGAGATTATTGCGCACGAGCTGCTCGAGCGCGGCTGCGAGTACGTGGTGATGGCCGGTTACATGCGCATGGTGCACACGCCGCTGCTGGCGGCGTTCCCCAATCGCGTGGTCAACCTGCACCCGGCACTGCTGCCGAGCTTTACCGGTGCCCATGCGATCGACGATGCGTTTGCGCGCGGCGTCAAGGTGACCGGCGTGACCGTGCACTTTGCCAACGAGATCTACGACAACGGTCCCATCATCGCCCAGCGTGCGCTGGCTGTTGAGGAGGGCTGGGACGTCGACACGCTCGAGGAGCACATCCACGCGATCGAGCATGTGCTGTATCCCGAGGTCGTGCAGATGCTCGCCGACGGTCGCATCCACGTGCTGGAGAGCGGCAAGGTCGCAATTGATGCGGCGCGCTAGCGCGTGTAAATGGGTCGCCTAGGTTTCGTTGAGGTGTAAACAATCAGAATAGCCGATTGGGGCATATGGAATCACGTGTGACCCAATCGGCTTTTACTATCTCTTTGATTTCGGGCTCCTGATAACGTGACGGGTGGTCTCGAAAAATGAGGGCGGTTGGCTGCGCGCATGATATGGATATCAGCGGCGATATCTCCATCTCGATAAATAAAGATGGCTTCAAGTTGAGCATCGGTTCGGACTTCGAGATGCGGCTCCGTTCAGCGAAAAATCTTGCACTAACACTCATGCCATGAGCTAGGATAACTAGCCGGTATAGGGTCACTTGAGCGGGTATGCGTCTGTTCAAGCGGCCTATTGGCTTGCTTAAGAAATAGTTAAACTACGTAGCGTACAGCGCGTGAGTGACTTACGACTCAGCGAAACTAAAGGGAATCGGAGAAGAAGGCCCATGTTTTGCCCCAAATGCGGTAGCAAAATAAGCGACGATGCGCGATTCTGTACCGAATGCGGCCTGCCCTTGGGCGGGCTCTCGGGCAAGACTGCGGCCGAGGAGGGGCCCAAGGGCAGGCCGCCGGAGCGAGAATCATCGTCCGCTGAAGTCATATTGGAACCCACAGATACCGAAACGGACTCTGCGATAGGATCCGCGAATGCCGAGTCCACAGCAGAACCGAGCCCCGAACCGGTCTCGAAGACTGCGAGTAGCGGTCACTCCCAGATGTACAACTTCTTTATGCAACGCTGTCAGGTCGGTAACCGCCTAGTGCCGCAGTTCGCTATCATGATCGCCGCATTTATCGCCGCGGCAGGCATCGCTTACGCTGCTTTCATGCTCTACAAGAACGTCATCGAGCCCAATCTCCAGCAGCAATCCGTGCAGCAGGAGCAAACGACCGAAAGGCCCAAGAAGGACGAGAGAGCGGCCGAAGAAGTTGTCTATACGTTGGAGGCAAAATCATTGACGGTGTCTGCTCCGGTCGACCCTATGTTAAATCGGGGCGAGCGGACTGACATGGAATGGTCCTATCCGCAACTTAAGAGCTCCGCCAAAGACGACATCAAAGACAAAATTAACAAGGCGATTCTCGAGCCACTTCAAATTGATGCGGAGCGAACGAATCGAGCATCAGATAATGAGCAATCAAATGCTGAGCTGTACCCCGACGGCGAATTTCCCTGCATATCGAGAAACGTGACGGTTACGTACATGGATGAGAACTATTTTTGTATCCGTGACGAGCGCTATTCGACGGGATGGGGTCCGCATGGCGACACGGTTGTGACTGGTGTTATTTTTGATTTGCATACGGGTGATACTGTTAGTCCTCAGGACATGTTTGGCATTGATACCGAGGATCTTGCCAGTTCTATGAGTTCGGCAGTTTGGCCGTATCTTACGGAAATGCGCAGAGAGCATCCGTCTGATTACAATTCTATGCTCATGCGGAGCGATTCTTCAGACTATTCAATCAAGGGCTCAACATGCTTGTATGTGACATCCAAGGGACTGGTGTATCGCACCGAAGACTATGAGCTCGGTTCTTTTGCGGACGGCAATTGCGAGATTTTGGTTGCGTCCTGGGATGATGAGTCTCAAGTGGGGTCCGAAGTAACCCCTGATGAGGTCAAGGACGGTACAACGGTGAAAGTCGATAAGGAGGACTAACATGTTCTGTCCCAACTGTGGGTTTGAGCTTGATGACGATTTGCGCTACTGCACTGAGTGCGGCTACGCGCTCGAGGATGCAAAGGCGGTACTGAACTCTGCCAGCGACGAAGTGGCAGAAGAACCTTCCGTTATCAATGAAGCTGCGGAAGAGATTTTCGCTAGTGGCGAAACGGAGAAGGAGTCTTCCGCCGGTGCCGAGGCGGGGGAGGAAAAGTCGCCCGTGGAGAGCGAACCCGTAGCGGACGAAGAAGACGACCAGCCCAAAGACGACGTGTCGTCCGGTGCAACGCCTTCGATTCCTGCCGTGCGCGCCGACCGGCCAAAACCGAGCAATCCGGTCGTCAAGCCCGTCGCGGCGCCAGCCCCTGTTTCTGCGGTGAATGCATCCGCACGGAAAAAGGAGCCCAAGGCGCTCTATATCGTTGGTATCGTCGTTGGTGTGGCAGTCATTGCCATCTTTAGCTATCTGCTGTTCTTTAGCAAGTCCGGCGACGTTGCCCATTACGGCCAGGACAAAGCCATCGTGGTGGTCCAAGAATCCAAGATCACCCCGACCGACGCAAAGGGCGAGAAGCTCAAGAAGTACTCGGTGACCCTGAACGGCGACAACGGCTACAGCACCAACGCTGAGGTTAAGGGTGACGAGGGCTTCACGGTAAGCCAGTTTCCCGATGTTAAACCGGGAAAATATACTCTTACCGTTAAGGACTCTAATTCCAAAGTCGAGTGGGCTATCCCCGTCGAAGTCGTTGATAACTCTAAATCCGCTGATGCCGTAAAAGAGGTTTCCCTCGAGGTGCCTAAGGTCAACGAGGCCGATACAAAGACAGACAAAGGCGACAAGAAGGATGGAGGCACCGCGGCGGACAATACCGCTGCGTATGCCGCTTACAAGCAAAAGTGCCAGGAATACCTAGCGTGTTATGGAGAGCCACAAATTGTTGAGGTGACTGATTCTGTCTATGCGATGCGAGGGCTTTGCCTTGTCGACCTCGTTGATTTTGATCAGGATGGCCAGCCTGAGTTCTTGACCGTTGTGAACGGTATGAGCGATGACGAATTAAAGAGTGCTTGGAATGGAGATATAGAGGGACTTCAGAAGTCCTACACCGTAGAGGTTTGGTCGGCAGCTGATGGTGGTGTCAAGAGACTTTACAGTCAAAATTGGCTTGATAACAGCAATGGAGGAACGATGTTTCTTCCGCTGGTTAAAGCGGATGGCGGCAGCATCCTCGTAAGCCAAAGAACATATGAGATGAGCAATGCGATTACGGCATTGCTCGCTGGCAGGCAGGCTTTGGCCGGGGACAATACTTCGGTATATGGCAAGAAAGGCGATGTTTTTTCGCTTGTAAGCAACTACGAGTCCTGGGGAGTTGAGCCGAGCGAGGGCAATGGCTACGTAGAATATTATGCGTCGGAGGGCAAGGAAATTTCCGAGACGGACTATAATGCTCTATATCAGCAATTTGGCTATGGGCACAATTACCGGACATACTACTTCCTTGATTTCTCAACCTCAGGTTACGGTTCTATTTCAGGGGAATCTCACGTCGATCCCAATCAAGTTGCGGAAGTCACCAAAGATACGCTCAAAAAGGTGGGAATCGAATAAAAACTGAAAGGGGCTTGGAAAACTGTTTCCAAGCCCCTTTCTTATTACGGGCTTTAGCCTGTGCGGGGCGCGCAGCGCGCCGCATCAGAAACCACCCGCTATGCGGGTGGGGCCAAACGGCTTTACAAAGCCGCCCCCTCGCCGGACACTTGCGATTGTTCAGGCCGCAAGGAATCCGAGTCGAGAGGGCGGTGGTGGCGTATGGCCCAGAAGGCCTACAGCCTGTCGCACACGAAGTGGATGTGCAAGTACCACGTCGTGTTCACGCCGAAGTATAGGCGCAAAGTCATCTACAACCAAATAAGGTCCGACCTTGGGGAGATCTTCAGGAAGCTCTGCCAGTACAAGGGGATAGAGATCATCGAGGGGCACCTGATGCCCGACCACGTCCACATGCTGCTGGCGATACCGCCGAAGTACAGCGTATCGAGCGTGATGGGCTACCTGAAGGGGAAGAGCTCGCTGATGATATTCGACAAGCACGCGAACATGAAGTACAAGTTCGGCAACAGGAAGTTCTGGGCCGAGGGCTACTACGTGTCCACCGTCGGCCTGAACGAGGCCACCATCGCGAAGTACATCCGGGAGCAGGAGAAGGCCGACATCGCGATCGACCGGCTGAGCGTCAAGGAGTACGAGGACCCCTTCGATAGGGGGCCGGGGCGTAAATAGCGCCGGTTTGACCGGCCCGCCACGGGTCAACCTGCAGTGCGGCCCGAACCCCGTGAGGGCCGGCGCCTTTAGACGCGTGCCGGAAATCCAAGGGTTATACCCTAAGAGCAAACCACCCCTTTTAGGGGTGGTTTTGATAGTAGTTGCTCGAGCCCAACAAGCCTCGCGTTGCTTGTTTGAGCCGCTCTATTTTGACACGCTTTGGTAAATCCACTCTTGCTAAACAAGTAGTACTGTTTGATCGGCCGGCCCAGCAGCGCGCTGCGCCGCTCGAGTGTTTCAAGAACGTCGGTATCTACGGGCTCGTTTCTCCATTTGCACTCGCCAACGATGAGCTCCCCATCGGCGTCCTCAAGCACAACGTCAATCTCTTCTTGCCGGCGCGTGTTCGGGTTCGTGCCCCACCAAGAGCCGATTGCCTTGGGCAGCACATCCAGCTCGCTCTCAACAACCTGCCGCATCAACCACTGGCGGCACACTTCTTCAAATGCAGGGCCCACAAAGGTAGGCAGGTCACGTTTGACGATACGTGCAGCAACGGCGGCCCCGAGTCCCTCTTCGATCGTTCCTGCGTACTGTGGAACAAACCGATACCAAAACCTAAACAGGTTATCGCAGATCCGATAGACTACCCTGCGTTTTGTTGCCTTTACAACAGGCGTGACGCGCTCAACGATTCGCAGCTCGATCAATGCGTCGAGCAGTCGCGCGACCTGTGGAGTTGCGAGGTGGGTAACATCGGCAATTTCTTTGGAGCGTACACAGCCGTTGGCAATGGCGGTTATGACGGCATTGTAGATAGCTGGGCTGCGGACCTCTTGCAGCAGATAGTTCTGGGGTTCGGCATACAAAAACGCATCTTGACGCAACAGCGCATGCTCAAGGTTCCATTGAGTGGAACGCGTGCCATCGAGCTGCGATAGATAGAGCGGCATCCCGCCAACAACGGAATACAGCTCGATGACCCTTTCGATGGGTGCATCGGGAAGCATGAGAGCCACGTCAAAGATGGTGAAGGGGTCAATGCGCAGCTGCATGGTGCGGCGTCCATAAAGAGGGCTTTGGTGTCCTAGTACCTGGTGTTCCATAAAGCTCATGGACGATCCGCAGAGCACGAGGAACAGCTTGCTCGTGTCTTTATGTCGATCGATAAGCGTTTGCAGGCACGACGAGACGCCCGGATCGCTCTCGGCGAGGTAGGGATACTCGTCAATAATCAGAACGATTCGCTCTGTTTTGGCGTGTTCGAAGACGGATTCGAGTGCAACCTGGATAGAGGGGAACGCTGCTCCTGCGGCGCTATCGCCAAGTATCTCGCGGCTGAGCAGCGCGAGGTTTTCGCTTGCAACGGTTTGCTGTCCGGTAAAGAAGATCACATGGGGTTTGCCCTGTGTAAAGACGCGAAGCAGGCTGGTTTTACCCACGCGACGCCTTCCATAGACTACGGCAAACTGAAAGGAACCTTTTTGATAGGCGGTTTCCAGGGATTCAAGCTCTTCCCGACGTCCAACAAACATGATGCGCCTCGTTCATATATGTATTACTAACATATATATTACTAACACGTATATGAGTAACTTTCCACCCGTCAATCGGATGGCAAAGAAATGACAGCGTTTCTACTTAACGAGGCGCTTGAGTTTGGCATAGTCCTGAATCTGCTTTTTGCGCTTGGCGTTGAGGAGGTTGTTGAGGTCGAGCTTCTCAATGGTGCAGCGTTTGAGTAGCTCGGAGCTGTCAAAGCCGTTTAACTCAATGTCTACATCCAGATCGTGCTTGAGCTTGGTCCATTTATTGAGCTGCGAGCGCACGTAGGCCGCGGGACGTTCTATCTCGTTGGCGATGTCGCGTACGCTGGCGCCCGTTCCAAACAACTCGCGTATCTTTGCCGTCTCCTTGCGCGTGCGCTCGTTTTTGGCATCGGTCTTGCATCGATCGCTGCAGTAGTGCCGTTTGACGCCACGATGCCCGGCAAGTGAGTAGGCGCGTCCGCACTGCTCACAATAGCCGATCTTGACGGTGCTCAGCTTGCGCGAAAAATCAAACCAGAGCCACGAGAGATAGCTGTCAAACGAGAGGAACCCTGTGGATTCGTTGCCCTGGAACACATCCACGTGCGCGCCCGAGAGATGCGAGATCACGAGCGCCTGCACCAAAGCGGTGAGTGCATCGCGGTCATCGTTGTCGAGTTCTTCGCGGCGCTCCTGGATATCTGCTTGAGGGTCGATTACATAGAAGCTCTCCTCGCTATTGCTGACCTTGAGTCGCGCTGAAATCTCCGAGCTGGAGTCTTCGTCCATGTAGAACATCGCCTGCAAAACACTGAAGTCATTGGCGGTGAGCTCGTGTTCAAAAGAGAGCACGTTGAGTGCAACGAGGGATTCTTCCTCGTCGATCATAAACATAAAGGCGTAGAAATATCCCGCATCGGATTCGATTTTGCGCACGATGGGCAGGTTTTTGAATGAGTCGGTATAATCTCCGCCCGCCCTCAGGATAGTGGTGTAGATCTTGAAGGATGACCCGTTTGCCGCGCAGGTTACCACTGATTTCTCGATTCTTTCCAATGCGGAGACCTTTGCGATGGTGCAGCTCCCGTTGAGGTATTCCTGGATGCGCATGGCAATAAGTGCTGCCATCGCGGCATTGGCCCAATCGCGTACGGATTCTATTGCGTGCTTGCCAAAAAGCGGCCCGGTCTGTTCGGCGTAATCAAGTACGTTAAAGAGGCTTGCGCGGAAGGGCTGCTCTTTAACGGCGGTGGGTTCGATGCATGATGCCAGCCTGATCAGATCGGCATGGCGCTCGCTGTGTGCGGGTCCTTCGTTGCTTTTGCTGCCGGCCAGCTCGGTGGGCATGTAGAGTTCAAAGACAAGCTGGGCCTCGCCAACGGGCCTATTGGGTTCGTTCTCTATGAGGTTGACTTTCTTAAACGGAATCGAACCTTCAACGGTGCGTGTTTGGGAGAACTCAAACATTGTTACCCCTGTCTCTAGCTGCAGGTTTAATAGCGTAGCACGTTTAGGAAAATTACCCGGTCAAAATCTCTATATCGGATAAACGACAAATCGTATCTTGTGATCGTCAAGAAAAGGGGTAACGAGAAAGGACCCGATCATGCATTGCAAACAGTGTGGAGCAGAGATTAACGACGGCGCCAAGTTCTGCGGCGTGTGCGGAACGCCTACGGTCGCGGCTGCGGCCAGCACGGCGGGAGATGCGATTTACGTTGAGGCCCGGCCGATTGAGAGCCAGTCTGTCGAGGCTCAGTTTCAAGCGGCGGAGGATGCAGAGGCCGCTGCTTGCCTGCGAGATTCACTTCGCGAGTCCATCGGGTCCCTTACGCGAGCGTCGGTGATTTCGTTGCTCTATGTGCTCTTTTTCAATTACGTGCTGGGAGGGGGCTCGCTGGGGCTCGACTATATGATTCTGCTGGCGCTGCTTCTGATTGGTCCCTGGAAGGTGATTATCTCGCTGTACCGCAGCGGTGTAAGGCTTCCCTTTGTCTATGGTGGCGGCATTATCGGTATCACGATTATGCTAATCGAACTTGTGGTTCTCGTGGGCCTTCCTGTCGTTGTTCTGATGCTTTTTTACTGGTTGGGCAGCGTGATTCACGGAGCGGTTCCGGTTGTTCCCGAATTAGCCCCGATGACGATGGTGGCACTTTGGCCTATCGTCTCGGTTGCCAACATCATCTTCAAGGCAATCAAGCTGCACATGGCTCGCGCCTAGCAAGTAGCCCGTCGCATGCCTTCCGCGTGGGGTCAGGCGAATTTGAAAGGTGAAAGAAAAGGTTTACAGTCGAGCAAATTGTCCTGGGCCTTTTCTGTTTGCAGGCTGTGGGCTATCGTTTCGATATGCTGAAGTTCTAGGGGGGATATATGTACTGCGCAAGCTGCGGGGCAAAGATCAAAGACGGGGCGCGATACTGTTCCGCATGCGGAAAACCGCTGGATGTGGATGATGCGCCGGCGAATGCTCAGCAGCCGCTTCCTTCAGGTACAGCAAAGGCGCCTGCTGATAGAAAAGCGACGAGCGATCCTGCTGCATCTTGCGCAGAGAGCGCTTTTCCGGCGCACTCTGATCATATGTCCTTTGCGGCCTTTATGATGCAGCGTCGGCAGATCGGCCGTTTTGCCGTGCCTACGTTTGTCACCATTCTTGCAGCAATCATCTTTACCGCTGGTGTCGCCTACGCACTGGTCAAAGCTTACGAGGCCTTTGTGCTGCCTCAGCTGCAGCAGCAGGAACAGCCGGCTGCAGTCGAGAACAAGTCGTCTAAAAAGAAGGTCGCGGCAGCTAACAAGAAAGCGCACGAGGCCTACGAGGGCGTGGTTGCGCGTTACGAGGACTTTGTGAGCTATTGCGAACAGAAGGGAGCTGGTACTGCCAACTACGACGACTGGGCTCTGGGGCGCGGCGATGATTCTGGGCTGGGGCAGATATTCGTTTATGACAGCCAGAATGCTCCCGGCTTTTTAAACTACTACTATGCTTTCGATGATTTGAACGGTGACGGAATTGACGAGCTGCTTATTGGGTCTGTCGATGCGCAGAACGATATTTCGGCGATTGTAGGTGCCTACTGCTTTGTTGATGGAAAGGCCGTTTCGGTTATGCCTTCGTCAGAGATGGTAGAAGGCTCCAACAATATGACGAATCGGTATGACGGTTTTATTGCTCAGGGTGAGAGCCAAGTCATTACTGTCTGCAAGGACGGCATCGTTAAATTTACTTGTAGTCAGGATTGTAACCAGGCAGATTTCTATATTTCGCTTACTGCAAAGGGTCCTGAGGTCGTAGACGCGGTGCAAATTCAAAATAAGGAATTCGATAGACAGAATGGCACCTACTTGGTGAGGACCGTCGAGGATGGTGGCAAACCACAGGAGACGATGGTCCAGGGGCGTGAAGAAGCGTGCAAAATTCTTGACGAGATTGCCGGGGAGCATCCGGAGGCCGACATTGAAAAGCCGTCTGCAAGCAGCGATATGTGGAAGGCATTCAAAGGGGCGGAGCCTTCGGAGAACTCTTTGAAGGACGGCTCTGGCACCGCAGACGATCGAACTGGCGCATCTCAAGCACCATCTGAAGCGGCATCCGATAGCGGCGACGATGGCGTGATCGCCGACATGGATGCGTTCATTGCAAACGCCAAGCGCGAGTTGATTGTGCCAGATGACGCCTCTATTACGTACAAGGTCGCTGATAGGCCAAGCTATTGGGAGGGGGCGGCAACGTACGTTTGGTACGTCGAGTTTTATAAAGACGGAAAGGTCGTAGCGTCCGCGGAATGCGGCTCTGAAGGGTATCCGTGCCGGTCGATTATGGCCTATCACGAGAGCTAGTAACTTTAGCCGAGGCATTTTGGCATTACGGCGTGCGCGGCTCCTATACCTTTCCCCTTGTTCCATCCGACGAGTTTAGTTACAGCTAAAACGGCCGTTACGAAGAGCTGACCGAGAGTCCGAAGACGCTCGCCCGCTAAGCGGGTATGCCCCAAAAGGGTATCTGGGGTTCGAACCCTCCCGGTTCTTCGTCAGTTGACCAAAGGTGCGACATTATTGCCGCTCGCCGGCGGGTGACTAAATGCGATGACTTGAGGGCTATAATTAACCGAGCTAAGTTGGGGGATAGATTGAGACGCACGGGCTTTCGATGCGCCTGTCGGCTCGGCATTTCGCAATTCATTAGACACGCGGAGCGCGTGGTTTGGGATTAACGAAAGGAATCAGCATGTCTCTGTTCCATAGCGATAACGAAAAGGAAGAAAAGCACAGCGGAATACTCGGTGCCTTTTCTGTCGACAATATCAAA
This sequence comes from Collinsella sp., assembly GCA_048485835.1. Lineage (GTDB taxonomy): Bacteria > Actinomycetota > Coriobacteriia > Coriobacteriales > Coriobacteriaceae > Collinsella. The sequence goes on from DBFWBE010000006.1 coordinate 42,551, forward strand.
TGGGAGCCTGGCAACAACGAAGATGCCTCGCTTGTCTCATTCCGCTATCCCTGCGAGGATTTCCCCAACGGGTCCTATCTTCAGGTTGCGCAATCGCAGATTGCCGTTTTTACCAACAATATGGGGGCGGGCAGTTCTACTGACGCTACGGGTGCCGGCGATTCTCAGGTAAGCGTGTTTGTCGGTCCGTGCAAGATCAAGCTCGACACGGGAGACAGCCGATTCGCCCCGTTCCGCAATGCCGCTCATTCGCTTACCGGCGGTAGCTCGGCGTTTCATTCCGTTGTGTACTTTATCAATACCAACTACATGAACGAGCTACGCTGGGGCACGACCGAGCCCATCATCGTTCAAGACCCTGAGGAAGACGTCAACGTTCACGTTCGCGCCTTCGGTTTGTTTGGCGCGCATATCGAGCAGAACGACTCGAGTCTGGTTCCCATTCAGGTGAGGAAGTTCCTTGTTAAGGTCGTGGGCACGCGAGATCGCTATACGCGAGAAGAACTTACCTCCTTTATGCGGGCAAAAATCCTTGAGTATGTTCCCGACTTGCTTGCTAAGGCGATTGTTGACCAAGGGGTTTCCGTTCTAAAAATCGCGACACATCTGAGCGACTTCTCGTCTCAGATGCAGGGCAGGCTCGTTAACTATTTCGATGAGTTTGGCCTCACGCTCGATAACTTCTCGTTCAATAGCATCAAACCCTTCGAAGATGATCTTGCCGCCATCAACGAGATGAAGATCCAACGTAAGCGGAGCATTCTCGAGGCGCAGGGTAACGCCGCCCAGATGGACATCGAGTCCGAGGCGCTTGCCAGGAAACGTGCGCGCGAAGGCTACGACTATCAGCAGGAGCGCGGTATGGACGTAATGCAGAGCGCTGCGGACAATGAGGGAAGTGCCGCATCGGGCCTCATGGGAGCCGGCATGGGACTCGGCATGGGCGTTGGCATGGGCGGTGCATTTGGAGCTGGCTTTTCCAACTTGGCCAACCAGACCCTGGGCACTGTTACCCCCATGGTCGGAACGACTCCCGCGTCCGCAAGTATGCAAAACGGTCCCGTGTGCCCCAGTTGCGGAAACGTTAATCCGATGGGTGCTAAGTTCTGCCCGGAATGCGGACAGAAGCTCGAGCAGGGCGTTGCGTGTTTGGCGTGCGGGCATCTTAACCCGGCCGGTGCCAAGTTCTGTCTTGAGTGCGGGAACCGGTTGGCCTCGCCAAAGTGTCCGAGCTGCGGAGCTGAGTTGCCCGAGGGGACCAAATTTTGCCCCGATTGCGGAACTAAGATCCAATAAGGAGAAACAAAGATGAACGGTTCTGTTAAACGTGTCATTTTGGGCGAGGCAATCGTCCTGGTGGCGTGGCTTGTAATCATGTTTGTCTGCAAAAACGCGCTGATGAATCCTATCGTCTTTGCTATGTCGCTTGGCTTTGGGGTTTTGGCTTTTGCGGTGGCTTCGATTTCGGCTACCATGTCCGATAGGCAGTCCACGGTCAAAAGCACGACCGAAATCCATTATTTGCCGGTCGCATCCAGCTGTGCCTACTTTGTCGTTGCCCTTCTGGCCAACACGTACTTTGTGTTTGCGGCATATGGGTGGGGCGGCAGCACGATTCCAGTTGTCGTAAACGTTGTCCTTCTTGCTGTGCTTGTCCTTGTGCAGATGGGTCTAGCCTTCAATGCCCGCCAGGTGGACCAAAAGGTTGCCGCCGTGGCGGCAAAGACGGTTCAAACGGCGCAATTTGCATCGTATGTGGGACAGCTCCTTGCCGTAGCGCAAGACGCTCAGGTCAAAGCCGAACTCAAAGTGCTCAAAGACGACATCTCCTTTAGTTCCAACATGTCGCAGCCCCATGCTCAAGAGATTGAGCGACAGTTCTCCGCTGCGCTCGAGGCCGTCTCGAATTCCATGAGTGCCGATGAGCCAGCAGATGTTACGGTTGGCCTTGTCCATGATGCGCGCCGTATCTGGAAAAAGCGCAATGCGGCGCTGACCGCTGTCAAATAAGAACTCGTGTTGCTTTTTGCCAGGGCACTTTGATGGTTGAAGTGGGGGAAGCTATTGGAAATCAACGGAATAACTTGCGAGGGCTGCGGCAGCACCGATGTCGAGTTTGACCCCGCAACGCGAAAGGTTCATTGCAACCAGTGCGGCCGCGAGATGTATTATTCGCGGGCGCGTCTGGGGGCCACGGGCAAAGTCGCGTTTGCCAAGGACAATGCCATCAAGTTTTTTAAGGGTGGTAACTTTCCGGAGGCCCGCAAATTTGCCGCGGACGTGCTCAATATGATGCAAGACAACGCGGCGGCACAGTTTATGGTTGCTTACTGCGATGAGTTTTGTGAAGGTCTTTCGGGTTCGATGGTGGTTTTCTTTAAAAGGGCCGAAGATATCCCTCTCGAATATGACGAAGTGCGTGACTTGATCGACTTGTTTGAGTCGACGCTCTACAACATGCGTGACTTTGAGGTTCAGATGGTATCGCTCGTGGTCGCCAATATGCAGAGCATGGAGGATCGGCCTCGGCTTGAGAGCTTTATCGATGCTGTGTGCCCGTTCTGCATAGCGCGGTATGCTTCGGAAGACTTTATGACTGCAGAGCGGGAGAGTTTCTATCAAGATATCGCCACCAACTGCAACATACCCAAAACGTGTCTCGCACTACTCAAGGGCATTAGAGAGAACCCCGGGTCCCCCTATAAAACTGGTTCGTTTGCGTTACGAAGAAGGACCTCGTACTTTCTCGAACACTATGTGGAGCCCGTCGGGCGCATCGTCAATTCGATGAAGGCAAGCCAATACAAACAGAAGTATCTTGTGGCCTATCAGCAGGTGTCCGAGCAATACCGAAGCATGGCCTCTCAATAAAGCAGATGGCGGGCGCTTACTCGCTTAAAGCTATTGGATGATCTAAACAGTGCAAACTGAAAGGTGGTACAGATGAGTGATTCGGGAGTAGATACTGTCCTTATCGAGCGCAGGATCGCCGCTATTGGAACAAAAGTTGACCAGATGACCACGAAGGTCGATAAGGTCGAATCGCAAATGGAGGAAGTGCGGAAGGACCTTAAAAAGCTCCGAAAGGACTTTCTCGAGATGATGCTCGAGCAGCGTCGTACCGCCGCACTTGAGCAGGCGACTACGGAGCTCGTGAGCGTTCGGCAGGAGATGGACAAAAAGTTCGGCAACTACTCAGTGGTTCGAAACACCATGGTCGGTATTCTCCAGGCAACCGATGCGGCGCTCGTGCGCAAGGCGACGATTTCGACGGTCTCCGAGGAGTTAATGATCTCTACCCCGGACTACTGGCTGGCACCTGTCCTGGTTGCCCTTGCGGCATGGATCAACAACAACCGAGATCTTGCAGAGCGCGCAATACGCGAGGCTGTCAAACGTGACAACGAGCACACGTCGCTTGCGATGGCTCTGATCTGCAGACGTAATAACCGCACGGCTACGTGCTACGAATGGCTAGCGCGCTACTTCTCGACGCAAAACGCCACCCGCATCGATGCCGATGCGATGGTCTACATCGATGCCTATATCAACGGCATCTTCGGAACCGACGAAAAGCACCTGTGCGACGACTATATGGCGGGCTGGATCGAGCAGATCAGAAATCAGAGCCCTGAGTTCGAGAATGAGCAGTCAGAGTCATGGGCGGAGTACTTTACCGGCTACGAGGAGGATATGAGCTCGAGATATCCGGCGCTCAAGGTGGTGGTCAAGGAGTTTGACTACATCAATAAGTATCTCGGAAAAGTCGAGGCAATCGAGAGCATATCCAATGACTTCGCCGACCTCAAGGCTTCTGATGTTGACGAGAGGACGCTTGCCGAGCAGGTTGACAGGCATTTGATGGAGCTCGTTAACTCCGATGACTCCAAGGAGCGAAATTTGCGCCGCCAGGAGGAGTATCTTCTTGCGGTCAAGGCATTTGGCGGAGACGTGGAGCGCGCCCGAGAGCTCGTCAATCGTCGCCGCGATGAGAAGCGTCAGCAGACGATGAACATCATCGACCAGATGACACGCTCGATGCGCGACCAGAGTGCGTCTGTGGATGTGCATAAGAAGAAGACCGCGATTCAGTTTTTGGGTTCCTATATCAACGGTGGTTTCAACCGGTATCGCAAGAGCGACACCCCCGAATTTCCGCAGGCGATCACCCTTGACTTCGACGGATGGACAAGCAGGGCGGTTACCGGCGATGAGGGTAATGCGCTGCGCGGCGATTATGTTCGCTATGTCGGTGAAGAGAAGAAAAAGGAGCTCGCTGAGCTTGATGTCAAGGTTGCGAAGGGCAACAAGAGCCACAAGATAGCGGCCGTTGTCCTCGCTGTTTTGGGAGTAGCTTTCTTTGCGTTTGTAAACCAGGTTATTGGCATTCTGCTTCTTGCGGGGGCTGGCTATTGTCTAGTAAAGACGAGCCTCTCGGGCAAGCAGCGCGCTACGGAGGCAGAAGAGATTGAGGCCAAATACTCCAAACGCATCCAGGAAGGCTGTTCCGAGATCGATCTGGCGCTTAATCAGTGGAAGAGCGCGAAGGAAGCTGCGGCCGAGCGCAGCGACCTGCTTAAGCTTGAAAAGGTTGCCTAGCCGGTAGGATTTGTCTCGATAATCCATGAATGGAGTGAAAAAGATGGCTGATGAAGTGACTGATTTCGACCATAACGATGCTGCAATGCAGGACCTCGATGCATTGAGCGAGCTCGATAGTCTGTTTGAAGAGGACGAGCGACTGAAGCAAGCTGAGAACAATGTTTTGACCCAAAATCTCACGGGCTTCGCAAACTGCTTTCCCGATTGGGATTTGCATCCGCCGGTAGCGTAGAAAAGCGCTTGAAGCACCAGCTACGATCATTTGGAAACATCGATGTTTCTGCGGGCTAGAAGCCATGGGGCTTTTGGCCCGCTGGCTTTCATATGCCGGTCGGCGGCATAGGGCATCAATCGTATTCTAGATTCTTGGACGCCAGGCCGACTCGCTTCGGATCGGGCGCTACACCACCTTTCTCGACACTACCAATCTGACAGGGCCTCGTCCGTTCTCGGTCGGGGCCCTTTTGTGTGACCAAACAGGTTTGCTATACTGCTAGCAAGTAGGAAGGAGCCGCTATGGGTACAGCAACAGTGCAGCTCAACACGCGAATCGATCCTATGCTCAAAGCTGGTGGCGATGCGGTCCTCACTCGCAATGGATTGGGGCCGAGCGATGCCATTCGTGCGCTTTGGGCCTATCTCGTCGAGCATCAAACGTTGCCGGGATTTATGGTAGCGGATAAGCGCGAGGCATCCCGTGCGGAGAGTCTGGCCGAGCAGGGAAGTGGCCTGGCTTTTTCTTCGTTGGGGCTGAGCGCGTCGGATTTTGCACCGGCCGAATCTTCGGCGGAAGACTGGGATGCCGTACGGGATGATATGTATGATGCGATGATTGCCGACATCGAGGCGAATTGCTGATGATTGAGGCAAAGCATCTCTTGGTAGATACGAACGTTTGGCTCGATTATTACCTGCAAGAGGGGGCGTTCGACGAAGCGAGAAGATTGGTTGAACTGGCCGAGGCAGGAAAGATCGACCTTCTGTATGCGCCAACGACGGCAAAGGATGTATTCTATCTTTTGCCTCGGCGTCTAGCCCGGCGGAACGTGAATGGGATGAACGTGTCGTTTGCCTCGGCGTCATGGGCCTGCATTGAGCACATGATGCAGGTGGCAACCGCCTCTCCGCTTTCGTTGGCAGAGTGCGAGATGGCGCGCATGCTTGGCAAGCGCATGCCGGATCTTGAAGACAACCTCATCATCGCTTCGGGCGAGACGGCAGACGTTGACTACGTAGTCACGAGCGACCGGCGCATGCTGGAGGAGATGCCCGAAGTTTGCCTGACGCCTGCCCGCGCACTCGATATGATTGGGATCCTAAACTAACCTTGCCTGTCTCGTTTCGCTATCATATGGGGCATTGTGAACCTCATACAACTTTGGAGGACGGTATGGCGGATAACGCCGAGATGCTATTCTCGCCTGAGCTGGTGTTTTTTGATTGGGAGTGCGCGACGCCGGATGAGGTGTTCGCACGACTCGAGGGAGAGCTTGCACCTCGCGGCTACATTGCATCCGGTTGGCTCGATGCCGTCCGCGCGCGCGAGGAAGCCTACCCCACGGGTCTCGCCATGCCGGCGGCCAACATCGCCATCCCGCACACCGATCCGGGGTTTGTGGCTAAGCCCTATATAGCGGTGGTGAAGCCCACAGCGACCGTGACGTTCAGTGCTATGGCGGGCATGGGTTCCCCCGTGCCGGCGCAGGTCATCATCAATCTGGGCATTGCCGAGCCGGGTGGCCAGGTCGAGGCCCTGCAAGCGCTCATGAATATCTTTATGGATGCCGACGCCGCAGCCGATGTGCTCGGCCAGACCACGTGCCAAGGCATGGTCGATGCTATCCGCCGCCACTTTTAGGGTCGGCACTTGGGGACTGTCCCAAACTGCCGGCAGAAAAGGAACGTCCCTAATTGCCGTCTGCCAGAGCGGTCCCCTTTGCACCAAAATGGTGCAGATTAACCTGTCCCCCATGCACCAGGTGTGCCGCGGGGGCTGCGTTGTGACACAATGGCGTTTGTTCGATTCGTGATGCGAAAGGCCAAACATGGCAAATAAAAAAAAGAACCCCGAGGCCGCGCCGACGCCCGAGCAACAGGCTCGCGCCGCCTCCAGCTCTCGTCAGAAGCAGCGCAAGACCTATGTGTCCAAGACTGCCAAGATCGTCCTAGTGGTCATCGGCGTGCTGGCAATGCTGCTTTCCGTCTCGGCCATGGCGTGCTCCGGCCTGATGTCACAGACTGAAAGCGCCAGCTCGGGCTATAAGCTCACTGGTGGCGTGGCTGCTACCATCAATGGCACCAACCTCACCGAGGACACCGTGACCAAGCAGATCATGAGCATGCGCACATCCCGTGGCTACACTAAGGACAAGGACTGGGCGCAGTACCTGGTCAACAACGATCTCACGCCCAAAAAGTACCGCAAGCAGCTCATCGACTCCTACACGCAGCAGATTCTGCTTCAACAGGCGCAGAAGGAAAACGGCGTGACCGTCTCGGACGAGGAGGTCGAGAAGGCCTGGAAGGACGCCTGCAAGAGGTCCGGTGGCGCCAAGGCCTTTAAGAAGACGCTTAAGACCTATGGCTACACCGAGGACACTTACAAGGACTCGCTCAAGGAGAGCCTGGCGCAGCAGAAACTCAAGGATGCAGTAGCACCCACAAGCAAGCCCAAGGACAGCGAGATTGTCGATTACATCAACGAAAACCTGTCCAGCTACAACGACGCCCGCCGCTCGTCGAACATCTTGATCAAGGTTGATTCTGACGCTTCCGACGAGGACAAGGCTGCCGCCAAGGCCAAGGCGCAGGAGTGCCTGGACAAGATCAACTCCGGTGAGCTGAGCTTTGAGGACGCCGTTGAGCAGTACTCCGAGGACACCGGTTCCAAGGAGAAGAAGGGCGATGTGGGCTGGGATAAGCTCACCACTTTCGTCGACAGCTACCAGACGGCGCTCGAGGGACTCAACAAGGGCGACGTGAGCGAAGTCGTCGAGTCGACCTATGGCTACCACATCATCAAGTGCACCGACTACTTCCATGTCGATAATCAGGTTGATGACATCAACCAGGTGCCCAAGGACATCAAAAAGTACGTCTCCAACGTGGTGAAGACGCAAGCGGCCAGCACCGCGTACAGCGAGTGGCTGGAGCAGTACAAGAAGGATGCCGACATCACCGTCAACCCCATGCCCAAGGACGTACCCTATAACGTGAGTCTGAAGGGCGTCACCAAGAGTTCGACCGACGATTCGTCGAAGACTGAGTAACCATGGGGCGGTGCTCGCGTGAGTGCCGCCCACGCTATTAGAGAGGATTTGCAGATGACCAACGAAGAGCTGCAGAAAGAAATGATCGCGGCCATGAAGGCCAAGGACAAGGTTCGCCTGTCCATCATTCGCCAGGTCAAGGCCGAGGTGAAGAATATCGAGGTTAACGAGCGCCGCGATGTGACCGAGGAAGACGTCAACAGCATGATCAAGCGTCTGATCAAGCAGACGAGCGAGACGCTGGAGATGTCCATCAAGGCCGGCACCGACCAGGAGCGTACCGACAACCTGACCGAGCAGGTCAAGATTCTGGAGAGCCTGCTGCCCGCGCAGGTTTCGGGCGAGGAGCTCGAGGCCCTGATCGAGCAGGTCATCGCCGAGCTGGGCGCTACTTCCAAGAAGCAGATGGGCCAGGTCATGGGAGCACTCGGCAAGGCCACCGGCGGCAACTTCGATAAGCCTGCCGCGGCAAAGATCGTCGGAGCAAAGCTGGCTTAAGGGCCGAGCGGTACATAGTTGATGTTAAGGGGACGTGACCATTGCGGTCGCGCCCCTTTTTGCTGGGCTGGGCAATCATTGGGGACGGGCTTAAATGAGTGCCCAATGAGCGGGTACTCATTTAAGCCCGTCCCCAATGAGTGGGTTAAAGGTTGCGGGTTCTTTACGGGAATGTAGTGTGGGCTGCGGAAACGTGATTCTTTCCGTACAATAGTTCAACTCGTGTAAACGCAGGGAAGGGACATTCATGGCAGACATGATCGAGATCAAGCATCTCAACAAGTACTTTGGCGACCTGCATGTGCTCAAAGATATCAACCTCACCGTCAAACGCGGCGAGAAGCTCGTAATGATCGGGCCTTCCGGCTCGGGTAAATCGACGCTCATCCGTTGCGTCGATTATCTGGAGGAGCCCACGTCGGGCGAGGTTGTCATCGACGGTACGCCGCTCACCAAAAAGAATCACCTGGAGATGGCTCGCAAGTATAGTTCCATGGTGTTTCAGCAGTTCAACCTGTATCCCAACATGACGGTGCTGGGCAACCTGACGCTCGCGCCCATCAAACTGCAAAAGAAGAGCAAGGAGGAGGCGACCGAGATCGCCATCGCTGCGCTCAAGCGCGTCGGCATGGCACATAAGGCCGGCGAGTATCCGCAGAATCTCTCGGGTGGTCAGCAGCAGCGCATCGCCATCGCCCGTGCCCTGTGCACCAAGCAGCCTATCATCCTGTTTGACGAGCCGACCTCGGCACTCGACCCCGAGATGGTCCAGGAAGTCCTGGACGTTATGATTGAGCTCGCGCAGGAGGACATCACCATGATCTGCGTGACGCACGAGATGGGCTTTGCGCGCCAGGTGGCCGACCGCGTCATCTTTATGGAGGACGGCCGCATCCTGGAGGAGGGCACGCCCGAGCACTTCTTCGATAACCCCGAGAACCCGCGTTGCCGCGAGTTCCTGTCCAAGATTCTGCACTAGGCGCGGTGATGGACATGACGGATATGACGAGGGCGGCCGTGTCGCGCCGTCACTTTTTGCAGCTGGCGGGCGCCGGTATGCTTACGCTGACGGGGGCCGCGCTTACCGGTTGCGGCAACTCCACCAGCGGCGAGGGCTCCGACAAGGGGTCCAAGCTTGCGGCCATTAAGTCGCGCGGCCATCTGAATGCCGGCGTTAAGAAGGATGTTCCCGGCTACGGCTATTACGACACCGCCAAGGGTCGCTTTGAGGGCATGGAAGTCGATTTGTGCTACCAGATCGCCGCTGCCGTCTTTGGCGTGAGTTACAAGGAGGCCCGCGCCCAGGAGCTTGTCGAGTTTGCCGACGTAACGCCCAAGACGCGCGGTCCGCTGATCGATAACGGCCAACTTGACGTGGTCGCGGCGACCTACACCATCACCGACGAGCGCAAGAAGAGCTGGGATTTCTCGACGCCGTACCGCACCGACTACGTGGGACTCATGGTCAAGAAGCGTTCGGGCTTTACCTCGATTGAGGATCTGGATGGTAAGGTCATTGGTGTGAGCCAGGGTGCCACCACGCAGGGCCTGATCGAGCAGATGATCAAGGACAACGGCTTTAGCTGCAAGCCCGAGTTTAGGGCCTTTAGCGGCTACCCCATCATCAAGAGCTCGCTCGACGCCGGCAATATCGACGTCTTCGCCATGGACCGCTCCACGCTGGCCGGTTACATGAACGAGACCGTTGAGCTGCTGCAGCCCGAGGTCAAGTTTGGCGAGCAGGGCTACGGCGTGGCAACCAAGAAGGGCTGCGACCTTTCGGCCGTGGTCGATCAGGTGATTTGCGATCGCCTGGCCGACGGCTGGCTCGACCAAGAGGTCAAGACCTGGGGTCTTGTATAGGCGCATCGTCCAAGGAAGGAATCAAATGCTCGAAGGATTATTTGACGCCGACCGTTGGTCGACGACATTTCAAAACATGGGGCCCTTCTGGGAGGGCTTTGGCGTGACGCTGCAGGTGGTCGTTGCCGGTCTGCTGCTGTCGCTGGTGCTGGGCACGCTGCTGGGCGTGTTCTCCACCACTCGTTCGCGCGTGCTGCGCGCCATAAGCCGCGTGTACGTGGAGTTTTACCAGAACACCCCGTTGCCCGTGCAGGTGCTCTTTATGTACATGGCCGGTCCACAGTTTTTGCAGGCCATAACCGGTGCCGACCAGCCGGTGCGTATCGCGCCGTTCGTGCTGGGCTTCTTGGGCGTGGGTCTGTATCACGCGGCCTACATCTCGGAGGTCATCCGCACTGGTATCGAGGCGGTTCCGCGCGGTCAGATGGAGGCGGCCCAGAGCCAGGGCTTCACCCGTGCGCAGGCGTACTGGTACATCGTGCTGCCCCAGACATTCAAAATCATTCTTCCGCCGCTGTGTAACCAGGCGCTCAACCTGGTCAAGAATACGTCGGTGCTGGCGCTTGTGGCCGGCGGCGACCTTATGTACCGTTCCGACAACTTCGTGAGTCTGTACGGTTACCTGCAGGGGTACATCGTCTGCTGCCTTATGTACTTCATCATCTGCTTTCCGCTCGCCATGCTGGTGCAGTGGCTCGAGCGCCGCTCCAAGGAGCGTCCGCGCGGCGTGAGCCTGGCCGAGCTGGGGCTCGACAACGTAGAGGAGGCCTAGCGCATGGAAATCTTCAACGCGACCAACCTGCTCTACATCTGGGGCGGCTTTGTTAAGACTATCGAGATCTCGGCGCTGTCGATCTTTTTCTCGCTCATCTTTGGCACGGTGCTGGCGCTCGTTAAGAGCTATGCGCCCCGCCCGTTCCGTATTTTGGTGAGCGCCTATATCGAGCTGTTCCGCTGCACGCCAAACCTGCTGTGGATCCTGTTTATCTACTTTACGGTGCAGGGTTTGGACATTGTGATTTCGACCATCGCCTTTACGCTGTTTACCAGCGCTGTTATGGCCGAGATTGTGCGTGGCGGTCTCAACTCGATTCCGCGCGGCCAGTTTGAGGCAGCGCAGAGCCAGGGCTTTGGCTTCTTTGCCACCATGCGCTACATCATTCTGCCGCAGACGTTTAAGACGATCATTCCGGCGCTGTTTAGCCAGTGCACGACTGTCATCAAGGACAGCTCGTATCTTTCGGGCATTAACGTGGCCGAGCTCATGTACACGGCAAATGTCGTGATGGCCCATGCGATCGACCTGTCGCAGGTGCTTATGCTCTACGGCCTGGTGTTTGCGATGTACTTTGTGCTCAACTTTGGCATCTCGTTGCTGGTGAGAGCATATCAGAGGCGAATGGTGGCAGCGTAGAATGTGACAAAGGGACAGCCCCTTTGTCACATAGAGAAAGGAATCGCGATGAGCGATCTGGAGAACAAGAAGAATCCTGTGGTCATTACCATCGCGCGCGACTTTGGCGCCGAGGGCCACGAGATTGGTCGCATGCTTGCCGACGAGTTGGGGATTCCGCTGTACGATAACGAGCTGCTGGTACGTGCTTCGCTGCGCACAGGCGAGTCGCTCGACAAGATGGCCGCTTACGACGAGCGCCTGGCCGTGGAGAACATGGCGTTTCTGCCCGACCGCTACGATGCGCGTTCGTACTCGGACAAGTCGTTCCAAAAGATGAGCCAGGTGATTTTGGATCTGGGCGAGACCGAGAGCTGCATTATCGAAGGCCGCCTGTCCGATTACCTGTTGCGTAACAACCCCAATCACATTGCCGTATTGGTGACCGCTCCCTTTGAGGACCGCGTCGAGATTGTGCGCAAGAAGCGTGGCCTTAACAAAAAGAAGGGCGCCAAGCTGGTCAAGCAGCAGCAGAAGGCGCGCGAGGCATTTTACAAGCGCTACAGTGCCGGAAAGTGGAAGATGACGAGCGGCAAGGATATCGTTGTCAATCGCGCCAAGTTGGGACGCGAGGGTTGCAAAGACGTTATCGCCGCTGCCTACCGCTACAAAGTGGCGCAGCTCGAAGGCTAGCCGATCAAAACCACCGCAAAGGGGACAGCACCTTTGTGGTGGTTTTTTTAGGTAGAGAAAGTCAACTGGTTCTGCCGTGGCCGATCGCTCAAAGAACTCAAGGATACTCAAAAAACTCAAAGATACTCAAATAAATTATAGATAGTAGGGGCATAATTAAGTTATATGAGTTAAAGGGAGGCTTTATGGCGGCACCGACGGCGTACAGGCAGGCAAATCCATTCACGCCGATGTTCGGACGTGTACCGGCGTATATGGCCGGCCGTGAGCAAATCATCGATGATATGGTGCTGGCGTTTGAAAATGACGACTCCGATCCCAATCTTTGCTCGGTTTTCTATGGTGCGCGTGGTACAGGTAAAACGGCGCTTTTGGCATATCTGTCGTACCGCGCCCAGCAAGAGGGTTGGATTACAGCGAATGTGACGGCCTCGGAGGGGATGCTCGAAGACATTTTGCAGCGCCTCAACGAATCAGCCGCCCATCTGATCGAAAAGCCCGCTTCTAGGCGTGTGAACAGTGTCGGCATTGCCCCCGTAGGAAGCATGAGCTGGGAAAACATCGATGTTGAATTTGAGGGCGCTAACTGGCGTACTAAGATGAACGCTTTGTTTGCTCAGCTTGAAGCGACTGACACCGGGGTGCTTATCGCCGTTGACGAAGTGGATGCATCGTTTGCGCAAATGACGGAGCTTGTTACTACCTACCAGCACTTTGTAAGCGAGAATAAAAAGGTAGCTTTGCTTATGGCGGGGCTGCCGTTTCGCGTGCTGGCGCTGCTGACGGGGAAATCGACATCGTTTCTTCGTCGCGCGGCTCAACATTCGCTGGGATCAATTTCACCGACTGAGGTAAAAGAAGCGTTTCGACTAACGATTGAGGACGGCGGCAAGACGATTTCTGATGAGGCGATCGACCTCGCTGCCAAGGCGATCGATGGTTTTCCATTTATGTTCCAGTTGGTGGGGTATCGGGCATGGAATGCTTCGCGCCAAGCCTCCGAGGTTTCTATTGAGGATGTCGAACGAGGCGCGAAACTTGCGCAAGAGGAGCTGGAGTCGCGAGTTTTCGCTTCAACAGCGGCGGAACTTTCACGAGGGGACCTTGAATTTCTTCGTGCAATGAATCCGGTTGGGACGACGACCAGGCAAGAGCTGGCAGCGAGGCTTAAGAAGAGTTCCGGTTCGATTTCAACGTATAAAAAGCGTCTGGTAGAGGCTGGGGTAATTGAAGAGCCTCTACAAGGACGTTTTGAGTTTGCATTGCCAGGCTTTGGCCGATATGTCGCATCGCTTTACTAGAGGGTCGTTGCTGCGAAGGATCGCTTCGTGTCCCTTTACTGTCTCGATCTGTAACAATAAGCCTGCTTTTAGGGGCCTATCTGTTACAGACTGAGACAAACTGGCAGAGTGGCCTTCTGCTCCGCTCAAACCACCGCAAAGGGGGCCTTTGTGGTGGTTTTTGTTTTAGGCAGAGGGGAAGGCTTTGGCGAGACCGGCGCGCGTCTGCGTGTCGGTCTTTTGGTAGATAGAGCTCAGGTGGCGCTGTACCATGCGCATCGAGATGCCGAGTTCCTCGGCGACCTGCTTGAGCGGGCGTTCATCCTGGGTCACGGCTATGAGCACGTCGACTTCGCGCGGGGTGAGAGCGTGGTCGGCGATGAAGGCCTGGCGTTGCTCTTCGATGGTGGGGGCGGCGAGTGCTTCTTTTGCCAGTTGCTCGCGCTCGCGCTCCTGCTCGGTTTGGGGCAGGCGAAACAGGCCGGCTGCCACGAATGCCGCGCAGGCGGCGACGAGCAAAACGAGCGCGCCGATCATAATGAGGGCAACGTTGTCCGAGGTTACGAGAGCAAGCGAGAGGCCCGATGTAGTGAATGCGCATACATTGTTGGCGGCGCGTCCCATGCCGGCCCAGAGGGCGGGCGCATGCATGCGCGGTGCCAGCTGTGTAAAGGTGGCGGTAAAGAGCGTGACAAAAAAGCCCGAACTCAGATAAAAGACGACAAGGCCCAGGTTGGGATCGGCGCCGGCCTCCACGGCCAGGATGGAAATGGTCGAGAGCACGGCGATGCCGAGCATGACAAGTCCCATGTAGCGGCGCTCGGCAAGATCAAAGATAAGACCGGCGGCAAGGCCGCTTGCCGCCAAAAAGAGGCGCGGCCAGGTCTGCACGGCAATGGTGCCGTGGGCGTTGGAGAGTGTGACCACGTTGTCGAAGGTCGAGAACAAGCAGGCAAGAATCATGACGAGCGCGATGCTCCAGCATGACTGTTTGGCGAGGGCATGAGAGGGCTCAATAAAGGGATTGATGGCAGGCCTTTCGGGAGGCGCTTGGCAAGCGCATGCTCGTTGCCTTTTGCGCTGGCAGGTGCGCCACATGAGAATTTGTGCCCCGGGATCCGGATATCTTCCCGTAACATGGTGTTACAGAAGCACCCCTTACGACAAGGAGGCTCACATGCGAAAGCAAATCCATGACAACCCAATCGACCACGACCGCGCGTGCGCTCTCTCCCACGGAACGTGGCGTCGCGTGGGCGCCAAGCTCGCCTGCGCGGGGGCTTGCGCGCTCATGGTCGGCCAGCTGCTGCTACCCAGCGTGGCGCTCGCCGCCAAATGGGTCAACGTTGGCGGCACGCAGTACAACAAGGGCGCCGGCGACGAGGCCGGAACGTGGTCCTGGGACGGCGCCGACGACATGAAGCTCAACGGCTACGACGGCGCCGGCATCAGTGCCCAGGGCAACCTCAACATCGATGTGGCGGGCACCAACACCATCACGGCCGATGCCGGTCAGAGCGCCATTGCTGTCAAGAACGGCAACCTTGCCATTACCGGCGATGGCACCCTTAATGCGACGGCTCAGACTGATGTGATTGCGGCGGAAGGCGACGGCAATGAGGGTGGCGATGTGACCATCAGCGGCGCCAACGTCAACGTGACGGCTTCGGGTGCAGTGAACAGTGCGACGGGCATTCGCGCGACGGCCGGCAGCGTGACGATCGATAAGGGCGCCGATGTCAAAATCGAGGCGAAATCGGCGGAGGGATCTTGGCGTCCAACGGAGGGCATCCACGGTATCTTTGCCGATAACCTTCCCAGTAGACACACTGCTCAGGAAGGCGAGCAGGAAGAACCGGATTATGTCTCCGTGCACGGGGGCGACGCCACGATCGATGCCGCCAATCTGTCGATCAAGACAGCCGATGCCTGGCAGGTTTCCGCGTGCATTTATACGGTCGGTATCAAGAAGAATACCCTCATGAAAATCGTCAACGGAGCCAATGTCGCGCTTTCCGCCGGCAGTGCGGCTTCGCTCTCGGCGGGCATCAGCGCACGTTCACAAAGCGGTGCGGTGTGGATGCTTGTCGAGGAGTCGAATCTTGCGTCGCGAAGCCTGTCTGCCGCAAGCAGCATCGATGCCGCCCGCAATCAAAGTTTTGGAATCGTGGCAGAGGCAAACACCGGATCGGAAACGCCTCGTATCAAGATTCGCAAATCGAAGATTGAGGCTTCGGGTGCGACTGCGGGAATCTATGCGATCAACTGCAACGTCGCGACTGCGACGCTGTTCCGTGCCGCGAGGATTGATTTGAGCTGGAGCGAATTGGGCTGGAACCCGATGATTGCGACTCCGACGGATGGTACCGTGCGCGATGTGAAAAAGGTTGTTGATACGGGGAAATGGCCGAGCTCCCAGAACGGGCAGGTCGTCGGTGTTGCCGGTTCGTCTGCGATTTCGGATATCGTCGGTTCTGCCGAGGTCGCCCATGATGTAGTGATTGATTTTGTAGTCGGACAGGAGCCGGAGCCGACGCCGGAGCCCGAGGTTAAGCCTGAGGTGAAGCCTGAGACCCAGCCCGAGCAGAAGCCGGAGATCAAACCGGAGGTCAAGCCTGCCGTAACGTCAGCTAAGACGACTACGGTGACCAAGACGGTCGCTAAGGCAGCGCCGGCCAAGAAGTCCGATGCGGCCCTAGCTGCCACAGGCGACAACGCCGCGACGGCGGCAGCCGCTCTCGGCATCGCCGGCGCGTCCGTTATCGGCGCCGGCTTCGTCGCGTCCAAGCGCCGCAGCCGCTAGTGCAAGATTCCATAGCCATTTTCAGCCGCCGCGCGGGCGCAAATGCCCTCGCGGCGGCTCTTTATATTTTCGCAGGTAGAGGCCTAGGTTCGCATCTACGAACCTAGGCGTACAGAGCCATTTGGCGCATCTTGGTTGTACAGGACCACCGCAAAGGGGACAGGCACCTTCGTGGTGGTGCAGCCTTTCGACCAAGGAGGCCGTTATGAACGGAAGCCACTTTGATAAGCAGACCCAGCGCGAGCGCACCTGTTCGCTGGTTCACGGTACTTGGCGCTGCGTGGGCGCCAAAATCGCTTGCGTTGGCGCGTGTGCACTTATGGTCGGTCAGCTTCTGCTGCCGAGCGTGGCGCTGGCGACGGAATGCGCCGATCCTGTCGCTGCGGCGGGCGAGGTTGCCGCAGCTCCGGCGACGCCGACGGTTGCGGAGGATGCGGCTCCGGCGACCGCGCCGGCTGCGACGCCCGCACCAGCAGTCGCTGCTGCTCCGACGGCACAAACCGTCGCTGAACCTCAGCAGACGACTCCGGCTGACGTTACCGATGAATCTAACGATGCGGCACTCACTGAACAAAACATTCCCAGCGACACCGCCGCCGGTACGCCAGCAAACGATGCCATCATGCCCTGCGGTGTAACCGACGTGACGGGCGGGGGCGGCGTTAAGGTCAACACGACCGTGGTCGATCACTACGCGGACTGCACGCTTCCGAGCAATGTCACGCTCACAAAGGGACAGCCGTACACCTATGATTTTCCCGATGTCGAGGGCGGCATGCCGGATAAGCCGCTCTGCGAACTTGTCGAAACCAAGTACTACCGGGCCGATGCTGCTTCGGGCACCCTGGCTGAAGTCCAAGACGCATCTATGTCCGATGTGACGGCCCGCTTTGAGCCTGTTGGCGATCACATGAGGCTGACGCTGACCTTTACGGGTGGCGCGGCAGGCGGCTCGTATCGACTCACGCGCAATGAGGTTCTTTATATTGGCGCGGCACTGACGTATACCGGAACTGACCATGAAGGCGGTGCCATCATTGTTGGGGATCCCGATGATATCTTCAACGCCTATCAGCCGGGCAGCTCGATTACCCTCAACGAAACCAGGGACGACTATTACCTCCGCTACGCCATCAATAGCGAAATTACGCTTGTTGCATCGGAAAACGAAGCCATCCATAACCTGGACGTCAACGACGTGAAGACCGACTACGCGCCCGGCGAGGCGCCCCGTGCGACCGCTACGATTCCCGCCGCCGATGCCGACAAGTACGAGATCGCCTACGAGTGCTGGGAAGAAATGGAGCTCGATATGGAATCCGGGGAGTCGGTACCCGTTGCCTTCTGGTATTCCGACCTCGCAAAGTACACGCCGGGCATGAAGAAGATTGACCACTTCGAAGAGGGCAAGTTCTACATGTACTCCGTTGAGCTGAGGCTCAAGGGCGACAATACCGTGGCCGATGACTGCAATATGAACGTCAACGGTCATTGGGCGCACTACATCAAGACCGTCAACGGCGTCTTCGCCCCAAACGCTGACAATATGCTGTGCGAGCAGCCGATTGATGAATGGCGTGCCATCGACGTTATCGAGATTAATGGCGCCACGACTATCTTTAAGGCGGGCGACAAACCGGTCTTTACGGCGGGCACTCCGGCGGGTTCCGACTCTATTCTCCAGTGCGAGTTCTGGACGGGCAGCGACGGCAGCGAAGTAAATTCCGTTGAGTTCTGGGACCAGAACATCACCAACCACATCGATGCCTTTAAGCCCGGCGTGACCTATCGTTACGGCCTGTACTTTAAGCCGGCGCGCGGTTTCTACTTTACGCCGAACACCAAGCTGGTGGTCAATGGCGTGGAGTGCGGCTACCAGATGGACGAAGCGAGTGTGGTTGATCCCGAGAGCGGCTGGATCGACACCCTGTGGCTCAACACCAACCTGACGTTTACGCCCGAGGCCACGCCGGCTCCCGATCCGCAGCCTACGCCGGATCCCAAGCCGACGCCGCAGCCTGAGGTGAAGCCCGCGGCCAAGCCCGAGGTGAAGCCCGAGGCCAAACCCGCGGCCAAGCCGGCCACGACAACCGCCACGACCAAGACGGTTGAGAAAACCACGCAGGCCAAGAAGGGCGATGCTGTCCTGGCTACCACGGGGGATACCACCGCGATGACGGTCGCCGCCCTAGGCATCGCCGGCGCAACCGTAGCCGCCGCCGGCCTCGCCGCGACCAAGCGCCGCGAGCGTTAGGTTTTGGTGACGGTGCCCGTCCTCGGCGTCAGCAAAATCTAAATCTGTAACATCTGGCTGCCCAAAACGGACCTAGATGTTACAGATTGAGACAAGCTGGCGGGTGTCGGAACAACGTCTCGATCTATAACAACTAGCCACCAAAAACAGCTCTACCTGTTACAGATCGAGACAAACCGACCAGCCAGGCTCCAAACCGCCACAAAGGTGCCTGTCCCCTTTGTGGCGGTCGGTCGGCCAACATAAAAAAAGTCCCCGCCGGGCGCGTGCTCGACGGGGACTTTGCCGTTTGATGGCTAGCGCTGAGGGTGATTACTCGCCCAGCAGACTCTTGGTGATGGAAGCGGCGGCCTTCTTGCCGGCGCCCATCGCCAGAATGACCGTAGCGGCACCGGTGACGATGTCGCCGCCGGCCCAGATGCGGGGATCGGTGGTCTGGCCGGTCTCCTCGTCGGCGACGATGTAGCCCCACTTGTTGAGCTCCATCTTGCCGCCGATCTTCTTTGCGAAGGGGTTGGCGTTGGTGCCGATAGCCGAGATCGCGACGTCGCAGGGGATCTCCTCGATGGCACCCTCGATGGGCACCGGGCGACGACGGCCGGACTCGTCGGGCTCGCCGAGCTCCATCTTCTGGACCTTGACAGCGCACACGGAGCCGTCCTCGCCAGCGACAAACTCGAGCGGGGAGACGAGCGGCAGAACCTCGACGCCCTCGGCCTTAGCATGGTGCAGCTCGGCGCGACGGCAGGGCATCTCGTCCTCGGTACGGCGGTAAGCGATGATGGCGTGCTCGGCGCCCAGACGCTTGGCGGTGCGGACGGCGTCCATAGCCACGTTGCCGCCACCAAAGACGACGACGTTCTTGCCGTGCTTGGTGGGGGTGTCGTACTCGGGGAACTTGTTGGCCTTCATCAGGTTCACGCGGGTGAGGTACTCGTTCGCGAAGAAGACGTTGGGCAGGTTCTCGCCGGGGACGTTGAGGAACTTGGGCAGGCCAGCGCCGGTCGCCACGTAGATGGCGTCGAAGCCCTGCTCGAACAGCTCCTCGGCCGTGGCCATGTTGCCCACGACGGAGTTGTACTCAAACTTGACGCCCATGTCCTCCAGGCCGTCAATCTCGCGCTTGACGACCGCCTTGGGCAGACGGAACTCGGGGATGCCGTAGACCAGCACGCCGCCGCCGGTGAAGAAGGCCTCAAAGACGGTAACGTCAAAGCCGTTGCGGGCGAGCTCGCCAGCGCAGGTGATGCCGGACGGGCCGGAGCCGACGACGGCGACCTTCTTGCCGTTCTTGGGAGCCATCTTGGGCGTGGAGGCGAGCTCGGGGCGGTCACCCAGGAAGCGCTCGAGCTGGCCGATGGCCACGGGCTCGGACTTCTTACCACGGATGCACTTGCCCTCGCACTGGTTCTCCTGCGGGCAGACGCGGCCGCAGATGGCGGGAAGCATGGAGTCCTCGCGGATGGTATCGAGGGCGCCGCCGAAGTCCTTCTCGCGGATCTGCTCGATAAAGCGGGGGATGTTGATGTTGACGGGGCAGCCCTCAACACAGAACGGCTTCTTGCAGTTGAGGCAGCGCTCGGCCTCGGCCAGCGCCATCTCCTCGGTGAAGCCCTTGTCGACGGGGCGGAAGTCGCAGGCGCGCTCGGCAGCCGGCTCCTCGTTATCGGGGGTGCGGGGCGACTTCATATCGGCAACGAAACGACCGTTAACTAGTGGCATGCGCAGCTCTTTTCCTCATAGGCCTTGAGGGACTCGCCCTCTTCGGAACGGTAAGCGGCCTGGCGGGCACGAAGGTCATCCCAGTCGACCAGGGTGGCATCGAAGTCGGGGCCGTCGACGCAAGCGAACTTGGTCACGCCGCCCACCTCGACGCGGCAGCAGCCGCACATACCGGTGCCGTCAACCATGATGGGGTTGAGGGACGCGGTGATGGGGGTGTCGTATTTCTGGGCGGTGAGGGTCGAGAACTTCATCATCGGAACGGGGCCGACGCAGAAGACCTGGCTCACGGCCTTGTCCTGCAGCAGGCGCTCCAACGGAGCGGTGACAACGCCCTGCTCGCCGTAGGAGCCGTCGTCAGTGGTGATGTGGATGTGGTCCTCGTCGAGGAGCTCGCGGAACTGGTCCTCCATGAGCAGGAGGTCCTTGGTGCGGGCGCCCATGATGGCGTGAACTTCGTGACCGGTCTCGACCAGGTGCTTGGCGACCGGGAAGGCAATTGCCAGGCCGACGCCGCCGCCAATGACGGCGCAGGGGCCCTCGGCCATCTCGGTGGGAACGCCCAGCGGGCCCACGACGTCGCGCAGCGACTCGCCGGCCTCGTAGGTGGAAAGCATCTCGGTGGTCTTGCCGATCACCATGAAGATGAACTCGACCCAGCCCTCGTCACCGTTCCAGCCGGCCAGGGTAAACGGGACGCGCTCGCCCGTCTCGTTGGCGCGGACCATGAGGAACTGTCCAGCGTGCGCATGCTTGGCGATTGCGGGCGCCTCGATGCGGAACTTGAACACCTTCTCCGAGAACTGCGTCTTCTCCAGGATCTTATACATAGAACCCCTCTCTTGTTAGGGCCGCCGAACCGTGCCTCCACGGAAATGGACGGTAGCCCGAATAAAACCGTACGTGCACAGGCGTTGTGCAGACATACGGTGCAAATTATACCCTCATGGACATGTCACTTACGTGTGTCTTCGGCGGTTGGGAGCAGGGTTTATCCACTTTGGCCTACCAAAGGGGGAGAGGTTTATTTTGGCAGGTTTTATCGGGTAAAACGGCAAAGGGGCCAGCCTCGGGTTGTGATGAGGCAGGCCCCCTTTGGGATGCTATGCATGTATGTCGGCGCGCGGTTGATTGCGATGCCGCAACTGGGGCGTTTCCGCAGGTAAAACCTGCCAAAATAAACCTATCCCTAAATGATAGGTTTTAGTGCTTGCCGTTGGCGGAGGCGGCGCCGTTGACGTGGTCGCGGGCATAGATCACGCCGTGCACGATTGCCAGACCGGCGGCATCTGCGGCGCGGGCGCAGGTGTCCTGGAAATCCTCGGCCTCGCGGGCGCGCAGCTGCTTAAGCACGTAGTCGGCGACGGCCATCTTGCCGGGAGGGTTGCCGATGCCGGTGCGGATGCGGCTGAAGTCGCGGCTGCCCATCTTGTCGATGATGGAGCGCAGGCCGTTGTGACCGGCGTGGCCACCGCCCACCTTAACACGTACGTCGCCGGCGGGAATGTCGAGCTCGTCGTGGATTACGAGCAGCTCCTCGGCCTTGATCTTGTACTCGCGGCAGAGCTTGGAGATGGGGCCACCCGAGGTATTCATATACGACTGCGGCTTGACCAGCACGATCTGGCGCTTGCCGTTCTCTTCCTCGGCATCGTTGATATTAATGAGCGCGACCTCGGCGCCTGCCTGGTTTTTCCAGTACGTGACGCCGGCCTGACGGGCCAGCTCGTCGATTGCCTTAAAGCCGGCGTTGTGGCGGGTCTCGGCATACTCATCGCCGGGGTTGCCAAGTCCGGCAACCATGCGAATCTTAAGCGGCTGTGCAGCTGCCATGTTCATCCTTTCGTTGATTTGTCGCCTGCTATGGTGAGCGACCCTGTTGCCGCTGTCAAATGGAGGGCAATTGAGGTTGTTTGGGGGCGTTTGGACGGCCGTCAAAATCCGAGGTGGACAGTTAGTTCAGATACGTATAAGTTCTGAGGACTCGAAGTGCTCAATTCAATGCCGATACGTTGTTTTGGAGCTTTAGTTAGTCCATATGACGCTGTTTTGAAGTCTACCCTGCCTTCAAATCGGGCGAATGGTATAGAGATAACTGCAAAACAGCCTAATTCAATGTGTCCATTTATACGTATTTGAACTAACTGTCCAGCCCTGCTCGACGGTGCACGGGTGATTCGCCGTTTAGACCGGCGCAAGGCCGATTCCGGCCCGCAGGGCGTTGAGCCAAGCGGCCTGACGCTTGCGATAGCCCTTGATACGGTATCGGAATCGGACTCCCGCGAGTCGATGCATCGTTTGGGCGAAGGCTTCGAGTGCAACAAGGTCTTTCATTTGGTCGCGATTGATAACCAGGACGTGGATGCCCATTGCCTTGAGGCCATTATTTCGATTGCCATCGTGGATGCGAGCGTTTTGAAGCTCATGCCCAATTCCGTTGCATTCGTTGTCGACTCCGGCGGCCGGGCAATATAGGTCGCAGATGGCGTAAGGGATGCCGGAGGACATGTTGACCGCAAGAGTGTCGAAGTCGATTCGATAGTTGAGTAGCAGGCCTCCCATGGGCAGGCTGCAACATCCGAATCCGCCAAAGCGCATGGGCGCTCCGAGAACGGCAAACATTAGGGATTCGGCTGGGGATGCAGATCCGGGTCGGGCGAGATTGACTGCCGTGCGAAACGAGGTGTATGAGCTACTTTTGGCGAAGCGTGCGACCGCCTCGAGCTCTTCGATAGTTGTGGCGGGCTCGCATTTGTAGTGTGCCTGTTCGTAGCGGGTCTCGTTCTGTTGGTCGGTCGCCGACTGGTCGCCCAGGCAATCAAGATCGCCCGTCGCTGCGCAGTCATCGCCCTTGGGCCAGATGTCGTCATAGGCAATGGGGTATGTTGCCCCGGGAGGAAGGGAGTAGGTTCCGAGCAGCTCCATAAGGAGCATCAAGGTTTTGGCGACTGATTCATTTTTGGAACAAAGCATGGCTGTCATGGCAGGAGACGTTGCGTAGATGTCGGCCTCGACGTGCATAATTGCACCTTCAGGAAGAGGAGTGGAGAGAATATGCTGAAGAAGTCGCTTGTCGGGGCGCCTGTTGTCTTCGTTTGAAACGAGAAGATCGAGCAGTTCGGAATCATCTTCATTCCAGGCGTCGAGTATCGAAAGTGCGCCAAAGTCTATCGCGTCATTGTTGGGAATGCAGCCAGCCAAGGCCTGTGCTTGCTGTTCGCTATCAACGGAGTCCCAGGGTAGGGCAGAGTACGCCCGTCGTGCGCGACGAATTGCGCGGAGGGCGGAGAGATGTGAAATCACGGTCGTCATAGCTATAACGTACTAAGTTGGCGGCAGAATGCGACCGCCATACCGTTCTTTTCGCTCAGCGGGGCGCTGCGCGCCATGAACGGCTGGGTGTTATGAAATCGGTGGAATCGGTTGAGGGGATTGCAGGAAATTGAGCTCTGCCGCGAAGGTTGACGATAGCTACTGGACAGTTAGTTCAGATACGTATAAGACGGCGGGCGTTCGAGGCGTTTCTAAGGGCTTTCGAGGGCGATTTGAGGGTAAATATGCGGCGGTCGTACTCGAAAGCGATGAGCTTTGGGCAGTATGGCGTTCGCCGGGGAGCTCAGAAGGCTCAGAACGGCCTTTGGAGCTTTAAAAAAATACGTATCTGAACTAATTGTCCAGGGAAGGTTGGCGAGGGATAGAAAAAGGGTCGGAAGCTCGCTTCCGACCCTTTAAAAGCATCAAAGATGATGCGCGGCAGGCTACAGCGCGAAATCGCCGCCGACGAGCGTGGAGACGGGCTCCTCGTGGTAAACGGCGGAGATGGCCTGAGCGAACTCCTCGGCGACCGAGATGGTCTTGATCTTGCCGCCGACCTCGACGGGAATGGCGTCGGTGACGAGGCACTCGACGATCGGGGCGTCGTTCAGACGCTCGATGGCCGGACCGGAGAAGATGCCGTGGGTGGCGCAGACGTAGATGTCGCCGGCGCCCATAGCCTTGAGCTCTTTGACGTTGGCGCACAGGGTGCCAGCGGTGTCGATCATGTCGTCGTTGATGATGCAGGTCTTGCCCTTGATGTCACCGATGATGCCCATGACCTCGGCGGCGTTGTGGCGCGGACGGCCCTTGTGGGCGATGGCCAGGTCGCAGCCGAGCATGTCGGACAGCTTCTTGGCGGCCTTGGCGCGACCCACGTCGGGGGAGACGACAACCAGGTTGTCGGTGTCGAAGTGCATGTCGTTGTAGTACTGGCCAAACAGCGGCAGCGCGGACAGGTGGTTAACCGGGATATCAAAGAAGCCCTGGATCTGGCCCTGGTGCAGGTCGAGGGTGATGATGCGGTTGACGCCGGCGCGCTCGAGCAGGTTGGCGACGAGGCGGGCGGTGATGGGCTCGCGCGGGCCGGCCTTGCGGTCCTGGCGGGCATAGCCGTAGTGGGTGATAACGGCGGTGATGGAGCGGGCGGATGCGCGCTTGGCAGCGTCGGTGGCGATGAGCAGCTCCATGAGCATGTCGTTGACGTTGCCGCCGGCCACGGACTGAATCAGGAAGACGTCGGCGCCGCGGACGGTCTCGTCGTAGCGGGCGTAAATCTCACCGTTGGCGAACTGCTTTAGCGTAAGGCCCGAAAGCTCGACCCCAAGGTACTCAGCGATCTTCTGAGCGAGGGGACGGTTGGAGGAACCGGAATACACGCGGATGGACTTGCGCATATTCTCCGACTTCTCGGGATCATTAATCGGCATTACCCTTCTCCTTTATATCGAATGCCATATAGATGCCTTGTTGCATTGTAACCGCGCGGCGGGGTTTATCGAGTCTTGATAACGTCTTTACCGTCAACGGACACGAACCGACCACTCATCCGGCCGCGCAGGTCAGCATAGAAAAAGGAGCCGTCCCCACGGAAGCGGCTCCTTAGATGCTTGGTAAAACGTTATACCTCGTCGTCCTCGTGCAGGCGGCGGCGATAATCGGCGGCCCAGCCCTCAATATTTACCTGACGGGCGCGGCCCAGACCGAGTGCGTCTGCCGGGACCGGCTCGGTGATGACGGAGCCGGCGGCCACGAGCGCGCCGTCGCCAATCTGGGCGGGCGCGACCATCATGGTATCGGAACCGATGAAGGCATCCTTGCCGATGACGGTTTTGTGCTTGTGTACGCCGTCGTAGTTGCAGGTGATGGAGCCGGCGCCCACGTTGACGCCGGAGCCCATGGTCGTGTCGCCGATGTAGGACAGGTGCGGCACCTTGGAGCCCTCGCCGATCGTGGACTTCTTGATCTCCACGTGCGTGCCGGCCTTGGAGCCGTCGAGCATGTGGGTACCCGGGCGCAGGTAGGCGCGCGGGCCGCAGTCGACGCCGTTCTCGATGACGGCCTCGATGGCGATGGTCTCATCGATGATGCAGCCGCTGCCGACGGTGGTGTCGGTGAGACGGCTGTTGGGGCCGAGCTGGCACTCCTCGCCCACGGTGACGTGGCCGATCAGGTGCGTCTGCGGCCACACGACGGTGTCGCGGCCGATGGTGGCGTCGGGGCCGATCCAGGCCTGCGTGGGGTCGATGAAGGTAACGCCCTCGGCCATCCAGTGCTCGTTGATGCGGTCGCGCGCGATGGCGGTGAGCTGCGCGAGCTGGATGCGGCTGTTGACGCCCAGGCCGTCGCGGTAGTCATCGCAGTGGAAGATGGAGACTGCCTGGCCGTGGCCCTTGAGGATCTCGAGCATGTCGGGCAGGTAGTACTCGGATTGCGCGTTGTCGTTGCCGATCTCGTTAATGTGGGCGGCGAGCTGCGCGCCGTCGAAGGCGTAGCAGCCGGCGTTGCACTCCAGCAGCGTGGCGGCCTGCTCGGGCGTGCAGTCCTTCTGCTCGATGATGCGCTCGATCTGGCCGTCGGCGCCCAGCTTGATGCGGCCGTAGCCGAAAGGATCGGGCGGGGTCATGGTCATGACGGTGCAGGCGAGCTCGCCGGTAGCGACGGTCTGCGCGAACTTGGCGACGGTGTCGGCGGTGATGAGCGGCAAGTCGCCGTTGAGCACGACGACGGGGCCTTGCGTGATGCCGCAGGCCTCGAGCGCGACCTTCACGGCGTGACCGGTGCCCAGGCGCTCGGTCTGCTCGACGCACTCGACCTTGGTGGCGCTGTTGGCGTAGGCGCCGTCGATCAGGGCGCGCATCTCGTCGGCGTGGCTGCCGATGACGACCACGACGCGGCTGCAGCCGGCCTTGATGGTAGCGTCGACGATCCACTGGACCATGGGCTTGCCCAGGATCTTGTGCGAAACCTTGCAGTGGTTCGACTTCATGCGGGTGCCCTCGCCGGCGGCGAGGATAATTGCGGTTGCGTCCATGTGATCTCCTGTTACGTTATAGAGACGTGTGTTTGGAAACGATACACGGCGCAATATGATACCGCAGGCATATGATGAGCGCGTAACGATTGGATTGCGGCGGTTGAGGCTTGCGCCGCCGGCGTGGCGTTTGCACTGCTTGCGTGCGGCGTTGGCGGTGCTGCGGAGCTGTCGTTTGAGCGAGGGGACGGGGGTGCCCGTGGACAACATACAAGAGGAGTTTGGCGGCGAGCCCGTCGCGGCGTTCTCGATGTCGCATCCGGCTGTGCCGGCACTCTATATAGTGCTGACGCTGGGGCTCACCATGTTCTCTATGCAGCCGGTGCTGATCGCGCTGTCACTTGCGGGCGGGCTGGCGTATGGATTTGCGACGCGTGGGGCTGCCCGCACGCTGGGCGCGCTTCGCTGGCAGCTGCCGGTGATTTTGATTATCGCGCTGGTCAATCCGCTGTTTAGCGCTTCGGGTTCGACGGAGCTGTTCCGTATTGGCATGCGCGCGGTGTATCTGGAAAGCATGGTATACGGCCTGTGCATGGGCGGGCTGTTTGTGGCGAGCGTGCTGTGGTTTGAGGCCGCGGCGTCGATGCTCGAATACGACAAGGTGCTCGCACTGTTAGGCAACGCCGCGCCGGTGATTGCGCTCATGATCTCGATGTGCATGCGGCTTATCCCGCAGTTTTTGCGCCGCGGTCGCACGGTGCTGGCGGTGCAAGATGCGATTGACATGCCGGGGCGCGCGCCGGCCGACCCCGTGCGCTCGCGCCTGCGGGCATCGAGTGTGTTGATGGGCTGGGGCATGGAAGATTCGCTGGAGCGCGCGGACGCGATGCGCTCGCGCGGGTGGGGTGCCGCGACGCGTCGTACGACGTATGCGCGGTACCGGCTGGGGCGCGGCGATGTTGCCGCGCTGGTGGGGCTTGCGCTGTTTGGCGCCGCTGTGGTGGCAGTGGCGTGGACCGCGACGACGCAGTATTCGTTTTATCCGCAGCTCTCGGTGCCGGCGCCGTGGCTGGGCTATGTCGTGTACGCTGCCTGGATGATGCTGCCTTGCGCGTCGCACGCGATTGATGAGAAGAGGTTTGGCTGATGGCTCGGTTGGATAGGAGCTCGGCGGCGGGTGTGGCATATGGCTCGGCCGCGCCGGCGATTGAGGTACGAGGCCTTAGTTTTGCCTATCCCGGGGTCAAGGCACCGGTGCTCGAGGGGCTTGATTGGCGTGTTTCCCAAGGTGCGTTTGCGCTGCTTGTTGGCGGTACCGGTTCGGGCAAGTCGACGCTACTCTCGCTGCTCAAACCCGAGATCGCGCCGACGGGCGAGCGCGCTGGCGAACTGCGCGTGCTGGGCGAGAGCGTTGCCGACATGGATGTTCGGACGTCCGCGGAGCGCGTGGGCTATGTGTTTCAGGATCCCGAGAACCAGATTGTGTGCGAGACCGTGTGGCACGAGATGGCGTTTGGCCTGGAAAACTTGGGGCTAGCGCGTGATGAGATGCGCCGTCGCGTAGCTGAGACCAGCTATTTCTTTGGGCTGGAAGATTGGCTTCACCGCGATACTGACACGCTTTCGGGCGGTCGCAAGCAGCTGCTGTCGCTTGCGGCCGTCCTGGCGCTGCGTCCGCGTGTGCTGCTACTCGACGAGCCCACGTCTCAGCTTGATCCGGTTGCGGAGAAGAATTTCCTGCACGCGCTGTTTCGTGTGAATCGCGAGCTGGGCTGCACGGTTGTTGTGGCGACGCATCAGCCACGCCCAATGCTCGAATACGCGACGTGTGCGTACCGGATTGAGGACGGTCGCGTGCGCGAGGTGGCGGATATGGCTTCTTTGGGACGCCGAGAATCGCTGTTTTCCGATGACATGTTGGGGTGGGGTGCCATCCGATGTGCAAATAAAGGAGTATTCAGTAGGCGTGAGGACAATTTGGGCTCTCTGGAGCCGCCCGGGGACGTATCGAGCGCGAAAAAAAGTTCAGAATTGGACAAATCGTCCGAATTTGTGGCGCAAACGTCGCTCGAGAACGGCTCGGAAGCCTTCCCGCGCACGGATGGAAGCAGAATACTCCAAAAAATGCACGGCGGGTCGGCTACCACCCTGTCGGAAGGCTGGTTTCGCTACGATCGAGCGTCCGGTTGGGTGCTGCGCGGGCTCGATGTGACGTTTTCAGCCGGCGCGGTGCATGCGATCGTGGGCGGAAACGGCTGCGGCAAGTCGACGATGCTCTCGGTGCTGGCCAAGACGGCTAAGCTGCAGCGTGGGCGCATGGTGCGCGGGGCGGCTTCGGCGGCGCTGCTGCCGCAGAACCCCAAGGCCCTGCTGGTTGCCGAGACGGTGCGCGACGAGCTGATGGAATGGGCTTCGACCTGCGGATATGACGAGAACTTGGCGCGGGAGCGTGCGGCGCAACTGGGATTGGACGGCCTGGAGACGCGCCACCCTTACGACCTCTCGGGCGGACAGCGCCAGCTGCTCGCACTGGCAAAGCTGCTGCTGATCGGCCCCGAGCTGCTGCTGCTTGACGAGCCCACGAAGGGCTTGGACCTGGAGAGTCGCCGCATCATCGCCCGCGCCCTGCGTGACCATGCGAAGGCTGGCGGCACCGTCATCATGGCTACGCACGATCTGGATTTTGCTGAGCAGGTTGCCGATGACATTGCCATGATGTTTGACGGTGAGATTGCCTGCATGGAGCCGCCGGCCGACTTCTTTACCGACAACGTGTTTTATAGGGCGTGATGGGATGACGGATTATCGCGTCGCGCGCCTGCTTACAAAACTGGAGATCCCGCTGCTGGCGGTGCCAGTGGTGATGGCTGCGGCGTTGCTGGCGGGCATTGAGCAGGCGGCGCTTGCCATGCTTGTCGTGGTGGCGCTCGTGCTCGCGCTGTTCTTTGCGGGCTACGAGGCGTCGCGACCGGGCCTGCGCCAGATTATGCCCACGCTGGTGTTGGCGGCGCTGGCTGCGGCGGGCCGCATCTTGTTCGGCCCCATTCCCGACTTTAAACCCGTGAGTGCCATCGCCATTATCGCCGGGGCGACACTCGGTCGTCGTAACGGCTTTATGGTCGGTGCGTTGGCGGCGCTGACCAGCAATTTCTTTTTTGGGCAGGGCATGTGGACGCCGTGGCAGATGTATGCCTGGGGCCTGGTTGGCTATGTTGGCGGCGCGCTGGCGTACGCGGGTGCGTTCGACCGCGCCGACGGCACCGTGCGATTGCCGGCGCTGCTGGCGTACGGTTTTGCGTCGGGCTTGCTCTATGGCGTCGTGATTAACGCGTATGACATCATTGGATTTGTACAGCCGCTTACTTGGGCGGGTGCCGTGGCGCGTCTTGCCACGGCAGTGCCGTTCGATATCACACACGGCCTCGCGACCTGCGTGTTCTTGGCCGCCCTGTACAAGCCTTGGTGCCGTCGCATTAACCGTGTCGTCGTGAAATACGGACTGTAGGGCATTTCGCGTTCCCTCACGAACTTGCGGTGGAATAGTTCTCGTTTTTGGCTATTTGCTGCCCAAACAGGAACTATTCCACCGCAACTTATAGGGGGAGAGGGGTCACATGGTCTGTTTTCCTCTGTCCCCCAGGAATTACTTGGGGCTAGAGCTCTAGCGTGAGGGTGACGGGGCAGTGGTCGCTGCCGAAGATGTCGCCACGGATACCGGTGTCGCGTACGTTGTCGGCGATTGCGTCGCTTACCAGGAAGTAGTCGATGCGCCAGCCGGCGTTGTTCTTGCGGGCATTAAAGCGGTAGCTCCACCAGCTGTAGACGCCCTCGACGTCGGGGTTTGCCGCGCGCCAAGTATCGGTAAACCCGGCGTTGAGCAGCTCGGTAAACTTGCCGCGTTCTTCGTCCGAAAAGCCGGCGTTGCCGCGGTTGGACTTGGGGTTCTTAAGGTCGATCTCCTCGTGTGCCACGTTAAAGTCGCCGCAAGTTACGACGGGCTTGCCGGTCTCGCGCTCAAGCGCGCTCAAAAAGCCGCGGTAGGCATCGTCCCAGGCCATGCGCACATCGATGCGCGCGAGTTCGTTTTGCGCGTTGGGCGTGTAGACATCCACAAACCAAAACTTGTCGAACTCGAGCGCACAGACGCGGCCCTCGGTTGCGGCTTGGGCGACGAGCTCGGCCGCCTCGCCCTCGCCGGCGTAGGGTAGCAGCGCGTCGGCGTGCAGCACGCGCAGCGGTTCCTGACGGCTAAAGACCGCGGTGCCCGAGTAGCCCTTGCGCTCGGCGTAGCTCCAGGTTTGGTGATAGCCGGGCAGGTCGATATCGACCTGGCCCTCCTGCAGCTTGGTCTCTTGCAGCGCCAGGATATCGACGTCGAGTTCTGGCGCGATCTGGATAAAGCTCGGGTCCTTTTTGAGCACGGCGCGCAGGCCGTTGACGTTCCACGAGGCGAAAGTGTAAGTCTGAGGCATGGTGTCCTTTCGACGGGGTTGGCAGGCTTAAGATTAACGCAACAAGAGCGGGGCGGAGTCCGCGAGTGATAGTGCGAACGCCGCCGTCCCGGAGACACGGACGGAGGACTCATATGACGCAGGCAATATCGGACCCCAGGCAGGCCTCCGCCGCGCTGGCGGATCTGTTTGACACCCACAAGCGCGTGGTCTTCTTTGGCGGCGCTGGTGTTTCCACGGCAAGTGGCATCCCCGATTTCCGCAGCGTGGACGGCCTGTATCACCAGCAGTTTGCCTATCCGCCCGAGACCATGCTGTCGCATAGCTTTTACGAGGCGCATCCGGCCGAGTTCTTCGACTTCTACCGCACCAAGATGATCGCGCTTGGCGCCAAGCCCAATCGCTGCCACACCAAGCTGGCCGAGCTGGAGCGCGCCGGCAAGCTAAATGCCGTGGTGACGCAAAATATCGACGGCCTGCATCAGATGGCCGGCTCACGGCGCGTGTTTGAGCTGCACGGATCGGTCCATCGCAACATTTGCCAGTCGTGTGGCGCGGTCTATAGCGCCGAGTGGATTTGCTCGCGCGAGCACGAGGACGCCGCGGGTGCGCCTGTGTGTCCTGCGTGCGGCGGCCGCATCAAGCCCGACGTAGTGCTCTACGAGGAGCCGCTCGACGAGCACGTGCTGACCGGCGCCGTTACCGCCATCGCCGCGGCCGATGCCCTCATTGTGGGCGGGACCTCGCTCGTGGTGTATCCGGCGGCGGGCCTTACGCGTTACTTTACCGGCGATACGCTGGCCATTTGCAATCTTGCTCCCACCGATCAGGATGCAAATGCCGACCTGCTGATTTCTTGCGACATCGCGGCCGCGTTTGCGTTCTAGCCCGTGTGCGCGGATACAATAGAAAGACTGATTGCAAAGCGACCCCGCCGCCTGCGCCCGAGCGCGGCGGCGCGGGCATTTTAGGAGGATGTTCATGGCGAACGATAGCAAGACATGGCGGTGCGGAAAGTACGAGCTCAGCTTTGACCGTCCGCGCATCATGGGCGTCCTCAACGTGACGCCCGATTCGTTTAGCGACGGCGGTGAGCACTTCGACCCGGACGCCGCTATCGAGTACGGCCTGGCGATGCTCGACGCCGGCGCCGACATCATCGACGTGGGCGGCGAGTCCACGCGTCCCGGCTTTACCCCGGTCAATCCCGACGAGGAAGCTCGTCGCGTGCTGCCCGTGGTACGAGCGCTGGCCAAGGAAGGTGCCATCGTCTCGATCGACACGCGTCATGTGGCGGTTGCCAAGGCTGCCGTGCGCTGCGGCGCCTCGATCGTCAACGACGTGACGGGCTTCACCGACCCCAAGATGGTCGAGTTTGTCGCGACGAGTACCTGCGGCGTCATCGTGATGCACGCCGGCGAGGTCGCGGCACCCACGCGCACACATGCAACGGTGCAGCTCGATACCTCGGCCGCAGCGTTTGTTGCCGAGAAGGCGCGCGAAGCGGCCGCCGAGGCTGCGCGCGAGGCCGAGAAGCCTGCCCGCCGTCGCCGTGGCAAGCTGCTGGGCGAGCCCAAGACGGAGGCCAAGCTGCCGGGAGGCGTGGTGCAGCCCTCGCTGCCGTTTGGCGATCCGGAGCCCGCGCCCGAGCCTACGGACGAGCAGAAGCAGGGGGCATCGGCCGCCGAAGAGGCCGTCCCTGTCGCCGAGACCGCCGTGACCCCTGAGCCCGCGCCGGAGCCCAGCGACCACCTGGCCGCCATGATGCGCCGCAGTGCCCGCCGTGAGGAAGCCTATGTGCCCACCTCGCAGCTCCGCCGCTTTACCCTGCCCGATTCTGCGCCCATCATGCGCCGCGTCATGGGCTTTCTGTCCGACCAGGCCCGCACGCTCATCCATGCCGGCGTGTCGCGCGACCGTACCTGCATCGATCCCGGCCCGGGCTTTGGCAAGACGGCCAACGAAGACATCGTCATCCAGCGCGAGACCGCCAAGATGGCGTCGCTGGGCTATCCGCTCATGTGCGCCGTGTCGCGCAAGCGCTTTGTGGGCGCCGTCTCGGGCGTGACCGAGGCCGCCGAGCGCGATGCCGCCACGTTTGGTGTGTGCCTGGGCGCCATCCAGGCCGGCGCCAACATCGTGCGCGTACATGACGTTGCGGGCTTTGCGCAGTTCCTGAACGGTTACTGGGCCGTTGCCAAACCGCAACCGCGCCGCGCGTTTGTGGCCGTGGGTTCCAACCTGGGGCATCGCTGCGACAACATCCGCGCTGCGCGCGACATGATTGCCGAGATCCCGCTCACCTGCGTGTCCAACTGCTCGCGCATCTACGAGAGCGAGCCGGCCTACGAGACGCGCCAGGACGCATTTGCCAACGCCGTCATCGAGATCAAGACCGAGCTGGCTCCGCTGGTGCTGCTTGACGAGCTCATGAAGATCGAGGCCGAGCTGGGCCGCGACCGCTCCAAAAAGGCCAAGGCAAACGGCCCGCGCACCATCGACTTGGACCTGCTGTGGATGGACGGCGAGACCCACGGTGGCAAAAAGCTGCGCCTGCCGCATCCGCTCATTGGCGAGCGCGACTTTGTGCTGGTGCCGCTCGAGGACCTGATGCACGACCCGGCGCGGTTCTTCCGCTACAACGGCGTCGAGGTCAAGGAGCCCGAGGATCGCGTGGGCCATATCGTGGGCGAATTGGGGCGTATGTAGATGATCGAGATGAATGTTGTTGCCGCCGGTACCGAGCTCGACGCGGCGCGTGACGCGGGCCGCGAGGGCATGTCCGCGGGCTGGTGCGCGTGGAGCGCGGGCGATGCATCGCTGGCGTTTTCGCTGGTCGTGCGCCCCGATGTGAGCATGCATGCCTTCCATGGCCTGCCGTTTGTGGCCGCGATGGGCATGATGGACGCGCTCGTGGGCACGGCTTCGACGCCGGGGTTGGGCCTTGCCGGTAAGGTGGGTATCCAGTGGCCGAGCGACATTGTGTGCGGCGCGCCCGCGTTTGAGACGTCGTTCGCGCGTGTTACCGTGAACGGCGGTGCCGGTGCCGCGGGCATGTTCGGTGCCGTGACGGTGGATATTGAGCGTTCGGCGCTGAGCGAGCTCGGTGTAGATATGGCCGACGAAGCGCTGGTCGAAGAGTTGGCCGCCGCCGTGCTGACCCGCGTGGACGCCTGGGCGGCTGTTGCCAACACGCCGCAAGGCGCCGCAGGGCCGCTGGCTCCCGTGCTGGGCGAGTACTTCGACATGGTGCCGCTGCTGGGCCGCCAAGTTGCGGCGGTGTCGCCCAACGGTTTGCCGCTTGCGGTCGGTGTGTTTGCGGGCCTGGACATCTGGGGTCGTGCGACCATCAAGACCGATGCCGGCGAGCAAGAGTTTCCGCCCGAGGCCGTGCGCATTCGCGGACTGTAACGCGAGGCGCCCGCGCTCAAAGATAACGATGACAACGAAGCCCTCTTCGGCCTGTGCCGGGGAGGGTTTCGCCTATCTGGGGAATGGGTTGCCAGCGCCCTATTCCTCAAAACTGAAAAATTTTCGTTTTTGAGGAATAGGATTAAGGCAGCTCGGTCTTTCTCGAGGTATATTCGCTATAGAGCCTATTCCTCAAAACTGAAATTTTTTCAGTTTTGAGGAATAGCGATAAAAGACCGCGAGGAGGCCCCGATGAAACTCATCAATAGAACGTCATATATGGACACGTTGACGAGTCTTATTGGCGTGCCGGACATCAAGGTCATCACGGGCATCCGTCGTAGCGGTAAATCAAAATTGCTCGAGGCCCTTCGCGATTACGTGGAGGCAAATCTGTCCAATTCGAATGTCATCCATATCAACTACAACCTCGATAAGTTCGAGAACTTGCTCGAGTATCACGCGTTGCTCGCCTATGTAAAAGATCATCGAGTGCCCGGCAAGCAAAACTTCCTGCTTATCGATGAGGTTCAGATGTGCGACGGCTTTGAACGTGCGATCAACAGCCTTCACGCATCCGAGCAGTACGACATCTTCATCACCGGATCGAATGCCTTTTTGCTGTCGAGCGATCTGTCGACGCTCTTTACGGGGCGTACGTTCGAGATCGAGGTTTTCCCATTCTCGTTTGAGGAGTATCGTCTCTATGGCGACAAGGGCGAGGTCGACCGCGACTTCGATGAGTACGCGAGAACCGGCGGTATGTCCGGCTCTTACCCTTATCCACTGCAGGAGCAGCGCTATCAATATCTCTCCAACGTCTTCAAGACGCTCATTGTGAGAGATATCGTGCAGCGGCATAACGTGAGAAACGAATCGGCGCTGCTGCGCATTGCCGATTACATGATGGACAACGTTTCCAACATTGCGTCGGCACGCAACATTACTGATGCATTAAATGCGGATGGGCTAAAGATTACGAACAAGACGGTCGGCACGTACATGGGGTACCTGTGCGATGCGTTTGCCTTCTATAAAGTTCGTCGGTACGACATTCGCGGCAAAAAATACCTTAAGAGCGGCGAGAAGTACTATCTGGCGGACCATGCGTTTAAATATGCGCTTCTTGGTACACGTGATATGGATTGGGGACGCGTATACGAGAACATGGTGGCAATCGAGCTGCTGCGTCGCGGATACGAGGTATACGTCGGCGTGCTCTATAAAAAGGAAATAGACTTTGTAGCAATCAAGCGGAGCGAGAAACTCTACATTCAGGTGAGCGACGACATCAGCTCGGATAAGACATTTGAACGCGAGATTTCGCCACTGCTGAGCATTGGCGATGCGTATCCCAAGATGATTCTCGCCCGCACGCATCACGAGGCCACGGATCGCGACGGAGTGCAGATCGTGGACCTGGCGAGGTGGTTGTGCGGCGAGGCGTAGCGGAAAGCCTATTCCTCAAAACTGAAAAATTTTCGATTTTGAGGAATAGGATTGGCGGCTGGTTGCTGCGACCTGGCGTTTACTCTATCCCAGCTCCTGCATGCGGCGGTAGATTTCGCAGATACCCTTGATGGTGAGCTGTCCGTCGACCACGTCGAAGGCATCGGTCGAATCGGCGACGATGCCGGCGAGACCGCCTGTGGCGATAACGGTGGCATCCTCGCGGCCCAGCTCGCGCTTCATGCGCGCGACCAGGCCCTCAGCCATGGCGGCGGCGCCCGTTACGGCGCCGACCTTGATGCACTCCTCGGTATCGCGGCCGATGGCATGCTCGGGCGCCTCGAGCGGCACACTGGCGAGCTTGGCGGCACGGGCGGCAAGCGCGTCCATGGAGATGCGGATGCCCGGCGCGATCGCTCCGCCAATGTAATAACCGTCCTCATCGATGACGTCGATATTGGTCGCGGTGCCAAAGTCCACCACGATTGCCGGCGCGCCGTAGAAAGTTTCGGCTGCAACGGCGTTGGCGACGCGATCGGCGCCTACGGCTTGGGGACGCGCCGCGCGCAGCTTGGTCACCGCGGCCGTCTGCGGCCCAATGACGATGGCGTCTGCGGCAATGCGGTCGGCCACGGCGTGCCATTCGCGCGAGAGCTGCGGCACCACGCCCGCAAAGGCGATCGCGTCGACCGCGTCGAGCGAAAGGCCGTACATCTTAAAGAAACCCATCAGGCGCACATGGATCTCGTCGGCGGTATAAGAGCGGTCGGTGGGCATGCGCCACGACTGCACCAGCTCGTCTCCGTCAAACAGGCCCATGGCCGTCTGCGTGTTTCCCATATCGATAGCGAGCAGCATGTCTACTCCCAGTGTTGGCATAAAAGGACGCGCACCATTGTATACGCGCCGCCGACGGCGCTCGGCTGCGATTCGTTTACGGTGATAGGGGCTGAGGGGTTTAAATATGAAGGAATTATGCTCCACGAGATTTTCCTTGCCGTTTACCGAACTCCCGCGTAATATTCTTTCTTGTGCACATGAGGCGCCCAGACATTGCGGGGTGGAGCAGTCTGGTAGCTCGCCGGGCTCATAACCCGGAGGTCGTAGGTTCAAATCCTGCCCCCGCGACCAAGAACTTGCAGCTCGTCGGCCTAGCCGGCGAGCTTTTTTGTTATTTCGGGACCGTGTTTTCGGTCCAATTCTCGGCCTCTCAAACAAAATCTCGATCTGTAACATCTAGACCCGATTTGGGCGGCTAGGTGTTACAGATCGAGATATACCGGTGGGTTGGGTCGTGTTTGTCTAAATCTGTAACACGAGGGACGGATTTTGCCGAGTTGTTGTTATAGATTGAGATTTTCTAGCAGGCGGGTTTGGTTTGTCTCGATCTGTAACAGTAAGACCCGGTTTTGCCGAGTAACTGTTACAGATCGAGACAAACCGACGGGCCGCCCCGCCCCATCCACCTGCCGGCACCTGATATTCGCCGATTTCCGTTGTGCCGCTGTACCCCTATGCCATATCCTCTAGATAACTACGCGGCATCATCGCCGCCGCGCCTACAAGAGAGGAATGTCCATGACCACACCTGCATCCAAGCTGCTCCAGCCCATTACGGTTGGCCCCCTTGAGCTCAAGAACCGCATTATGTTCCCGCCGCTGACCACCGGCTACGAGGAGCGTGACGGTTCCATCGGCGAGCGCAGCCTGGCTTTTTACGAGCGCTTGGCCCGTGGCGGCGTGAGCTACATCGTCATCGGCGACGTCGCTCCCGTCATGACCGCAAGCCCCACGCCCAAGCTGGCAACCGACGCCCAGATCCCCACGTTTAAGGCGCTGGCCGACGCCGTCCACAAGCACGGCGCCAAGGTCGCGCTGCAGCTGTTCCACCCCGAGTACGATGTGCCCGGTGTCGGCCGCATGGTCATGGGATCCATGGCCGCCGCCAAGGCCGCGCAGGAGGCCAAGGCCGCCGGCGACGAGGAGACCTTTGCCGCCAAGATGGCCGAGTCCAACGAGATCCGCAACCAGGCCTACGCCAAGCTGCATCACGACATGCAGCACTTTGTGAACGAGGCGAGCGTAGAGCAGCTCACCCAGATCAAGGAGGCCATCGCTGCCTCGGCCGCTCGCGCACAGCAGGCCGGGATCGACGCTATCGAGGTCCACGGCGACCGCCTGGTGGGTTCGCTGTGCTCGGCCATCCTCAACCAGCGCACCGACGAGTACGGTGGTTCGTTCGAGAACCGCGTTCGCTACGCGCTGGAGGTCGTCGCCGCCATTAAGGAGGCCGCGCCGCAGCTGATGGTGGAGTACAAGCTCCCCGTGATCATGGAGAACCCCGACGGCACGCCGCGCGGCAAGGGTGGCCTGCAGCCCGACGAGGCCTGCGAGTTCGCCAAGCTGCTCGAGGGTACGGGCATCGATATGATTCAGGTCGCACAGGCCAACCACACCGGCAACATGGGCGACACCATTCCGCCCATGGGCGCCATGCCCTACAACTGGACGCTGCCCGTGGCCGAGCGCGTCAAGGCCCTGGTCTCCGTGCCGGTGGCAACCGTCGGCCGCGTTGTCTCGGTTGAGGCCGGCGAGAAGATTCTGGAAGACGGCGCCGCCGACATCATCGCCTATGGCCGCTCGCTCATGTGCGACCCCGACATTGCGCTGAAGGCCGCCACGGGTGAGCCCATCCGCGAGTGCCTCAACTGCAACAAGGGCTGCGTCGATGCGATTCAAAACCGCAAGTACATCTCGTGCGTGCTCAATGCCGAGAACGGCGATGAGGCAACCATCGCCATTAAGCCGGGCGAGGGCGACAAGAAGATCGCCGTGGTGGGCGGC
Source organism: Collinsella sp. (assembly GCA_048485835.1). GTDB lineage: Bacteria > Actinomycetota > Coriobacteriia > Coriobacteriales > Coriobacteriaceae > Collinsella. The sequence continues at coordinate 81,372 of DBFWBE010000006.1, forward strand.
GGCATCGCCGGTCTGGAGGCCGCGCGCGTGGCGGCCAAGCGCGGCTACGACGTGACCGTCTACGAGGCGAGCGATCATCTGGGCGGCCAGATTGTGCTGGCGGCCGCGCCTCCGCGCAAGGACGAGATCATGCGCTCGGTCGAGTACTACGAGAAGATTCTGCCCGGCCTGGGCGTGAAGGTCGAGCTCAACCATGCCGCTACCGCTGAGGACCTCAACGCCGCCGACGCTGCGATTGTGGCCGTGGGCGCACACGACGTGGTCATCCCCGTTCCGGGTGCCGATTCGGAGAAGGTCGTCTCGAGCTGGGACGTGCTGGCCGGCAAGGTGGAGCTCGGCGGCCGCGTCGCCGTCATTGGCGGCGGCCTGGTGGGCACCGAGACTGCCGAGTACCTGCTGCAGCACGGCTGCGAGGTGGCGATCGTGGAGATGCTCGACAAGATTGCCGCGGGCGAGTCCGAGACCATTCTGCCGCTGATTATGAGCGACTTTGCAGAGCACAACGTGGAGCAGCATGTTAAGACCCGCCTGACCGCCATTACCGACGAGGGCGTGGAGGCTGTTCGCACCACCGAGGACGGCGCCGAGGAGCCGGTGAAGATCGCCTGCGATTACGTGGTGATGGCCGTGGGCTCCAAGGCCAACGCGTTTGACCTGGATGGCGTGACGGTGCCCGTGACCTGCGTGGGCGACTGCTCGGGTGAGCGCACCGCCGACATTGCGAGCGCCATTCGCACGGCGTATCACGCGGCCAACGAGCTGTAGTTGAACATCGCGGCCAGGCGGGGCGGTAGCACGGATCCGTCTCGCCCGGCTGTGTCCCGTCGGGTGTCAACCGGTGCGGGGCCTGCAAGCGCAGCAGGTCCCGCCCTTTTTGTTTTGCTCCGATGAATGGCAATGCGCGGTAATCATGAGGAGTGAGGACGTCTACTGCCTTGCAGATCACTCAAAAATATTGGGGGAGGGGTTAATAACTATATCCTCTATACCAAAGGACATAAAGAGATGCCAATTTTGTTGACAAGCGAATGACGATTAGCTGCGAGTCAGCTACCAGCGTAAATAATCGATAAAGAAATGTCGTAATTTGGTGCCAAATGCCCAGATAACGCCGCGTCTATTTTAATTAACTGCTTTGAGCAAACAGTAAAATGCTACTATCTAACTTGCACGTAAGAAAGCAGATTAACGGTTAAGGCTAAGAAGTGGCAGGTATGTCGGAAGCAACTAGGACTCGCACGCATGCGCCCGAGGTTAGGCAGCGCGCCGTCGAGATCCTCCAAGAGGGGGTCGGTCATCGCGCCCTCGCCGCGGAGCTTGGCATTCCCCAGGCCACGGCTCGTCAGTGGGCCCGCGCGTATGCCGTGGGCGGTGCCGACGCCGTTCTCAATGCCGGTTCGCATCATCACACCTACTCGTACGACGTAAAGCTCGCTGTGGTTAAGGACCGTCTGGAAAACGGCTTGACGGTTCGCGAGGCCATGATTAAGCACAAGATTCCCAGCGAGTCTTCGGTCAAGGCTTGGTGCCGTCAGTACCGCGAGAGCGGTGAGTCCGCACTGGTTGATAAGCCGCGCGGTCGCAAGCCGCGCGTTAAAAAGACGGAATAGCAAACGGGATGGTGCGCCCACAGGGGCGCATTTTTCTTTTAAGACTTTAGTCTGCTGGGCGCGCAGCGGCCAGCTTTAAACCACCCGCTACGCGGGTGGAGACAAACGGCTTTACAAAGCCACCCCTCCGACCGATATTGACGATTGTTCAGGCCGTCAAGAATTCGAGTCGAAGGGGTGGTCGCCATGGCCCAGAAGGCCTACAGCCTTTCCCACACGAA
>DBFWBE010000007.1:0-10208 GCA_048485835.1 Collinsella sp.
AAACGGCAGGGCCAGGCGAGCAACTCGTCCGGTCTCGGGCGCATCGCCCCTTGCCGGATTCAGATTCGACAAGGGGCGACCATTGTGCAATCGCAAGAAGATGACGGGGCGGAATGTCAATCCTGGTCTAACAGAGCCTTAAAAAATCATTTTGTTCCCCGTATCCGTCGCGAGCATGAGGTGGGCCCAGCACCCCTCCGCTCGCGAACAGTTCTGTCACCTTGGCACCGCGCGTGGCGCACGCCTGCAGTTTCGCAGCCATAATGGTGGCAAGACAACCAAGAGGGGAGCGTAATCCATGGCGCTGATCTATATCGTTGAGGACGACGAACCCATCCGCCGCGAGCTCGTCGACATCCTGGCCCGTGCCGGCTTTACGGTCGAGGCCTGCGAATCGTTTGAGCATGTCTCGCGCGACATTTTGGCCGCAACGCCCGACCTGGTGCTGCTCGACCTCACGCTTCCCGTCAAAGACGGCCAGCATATCTGCCATGAAGTCCGCCGCGAGTCCGAGGTCCCCATCATCGTCCTCACGTCGCGTACAACCGAGATCGACGAGGTCATGGCCATGACACTCGGCGCGGACGACTTTGTCCCCAAGCCCTACAGCGCCCGTGTGCTCGTGGCGCGCATCAATGCGCTGCTGCGTCGCACCTCGGCGGCCGGCGAGCGCGGCACGCTCGTCCACAAGGGGCTGGAGCTCGACCTTGCCCGCTCCGCGGTCACCAACACGGCAACCGGCGACAGCACCGAACTCACCAAAAATGAGCTGCGCATTCTGTCGCTACTCCTGAGCCGCGCGGGCAAAATCGTCTCGCGCTCGGCCATCATGCAGGACCTGTGGGACTCCGATGCCTTTGTGGACGACAATACGCTCACCGTCAACATCAACCGCCTGCGCACTACGCTCGAAAAAATCGGCATCAAGGGGTATCTGACCACGCACCGCGGCCAGGGCTATTCGGTCTAGGGGCCGGCCATGTCGTTTGCCAAGTTCTTTAAAGACGCGCTGCCCCCCGTCGCCGTATGGACGTGCGGCGTGCTGTTGAGCTGCTTTGTGCTGACGGTCGCCGGGGCGCCTGTCTCTATCGTGGTCATTGCGGTCGGCGTGTCTCTTATCTTTGGCATACTCGGCATTGTGATCGAGTACGCGCGCCGTCGTCGTTTTCTGCGCCAGCTGGAGCGCGCGGCCGAGGAGCTGGAGAGCCCCGCGTGGGTGCAGGAGATGGTACAGTGCCCGACTTATGCCGAGGGCGAGCTCGAGTACGAGGTCCTGCGCCGCGTGGGTAAGGCGGCTTGCGATGAGGTAGCGGAAGGTCGCCGCCAGACCGACGACTATCGTGACTATATCGAGAGCTGGGTCCACGAGGCCAAGCTGCCCCTGGCGGCAGCCCATCTGATCTTGGAAAACCTGGACGGCAGCGAAGACGACCTGTCGCGCGTGGATGACCTGGGTCGCGAGCTGGCCCGCGTGGAGCGCTACATCGACCAGGCGCTCTACTATGCGCGCTCGGAAGTCGTGGAGCGCGACTATCTGATTCGCCGCTGGAGCCTCAAGGCCCTGGTGACGGGCGCGATTAAGGCCAACGCGCGCGAGCTCATCGCGGCGCACGTGGCACCGGTGTGTGAGAACCTCGACTTTGAGGTCTTTACCGACGAGAAGTGGCTCGAGTTTATTCTGGGCCAACTCATCCAGAACAGCATTAAATACGCGCGCGAGGACGGTGCGAAGATCACGTTTTCGGGCGCGCTGCTGGACGAAGGCCAGGCGAGCGAGCGCATCGAGCTTACCGTTGCCGACAATGGTTGCGGAGTGAGCGCAGCTGACCTGCCCCGCGTGTTCGAGAAGGGCTTTACCGGCGACAACGGCCGCACGACCAAGCGCGCAACGGGCATCGGCCTCTACTTGGTGGCGCGCCTATGCTCCAAAATGGGCATCGCCGTCACCGCAGCCTCCGACCCCGGCAAAGGATTCACCGTAACCTTTGCCTTCTCAACGAACTAGTTCCAATACTTCGAGTAGCCGGTCCGCGTGGCGCAATCGACGGAATCTTCTCGTTTAGGAGGATGACGATTGCTTTGGCTACTATGTTCACGAACGTGAATATAGGTATTACTTGTAAAGCTATATTCACGTTCGGGAACATAGCTTTACAGTTCTATACTATGTTCACGACTGGGAACATAGCTAAGGAGCGGCATGAGAACGGTGACAACGACTAAAGTGCTCGATGGACGCATCAAACTTAAGCCGTCTGAAACTGCTTTCTCGGAACGCATGGTTTTCGATCCGGGCGAGATGGGGAAGGCCCTTAGGCTTAGAAGGCGTGAGCTTGGCCTAACTCAACGCGACGTCGCGACTATGACGGGTCGCAGCCTTCGTGTGATAGGCGATATCGAGCGGGGGCGGACAACGGTCGAAATCGGCGTCATTTTCGACTACGCCTCCATTGTGGATATCGATTTTATTCTGAAGGTGAGGGGAAAATAATGGGCGGCACGCTGTTCGTTCATCGTGAGTTTAAGGGATCCTACCAGCTGCTTGGCATATTGGAAGAGAATGCTGGGCTTCCGCTATTCACCTATGTCCCCGAGTACCTCGAGAATGCTGACGCGGTTCCGATTTCGTCCTCGTTGCCCTTGTCGGCCGAGACATTCAGCCCGGACGTAACGAGCTCCTTTTTCTCCGGCATTATTCCAGAGGGACAGCTCAACAGAGACCTTGAGAAAAAGGCTCGGGCGGAACGCGGCGATTACTTTAAGGTCCTCGATTTGGTTCGCAACGAACCCGTCGGCGCTTTGATTTTGACGCGAGAACCTTCGGCCGACGGTCTCGAAATGGGCTATGAGGAGATAGGGGAGAAGCAGCTGAACAAGCTGGCGTACGCGCCAGCGGAGGTGGCTTTTGGTCTTGCGCTCGAGAGCCGAATTTCCCTTGCGGGCGCTCAGGCGAAAATCGGCCTCTACCATGCGGGTGATGACTCATGCGATGGATGGTATCTGCCCCACGGGGCAGCCCCATCGACGCATATCCTCAAAGCGGGGTCGAAAGCATTTCCGGGTGAGACGGTGTGCGAAGCTATGTGCGTGAGAGCTGCTTCGCTGATGGATCTATCAGCCGAAGAGTGTTTTCTAATTCGAGTTGAAGATGCCGAACCGATTATCGCCGTGAAGCGGTTTGACCGAGCGATGTCTAATGGTGGTCGTTCGCTCGATGGGCTGCTGGTTCCAAATCGTCTGCACCAGGAGGACATTTGTCAGGCAAAAGGCATTTCGCGCGAGCTTAAATATGAGCCAACGGGCGTCAATTACCTGGGGCTTATCGTCGACGCGGTACGAAGGGTGTCGACGAATCAAATGGAGGATAGGTTCCTTGTTGGCTATAACCAACTGTTCGATTATGCCGTAGGAAACTGCGACAACCATCTTAAGAATTGGTCACTCGTGTGGGACGAGGACTGGAAGCAAGTGAGGTTGGCGCCGCTCTACGACGTGTTGTGTACAACGATCTATCCCAATCTCGTTCGCGAGATGGGGGTTTCGTTTGGCGGAAGCCGAAAAATCGATGATGTGACTCGCGAGTCGGTGTTGAGGCAAATGGCCGAGGCGGGTTTGCCCCAGGGGATCGTCACCGGAATGATTAACGACACCTGCAGTGAGGTGCCAGACGCACTGAGAGATGCAGCGCGCAGCCTCAAAGAAGAAGGTTTCCCTGAGGCAGAAGCAATGTTCGATAAGATCATTCCAGAAGTACAAACCCGCCTAAACAGAATCGCCCCATAACAAAAACGTGCCGCCCCAAACGGGGCGGCACGCCATCTTTTAATCAGATAACTCGTTGAAGTACGGTGACGAAGGCGCAAGGCCGGGAGGGGTTATCTAAGCCGACATCCCGCAGCCGCGAAGCGGCGAGGACGTCGGCGTGATAACCCCGCAGGCCTTGCGCCGACGGGAAGGAACCTACTTCACGACCAAAATGTCGCAGTCTGTGTTACGCAGCAGGAACGTCGAAATCGAGCCCAGCAGCGCATACTTAATCGAGGATAGGCCGCGGGCACCGCAGAGCACCAGGTCGGGCTTGACCACGTCGAGCATCTCGTCCTTGAGCGTCTCGCGAATACGACCGGCGCGAATCATGACCTCGACCTCGGGAATATCGGGATTGGCCTTGGCCTCCTCGAGCTGCTTGGCAATGGAGTTATTAAAGGCCTCCTCTAGGCCGTTGACCAGGTCGACCGGGTAGGAGCCGGCGCTCTCGAGCGCCGTGGAGTCAATCACGTGACCAATAATCAGCTTGGCACCGTTGTTTGCGGCGACCTTGATGGCGCGTGCGAGCACAAAATCCTGCTGCTCAGTACCGTCGAGTGAAACAAATACCTTGGTGTAGCCCTCGTTCATGGTTTCCTCCTTGGTCTATCGCACGGGCGCGGCGCTCGTGCGTCGGGCGGTCGCGGGTGCGTTGGCCGCCGGACACTTTACCTTGTTGCAGTTATACCCAAGGATTTGGGTTTGACCGCTCGCAATTCTGTGAACGGGCGAGTTTTTTGGTAAGGGTAGGCGCCGGCGCGCCCGTACGGTTGATAATGGGACATCGCCCGCACCGTCCGCAGAACAATATCGGCGGGTGACTAACGAGGGGGTCCTTTTGGATATCATCGAGCTTTTAAAATCTGCCTTCATGGGCCTGGTCGAGGGCATCACCGAATGGTTGCCTGTTTCGTCGACCGGTCACATGATCTTGGTGGACGAGTTCGTCAAGATGAACGTGAGCGAGACGTTCTGGAATATGTTCCTGGTCGTGATTCAGCTCGGCGCCATTTTGGCCGTTTGCGTGCTGTTCTTCCATGAACTCAATCCGTTCTCGCCGAGCAAAGGCAAGGAAGGCCGTCGTGACACGTGGGTACTGTGGGGCAAGATTGTGCTCGGCTGTATTCCCGCCGCGGCGATCGGTCTGCCGCTCAACGACTGGATGGAGGAGCATTTCTACAACGCTCCTGTCGTGGCGCTGGCGCTTATCGTCTACGGCGTGCTGTTCATCGTGATTGAGAATTGGCGTGCCCGCAAGCGCGAGGAGATGACCGTTGCCGGTTCGTTTGGTTCGCGTGCCGTGGTGTCGGGTGGACGTCCCGCCGGCGCGCACTTTGCGGCGCCCGCGGCGGCCGTTGCCGAGGATGAGGGCGATAACCTGGACTTTGGCTCCATCGCTACGCTCGAGGACCTGAGCTGGAAGACGGCACTGGGCATCGGTTGCTTCCAGGTGCTTTCGCTGGTACCGGGTACGTCGCGCTCCGGTTCCACCATCATCGGCGGCCTGTTGCTGGGCTGCACACGCTCGGTGGCGTCCAAGTTCACGTTCTTCTTGGCCATCCCCGTTATGTTTGGCGCGAGTGCGCTTAAGCTGGTCAAGTACTTCATTAAGGGCGGCACCTTCGGCGCCAACGAGATCGCCATCTTGGGCGTGGGCTGTGTCGTCGCCTTTGTGGTCTCGCTCATTGCCATTAAGTGGCTCATGGGCTTTGTCCGTCGTCACGACTTTAAGTGCTTCGGCGTCTACCGCATCATCCTGGGCATCGTGGTGCTTGCATACTTCTTTGTCCTGGAGCCGATGCTCGGCCTGTAGTCCAGTCGACGCTGCGCGGCGGCCAGGGCGACAACTTGTCATTCAAAGGGGGCGGCATGACCAAAAGGTCTATGCCGCCCCCTTTTCATGCCAATTTGTTCGCCCTGGCCGCCGCTCGCTGCCGTTGTCATGACATCGGTGGCTCCGTGATTGGCGCATTGGGGTCAGGTTACTTTGCACCAATTATTCGGTAACGGTGTGTTCGGGCTTGCGGTTAAAGACGAGCTTGTCTACTACGGCCTGCAGCGACATGCGACGGACGGTGTCGTAGGCTTCCTGCGTGCTGTACGCACAATGGGGCGTGACAATGCAGCGCGGGTGTGAGATCAGAGCCTGGTTGGGCGCGGTCTCATCGGCGAGCACGTCGAGCGCGGCGCCGCAGATGCCGCGCGTGCCACCGCTGGCGATGCCCTCGTCCAACGCGGCGACTAGGGCATTCTCATCCACGATGGGCCCGCGGGCCGTGTTAATCAAAAATGCCGTGGGTTTCATAAGCGCAAGTTCGCGCTTGCCAATCAGCTTCTCGGTCTCGGGAATCAGCGGACAATGCAGGCTGACGATATCCGATGCGCCGAGCAGTTCATCGAGCGTTTGAGCCTTGGCGCAACCGGCGGCGGCAAGCTCTTCTGCCGTCTTGGTCGGCGCCCACACCAGTACCTTCATGCCGAGCGCTTGCGCGATGGGCACAACAGCACGCGCGATGCTGCCAAAAAAGACCAATCCCAACGTGCGGCCCTGCGTGCGATGCATGGTGTAGCCGGCAAGTGGATTCCAGGCGCCGTCGCGCACGTCGCGGTTGAGCAACGTGACCTGTCGCATCAGGTCGAGCATCAGGGCAACGGTGTGCTGGGCGACATCGTCCGAGCAGTATCCGGGGCAGTTGGTGACGGTGATGCCATGTGAGGCCAGCCGGTCGACGGCAACGTGGTTCAGGCCGATGGACATGTTCGAGACGACGCGCATTCCCGCGGCTGCCATAGCGTCGGCACATGCATCGTCAACGGGACCGAACTCGCCGACAAAGCCCTCGCAGCCTGCCAGCTGCTCGGCAGTGGGGCAGACATTGGGCTCGTGCGCGCAGCCAACCAACTCAATCTGGTCGCCGCCTTCGATTGCGTCGAGCGCCGCCTGACCCGCCTCGGTCGAACCGTCGACCATGTAATAGAGTACCTTATGCTTCACAACAGCCCTCCTGCCATGTAGGGACGGGGTAGAAATGGTAGATATTCTATCCCTCCAAGCCAATCGAAGTTGCGGTGGAATAGTTCCTGTTTGAGGGCCAGAAGGCTGGTTTCAGGAACTATTTCACCGCAACTTATTTGGGGGAGCTTGGGTGGTGGCGGTGCGCGGAGTCGTGGTGTGATTTGCGTCGGTGTCCGCGCGGCTCGGTATACTGGTACGGCTCAAACTATGGCGCCGCCCGCAGGCGCGCCGTCCGTCAGATGAGGAGTCGCCCATGACCCAGCCCTTGCCCTGGGAAAAGAACACCGCCGCGCCCGTTCCGCCCGCGCCGGAGCCCGTGCCGCTCGATGCGTACACCGCCCCCGCCGCGCCGGAACCCGAGCTCGTCCCGCTCGACATCTACGACGCCCCGGCTCCGGCACCCAAGCCCGTCAAGCCGCTCGTCGACATCGACAGCCTCAACCCCGCCCAGCGCGAGGCGGTCCTGACCACCGAGGGTCCGCTGCTGGTCCTTGCCGGCGCCGGCTCGGGCAAGACCCGCGTCCTGACCTTCCGCATCGCGCACATGCTGGGCGACCTGGGCGTTAAGCCCTGGCAGGTCCTGGCCATCACGTTTACCAACAAGGCTGCGGCCGAGATGCGCGAGCGTCTGGCAGCGCTCATCCCCAACGGTACCCGCGGCATGTGGGTATGCACGTTCCATGCCATGTGCGTGCGCATGCTGCGCGAGGACGCCGACCTGCTGGGCTACACCGGCCAGTTCACCATCTACGATGACGATGATTCCAAGCGCATGGTGCGCGACATTATGCAGGCGCTCGGCATCGAGCAAAAGCAGTTCCCCATCAACATGATCCGTAGCAAAATCAGCTCGGCCAAAAACGCCATGATCGGGCCCGAGGACATGCTCAAATCCGCCGACAGCCCCAACGACAAAAAGGCCGCGCAGGTCTATATGGAGCTGGAGCGCCGCCTGCGCGCTGCCAACGCCATGGACTTCGACGACCTACTCGTGCGCACGCTCGAGCTGCTGCGCACCCGCCCCGAGGTGCTCGACAAGTATCAGGAGCGCTTCCGCTACATTAGCGTCGACGAGTATCAGGACACCAACCACGTCCAGTACGAGATCGCCAACCTGCTGGCCGCCAAGTACCAAAACCTCATGGTCGTGGGTGACGACGACCAGTCCATTTACAGCTGGCGCGGCGCCGACATCACCAACATCCTGGACTTCGAGAAGGACTTTAAAAACTGCAAGACCGTCAAGTTGGAGCAGAACTACCGCTCCACGGGTCACATCCTGAGCGCCGCCAACGCCGTGGTGCGCCACAACTCGCAGCGCAAGGACAAGCGCCTGTTCACGGCAGAGGGCGACGGCGAGAAGATCCAGGCCTTCCAGGCGAGCGATGAGCGCGACGAGGGCCGCTGGATTGCCGGCGAGATCGAAAAGTTGCACTCCAAGGGCACGAGCTACGACGATATCGCCGTCTTCTACCGAACCAATGCCCAGTCGCGTATCCTCGAAGATATGTTCCTGCGCGCGGGCGTGCCCTACAAGATCGTCGGCGGCACGCGATTCTTCGACCGTGCCGAGATCCGCGACGTCATGGCCTACCTCAAGATGATCGTGAACCCGGCCGACGAAATGAGCGTCAAGCGCGTCATTAACACGCCGCGCCGCGGTATCGGCTCCACCTCGATTCAAAAGATCGAGCAGCTGGCGCGCGATAACCGCTGTTCGTTCTTCCAGGCCTGCGAGATCGCAACGGCCGAGACGGGCATGTTTAGCGCCAAGGTGCGCAACGGCCTGTCGAGCTTTGTGGCGCTGGTGCGCGAGGGCCGCCGCATGGACGGCGAGCTCAAGGACGTCGTTGAGATGATCATCGACAAGACGGGCTTGCTGCAGGCGTTCCGTGCCGAGGGCACGATGGAGTCCGAGAGCCGCGCCGAGAACATCCAGGAATTCCTGGGCGTCGCCGCCGAGTTTGAGGAGACGCACGAGGATATCGAGGGTACGCTCGAGAGTTTGGAAGAGCTGCGCGCGGCTGGCGTTGCCGATGTGCCGGCAGGCGCCGAGCCCGAGCCCGTCGTGGTGAGCGCACCTGCGCCCGAGCCCGGACCGTCCGCACCCGCATCCTCGTTTGAGGCACTCGTCGGTGCTCGCGATGCCGCTGGCTCCAATCCGCTCGATAGCCTGGCCGCTCCGGCACTCTCGCCGCAGGATGCTCTGGCCGCCGCCATCGCGGGCAACGCGTACGCCGCGCCGACAGAGCTGCCGGCCGGTGCCGTACATGCCGACGAGATTGAGCGTACCTATGGCCCGCTTACCTGCAAGGCGCTGCCCGCCCTCATGGAGTGGCTGGCCCTGCGTTCCGACCTGGATTCTCTTGCCGGCGAGACGCATGCCATCACCATGATGACTATCCACTCCGCCAAGGGCTTGGAGTTCCCGGCGGTGTTCGTTGCTGGCATGGAGGAGGGCATCTTCCCGCACGTGCACGACTTTGGTGGTAGCGATGATCCGGGCAAGCTCGAGGAAGAGCGCCGCTTGGCCTACGTCGCCATCACGCGCGCCCGCAAGCGCCTGTTCCTGACCTATGCGGCAACGCGCCGTACCTACGGCTCGACCTCGGCTAACCCGCGTTCGCGCTTCCTTAACGAGATTCCGTTTGAGGATATCGAGTTTAGCGGTATTGGCTCTGCCGGCTTTGAGGGCACGGGCTGGGAGAAGCGCGGCGACCGTCACGGTACCTTTGGCTCGGGCATGGGCTCGGACATGTATGGTGGCAAGGTGTTTGGCTCGCGCACGCGCTCGACCGGCGGTTCCGGTTCGCGTGGCGGATCGAGCTTCGACGATTTCTTTGGCGGCAGCAGCTACGGTACCGAGCGCCATCGCGGCGTTTCGCCCGATGCCGGCCGCGTTGCCTCGACCTTTGGGTCGGGTGCGCCGCGAGCCAAAAAGCCGTCGTCCAAAGTGTCCCCGACGGTGGAGCGCAAAGTCGATCGCGCCAGCGCATCGCAGGACTTTGCCGCGGGCGATACCGTGAGCCACAAGACCTTTGGCACGGGTACCGTGATCTCGGTCGTCGGAGATATGATCGAGGTCCAATTCGAAAAGACCGGCCAGACCAAAAAGCTCATGAAGGGCTTTGCGCCGATCGTCAAGCTGTCATAATCCCGGCGGACCTGGGCGGGCGTATGGGGCAACATCGCCTGCTCGGGCAGTCCTGCGCAAGACGGAGGCCACATTAAGTGGCCTCCTTTGCGTTCAAGACTTTAGTCTGCTGGGCGCGCAGCGGCCAGCTTCAACCCACCCGCTACGCGGGTGGAGACAAACGGCTTTACAAAGCCACCCCTCCGACCGATATTGACGATTGTTCAGGCCGTCAAGAATTCGAGTCGAAGG
>DBFWBE010000008.1:0-19928 GCA_048485835.1 Collinsella sp.
TTCGTGTGGGAAAGGCTGTAGGCCTTCTGGGCCATGGCGACCACCCCTTCGACTCGAATTCTTGACGGCCTGAACAATCGTCAATATCGGTCGGAGGGGTGGCTTTGTAAAGCCGTTTGTCTCCACCCGCGTAGCGGGTGGGTTGAAGCTGGCCGCTGCGCGCCCAGCAGACTAAAGTCTTAAAAACAAAAACACGCCGCTTGAGAGCGGCGCATTCATTCAAATCCATATTTGAGTGTATCAGCGAACCCAAAAGGTTGCGCAACGAATGGGCAAATTAAGGATGCGAGCGGAAGCATCCATGCGATAAGCGGATACGAAGCATCTTTGTTGCACAACAAACTCACAGTCGCACGGGGAAATTATGACTACCCCGTGCGACTGTGAGGATAACATACGGTAGGAGCAGGCTCGCCACCTAAATCGCGCGACGGGCCTCGATGGCGCGGCCAAGCGTAAGCTCGTCGGCATACTCCAAGTCGCCGCCCACGGGCAGGCCGCTTGCCAGACGCGACACCTCGACGCCCAACGGCTTGATGGTACGGGCCAGGTAGCTCGCCGTGGTCTCGCCCTCGATGTTGGGGTTGGTGGCGATGATGACCTCGTGGATGTCCTCGCGGCCCAAGCGTGCCAGCAGCTCGCGAATGTGCAGCTGCTCGGGGCCAATCTTGTCCATGGGGCTGATCACGCCGCCCAATACGTGGTAGAGACCGTGGTAGCTGCCCGTGCGCTCGATCGCCTGGACGTCGCGCGGCTCGCCCACCACGCAAATGCGGGTGGTATCGCGCATCGGGTCCTGGCAGATGGAGCACTCGTCGGCCGTGGCGTAGTTAAAGCAGCGGCTGCAAAAGTGAACCTCCTGCTTAACCTCCAAGATGGCCTCGGCCAGGCGGCGGGCCTCCTCGGCATCGGCCTCGAGCAGGTAATAGGCGATGCGCTGGGCCGACTTGGGACCAATGCCCGGCAGACGGCCCAGCTCATCGAGCAGTTTTTGCAGACTGTGATTCGCACTCATATATATGCGTGTCTTAGAACGGCATGCCCGGGATGTTGAGGCCGCCGGTGATGGCACCCATCTGCTTGTTGGCGAGCTCGTTGACGCCGCGGACGGCCTCGTTGACGGCAGCCATGATCATGTCCTGCAGCATATCGACGTCCTCGGGATCGAGGGCATCGGGATCGATGGTGAGGTTGACGAGCTCCATCTCGCCGTTAACGGTCACCTTGACCATGCCGCCGCCGGCAGAGGCGTCGACGGTCTGGGACTTGAGGTTCTCCTGCGCGGCGGCAAGCTGCTCCTGCATCTTGCGAGCCTGCTTCATCATCTGCTGCATGTTCATACCGGCCATGATGGCTCCTTTACGTGCGGCCGCACGCCGAGCTGCAAGGGCAGCCGGAGCACGGCGGGACTTTCAAACTCAAAAATCGTACCACGGCGCGAGGTCAGCGAACGGGGCGGACGTGTTACCTCAGTCGATATACATGTCCTGGAGTGCAAGCCGCACCCAAAGATTATGCAAAGTTGAATAATTCGCATCTGCATAATATTGAAAGCTAAATCTTGTAGAGCCGGAATCCGACATTTTATGCGTCCCACTAAATGGCTAAATGCCGAGCCACTACTCGAGGCGGCGCACATGGCGGCAGGGTATAATTTGATTGCCATAGATAGCAATTTGGAGGTGCCCCATGAATGCCCCCGACGTGCTCCAAAACATCCGCTCAAAACACCCCGTTGCATATTTAGTTCTCTATCTTTTTGTCGGCTGGACATTGCTGGTTGTCATCACCCATGCCATAGCCTTTGGAGCAGAACTGCTGATAGCCAGCTCGGACCAGCCCATCGTCAAATGGGAAGCGACCGATGAGTGCACCGACGGAACTCGAACCATTTACTACAACAGCCCGTCCCTCTACCAAGAGTTCAAGGTCAAGATAAAGGACTCCAAGATTGTCGATGCCGAACTAGGCGCTTTCTTGACAATCGGAGCAACCGTCAACGCCGAGCAAGTCGAGCACACAGACAGCCATGCGACGTATCGTATCGACCTCAGCATCCTAGGCCGACCGTCACGTACCTGTCTGCTCGAATGCGAGATACGCGGCACCGCGTTGCACATGTCCGAAATACAGATGCGCCCGGGCAAAACCCCTGAAGAGCTGGGGATCCTAAGCCCGGCGAGCGACTCTCAACAGTAGAACGATAGCCCGCCAGTTGTTTCTTTCCAACGTTTGCAAATCAGCGCATGGTTAGATGAAACAAACTGCATGATATCGCGTAAATCCCGAGCAGGAATATCGCCCTTGTTATGGGCCAGCTTGCATCCGCCGGAGCGGGTAAGCCATATCTTGGTTGCCTCGGCAGTGGGGCGCTTGACCGCGATATGAACATGGACGGGCTCGCCGTTCTCCCCTGTCCAGAAAAAGATGATGTACGGCCCGAGTCGAAACAGGCTAGGCATAGACTCGTCCGCCTTCGTAGGCAAAACGCAGGATGAGCGGGGCATTGTTACGCACGAAATCATCGAGTTCTTTGAGGTCCGCTTCGCTAAAGCCCTCGTGTGACACCCAATTGAATGCCGGCAAGATACACTCCGCCGTGTCAAAACCCCAATCGCGCGGGCGCTCCACAACAACCTTCACCGTGTTGTCCTCCCGGACTTCGGAATACGAAACCTGCGTATCGTCCTCAAGGCGGACATATTCCCACATCATAAGCTCGCTCCGTTCAAAGGGTTCTCTTCTTGAGCAGTATACCCGCCTGCGCAGCTACTCCACCGGTTTGAAGATGGTGGCCTGACCGAAGACGCTGCGGATGAGGTCTTTGGCCTCGTCCTCGGTCTGCGGGATGCTCGGGACTGCGCCCTGATGGCCGAAGGGGCTGCCCGCACCGGGGTTGGACTCCCAGGGAGCTGCAGGAGCGCTCTCCTCTTTGGGGGCAGCTGCAGCGGGCTTGGGCGCGGGCGTCGCACCCGGCACGTCGAACGGAGGCAGATCGTCCCCGCCCGCATCGGCGGCAAAACCGGCGACCATGGCATCGTCGTAGGGCACCCGCTCGGATTCCCACGGTGCAGACTGCGCGGACGGCTGAGCCTTGGGAGCGGACGCACGCTCGGGCGCACGGGGCGCAGGCTCAGTCGGGAGCTTGCCCGTGGCGGGAGCGCCGGCAGGGTTATCCGAGCGCAGCCAGGGGGCCTTGCCCAGGTCGGATGACTTGGGTGCAGGCGCAGCGGCAGGCTTGGGCGCGGGGACCGAAGCAGCCGATTTGGCCGCGGCTGGCTTAGGCACCGACGGGGTCGATGCCGCTACCGGTGCTGTTTTTGGCTGCGTCGCGCTGACGCTCGAGGATGCAGGGGCCGCCGAGGACACGGGTTGCGGGTCCGCAGATGCCGCAGCCCGTGCAGATGGAGAATGCTCCTCATGTTGAGGAGCCGGCGTGCCACCTCCATCCAGGACGTAGGCGACGGTGCGACGACCGAAGACCGCGCAGACCGTCGGCAGGACCACCGACTGCGTATCGGCGCGACCGAGCATCTTGATGGCAAAGGTCGAGCCCGCAGGGAACGAGACGGTGAGCTTGGAGCCGTCGTCGGCCGTGGCGCGGGCGTTGAGCAAAAGCCCTGCGTAGGAAGCCTGACGCGCCTTGACACGCTCGACAACCTCGGCCCATTTGCGCTGCAGCTCTCCGGCATCCTCGACCGCGGGCGTCTCGGCAGCACCGGCGGCGGCAACCTGGGCGGCATTGTTGGACTGGGGCTTAGGTGCCGGAGCGGTGGCAGGCGCGGGAGCCGGGGCAGCGGCGGGCTGGGGCGCGGACGCCGCAGGCTTGGAAGCTGACACGGACGCAGAACGGGGCGCAGGCTGGGCAGCCGGAACGGCAGCACCACGGTCCCAAGGCATACCGCCCTGGCGCGCGGACGTAGCAGCGGGGGCAGCGGATGCCGCCGGAGCGGCAGCACGAGCGCCCGAAATTAGCGTCGGCTGTTGGGCAGCAGCGGGTACGGATGCTGCAGGCGCGGCGGCCTGAGCAGCAGCCACGCTCGCCGGCACGGCGCCGTTGGCAACCATGGCCTCCAAGCGAGCCACGCGCTCGGCCAATGCCTCAATCGTTAAATCGGCCTCGGGACGTGCCAGGCGCGTGCAGGCGATCTCGAGCACCAGGCGCACGTCGCTCGCGCCCCTCATCTCCAGTGCGGCATCGTCGAGCACCGTCAGCACACGGGCCAGGCGGTCGGCAGGATGCTCGCCAAAGGCAGCGGCCTCGGCAGCAAGCGCCTCGGCCTGCTCAGCACCGCCCTCAAACAACTCGGCACGGGCGCCGGCAACGCAGGCAACATACACGTCGCGCACGTGCGCCACCAGGTCGCGCGTCAGCTCCAGCAGGTCGTTTCCTTCCTCGACCTGCGCACGGATCAGTCCATAGAGCTCGGCAACATCGCGATCGGCAATGGCGCGGGCAAACTCGCCCAGAATCTGGTCCGAAACCTCGCCTAAAAGCGAGCGGGCGTCGTCCGCATGCACAGAACCGTTGCCAAAGACACTCAGTTGCTCCAGCGTGGACAACGCGTCGCGCATGCCGCCCTTGGCATGGCGCGCCACGATAGCCAGCGCCTCGTCGTCGTAATCGAAGCCCTCCTGCTCGCACACGTATGCCAGGCGATGCTCAATATCCTCGTTGCCGATGCGATGGAAATCGAAACGTTGGCAGCGCGAGAGGATGGTCTCCAGAATCTTTTGCGGGTCGGTGGTGCACAGCACAAAGATCACGTGCGCCGGCGGCTCCTCAAGCGTCTTGAGCAGCGCGTTGAACGCCGCCGTCGTGAGCATGTGGACCTCGTCGATGATATAAATCTTGTACTTGCCGCGCACCGGGGCAAAGTTGACGGAGTTGATAATTTCCTCGCGCACATTGTCCACGCCCGTGCGGGAGGCGGCATCGAGCTCGTAAACATCGGGGTGGTTACCCTCGGCAATGAGCTCGCACTCCTCGCAAGTACCGTCGGGCATGCAGCCGCTTGCACCCTCGGCGCGCGCCGCCTCGGCATTGCGGCACAGCAGCGCCTTGGCCAGAATGCGCGCCATGGTGGTCTTGCCCGTGCCGCGCGGTCCGCAGAACAGGTAGGCGTGGGACAGGCGCCCCTCGGTGATGGCGTGCTCGAGCGTCGAGACGATATGCTGCTGGCCCACCACGGAGTCAAAGGTGAGCGGGCGATACTTTCGGTACAACGATTCCATGGGTGCTCCCCCGGGTATACTGAGTCTTGTTGCCGCGACGGCCATGCGGTCGCACGGCATACTGCATTCATAATAACCCGTACGGCGAGCCCGCCGCGATAGGAGTCCAAAGAGCATGGCAGACGCAGAGAGCAACCTCGTTCCCTTCGAAGCAGCCGACCAGGTCGAGGTCGCGCTCGAGGAGCAGGCCGCGGCCGACGACGGCATCCTGTACCTCAACGAGTACCAGTACGAAAACGACCTCGTCACCGACTTCGCCCGCCTGGTTGCCTCGCCCAGGCGTCGCGGCTCGCTGTATGTCGCCGCTGCGATTGCCGCGCTCATCGGCATCGGCATGCTGGTGGCCGGCGGCAGCTGGATCAAGTTTGGCGTCGTCTTGATCGTATTCGGCGCCTTTTTGGCCTGGTGGAGCAAAAACCTGCACCACACGCTCGCCCGCGACTTTATCGATGCCGTCGAGGCCGACGAGTCCATGGGCGGCCGCTATCGCCGCGTCGCTGCCAACGAAGACGGCCTGATGGTATGGGGCAAGAGCGGCAAGTCGCAGTTCTTCCCGTTTGAAAAGCTCGACCACGTGCTCGACGGCGAGCGCATCTTTGTGGCCATGTTCGCCGACCAGGGCGTGACGATCCCTAAGGACACCTTTGTCCGCGGTGATGCCGAGCAGTTCGGTCCCTTCCTTAAGGCGCGCATCAACAAAAAACTCCGCATCGAGACCAAGAAGAAGAAAATGAAGGCCGAGAAGGCCGCCGCCGAGGCCAAGCAGGGCGACAAGCCCCAGGAGACCAAAGGCAAGCAGCGCAAGCAGAAGAAGAACAGGAAGAAGCGCTAAGGCCAAACCAGACAGGCAGCCTCGCATCCCGCCATCCTCCCCATGCACCCGAGCGTGCTACACTAGCAGCATCTATGCCACCGCGAACGGCTCGGCTCCGCGCCCGCCACTCGCAAACGAACTTTAAACGCACGAGGGTTGGCCATGCCGCTTTTCTCGCAACATACCGCCCGGTTCTCGCCGGACGTTCCTTTGGAGGGCACCAGCTCTCGCGAGCTGCTCAAGCGGTACCAGCCGCTCGAGACACTTGCGACCGGCGGTTTTGGCTCCATCGAGATTTGCCGCGACACGCACCTGCGCCGCCGCGTCGCCATTAAGCGCATCCCCCTTATCAACGGCGCCGGCATGCCCGCCAGCGACATCATGGATGTCCTGCGTGAGGCGCACACTGCCGCCATGCTTCAACATCCCAATATCGTGCAGGTCATCGACTTTACGCACGACACCGCCTATGCCTACTTGGTCATGGAGTATGTCGACGGTATGTCGTTGGCCGAGTTTTTGCATCGCGTGGACGGCCACTCGCTCACCTTTGACGAGGCCGCGGCCATTGCCGATGCCCTGGGTCAGGCGCTCACCTTCGCCCATAGCAATGGCGTACTCCACCTGGACATTAAGCCCGCCAACGTGCTCATCGACCACTCGGGCAATGTAAAGCTCACCGACTTTGGCATGGCGCGACTGTCGTCCGCCGGTGGCTTTGGCGGCTCGCGCGGCGGCACCATCGGCTACATGCCGCCCGAGCAGCTCGATATCGAGACCGGCACGGTCGACGAACGCGCCGATGTCTTTGCCCTTGCCTGCGTTATCTATGAGGGCTTGTGCGGCAGCGCCCCCTTTATAGCGGCCACGCCCGCTGACTCGCTCGACCGCATCATCGGCGGCGCCACCTATCCCAGCGAGCTGATACCACACTTTCCCCCGGGAGCCGAGGCCGCGCTCATGAGCGCGCTCTCCCCCATGCCGCAGGACCGCCCCAACAGCATCGAGGCATTTTGCGACCAGATCCTTGCCGGTCTGGGCAGCGTGCGCGAGGGCCGTCGCAGCCTGGAGCAAATGGTTGGCGAGCTTTCGGATGACGAGCAAGAGCTCGACGATATCGAGCCGTCGTACTACGAGGACGACGCCATCGAGGTCGACCCCGCGCTCGGCTGGGCGGGCACGCGCTGGAGCCATGCGCGCGACTACACCATGCACGCTATCTCGGCGCTAACGTGCGGCACCTTTAGCTTTTTGCTGATGCAAACGGCCGGGGTCGCGGCGCTTCCCGGCCTGGTCATTGCGGCCATCGCGATCGGAGCGGCGGCTGGCCTGGCCCCCCAAATTGGCTCGGCCATCTCGGCTGTGGGCTTTTTGGTGCTCATGGCCAACGCCACCATGCAGGCACAGGGCATCCTGTCGATGCTGCCCGTCGCGGTGATCTTTGCCGCCGCCATGTCCGGTTGGTGGATCGCCTGGGGTCGTACCGAGGCTGCCGCGAGCGCCGCGCTCACCTGTGCACTCGCGCTTGGCTGTCTGACCGGCAATACCTTCCTGGCAGCTGGGGTCGCCGCCGGCGTCGCGTCATTTTGGCTCGGCCCGACAAGCGCCGCCGCGGCAACGGGCATGGGCGCGCTTTTTGCCCGTCTGGCCACGGTCGCGCTTTCAGCCGGAGGCGTGCTGGGGCTCGGTAACGTTGCCGCAGCGCTGGGAGACCCGCTCCTTTGGGTCGCCTTTGTGCTGGTCGCGGCAACTGCCGCAGCGTCATCCGCGCTGCTCAATGCCCATGCCAAGCGTGCCAATCAGGGCTCAAACCTTGCCGCAATCGCCGCCATCGCTATCACCGGCATCGGCTGCGCAGCGGCGTCCTGTCTTGCACACCATATGGAAATTGCCAGCCTTGCAGCCGCGGTCATCGCCAAGGCGGCGGTTGCGGGAATCCTATCCTCTATAATCGTTGGGATATGCCTATATTTGCTCGGATACCAAAGAACCTATACGGAGAGTGATCTTTCGTGAACTTCCTGAACATCTTCGAGGACCACGTGGCCGGCATCTTCGGTGCCACCCGTGCCCCGTTCTCCTTTAAGAAGCTTGCCAAGCAGGCCGCTCGCGACATGGAGGATCAGACTCTGGTGATCAACGGCGTCAACACGGCGCCGGCACTCTATACCATCCTTATCGCCGCCGACGACGATCCCATGCTCGCCCCGTTCTACCCCGAGCTTTCGCGCGAGGTCCGCGAGTTTGTGAAGGCGCAGGCCGAAAAGCGCCGCTATGTCTTTGTCGGCGAGCCCCTCGTGCGCTTTATGATCGATCCGCAGCTGCGCGCCGGCAAGTTCTCGGTCTTTGCCGAGAACGTCGATGCGCCCACGCTCGGCCGCCTGTACGAGGAAGAGCGCGCCTACCAAAACGGCCTGGGACAGAATAACTCGGCCGCAAGCCGCGCCGCCAGCGCCCCGCGCGCCGGCCAGCAGCAGTTTGCTGCCCCGCAGCAGCCGACGCCTCGCGCCGCCGCTCCCGACCCGCTTGCCATGGCAGACCCCTTCGCGCCCAGCGTCCCCGACCCCGCCGCCGCACCCATCCCGGTGCCGCAGACCGTCTCGCGCGACGCGCTTGCCGGCATGGGCGGAGCCGCCGCGACCGGTGCCGCCGTGGGCCTAGGCGCCGCAGCCGGCATCGCCTCCAACATGGCGAGCACTCGCGCCCCGCAGCGCCCGCTCGCCCAGCTCGTCGACGTCGTGAGCGGCGAGAGTCATAGCATCACCTCCGCACAGGTGACCATCGGTCGCGAGCGCTCAGTTTCCGACATTGCCCTGCGCGACCCCAACGTGTCGCGCCGCCACGCCCAGCTCACCTTTACGGGCTCGGATTGGTCGATCGAGGACCTCAATTCCACCAACGGCACACTCGTCAACAACCGCCGCATTACGCGCTGCCCGCTGCGCAACGGCGATCTGCTGACGTTTGGCCTGAGCACCTTTGAATTTAGGGGATAGTCGCTTATGAACATCGATATCGTCCTTTTTGCAGGCCGCATCGTCCTGGTCGCCCTGCTCTATATCTTCCTGTTCGCCGTCATGAAGACCGGCGTGGGGCTTGTGCGCGGACAGCGCCGCGACTCGGCTATCTGGACGATCGATGTGGACAAGGGTCCGCGCGGTATCCGCGGCATCCACGTAGACATGCTCGGCCCCGTCATCGTCGGTCGCTCGCCATCTTCGGACATCTGCATCAACGAACCGTTCGTCTCGGCCTCACATGCGCGCTTTTCGCTGCAGGGCCCGGCGCTCATCATCGAGGACCTCAACTCGCTTAACGGCACGCTCGTCAACGGCCGCCAGCTTGTGGAGCCCGCAACGCTGCGCGAGGGCGACGAAGTCCAGATTGGCGACGTGGTCATGAAGGTGAACCGTCGATGATCGACGAGGAGAACAAGTCCGCAACCATGACCGAGGCACCGGCTGCCGCCGTAGCTGCACCGGCCCACGCCGCTCCGGCGGACTCCACACCCGTGGAGCCCGAGGACACCGTGTTCTCCCTGCCTCTTTCGCATGTAACGCATGATATTTCGGATCTCGCCGATAACGAGGGCGATGAGGATGCCGTAGCGGCGCCCATCGGCGCACATGCTGCGGAACAGCCCACAGCGCCCGAAGCAACCCCGGCGCCGGCTCACTTTGCAGAGCCCGTCGCCGCGGCAATCAACGAGAGCGCTGCGGTGTTTGCGGCACCCGAACCCGCCGCGCCGGCGTTTCCCATAGCTCCGGCATCCGAGGTTGCGCCCGCGTCTACGCCGGCGCCCGAGGCGGGGCCATCCCCCGAGGACGGCCCTGCACCCAAGGCCCCGCAGCCTGCGCCCGCAAGCGAGTCCGATGCCGTGGCCGAGCCCGCCGCCCAGTCGCAAAGCACACCCGCGCCGTCGCACTTTGCGACGCCCGAGCCTATAGACGCCAGCCCGCAAGACGACGAGTCGACCGCCTGCGCGTCCGAAGAGCCCGGCTCCCCGGACACCGGCGATTCCGAATCAAACGCCGAGACCGACACCGTCTCTCCCGGTGACACAGCCGAGATCGACGTTGCCGCCGTTGAGGCCAAGCTCAAAGACCCCGGCTCGACCATGAGCTTTGAGCCCCTGACCGAGGAGCGCATCGAGACCGACTCGACCTATGATGCCGGCACCACCACGCAACTCATGTGGGGCGCCCGCTCTGACGTTGGCTGCGTGCGACCGCACAACGAGGATTCCTATCTGGTGCAGTCGCCGCTCTTTTGCGTGTGCGATGGCATGGGCGGCCACGCCGCCGGTGAGGTAGCCTCCTCCATCGCCGTCGAGACCATCGCAAAGACAGCCCCGCAGTCTGCCGATGCGGCACGCCTGGCTGCAGCCGTCGAGGCCGCCAACGCCGCTGTGATCGAGGCCGCCTTGAATGGCCTGGGCAAGCCCGGCATGGGTTGCACGGCCACCTGCGCCTATATCGAAAACGACACGCTCGCCATCGCCCACGTGGGCGACTCGCGCGCCTACCTGCTCCACGAGGGCACGCTGATTCGCGTGACCCGCGACCACTCCTATGTGGAAGAGCTCGTGGACGCCGGCGAGATTACGGCCGACGAGGCCCGCGTCCATCCCAACCGCTCGGTCATCACCCGCGCGCTGGGCTCGGACCCTGCCATGTACGCCGACCACTTTACCCTGCATATCGAGGAAGGCGACCGCCTGATCCTGTGCTCCGACGGCCTTTCGAGCATGATTCCCGATAGCGATATCGAGAACATTGCCACGCAGTCCTCGACCGCGCAGATCTGCGTCGACAACCTGGTGGACGCCGCGCTTGCCGCCGGTGGCCACGACAACGTGACCGTAGTAGTAGTCGACCTGGTCGACGATGGCGTCATGCGCGAGGCGCAACGCGTGCGTCGCCGCAATATCACCATCGGCGTGGTCCTGGGCATCGTCTTTGTGCTGGCAGCGGCAATTTGGGCCTACGCGGGCATCACCGGCTCGTACTACCTGGGAACCTACCAGGGCAATGTCGCAGTTTGGCGCGGCGTGCCCGGCAAGCCACTCGGCCTTAAGCTCCACTGGCTCGAGAGCGAAACGAGTATCAAGCTGTCCGACCTGCCCGAAGACACGCAAAACCGCCTCAAAGCGGGCATTACGCAAACAAGTGTCGACGATGCGCAGGACACCATTTCCAAATACCGTCATCAGATTGACGAGGAGCAGACCCGCCAGGTGATTGACGCACAAACGATCCGCGACAACACCGACCAGGGATCGACCTCCGAATCAGATTCCGAGAAAACCGCCGAACAGTCCGCCGAGGCCGAAGCCTCCGACAAGAACTAGAAAGGGAGTGCCGCTTATGAGTCGCCGCAACACCGAACTGCTCTTACTCATCGCCTCGGCGTTCCCCGTCATCCTGCTGTATGCGATGTACGTACTCACCGCGGGCGCCGCTATCTCATTTGAGACGCTCGCCGTGCCGATCGGACTTTTTGCCGCCTTCGCCGCGGCGCACATCGCCGTGCGCATCTTGGCGCCCGGCGCCGATCCGGCAATCCTGCCCATCGTCTTTGTTCTGTCGGGCATCGGCATCACGTTTGTGACGCGCCTGGCGCCCGACCTCGCCATCTCACAGCTCGTCATCCTGTTTATCTCGGTAGCGTTGATGGTAGGAACGCTCGCGCTGGTCAAAAACCTCGACGTGGTCATGCGCTACAAATACACCTTTGGCATCATCGGCATCATTTTGCTGATGCTGCCGATCTTTATCGGTACCACGATCTCGGGCTCCAAGCTGTGGATTCGCATCGCCGGCTTTACCATCCAGCCCGGCGAGTTCGCCAAGGTCTTTATCGTGCTGTTCCTGGCCGGCTACCTGGCCGAGAACCGCGAGCTGCTCTCCATTTCCAACCGAAAGATCCTGGGCTTTAAAGTTCCGCGCCTACGCCTGCTGCTTCCGCTCTTTGCGGTATGGGGCGTATGCCTGCTCGTCGTCGTCTTCGAACGCGATCTGGGCTCGGCCGTGCTGTTCTATACCATCTTCTTGCTGATGCTCTACGTTGCCACGGGACGTTTTTCGTACGTCATCATCGGCCTCGCACTTTTGGCCGTGGGAGCCGTGGGTGCCTACAAGTTCCTGTCGCACGTTCAAGTGCGTTTCCAGGTTTGGGTTGATCCGTTTAAGGACGCCCAGGGGCAGGGCTACCAGATCGTCCAGTCGCTCTTCTCACTCGCCGACGGCGGCCTGGTCGGCGTTGGTATCGGCAACGGCATGGCCAACAACATCCCCGTCGTCGAGTCCGACTTTATCTTCTCGGCCATCGGCGAGGAGATGGGCCTTTTGGGCGGCGGCGCCGTGCTCATCCTGTTTATGCTCTTTGCCGTTCGCGGCCTGACCACAGCCGCCCGCGCCAAGTCCGACCTTGCCGCTTTTAGCGCCACGGGCCTTACGGCCGCCATCAGCTTCCAGGCTTTCTTGATTGTGGGCGGCGTGACCCGTCTGATCCCGCTGACCGGCGTTACCCTGCCCTTTATGAGCCAGGGCGGCTCCTCGCTGCTGGCGAGCTTTATCATCGTCGCACTGCTGTTGCGCGCCGGTGACGAGGCAACCGGACGCGAGGCCGAACTCACCGGCACCGGCACCATGGCGGCCATCACCGACGACCAGGTCGCATCCGCCGCAGCCCCGACCGGTACGCGCTTTGCCGCCTCGTCTTCGTATGGCCGCGGCAGCCACTCTGCCGGCTCGCGCATGCGCCGCCGCCTGCTCGACACGCCCGAATCCGGCGTGCTCGGCCGCGTGGCACTCGCCAACCGCCTGACCCGCGCGGTGCTCGCCTTTACGGCGCTGTTCGCCATCCTTATCGGCAACCTCACCTATGTCCAGGTCATCAAGGCCAAGGACTATCAGGACATGCCAACCAACAACCACACCATCGCCCGCTCCAAGTACATCCAGCGCGGCTCCATCATCACGTCCGATGGCGTGACGCTGGCCGAGTCTCTGCAGCAGGAGGACGGCACCTACGCCCGCTCCTACCCCAACGGCAACATGGCCGCGCACGTGGTGGGCTACGTAAGCCAGCAGTACGGCACCGCCGGCATCGAGGCCGTCATGAACGACACGCTCACCGGCTCCAAGGATTACTCCAGCTGGAACAACGCCATCGCGTCGCTTGCAGGCCAAACCCAGCCGGGCAACACCGCCAAGCTCACCATCGACTCGCGCATCCAGACGGCCGCCGAGCAGGCGCTCAAGGGCTTTAAGGGCGCCGTGGTGGTCTTGGATCCGCGCACCGGCGCAGTCCTCGCGTGCGCCAGCTCGCCCACCTACGACAACACCAACATCGACGCGCTGCTGCAGACGGGCGGCGGCGAGGACGGCTCCATGTACGACCGCGCCATGGACGCGCTGTACACCCCGGGTTCCACCTTTAAGGTCGTCACGCTTTCCGCCGCACTCGAGACCGGAACCGCCAGCCTCACGAGCACCTATCAGGCACCCGGCTCCATGGACATCGGCAACGCGCCGGTCACCAACTCCGCCAACGAGAGCTATGGCACCATCAGCCTGCAGCAGGCCTTTGCCGTCTCCTCCAACGTCGTCTTTGGCCAGGTGGCCAACGAAGTGGGCGCAAACACGCTCGTGCAGTTTGCCAACGCCTTTGGCTACGGCCAGAAGCTCGGCCAGGACCTGACCTCCACGGCCTCCATCATGGCCGATCCGTCGCTCATGACCGAGTGGGAGACCGCCTGGGCCGGCGCCGGCCAGCCTGTCGGCATGGACCACACGCCCGGCCCGCAGACCACGGTCATGCAAAATGCCGTGATCGCCGTGGCCATCGCCAACAGCGGTGTGGTCATGGACCCGTTCTTTGTTTCCCAGGTGCTCGCACCGGACGGAACCGTGGTCAAGACCACGCAGTCCCGCTCGCTTGGTCAGGCCGTCAGCTCCGCCACGGCCGACCAGGTCAAGCAGGCCATGCTTGCCGTCGTCCAGTCCGGCACCGGCACCGATGCCCAAATCCCCGGCGTCAAGGTCGCCGGCAAGACCGGCTCGGCCGAGACTGGCGGCACCAACGTCAACTCGATGTTCGTTGGCTTTGCACCTTACGATTCACCCACGGTCGCCATCTCGGTGGCCTTGGAGGATTACGACCAACACGACGTCGAGGCGGCCAAGATCGCCGGCATCGTCCTGACTGCGGCACTCGCCGCCCAGGGAGCGTGATGCCCGTGATCGAATCGGACACCCGGGGCGCGCCGCGGCCTAAGGGCTAGCGGCAATGCGTCACATGGCCCCAGCGGCCACACAGTAGGTACTACACACATCGTTGAGCGAATAGTTATGTTAGGAGCAGGAATGGAACAGAGGGTCCTCGGGGGAAGATACCTCCTCAAGGATAAGGTGGGGACAGGCGGCATGGCGACCGTCTACCGTGCACAGGACCAGGTCCTCGACCGCACGGTAGCCGTCAAGATCATGCTGCCGCAGTACGCTGGCGACGCCACCTTCGCCGCGCGCTTTAAGCAGGAGGCCCAGGCAGCAGCCGGCCTCTCCTCCCCCTATATCGTAGGCGTCTACGATTGGGGCAAGGACGGCGACACCTATTACATCGTCATGGAGTACCTGCGCGGTACCGACCTCAAGAGCGGCATCAAGAGCCATGGAGCCCTCGACCCCAAAAAGGTCGCCCAGATCGGCTCGCAGATCAGCTCCGCGCTTTCAGTCGCCCACAAGCACGAGATCATCCACCGCGACATTAAGCCGCAGAACATCATGGTGCTGCCCGACGGCAACATCAAGGTGATGGACTTTGGCATTGCGCGCGCCAAGAACAGCCACCTCACGCAAGACAACAACGTGCTGGGAACTGCCCACTACGTCAGCCCCGAGCAGACCCGTGGTCAGGACCTCGGCCCCACCTCGGATATCTACTCGCTGGGCGTCGTGATGTACGAGTGCGCCACCGGCCGCGTTCCCTTTGACGGTGACGACGCTATCTCGGTCGCACTCAAGCAGGTCAACGAGCTGCCTATTCCGCCGAGCCAGATCAACTCCGGTGTCGACGCCGACCTTGAGCGCATCATCCTCAAGTGCATGGAGAAGGACCCGGCAAACCGCTTCCAGACCGCCGACGAGCTGCGTCAGGTGCTCAACAGCTACCTGTCGGGCCGTGCCGTCAACGTCTCGGAGCCCACGCGCATCATCGGTGCCCCCGGTGAGCTGGGCGCCACCAAGACTCGCGAGCTTTCCGATCAGACGCGCGCCATGGTGCGTCCCGTCTCGGGCGTGAGCGGCCAAAATACCGCCCGCAGCTCGGTTTCGGGCTCCACCGGCTCGTACGAGGTCGAAAAGCCCAAATCCAACAAGAACAAGATCATCGCCGCCGTGGTGGCAGCCGTTGCCGTCATCGGCATCGTGGTGGCCTTTGCCACAGGACTCTTTGGCGGCGAGCAGGTCACCGTGCCCGATGTGCTGGGCAAGGACCAGCAGACTGCCGTCGAGCTGATCAAGGAAGCCGGCCTCGAGGTCGGCACCATCGACCAAAGCTACAACGACGATGTCGACGAGGGCAAGGTCGCCGAGCAGACGCCCAACGGCAACACCAAGAAGACCAAGGGCACCAAGGTGAACCTGGTAATCTCCAAGGGCCCCAAGCCCTCCGAAAAGGTTGAGGTTCCCAAACTTGTCGGCCTGACCAAGGACCAAGCAGAAGCCGCACTGGCAAGCGTTGGCCTGAAGGGCAACGCCTCCGAGGAGGCCAACGAGGCTGATGAGGGCCAGGTCTTTGAGCAGGGCACCGAAGCCGGTAAGGAAGTCGCGAAGGGCACGACCATCTCGTACAAGGTCTCGAGCGGCCCGGATACCACGTCCGTCCCCGACCTGACCGACATGACCGAGGCCCAGGCGCGCAACGCCCTCGATATGGCAGGCTTTGGTGTCGACGTGAGCTACCAGGAGAACGACTCGGTTACCGAGGGCACCGTGATCAGCTGGAACCCCAGCGGCAAGCAGAAGCCCGGCGCCACGATTACCGTCGTCATCGCCAAGAAGTCCGGCAAGGCCACCGTCCCGGGCAACCTGTACGGCAAGAGCATTTCCGCCGCCGTTACCGCGCTCAACAACGCCGGTTTCTATAACATTGGCTTCTGTGACCAGAACGGCAATCCCGTAAGCGGTAACGAGGATGCCACCGTTACGGGCGTCTCCCCCACTGGAAAGCAGTCCACCGACAGCACAATTACGCTGACGGTCGCACTTTCTGGTTCGGGCTCGGGCTCGGGCACGAGCACGGGCGACGATTCCGGTACGACCAACTAGTCGCCACCCCACCGCTCATTGCGGCTTTCGCCGCAAACATATTCGCTCACAGGCGCCCGCTTGCTCCCCCAGCAAGCGGGCGCTTTCTTTATCTGAAGCAGCGAATACTACGGCATGCCTTAAACCAAAAGAGCCCGGCACCGTAACGGTACCGGGCTCGATATTCCTCTGGTGCCCCCGGGCGGATTCGAAAACTCCCCCGCGGGGAAATGAGTGACGCGGGTGTCGACGGTTCGAATCCGCCGGCAGCTCCCACAAACCAGAAACGGCGCCGCTCTCGCGACGCCGTCATAATCTTCTGGTGCCCCCGGGCGGATTCGAACCGTCGACACCCGCTTTAGGAGATATGATTTAATGCTACCCCCTACCATTCATCAAGCATCATTGAACATCATATAACCGCAGATAAACATAGCAGTTTGTGTCTTCTGCATCCGGTAGCTGCGCCTACGCTTTTACAAACATATTACTAACAGCTTTAGCTAAACTGCACTCATTGAATTGTTGAAAACTATTCAAAGAAACGGAGTGCAAAGATGTCAGAACAGCCACTCATTAGCGGAAGAGGCACGTGTTGGAAAGACAAGAGATCACCTAACACCTATCGCTATTATTTTTCCCTTGGGGTCAAGGACCCTAAGACAGGGCGTTACAAACGATCCCCAACTTATACGGTTCGTTGCAAGACTAAAACAGAAGCTAAGGCTGCAATGCAGGCCAAGCTGGCTGAAATCAACTCCTCTGGCACGATCACTAAAACTAAAAAGCCCACTTTGCTTGCGTCCTACTGCTGGGCCTTTCATGAAAATAGGGACACCGAGCTTGCGCCAACGAGCTATGAAAGAGAAGCGTACGATTGCAGGCATATCGAAGACCTATTCGGTGCGTTTCAGACAATTGAGGGGCTAACTCCCGATCTAATCGAAGAAACATATGCCGAAGCTCGTCGTACGGGAAAATACAAACCATCAGAGCTTGTACGAATCAATGCGAAACTGCGTCAGATTCTGTCGAATGCAGTCGCAAAGAGAATAATTGACCGAAACCCCTGCGCTACCGTTCATGTTCGCAGACCACGCAACAAAAGAGAATCACTTACAATCGACCAAGTAGCTACCCTATGCACACATCTTCAACACATTGAGCTCACCGCCGAAGCTGTTGGTACGCTAGTACTAGTGTATACGGGTATGCGAAAAGGCGAGATGCTGGGCCTCGAATGGCGCGATTGGGACCCTGCCAATAAAACCTTGAAAATTGACAGGCAGTACACCAACGATCATGAACTGAGGGCACCCAAGTCACAAGAAAGCCAACGCAAAATCCCCGTTGGAGAAACCTTGGCCGAACGTCTTCAATCATGGTCAGCCATACAAAAAGAGCTCCTGGCCTCTCTGGGGCTGTCCCAGACTGGCAGCACTCCCATCATTAGCGATATTGCTGTCGAGCAAGGGGTCCCTACTGTCTGTCACATGAAAAACTACATCTTCAACCATTGGTTTCGCGATTTCGCAGTTAGCTGCAATCTTGGAATCTATAAGCCGAACAATTCGACTGGCGGAAAACTATATAAGGGCATCTGCCCGCATCAGCTCAGGCATTGTGTAAGCACTTTTATGCTGGCGAACGGATCGGACGTTAGAAGCGTGCAAGGTATTCTTGGCCACGCGGACCCCAATATCACGCTCAAAACGTATACAAGCCTCGTTCAACAATCAGAAATAAAAGCAGTTAAAGGCTACGAAGACTTCATCAACGCCTATATACAGAGAAGCGAGAAATAGCATGTTTTTCATTCATCGTTTTTTTCATAATATTACGGTACTATAATACCGTTTCCGCAGGTAGATGCTTTATTTGATTGACATCTAATGAGTTTTAATACATGCTAAAGCTGTCAGATGACTACGCATGTAGTCATAGAAACCGGCCCCCCAAGTGCTTATGAACCTGGTACGTCTTACAAGCACAGGGAGGGCCCTCATTGAAAGGATAGCTCATCATGGCTACTCCAAAGATTAGCACCCAGGCGTCCACACCGACTTTCCCTACTGGTGCCGCTCAGTGCGATCGGTTGCTCCGCGTTAACGATATCCGCGAAATCACTGGCTGGAGCGAGAACACTGCACGCAAATTCATGCGCGAGTCCGGCAAGCTCATCCAGGTCCATCGCTCTAATTACATGTTTGAAAGCTCATTCTACGAACTTTTCAAACAGCTTGAAGGTCGTACCGCCCACCTTGACTAGGCGGTAAACATGAGCGAGCTACCGTCAATTTCTGACAAATATCGCGATGATGTTAATGAGCAACGAGAGATTAGAAGGAAAATGGATAACGCGAATTTTATTTCGGTGCCCGACTGGGCGTGTTGTGCCACCACTGTCGCTGCCGAGCGCCTCATCCTCGGCCTAGTATGGAAGCTTGGAAATCCTTCCAAAAACAAACGAGCCATAGGCTTTTACGCAAAAAGCAAATGGATTGAGGAGCGCTACCACCTAAGTAAGAATACGATCTCCCGGGCCTATACCTCTTTGACGGATAAGGGGTTTATTCAAAAAGCGGGCGATGGCAGCTGGATGCTTAATTACGCCGCAGTCTACCCCGCCGCAATCGAAAACGGCTGGGAGCCCAAGAAATCTTAAGTCCATAGCCCGACTATCGAGGTCGTGAAGGTCGGTAATCGCCGGGCGTCTATAAGAGCATGCCGCGGATGTAAAATGAAACACGGTCGAATCGAAACAGTTCCCGGACAATTGGCGTCCGGCCAGACACTTCGATTCGACCCTTTTTCATGCCCGCATCTAAAACAATCCTATAATCATTCTCGACATCTTTAACGCCATCACTCCCCCGCCACCAACACGTCGTTGGTGCCATTTTCAACGAATCGATATGGCCGTCCATTCATGGTCTTTAAGGCACGTGATATCATGAAAACGTGCGGTATTTCTCCAATCGAAAACCTGCGTGAACGCATGACTTGAGACGCCTTTTTAGAACTCACCGATCGCAGGACGACTACAAATCAACAGCGGCCGCGTATTTGTTCCCAGCCGTACGGCGTGGCGGAGCCATGCCCATTGTTGATTGGAATGTCGCACGATGACAGACGAGAGAAAAATCAGGGAGATCTACGGTTACGGCATGAAGTCCGTCCTCGATGAGGCCGCCGAGCGAATCGAGGCGAGGTGGCGGGAGAAGCTGCTGCGCGAGACCGCCGACCTCAGGACCGAGAACGCACTGCTCATGGCCCAGGTGGATGAATTCAGCCGCAAGCTCGCCGAGGCGACGGATCGGAATGAAAAGATTGAGGCCGACTGCAATGAGCGGATTGCCTTTATAGAGGAGAAGTTCGAACTCGATACCGCGAATCTCGAACTCGAGAACAACGAGCTCCACGCCGCAAGCATCAGGTACCTCTCCCGTGCTAAGGGCCTCGGCAGGCAGGTTGTCCAACTCCATGCCGAGGCTGAGGCCATGGTCGATGAGATCGAGCGGCTGCGCGGCGAGCGTGACACTGCACTGAAAGCCCAAGCCGACACACTC
>DBFWBE010000009.1:0-60111 GCA_048485835.1 Collinsella sp.
CGGTCCTGCTGAGCTTCGCCAGGCTCTTCTTGAGGGTGATGACCAGGTCGTCTGCATCCATGGGCGCTCCTTCGACGTTAATTGAAGGGTACCGCCTCGCGGTGACATCGTTTTTATGTCAACCTTGGTCTAACAGAGCCAAAGAAAAAGCGTATGCAGCCATGCAGGAAGCGCTCAAAAACCTCGAAGCCGCAAAAGACGCCGCAAGTCCCGAGAAAATTGCGAGATTCAATGATGACATTGCCCGTTTTCAAGAGTTCCGCGAAAAGATGGTGGTGCAAGCCGCCGAAGAGAGGGAACTCCTTCCCGCCATGCAAGCGAACGTCGATGCAGCCCAAGTCAAATACGATGAGGCCCACAACCGGGTAATCGAGCTTCAGGCAAAATTAAAAGAGGCATACGACAACGGAGATTACGCAGCTGCTCAACAGTTGCGTTCGGAGATCATGATGGCAGATTCGCGAGAACGTTCTTGCGAATCTGAGCTTGCCCACTACCGAAGCCGCCTCGAAAGTCAGAAAGGACACGTTCAGTATTTCGAGAGTGCGGCGGAGGAAGCCAAAGCCAGCGTCGACGAAAGCATAGCCAAGCGAAATGCGCTCACCGACGATTTGGAAAAGGCACGGGCGGCCTATGACGACGCCTGCAAGGCATACGAAGAGGCAAAAGCCGCGGCAGACAAGGCCGCCTCGCCCGAGATAACGCAACCGACCGAGACAACGCCTCCCTCCAGCTCGTCACAACCGGCCGAGACGACACAGCCCACCGGCTCGTCCGCGACCGGCAAGGGCGCTCCATCGAGCTCCACCAAGCAGGCGAACACGAGCAGCGGCAAGCAAGCAACTACGACCGCCGACAAGCTCGCAAACACGGGCGACACAACGCCAAGCGCAATCGCACTAGCAGGAATCGCCGCCATGGGGCTCGGAATAACCGCCACAGCCACACGCCGCCTCAAGAACTCAAAATAGCGGCCAACGGTTATTGTCTCCGCCAATCCACAACCCCTGAAACAAAAGAGGCCCGTTTCCCCAACCCAGGGAAACGGGCCTCTTTAACTGCAAAATCCAAGCAACAGCACCGCCGTCTCTTGAACCACGTAGCCATCAATGCCCAGGCAACGCCAGCAAGCAGCACAAAACACGGGATTCAATTCTGCAGCTTGCGCCGTTGAACTCCACGAGCCTGCCCGTGTAGACGAGCCTGTCCACGACAGCCGCCGCCATCTTGTCGTCGCCGAACACGGTCACCCACTTGCTGAACTCTATGTTGGCCGTGACGATCATGCTCTGCCTGCCCTCCGGCACCGACATCACCTGGAACAGCAGCCTCGCGCCCTCGATGTCCAGCGGCACGTAGCCCAGCTCGTCCAGGATGAGGAGTTCGCGGCGGGGGCGACGCTCTCCGGGCTGTTGCCGCGTATCTCGCGGCGTAGAAAGGAGTGAGTACCATGACCAGCGGAGAAGAAGATTTACCTCGCCGTGGCGGGCGGGCTTATTGCCGCGGGCATCGTACTCGCGGGCATCGGCTTTATCGCCTCGGGCCGCGATCAGGCCGTGTTCACGACCCAAATCGACATGCGTGACAACACCATCGTGCTCGGCGGCGTCGAGGTGGACGAACCCGAGGGCATCCCGTTCATCAGCCGGCTCGCCATTCTTGGCGAGATCGACACCTCCGACGTCGCCGACCCCGCCGCGCCCTAGGCGCAACGAGCCCGGGCACTCCGTCCGCTAATTTGATTGAGATGGATCGCTCCTACTACGCGAGCATTGAGGTCGGGCAGCGCAATGTCAGCCTTTCAAATCTCAACAAGATTGCCGACGGCTTTCACATCACCATTTCGGAGCTCATGCGCGGTGTCGAGTAGATGATTCTCATCTGACTTGGCTCGTTCATGTTTAATCTGTCTCGTTAACCGAAATATGCAAATCTGGTTAATCAAATAATTGAAATCTGGTTAAATGAAAACTGTAAATTTGGTTAAACGCGCTGGTAAGCAATGGTGAAACTATGCCAAAAAAGTACTACGCTAGAATTATCGAAAATGAGCTCGACCAGATGCTTGGGATATTCGGTGCCGTTCTCATCGAAGGACCTAAATGGTGCGGGAAGACAACCACGGCCGGGACCCGTGCGGCGTCCAGGCTCCTCCTCATGGACCCGTCGCGCAACTTCGAGAATCGCTTCCGTGCCGAGACGGACCCGGCGCTTGCCGTTTCCGGCGAGGTGCCGCGGCTGATCGACGAATGGCAGGAGGTTCCGAAACTTTGGGACGCGGCACGGTTTGAGTGCGACAACCGCGGCGGCGAGCCTGGCCAGTTCATATTTACGGGGTCGGCGACACCGCGAGACAATGAGCGGCCGATGCACAGTGGCGCTGGAAGGTTCGCTAAATTGCGCATGGACACCATGACGCTTTTCGAACTTGGGAAATCTAGCGGTGCGGTTAAGCTGTCGGGCATCATTTCTGGCGAAAAGTTCAGGGGCGCCTTCGGATCGATGGGTTCTGCCGAGATCGCCGAGCGCATCGTTTGCGGTGGATGGCCGGCGTCGATTGGGCGTGACGCGCGAATTGCGTCCGCGACGGCAAAACGATATATCGAGATAGTCGCTGAGGAAGACATCCCCCGCGTCGATGGCTCTCGACGAGATCCTGAGAAAGTGAAAGCCGTCATCGCGTCTTTGGCGCGCAACGAATCCACTCTTGCGACGCTCAAGACGCTTGTGGCCGATTTGGGTGGCGACGTATCGAGACAAACAGCGGCATCATACATATCCCTTCTTAGCAGATTGAGTTTCGTCTGCGATATCCCCGCATGGAATCCCGCGATGAGATCTCCGGTGCATCTGAGGGAGGCGCGTAAGCATCATCTTGCCGACCCGTCGCTTGCAGCGGCTGCGCTCGGGGCGACTGTGGAGACGTTGTTGTCAGACTTCAAGACACTTGGGCTGCTTTTCGAATCGTTGGCGCTCCATGATCTATGGGTCTATGCGAGGGCAAACGGAATGGGCCTTTATCACTATCACGATTCCCGCGATCTTGAGGTCGACGCTGTCATAGCGGCTCCAGGTGGGATGTGGATTCCCGTTGAGGTCAAGCTCAGTTCCGCTCAAATCGAAGAGGCATCTGACAATCTTGTTGCCGTCGAAGAGCGGATGGTTGCTGCCGGAAACACCCCGCCGGTTTCTAAAGTAGCGATTATTGGATTTGGTTCACAAGCCTATGTTACCGACCGCGGCGTCCAAGTTGTTCCATTGGACGTTCTCGCGCCGTAACGCTGCGGGCGAAGTGAAATCGACGCATCTTTTAGATTTCTTCAATTTGTGCGTAAACCAACAATGCCGTAATTACGCTATGTCGTTAGTGCGAACATCGCATCTTCAGTAGTCGAAGCTCGTTCGCAAACGGGCCTCTTTACTTGTAAAAACAGATGGCAACGCCACCGTCCCTTGAACCACGTAGCCACCGATGCCCAGGCAACGCCAGCAAGCAGCACAAAACACGGGATTCAATTCTTCAGATAAATGCGCCTTTACGGGTGATTTTTGGACGATTTGGCCCGGCCGGCGGCGAGATATTTGGTAGTCGAGCGATCCCGCAGGCGCAGCCGAGGACCAGCGAGACACCAAATATCTCGCCGCCGGCCGGGCCAAATCGCGGCACCAAAAAGCGCCCGTGCGCTCGATGGATTCGGATGCCCGACAGAGGCTCCTTATGGCTGCTTCCTTCCGGACCTGACCAGATTCGGAACATGTCGTCATCCGAACCCATCGAACGCGCTAGGCGCTCGGTATATCTTACCTGCTCCCGTCCAGCAGGGCAAGTGGGGCGGACCCATCGGATGGATTCGCCCCACTCGTCCATATCGCTAGCGGCGCCTACGGTACAGGACCGCGCCGCCCGCTGCGGTCAGCGCGCCGATGCCGGCCATGGCCGCGAGCGCCTCGACCGGCAGGCTGCGGTCGCCGGTGTCGGGCATGCCGCCCTTGGAGCCGTCGCCGCTAGAGCCGCTGCCGGAGCCGTTATCTGAACCGCCGTCTGAGCCGCCGCCCGGCGTGCCGGGGTTCTCGGGGGTGCCGGGGGTCCCGGGATTCTCGGCGTAGCTGTTGGTGAAGACTGGCGGCACGTTGGCGTCGCCCTCGTAGGAGACCTTCGCCGACAGATAGCCCGTCTTGGTGCCGTCGGCCGCCTCGTCGCCCACCGTGACGACGATCTTGCGCACCGCCTTGTCGTAGGCCACGTGCGCCTGGCCGTCGTCGACCTCGCTCACCGTGAAGGTGTAGGTGCCGGCCTGCTTGAACGTCAGCGCATCGAACGTGACGCTGCCGTCCGCGGCGTTCTTGGCGGTCGACATGACCTTGCCGTCCCGGCTCTTGAGCTCAAAGCTGAACTGGCCCGCCTTGAGCTCGGCGCCCTTGAGCACCTTGGCGGCGCCCAGCTTGAGGGTGACGGGCGCGGCCTCGTAGCCGTTGGTGAACGTCACCGAGTCGTCGCCCGTGGGATTGCCCTCGGCATCCGCCAGCTCGTGCCTGACGGTGAGCATGCCGTTTCCGGCATCGGTGACCGTCGTGCGCACGCGGTACGTCGCCCTGTCGTACGTCACGCCGCCCGCCGTGCCGGCGACCTCGCGCAGCTCATAGCTGTGCGTGCCGGGCGCGGTGTAGGTGACGGGGCCGAGCGCGACCGTGCCGCCGGCGGCGTTCCTGCCCGCTGCCGCGACGCTCTCGCTGCCGTCGGCGGCAATCTCGACCAGCTGGAACTCGAACTCGCCCTCGGCCAGGTCGCGGCCCTTAAGCTTCTTGCTCACCTTGATCTGGTCGGTGACGGAGCTCGGCGTCGGGTTCACGACGTAGGTGTTGGTGAACTCGAACGCGCCCTTGCCCTCGGGCGTGCCCTCTGCGGGCAGGACCTCCGCGGCGAGCGTGCCCGCGTTGGTGTCCTCGACCACCTTGACCGTGAAGGTCCTGATCGCCGTCGCGTCATTGACCACGCCGTCGACCGAGCCGGACTCGCTCACCCGATAGGCGAACGTCTTGGTGCGCAGGCCGTCGCCGTCGATCTCGACGTCATCGAGATCGCTCGGCTGCCTGAACGTGACGCTGCCCAGCTCGACGTTGCCGGCGGCGTCGTTGGTCGCCTCGGTCACTGTCTTGTCGGAGGCGTTGACCGGCGCGGGCGCGCCGTCCAGCGGCTCAATCTTAAAGGTGTACTTGCCCTCGATGTCAGCCTGCGTGAGGCCGAGACCGGCCTGGCCGAGCGCCAGCGTCTTGGTGCCCGCGAGGTCGACTGTCGCCTCGTTGGTGCCGTAGCCGTTCACAAACGACAGCGTGCCGTCGGAGCCCTCGGGATAGACCACGGCAGTGTCCAGCCCGCCCTTGCCGTTATCGGTCACCTTGACCGTGATGTCGAAGCTCGAGGCGGTCGCCGTCACGCCCGCGGGCAGCCGGTCCGTGCCGTCCTCGGATACGGTATAGGGAATGACCCAGGAGCCGTCGGCGGCCCTGGTGGCGGTTCCCTCCGCCACCATCCGCCCGAGAGCGTCGGTGGTGTAGGAGATGGGCGAGAACGCGAGTCCCGCGGCCTCGCCGTCGCCGGAGGCCCAGTTGGTCGCGGTCGCGACCACATTGCCCCGGGCATCGCGGACGGAGAACGAGAACTCGCCCGCCGCCGCGGCGCGGCCCGTCAGCGTCTTGGTGGCGTTAATTGCCACGTTGCCCTCGCCGCCGAGCACGCCGGTGGCCTCGTAGGAGTTCTCGAACGCGACCGTCACGGGCGCAGGCGTCGCCGTGACGTCATCTGCCGTGGAGACCTCGCTGTGGGCGACCTCGACACCGTCCTTGGCAACTGTGGTCGTGACCGTGAGCTTGCCCGTCGCGGCATCGTAGGCGGGCGCGATGGTCACCGTGCGCGGCGCGGTGTCGTTGGCGTAGCCCTCGCCGCCGAGCTTGGTCTCGGTGACGGTGAAGCTGTAGGTCTTGCCCGCGTCGGCGTCGGTGAACTTCACGTCGCTGCCCGCGGCACCGCCGACGAGGTCGATCAGGTCGGCCTCTCCGTCATCGGCAGCGGCCACGGCGTAGGCATCCTTGTCGGTCTTGAGGCCGAGCTTGGCGGCCGTCTCGGCATCCGCGGTCACGGTGAAGGCGAACTGCCCCGCCTCCATGGCGCGGCCGGAGAGCGTCTTGGACAGGCGCACGCCCGCGCGGGCCGAGTAGTCGAGCTCGGTCGTGTAGGTGTTGACGAAGTCGCCGCCGCTCGCCTGCGCGATCGCGGGCGTCGTGGCCGTGAGGTTGCCGGAGCCGTCGTCGGTCACGGTCACCGTCATCGTGGCGGTGTGGCCGTCGTAGGCCACGCCGGCGATGGCGGAGCCGTCATCGTGCCTGACCTCGCGCACCGTGTAGGTGAAGGTCTTGGCGCGCACGCGCTTACCGCCGACCTCGGCGAACCCGGCGTCCTTGATGTCATCAAGCGTGTAGCGGATGGGGCCGAAGTCGAAGGCGACCCTATCGCCCGCCTTGGTGCCGGCGGCGGCCGTCACGCTGACGGTCTTGGAGCCGTCGGCAGAGCCCTCGGGCATGGGGGCGCCGCCCTCGCCCGTAAGCGCGAACTGGAAGCTGTCGCCCTCGGCCCAGTCGCGGCCCTCGAGCGTCTTGGTGAAGAGCCCCGCGGTGGAGACGTCCCTGCCCTCGGCGGCCGTTCCGTACGTGTTGGTGAACGCGACGGTCGCGCCGTCCTCGGTCACGGCGCCTTCGGCCTTGGAGCCGTCAGCCCCGTTAACAGCAGTCGTGTAGCCCTCGGCGGCGTCCTCGGTCACGGTGTAGCGCGCGCCCACGGGCAGGCCGGCGATGGTCTTCTCCTCGCCGTCCTTGAGCGTGAAGGTCGCCTTGCCGTCCGTGAACGTCACGGCGTGCGCGTCCTTGCCGAAGGTGCCGGAGACGGGCTCGCCGTCCCCGTCGGCCAGCGTGACCGCAAAGCCGAACTCGCGCTGGCTGTCGCCGCCGACGACCGTCTTCTTGACGGTGAGGCTGCCGGTCTTGGCGGTGTTGGTAAAGACCGCCGCCTCGACCGTGCGCTCAGCAGCGTCGCCCGCATCGTCGGTCAGCTGTGCAATCTTGGTCTTGGCAAGCAGCTTACCGGCGCCGTTGTCGGTCACCGTGACGGTGGCACGATAGGTGGCCTTCGAGAACGTGAGTGCCGCCTCGTCACCCGACTGCTCGGTAATCATATAGGTATAGGTACCGGGCTTGGTGTACTCGATAGCACCGAAGTTGCCGACCTGGGCATCCTTGTGCAACTCAATCGTCGACACGCCCTCCTTGGCGCCCTTGGGCATGGGCGCCTCACCCTGGGCAGTCAGCGTCATGGTAAAGGCATCCGATGTTATCCAGTTGCGTCCGGAGATCTTCTTTTGGACCTTGAAGGCGTTTTCCACCTTCATGGACTCCACGCTGTAGACGTTGGTGAAGCCCACCTGCGTCGCCTGTCCGACGGTACCCTTCTGGGGGTTCGCCTTATCGACAACCGCAAAGCCGTCCTCGCTCGTCATGAGCTCACCCTTGGAATCGAGCTCCTGCACCTCGTAGTGCGTACCCGTGGGCAAGGTAACCGTGACGGAGCCGCCGGCCTTAAGCGCGATGGTGTCACCGCTCTTGATCTGTCCACTTACATAGGTGCCATTGGTGCCGTCGGGGCGACCGGCGAACGCAAAGGTGCCGGCCAGAGGCGTTGTGCCATCGGCCTGGTAGAGCAGCACCTTAAAGGTAAATGCCTTGTTGGGAGCGGTGATGCCTTCGGTGGCCGTGACCGTCTTGCTCAACGTCAGGCGCCCGTCAGAAACCTGATCGGTAGTGGTGTTGGTCTTGACGGCAGGGTTGTTGCCGACCGCCACCGACGCCTGGTTGGAGATGTCGCCCGAAGCGCCACCGCTCTTAAACGCGTCCTCGGTCACGCGGACCTTAAACTGAACCGTGCCCTCCTTGCCGGCGGGAACGTCCTTCAATGTCCAGGTGAGGTTGCCGTCGTCGTCCTTGGATGCGACATCCGCATGGTCGCCCGCGAACTCCACGAACTCAGTTCCCGCGGGAACGGCGTCAGTGATCGTCACCGTGGCAGACGCGCCCTCGGTGTTCTTGTAGCCGATGGTGTAGGTGAGCTCATCGCCCAACCTAACGCCCGACCCCTTCGAATCCTGAGCGTCGTTCTCGGACTTCTTGGGCACGTAGTTGGTCGTGGTGCCGGTATAGCTCTTGTTGCCAACCGTTACGGTAGCTTTGTTCTCAACGGTGCCGACCGCACCCTGGGCATCCTTCACAGCGTCCTCGGTAATCTTGACGCGCACGCGCACCGAACCGTGACTGCCCGCAGGCTGCTCACCCAGGTTCCAGGTAAGCAACTGACCGTTCGCAGCGCCTTTATCGGCATACTCGCCCTCAAAGGCCTCGAACACAACGCCCGTGGGCAGCTCGTCGGTCACGGTCACCTTGGCCGGAACCAGATTGCCGCCAGCATCGGCCTCGGTGTTGACCCAGTTGATGGCGTAGACGCAGGAGTCGCCCACAGAGAGCAGCTGCCCGTCGATGTCCACATCGGGCTTCGCGACCGTGCCGATCGTCTTGACCTTATCGCGCGTATTGTGGAAAACGATCTTGCCGTTCTCGGTACCATTGTGATAGGTCACCTTGGACGTAAGCTTGCCGTTGTTGTTATCGGTCACCTCAAGCAGCACGCGGCACGTCGCGGACGCATCCACGGGGCGCACGCCCTCGGGCAGGTTGGCCAAGCGCTCCTTTGCCACCAGGTTAAAGCTGTAGGTGGTGGTGTGATCGGCATTGTGTTGCTTGGTGGCAACACCATCCTTCACAGCACCGGCAAGGTTAATCGTCAGCTCATGGGATCCGCTGGCAGCATCGCCGAGCTTAAAGTAAACCTTACCGAAGTCGACCGTGGCGATACCGTTATCGCTCGCCTGGGTCTTACCCTCATCCATCCATACGAGCTCGCCGTCGGCCTTCTCCGCATACAGGTCAAACGCATACTGACCAGCCTCGATCTTGTCGCGGGAGTCCATCACCTTCTCGGCAGTAAGACCGTCGAATTTTCCGGTCGCAGCGTAGCTGTTGGTAAAGAACACCTGAGCCTTGGCGTTACCGCTCTCGGAGCTATAGGTCCTTGCATCATCGGTATCTTCGACATTGTTGGTGCCATAGTGCTTCACCGTGGTCACGGTATAGAGCGAACCATCGCCACGCTTCTTAACCGCAATCTCTACCATCCAATAGGTAGAGTCGTATTTATAGCCGCGTTGGCCCGCGTTGTTCTCGACCACCTTA
Organism: Collinsella sp.; assembly: GCA_048485835.1. GTDB lineage: Bacteria > Actinomycetota > Coriobacteriia > Coriobacteriales > Coriobacteriaceae > Collinsella. Next base: position 9,331 of record DBFWBE010000009.1, read on the forward strand.
TAGGTGAACGGCTTATCCACATCGTCCGTCGCAAAGGTCAGGCCACCCAAAATGCCGGTATGGGACGTGCCATCGGCCTGCGGCTCATCGTTTGTCACGGTGAGCTTGCCCTCATCTGCGCGCAGCAGCTTGTTGAGCTTATCGGTTGAGGCGGTGTCTTCGCCCGTTACCGTAAAGCCAAACATGCCGGCATGCAGGTCGTGCCCGTTGAGCGTCTTGACGATCTCCAGACCGCCCTGGAGCTCGTAGCTCGTCGAGGTGCGATACCTATTGGTGAAGATGAAGCCTTCCGAGCCGGTCGTGCCGTCGGCGCGGGCCACAAGCTTGCCGCCCTCATCGGTTACGGTGACCATCACGGTATAGACGTGCTGGCCATACTTCCACTCGCCAAGACCGCTGTTCGGGGCCGCCTCGTTAATGGTGAACTTATACGTGCCCGGCTTGTTGAAGGTGAGCGTCGAGAAGTCAATCTTATCGTGCTCGCCGTCCTTGAGGCCCTCCCTCGTTTGCTTCTGCTCGGTATAGCCGTTGCCCCTGCTCATCGAAGAGCCGGTGATGAGCTTGCCGTCGATGGCAGCCCGGGTAACATCGTCAGCCGCGGTCATGGCAAAGGTGAACTTGCCCTCAGCATCGCGGCCGGCAACCACCTTGGTCACGGACGGAGTAAAGGTTGCCGCCTCGGTGACCGTATAGGTGTTCTTGAACTTGACCGTCGCGGCGCCGGTAGACGTCGCATCCGACGGGTAGATCCACTGGCCCTCGAGCTCATCCTTGCCATCGACCTGCTTGCTTACCGACGTCGTGACCCTGAGCGTGCCGTCGCCGTTATCCGCTACGACGACCCTAACCGTATGGACCGTGTTGTCGTACGTAAAGCCCGTCGCCTTGTCGTCAATCTCGCTCACCGTATAGGTGAACGTCTTGCCAGCATCATTCTGAGTGAGGGTCAGCCCGCGCGCGGGAACCAAGCTCACGGTCTTGGGAACATTGGCCTCAACATTTGCGGTCTCGTAGACCTTGCCGTCCGTGGAAATGCCAACCTTGTTGGCAGATGTCTTGTCGGCAGGCTTGACGATATAGCGGAACGTGCTCTTGGGCGAGCCAAACACCGTTGCGCCCTCGGGGTACGTCAGCGTCTTCTCGATCTGCAGACCGCCGGCGACGCCATAGTCGAGGCTTGCCTCATAGCGATTCACAAACGAGACAGCGGGCGTTGTGGTGCCGACCTCGCTTGCATCGTACTGTTGCACGTAGGTATTCGGATTCTGGTCAAGCTCGGCAATCTTGTCGTCTGTCAACGCGCTCGCGTCGCTAGCATCGCCCAGCAGCTCCGTCACGCCCGCGCCCTTGAGCACGGTCGTCACGGTGTAGAGCTTGGCGGGATCGTTCTGGCGTGCAAGAACCTTAACGAGAACGATGGCATCACCGGTGTAGCCGGTGTCATAGGTGTAGCCAGCGGCGGCAGGCTGGTTCTCGCGGATGCGATAGGCAAACGTATGGCCCAGATCCTGCTCGGTGATCGTACGAGCAAAGAGCTTCTCCGCCCCGTTCGTGCCCACCACGGCGCCGGACACACCAGCGCCTGCCGCCTTGTTGGACAGGTTGGCCTCGGCACCGTCGACCGACGTCTGGACGCCGTTGTACCAAAGCCCCGTCACGGCAAAGGTAAACTGGCCCGCGGTAGAAGCGCGACCCTGAAGGGTCTTGCTCACCGTCACGCCGCTAAAGGTGCCCGACGCATGGTATGCGTTGGTAAAGGCGGCCTTATCGGTTACGGCCTTGTCCGCATCGGAGGCGCCGGTGTTGGCATAGGCCACGCTCGACACGTGCAGCTTGCCCGTGTGGTTGCCCGACTTGTCCAGATCGGTCACCACAACGGTCGCACGCGCGGTGTGCTTGTCCATGGACATGCCCGCCTGGCCGTCCTGCGCGGCATTCTCGGTGATATTGAAGCTAAAGGTGCCCGCGCGGTTGAACGTCACGGTCGGGGCAGCCTCGGTGCCAAAGGCAAACGAGGCCACGCGTCCCGACTCGGGCGCGGTGGCGGTAGCCTGGCTGGCGTTAATAGCGACAGCCCCGTCCGCCACTGCCTGCGCAGTGGTCTTGTCCAGACCAGTCACGCTGGCGTCGTCCGTAGCGGCGGCAAGGTTAAAGGTGTAGCTCTCGCCCTGGTTCCAGTCGCGGCCGCTCAGGGTCTTTTGGCCCTGAAGGGTCGCGCTCGTGGACTCCACGCTATATATATTGGTAAAGGAAGGCGTGGCGTTCGTGACCAGCTGCTCTACCGAGTCGTCTGCCAAGACCTTGTAGTACTCGATTGAGGTCTGGAAGTCGGCACCCTTCTTGGCGTTGCGCACCACGGCGTAATAGACCGATTCGTCGTAGGTCATGCCCGCGGCTTTGCCGGAGTTCTCAGTGAGCTTGTAGACGTAGGCGCGCCCCGCATCCGCCATGGCGGTATAGGAGATTGGCGGCCACGCCACCGGGCCGTTGTCGTCATTGCCCACGATGGCGATGTTGCCCTCGGCGCCCTGGGGCATGGGGGCCTTGATGCTCGTGTCGACCGTATCGGGGCTGAACGTTGCACTGGCATTTGCATAGCCGCCCATACCCTCGAGCTTAAAGCCAAAGGTGTTCTGGGCAAGCGGGAACGTCCCCGCCTTGTCGATCAAGTTCTTTTGAGCATGGATGATGATGTTCTTCTCATGCTCGTCGTAGTGATTGGTGAAGGTCGCTACCTTATCGGTAATCTCCTTCTTAGTCTCGACGCCCGCGTCGTTGCACTCCTGTACCATCTTCACGCTCTTAACGACAAGAGCGCCGGCGTGGTTATCCTCCACCACGACCTCTGCGGTATAGACAGCAGCGGAATAGCTTATGCCGCCCGCCCGGGCGTCTGAGCCGGGGATAACCTCCGAGATGGTATAGGTGTACGTGCCAGGCTTGGTATAAGTGATATCGCCAAACGTTGCCGTCTGGGCATTCTTGGTGAACTCGACCGTCGACACCTTGCTCTTGGCGCCATAGGGCATGGGAACGCCGTCCTCGGCCGTAAGCTGCGCGGTAAAGGTATCGCCATCGGCCCAACTGCGGCCCTCGAGAACCTTCTTGGCCTTCAGGCCATTCTGGGCATCGAGCGTCACGGAACTGGCACTGTAGTTGTTGATGAACTCAAGCTTGTTGCTTGCGGGGATCTTCCCGTCCACGAGCGCGGCGATCGAGCCCGTGATCGTGTTGCCGGGCCCCGCTTGCTCCTGACCGCCGGCCTTGCGGCTGACGAGTCTAAAGCCGGCCGGAAGCACCGACTCATCGGCAGAGCCGGTCACGGTGTTAACGATGCTCGCCAGCACATTGCCGCTGGACTCCTCGCCCTTGGTGGTGAGTTCGCTCACACTATAGCTGTCGTCCTTCTTAAGGTCGTATACGCGAATGGTCTCTCCGGCCTTGATGGAATGGGTGTCGCCGTTCTTGAGCACAAAGGAGTCGCCCACGGCGTTGCCGTTCGCATCGAACACGTGCGCCTCGTAGCCCTTCTGGGACTCCGGCAGGGTGAACTTAAACGTAAACGCCAGGTCGTTGTTGCTCGCGTCCTTGGTAGGCGCGGTAAGGCCATCGTCTGCCGTCACGGTCTTGGTCACTTGCAAGCGTGCCACGCGACGATCGGTATACTGCACGGCCGTTGCCGTGGTAAAGAGGTGATTGAGCTGAAGCGTGCCGAGGTCAGTGCCGTTAGCGTCATCGTCTTGGTAGAGGGCCATGCGGTTGATGCCCGTGTCGGCATAGATGGTCGCCAGCTGGCCGTCACGGACGCCCTTGTCCTCGACATAACGCAAGACGGTCTTGGTGCCCTGCATTGTCTTGTCATAGCGCATGTGCATCAGGCCGTCCGCAAGAGTCGGCGTCACGCCCTTGGCGGTACTTGTCTGGCCCCACGTCAGTTTTCCGTTGGCATCCATACCAGTTGCGCTCTGCAGCTTGCCCTTGATGTGCGTAAGCGTGTTATCGATCGAATCGGGAGAACCAAACTGCGCCAGAGAGGCAATGAGCGAGCCCGGGCCGCTCATACTACGCACGCCGTCGTTCTCCTCGCCGGCATCAACGTACACGCCCGAATCGTCCACGATCACCTTGGTAATGGTGGTATTTGACTCGTAGCCATCCGGGCTCAACGATTCGCGCAGATAGTACGTACCCTTGATAAGGGGCTTATGCTTTGTCGAATCGAGCGGGAAGCATGCAGCACCCTCAATGTCATACGGATAGGTCATGCCGTTTGCCTGCACGGTGTCATACGGCTCGGCACCCGATTTAATGGCATAGGTTTTAGGACTATTGCCGGTAACGTCCTTAGCCTGGTACAGTTCAAACGTCGCGCCGTTCACGGGCTTGCCCAGGTCATCGACCTTCTGCACAAACAGACGGTTCTGAACGTTCGTGAGGTGGATCACGGTTGAGAACTGCCTGTTTGTCGCCTGGTATTCAACCATGGAGGTGTTCTCCGTGGTTGCCTCTGCCAGAGACGACGCCGTGGTGTGGTAGACCGCCACGGTATATTCGGATTTGGTCTTGTCTTCCATCATGGCGGCGTACTTCTCGATATCGCCGGGCAACGACCTAACCGTTACCTCGTAGTCGCCCTTGGTGTTGACGGCGAAGACGCTCGTGTCCGCCGAATTGGCGGCCTCTACCGCGCCCTCAATGCCGTGTTTGGAGCACAGCTTGTAGCCATCGAGCGGATTGCCCGCGACTGGCGTCCATGCGCGTTCGTCCGTGTCTTTCAGATTTTTATCGGTGCGCTTGAGCACGACGGCAAAGGTCGTGCCCGAGCTAATGGGGTTATTCTTATTGTCTGTTCTATCTTTATTAAGGGAAATGGTCTCCTTCGCAGCCAGATAGCCACCGTTCAGCCACATGCGGCTGCCCGTCCATGTGTTTTTATCGGCCGTGGTGACCGTCGTTTGCGGTGCAACCACCACGCCGCCCGAGCCGCTCGTCGCAACCTCTTTGTACTGCAGGTGCAGCTCGCCTGGCGTTGCGGTGGTCGATGAGGTCAGACTCGAGCGATATCCCTCGGGCAAGCCCTCCTCTTTGAGTACAAAGTAGTCGTGCCCATCGGCATGCTCTTCATCGAATGAGAGAACGGAGTCATCCGACTTCTCATCCGACTTCATGAGTACCAGCTGACCATTGGCCTTCGTCGTACCCCGGGCGACAGGCTTGGCCCCGTCTGGCACGGTCCAGCTTTCATCGGACTGGTACAGAGCGAAGGTTGCGCCCTGGACCGCTTCACCGTTCTGGTTGACTTTCTCGACCTCGGACGACGGCAGCGTGGTGAGGTTGAACTTGAGCGACATGTTCGATGCACCCGCGCCGCGCTCCAGATAGAAGAAGCTCAGGGTGTGCTTGGTGCTGTTGCTGAAGGTGTTATCGCGGAAGTTTTTGGTATCTACGCCGGCGGCATCAAACTTCGCCTTAATAGTGGTTGTTTCGATTGTTCTCTCGGTTCCGTTCGCACCGTCAATATGACCGACTTTCACTTCGCCAGTAGCAAAGTTGATATCAAGCGTTGCCTTCTCGTGAATGCCGCCCAGATCGCCTACGAGCACGTCGTCGATATACACCCAAACGTCGTCGTCACCCGAGAACTCAAAGATCATGTCCTTGTTACCGGTGGTCTGGCCACCGTTAGGCTGGACAAACTCCGTGGTCATGGACATGCCAAAGTGGTGGTTGAGGCTCGTGTTTCCGTCCACGATCTTTTTGGGAGAGAGCTTATTGCCCTGTTCGTCGAAAACTTTCTCAGCCGAGTCAAAGGGGAAGAACTGGCCTAGATTGGTTTCGCTATCAGTACTTCCCTTGTATACGCCCGCGGAGTCGTAGACGTTAAAGGAGTTCGTCGTGGAGTTGTACACGGCATAGTTGCCATCAGAACCATACGAGTCGTAGACGTAGTATCCGCCCTCAAGCTGGAAGAGGCCCTTCACGTTGTTGTAGACGGCCTTACCGTCCTGATCGCCATTAGCCTGACTGGCGTTGTTAAAGAGATAGGCCAGCGACTCATCGGTGTAGTTAACGCCATTGCCTTGGGAGGTGTAGGTGCCTTTCTTGATTGCCGGATAGCCATTTACAAGCTGATTCTCAACAAACCGAAGGCGACCGTAGCCAGCAGTACCGCTTCTGCCCGTCCACTTGTTAATGCCCGTACCGGCGCCGCCATTAAACTTGAGCTGATGGTCTTTATTGATGCCGGTGTTGTCATTCTCGTTGTAGTTGTTTACGTTGGCGGAATTGTCGTTATCGCCATCGACGACCCAGTAGTCGAACAGATTGACCGTGGTGCCGGTAGGATTCACCGTCTGCACGGTATGGTCGCTCACGGCAGCCGACGCGCTCGTCGCGCCAAACATGAGCGCGCACGCCGCCAGCGGGACGGTCAAAACCTTTAGAACGCGCTTAGCTGTATTGGTTTTCTCGCCCAAAGGCTTCAGTATTTCTCGAGCTTTCGCACATGCGCGATTCATGAAGGCCTCCCCAATCCATGAGGACGGCAAGCAGTGGCTCGCTATATGTGTGTCGTCGTCCCCATCGATGCAAATATACGCCCCCCCCCGCGCAGAAACGCAAGGCAGGACATCGCTATATGCTTAAAATTGTAGCAATTTGGGTGACCCGAAATTTCGCCTCGGGTTGCCACTCAGGCTCAAAATCGAACCACTCGCGCCATCGACATACCCCAGTAGGACAAATCGACCGGCAATCTTTATCCCCCACAACCCACAAAGTAGCTAGTTTGGGACGGGGCTATTTTGACTACTCGGCCAAACCGGACTCCCGGGGAAATAAGTTCTAGAGGCGAGCGAGGTCGTAGGATTGGGCGGCTGCTTCGCCGGCACAGATGAGGTTGGTTGTGGCTTCTTGCACACCGAGCGCCTGGTCGAGGGGCATGGGCTTGCGGCAGATCGGAAGCACCAAGTCGATGCCCTGCTCGTACACCGCATCCAGGTTGTCGGCACGACCGCCCACGACGGCGACCACCGGCTTGCCATATCGCTTCGCGCGGCGGGCCACGCCCACCGGTGCCTTACCGGCGGCGGACTGCTCATCCATATTGCCCTCGCCCGTTATGACCAGGTCGACATCGCGTACACGCTCGTCAAACCCCACGAGATCGAGCACCGTCTCCACACCCGAGCGTAGCTCCGCGCCGAGCGCCAGCAACGCCGCGCCCAAGCCACCGGCAGCGCCCGCGCCGGGCACGCCGAGCACCGAGCCAAATGTCCGCGTGCCCTCGGGTGTGCGCAACAACCCCTGGGCTCGAGCTCCGGCAATCGCGGCGTCGAGCAAGCGACCGTAGCCGACCATCCAGCTGTCGCACCTGCGCAGCGTCTCGATGTCGCCCGCCGGCAGACCCTTCTGTCCGCCGAACACCGCAAGCGCGCCGCGACGCCCTACGAGCGGATTATCGACATCCGAGAGCACAACAATACGAGTGCCATCCAAAGCCCGAAGCGCTGGCGCCAAATCAACGCTCGCCGCCCGCTCAAGTCCGGCAAGACCGGGGGCGACATCGCAGCCCTGATCATCGACCACACGCGCGCCCAGCGCCTGCAGCATGCCGGCGCCACCGTCGTTGGTGGCACTGCCGCCCAAGCCAATATAGATAGTCTTTGCGCCCATGCGAACCGCGCGAAGCATGAGCTCGCCCACGCCATAGGTTGTAGCAGCCAGCGCCGACGACTCCGTGCAAGGCGAATACCCAATGCCGGCCGCCTCGGCCATCTCGATGACCGAGGACTCGCGCTCGACATCAACCAGCATCCGGGCAGACACGCGGTCGCCCAAGGGACCTGCCACCTCGCAGGTCACAATCTCACCGCCGCACGCGGCAACGGCATCGAGCGTCCCCTCACCGCCATCCGCCAGCGGCAATGTGCACACCTCGGCATCGGGCCAAACGCGGCGCACGCCTTCGGCAACCGCCGCCTCCGCCTGCGCACTCGACACGCTGCCCTTAAAGGAATCGATCGCCAACAGCACACGGCGGGGCCGGCGGCACGCAGGACCAAAATCGACCGCCTCAACGGCGATATCTTCGGCACACGCGAGCGCCTCGGCATGAGCGGCATGTGCCTCAAGATCGGCCCCACAACCGCAGCCAGCACCATCGGTGCCACGCAGCCCACTAAAATAGCTGCTCAACACCTCGCGGCACTCGTCCACCAGCACGCCGGCGGTCACGTTAAACCGATGATTCAGGCGCGAGTCGGCATTCAAATCGTATAGGGATCCCAACGCGCCCGCCTTGGCATCAGCCGCGCCATACACGCAGCGCCCCACGCGCGCGTTAACCATAAGCCCCGCACACATGCAGCATGGCTCGAGCGTCACGTAGACCGTGCAATCGGAAAGGCGCCAGCGACCAAGCGCCTGGGCAGCGGCGCACACGGCCGCAAACTCGGCATGAGCCGAAGGATCCTGGTCGAGCTCGCGCCGATTGTGCGCCCTCGCGACGATCTCGCCGTCGCGCACCACCACAGCGCCAATGGGCACCTCGCCCACCGCCGCGGCGGCGCGAGCCTCCGCCAACGCCTCGCGCATGAACTTCTCGTCGATTTCGGTGATCGTCATCGTTCGCCTTCCCTGTTGCAAATTCAAAACGATGCTATCATTACGACTCACGGAGAGATGGCAGAGCGGTTGAATGCGGCGGTCTTGAAAACCGTTGAGCGCGAGAGCGTTCCGGGGGTTCGAATCCCCCTCTCTCCGCCACTTTTAGTGATGCACCGACGTCATGGTCCGCTCAAACAGCGCATCGACCACGTCGGCCATCTCGGGTCGACGCTCAAGATCGTGACCCGACTCCCACCAGTTTGTGAACAGCCGAATAATGCCGCCGGCGATAAACTCCGATGTCGTCTCGAGTGACACGGGGGCCAGGGCACCCTCGGCAAGCACGTTCATCACACGCTCGCGGATGGAGCGGGCAATACGGTCGCAAATAACGTTGGTCAACATGCCCGACATGCTGCTTGCCAAAATGTTATCCATGAGCTGCTCGTGCGCCAGAATCAAATCCATGGCATCGTCCAAAATCGCGTGTCGAAGCGCGCGCACGTCCTCGGCAGACACCGCGCCGGCCTCATCGGGCTGTTTTTGCGGCAAGCCCGACATGAGCTCATCGATATAAAAGGCAAAGTAATCGTTCTTGTCGCGAAAGTGCTTGTAGAACGTCGTGCGGCGAATCATGGCGCGGTCGCACAGCATGGCAACCGTCAGGTCCTCAAAACGATGCTCCTCGAGAAGCTCGGTGAAGGCATCGAACAGGGCACGGTAGGTTTTCTTAATGCGAAGGTCCACTGGTATCGCCATCCTCAGGGCAAAGACAACACTCGTCAATCTGTCGCATATCTTACACCTGTACCTCGCGCGCTTTGCCCCGGTACCGACCCCGCCGAAAACATAACGCTTGCCGGAAAGTTCGGCACGGCAAAATGTTGCGGGTATACTAGTAGCGTTATACCAACGGCAGCTGGCGCATGCCGCCGCGGCCATTCGAAACGGAGACATCATGATTACCGTCATCATCGGCATCGTTGTTGTCATTGTGATTGTCTGCGCCATCGCCGGCATCTACAACAACATGGTCACCAAGCGTAACCGCATCGATAACGCCTGGCAGAACATCGATACGCAGCTGCAGCGTCGCAACGACCTGATCCCCAACCTGGTCGAGACCGTCAAGGGCTACGCCAAGCACGAGCAGGAGACGCTCTCCGCCGTGATCAGCGCGCGTAACACCGCCGTCAAGGCCACCACGCCCGAGGCCAAGATGGAAGCCGACAACGTGCTGACCGGTGCGCTGCGCCAGCTCTTCGCCGTAGCCGAGGCCTATCCCGATCTTAAGGCAAACACCAACTTTACGCAGCTGCAGGCATCGCTCGAGGATACCGAGAACAAGATTAGCTATGCACGCCAGAGCTACAACGATTGCGTGCTCAGCTACAACAACGCCATTCAGACGTTCCCGGCTGTCATCTTTGCCGGCATCTTCCAGTTTAAGGAGCGCCAGGGCTTCGAGGCCGCCGAAGCAGCCCGTCAGGCCCCGACCGTCAAGTTCTAGTAGTTTGACAGCGCATCCTTAATCGGCTAAATGCATAAACCGCCCCGTCGAATGCATACTTCGACGGGGCGGTTTCCTTTTTCGCGAAGGTCCCCCTCTAAGCGTCGTGCATTTTTAGGAGTATTCAACATAACCAAGGGCTTCGGGCGCCACGATAAATGCCAAAGACCGCGAATATCCCTGCAAATCAAGCGCTGCCAGCCCATAACCCCGCCCATCATCCGTAGAAAACATCGAGAACTCCCGATTTTTTGCCCGAGGTCGGTATGCAGGGGCCTTCGATTGCAGAATATTCGCAAAAATGCACGTCGCCACCACCCCCACATGGCGCGAACCAAAACAAAAGCGCGGCCTAAAAGGCCGCGCGCCATCTTTAATTCAGATCTATATTACCCGTAACGGCAGCGCCGAGGTAACGCAGGCCCGAGGGCAACCTTCCTTTCCGGCGCACTCCGCAGGACGAAAGAACCTCCGCCGCACGAAGTGCGCAGCGGGGGTTCTTTCATGTCCGAGGACGCGCCGGGAGGGAAGGCCGCCCTCGGGCCGGACAGCTAAGACTGCTTACGCGACGGTGTAAACCCAGTTGTGCTTATCCTCGACAGCACCGGACTGGATGCCAGTCAGGGTCTCGCGAAGCTTCTTCATCACAGGGCCGATCTCGGTGTAGCCAGCCGGGAAGGTCACGGTCTCGTCGGCGCCGTAAACCTTGTTGTCAATCTCGCCAACCGGAGAGATGACGGCAGCGGTGCCGCACAGGCCGCACTCCACAAAGGTACCGGCCTTGACCTCGGCCCACTCGACGGGACGCTGGTCAACGGTCATGCCCAGGTCCTGAGCGACCTGAACGAGCGAACGACGGGTGATGGAGGGCAGGATGGAGTCGGTGTGCGACTGCGGAACGACGAGCGTGCCATCCTCTTTCACGAACAGGACGTTGGCGCCACCGGTCTCCTCGACATAGGTGCGGGACTCGGAGTCGAGATACAGGTTCTCGGCATAGCCCTCGCGATGGGCCTCCATCGTGGGCTTGAGGGACATGGCGTAGTTCAGGCCGGCCTTGATGTTGCCGGTGCCGTGCGGTGCGGCGCGGTCGTACTCGGAAACGCGCAGCTTAACGGGCTTAAGGCCACCCTTAAAGTACGGACCGACCGGGGTCACGAGAATACGGAACGTGTACTCAGGAGCGGGAGCCACGCCGATCACGTCACCGGAGCCGATCATAAACGGACGCACGTACAGGGTCGCGCCAGAACCGAAGGGCGGAACCCAGGCGGCGTTGGCAGAGACGACCTGCTTGACGGCCTCAACGAACTTGTCCTTGGGGAACGGGGGCATCTCGAGGCGCTGGGCAGAGTTGTACATACGCTCAGCGTTCATGTCGGGACGGAAGCAGACGATGCTGCCGTCCTCGGCGGTGTAGGCCTTCAGGCCCTCAAAGACCTCCTGGCAGTAATGGAAGATGCCGCCGCACTCGGAGACATGCAGGGTGTGGTCGGTGGTCAGGCCGCCCTCGTCCCACTCGCCATCCTTCCAATGAGCCTCGTAGCTGTAATCGGTCTTCATGTAGCCAAAGCCGAGGCTACCCCAATCGATATCCTTCTTCTCGACAGTCATATGTCGCTCCTTACATACACAGTTGCAAACTCGCGAACCCGCACGCAAGGACCGAGGCCGACCGCGTCGCAACGTCGCACGCCCGGAGCGTAGAGCCGGACGGGACACGCGAACAGCATCAAAGCCGATGGCACGTCGATTCGCATGCACGAGATTGTACTCCCCGTACGCGTCTGATAAAACGCTTTTCTTTAACTAAGTAAAGTATTTTCATTTGACCGAAACTAAAGAGGCCCGCCACCGTAAGCGGTGACGGGCCTCAACTGCACGGTTTGCGCGCTGACTCGAGCTACGCGTTCTTTTTGCCCAGCTTAGCCTTAACCAGACCGACCACGGTCGGGATGATCGACACGGCAACGATGCCGACGATCAGCAGCTCAAAGTGCTCCTGCACAAAGGGGATGCCGCCAAAGAAGTAGCCCAGCAGCGTAAAGACCGTCGACCAGGTAATGCCGCCCAGCACGTTAAAGACGACAAAGTTGCGCCAGTGCATGCCGCCCATGCCAGCGATAAAGGGCACAAAGGTGCGGATAAACGGGAAGAAGCGACCCAGGAAGATGGCCAGGTGACCCCACTTGTCCAAGAAGTCCTCGGACTTTTTGATGCGCTCGGGCGTCATGGCCTTGACCTTGCCCGAAGCGATGATCTTGCGGCCAAAGAAGTGACCGATCATAAAGTTGCACTGATCGCCCAAAATGGCAGCGGCCCATGCGGTGGCCAGAAGCGCCACGATGTTAAAGCCGCCGTTGTGGGCAAAGAAACCCGAGGCGAACAGCAGCGAATCACCGGGAAGGAACGGGAAGAACACCACGCCCGTCTCGATAAAGATGATCAGGAACACGCAGCCGTAGGCCATAAGCGGGCCGGCGGCGATCCAGCTGGCGATCGCGGTGCGCGGGTCCTTAAGCAGCTCGGCGATAAAATTGATGAAACCCATGAAGTAAAACCTCTCAGTTGTGGGCGCGGACACGTCCAAGTTGACCAGTATACGGTTGCGGCGCGAGCACGGGCCAAACCCCTCAAAAGTCTTACTTCATTACCAGCAAGTTTGCATAACTGACACTTGTCGCCCAAAGCGAAGCAAGATCGCCCTTCCTAATCCCTAGCGAATCGCTATACTTTATTGAATCGCATTGTCACGGCGCTAAGGGAGGGCGGCCGGTGAGCTTTATCAATACCATTCGCGAGGACATCAAGACCGTCCAGGCGCAGGACCCTGCCGCGCAAAACGGCCTGGTCATCTTCCTTTCCTATCCTGGCCTGCACGCCAAGTGGAACCACGTGCCCGAGCACTGGCTGTGGGAGCACGGTCATCGCTCACTCGCCCGTGTGCTCTCGCAGTTAACCCGCCATATCACTGGTGTTGAGATTCATCCCGCCGCGCAGATCGGCAAGCACTTCTTTATCGACCACGCCATGGGCGTCGTTATTGGCGAGACTGCCATCGTGGGCGACAACTGTGTGCTCTACCAGGGCGTCACGCTCGGCGGCACCGGCAACGAGACCGGCAAGCGTCACCCCACCCTGGGCAACAATGTCACGGTGGGCACGGGCGCCAAGGTGCTTGGCAACATCCACATTGGCAACAACGTCAAAATCGGCGGCAACTCGGTCGTCGTCAAGGACGTGCCCGACAACTGCACCGTCGTGGGCGTGCCCGGGCGCATCATCAAGCGCAACGGCTGCCGCGTGTTCGAGGAGAGCTTCGACGCCAAGCAGCATCGCGAGTACATGCCCGACGATGCCGCCGAGCAGAGCGCCCTCAACCGTCAGGGCATCACCGAAAACGCCCGCCGCGTCAAGGAACTCGAGCAAGAGTTGGCCGAGCTCAAAGCCCTCGTCGCCAAGCTCGTGGACGAACGCTAGGAACGCAAGCGGCACAAAACGACATCGGCATCAACGTAAGAAGGCGCGCCAGGGAATCAATCCCCCAGCGCGCCTTCTTTTCGATGTGACATGTGGGACTGCCCCTTTGTCACATTATGCGAACTGGCTCAGATAGAGGTCGGCGTAGGCACCCTCGGCAGCCAGCAGCTCCTTATGCGTGCCCTGCTCGATAATGTTGCCGTGATCCATGACCAAGATCAGGTCGGCATCCACAATCGTCGACAGGCGGTGCGCGATCACAAAACTCGTACGCCCGCGCATGAGCGCGTCCATGGCACGACCGATGGCAAGCTCGGTACGCGTATCCACGCTTGAGGTCGCCTCGTCCAGGATGAGAATCGCCGGGTTGTTGAGCAGCACGCGTGCGATGGTCAGCAGCTGACGCTGGCCCTGGCTGATGCTCTCGGCATCGTTGGCCACCCGCGTGTCATAACCCTGCGGCATGGTGCGCACAAAGAAGTCGACCTGCGCAGCACGGGCGGCCGCAACGATTTCCTCGCGCGTCGCCTCCGGGCAGCCATAGGCGATATTCTCGGCAATCGTTCCGTCGAACAGCCAGGCGTCCTGCAGCACCATGCCAAACTGCTGACGTAGCTCGCCGCGATCCATGCGGCTCGTATCCACGCCGTCGAGCGTAATGCGGCCACCGTCAATCTCGTAGAAGCGCATGAGCAGGTTGATGAGCGTCGTCTTGCCTGCGCCCGTGGTTCCCACCACGGCAATCTTCTGGCCCGGCTCGGCGGTAAACGACACGTCGCGCATAAGCGGCTTGTCGGGCGAATAACCAAAGCGCACATGCTCAAAGGAGACGCGGCCCTCCACGCGACCCGGCAGCTTGGCGGCCTTGTCCGGCAGCGGATCGGCCTCCATCTCGGGCTCATCGAGCAGGTCGAACACGCGCTCTGCACTCGCCAGCGCGCTCTGCAGCGAGTTGAAGGTAAACGACAACTGCGTCATGGGCTCGGACGCCTCGTAGATAAACTGGAAGAACGCCTGGAACACGCCGACGGTCATGTGACCGGCGACCAGCATGCTGCAGCCCACAAGCGCAATAACGATCTGCGCCAAACGGCCGATAAAGCGCACCGCGGGGCCGACAGCATTGATCATAAAGTCGGCCTTGGTGCTCACACGAGCCAGTTCCTTCGAAGCCTCGTGCACCTCAGCGGAGCTCTGACGTTCGCGGTTAAACGCGCGGATCACCAGACGGCCCGAATAGCCTTCCTCGACCGCACTCGTAATCTTGGACACCCACTCCTGGCGCTCGCCCGTCACATCGTGTGTGCGGCGCGAGACGACCTTCGTCACCAGCAGCGACAGTGCCGTAAAGAACAGAAAGACGAGCGTAAGCTGCACGCTGAACACGAACATCACGCTCACAGCACCAACAACCGTGCCGATCGACACGAGCAGCTGCAGCAATCCGCGCTGCATGCTCTCGGACATCTTGTCCAGGTCGTTGGTCGCGCGGCTGACGACCTCGCCGGGACGATGCGCGTCAAAATAGGCGAGCGGCAGACGGTTGAGCTTTTGCGCGATGCGGTTGCGCAGGCGCAGATTGAGACGCTCAGCGACGCTCGACATCAAAAAGCTCTGGAGCGCATAGAACGAGGCAGCGGCAGTCCAGATCATAAAGTAGACGAAAATGGTCTTGCCGCAGTTCTCCCAGGTGATGCTGAAAGTGGTGTCGTTGGCAAACGCCACCTGAATGTGGCCCCACAGCTCATCGATCACGCGGGCGCTATATGCCGGCGCGGCGGTGTTAAAGATGACATAGAACACAATGCTCGCGAACACGATATAGAAGCGCCAATGGTCGCCGGCAGCCTCACTCCACAGGCGGCGCACCGTCGCCCAGGCATCCCGAGGCGTCTCGTCCTCGTCTTCGTCGTCCACGTCGCGCATACGCTCTGCCTCGGCGCGGGCGCGCTCGTCCTCGGCACGTTCGTTTTCCTCGTAGAGCGCTTGGCGGCGAGCCTCGCGCTTGGCGGCGTCATCCAGCTCGGTCGACGCGGCAGCCGTTTCCTCGACCAGTCCCGCGGCAGCGGCGTCATCAACGCCGCCCTGCTTCTTGAGCTCCCCGGTCATGCTACTCACCTCCCTTCATTTGCGATTCCGCGATGGCGCGGTACACCTCGCAGGTTTCCATAAGCTCGCCATGCGTGCCCAAGCCCACGACCTCGCCGTCCTTGAGCACAACGATCTGGTCGGCATGCAAAATAGTCGAGATGCGCTGCGCGATGATGAGCACCGCGGCGTCGCGCGTCTCGTCCTGCAGCGCATGGCGCAGGGCCGCATCGGTCTTAAAGTCCAGGGCCGAAAAACTGTCATCGAAGATATATAGATCGGCATGCTTCATGAGTGCGCGGGCGATCGCCAGGCGCTGGCGCTGACCGCCCGAGAAGTTCGTGCCGCCCTGGGATACCGGAGTATCGAGCCCCTGGGGCTGATCGAGCACAAAGGTGCTCTGGGCAACCTCCAGCGCATGGAGCATGTCGGCATCAGTCGCGCCCTCGTTGCCAAAGCGCAGGTTGCTCGCCACCGTGCCCGAGAACAGCCACGCCTTCTGCGGCACGTAAGCGATATGCCCGCGAATCTCACCTTGCGAAAGGTCGCGCAGGTCAACGCCGTTCAGGCGAATGGCGCCCTTCGTGGCATCGTGGAAGCGAAGCAAAAGCTTGGCCACCGTTGACTTGCCCGAGCCCGTTGAGCCCACGATTGCGGTCGTCTGTCCGCGGCGGCAGGCAAAACTCAGGTCGCACAGGGTGTCCTCGTCGGCATCGTCAAAACGGAACGACATATGGTCGAACACAGCCACCGCATCGGCTTCGTCTTGGGGCTCGCGCGCCCCGTCATCCAGCGTGCGCTCGCCATCGACGATGCTCGGCTCAATCTCCAACACCTGCTGCGCGCGGTTGAGGCACGCCGCAGCGCGCGGAAGCGTCAGAATCACCATCTGCGCCATCATCACAAAGAACAGGATCAAGATCGCGTATTCCAACACGGCCGAGATGCTGCCGATTTGCATGGCGTGGACGCCCGCGCGGTTGCCGCCCACCCACAGCACCGCCACCTCGGCGATATTCATCAAAAAGAAGCTGGAACTGTCGAGACCCACAAACAGGTGGTTGACCTTGATGGCGTTGGCCGCGTAATCGCTAAACACCTCGTCCAGGCGCTGCTCCTCGTGGCGCTCCTTGTTAAATGCGCGGATGACGCGCACGCCCACGATGTTCTCGCGCAGCACCACGTTCATGCGGTCGATAAAGCCCTGTAGGCGCATAAAAATCGGCGCCGCGTTGGCAACCGTAAAGACCGCCGCCACCAGCACAATCGCAACGACTACGCCCAGAAGCGTGCCCATGGCGGGATCGATAAACCAGGCGAAGATGATGCCCGCCACAGCCAAAAACGGCACGGGCAGCACCAGCTGAATCGTCTGCAGAATCGCCTGCTGAATCACGTTGATGTCGTTGAGCGAGCGCGTGATCATCGATCCGGTGCCAAAGCGCTCAAAATCGCTGGCCGCGAGCTCGAGCGATTTGTCGTACACGGCATTGCGGATATCGCAAGCCACGTTGGCGGCCAGGCGCGCCGAAAGATAGCAGCCCAGCACCGTGCCGCCGCTAGCCATGCTGGTCGCGATAAACATGTATAGGCCGTTGCGTAAAATGTAGTCGATATCGCCCGTGGTAATACCGGTGTTGACCATGTTCGCCAGCATCGTGGGAACCAACAGCGTACCGACGTTATCTATCAGCACCGCAAACAGCGTCACCGCAATCAGACCGCGGTACGGCCTCATAAACCTCATTAAGAGTCGCATGTGTCCCCCTCGCCCTTATCGTCAGCCTCGTTCTCGGCGGCCACTTGCCGTTTAAATGCCTCGCACTCTTCGTTAAGAACATGGGAGAACTTACCGACCAAGCGCATAATCTCGCGCTGCTCCCACAGCTCGAGCGCCTCGAATGCCTGTTGCTCGGCTTTTTGCGCCGGCAACGCGTAGCGCTTGGCAAACCGCACGCCTTCTTCGGTCAGTCGCACAACCTTGTTCTTACGACTGCCCTCGGCAAACTCCAACGTCGCAAGCCCTCGCGCCCTAAGCGTCTTAATCGCCGAATTGATGGTCTGTTTGCTGTAGAACCATTCACTCGTCAGCCGACTCACGGCAACGCTTCCGCCCGCCGTTCCGGTATCGACGAGCATCCAATAGGCGCAATCCGAAAGACCGCAGGCGCGCGCGAACTCCGAATAGACACGGTCAAGCCCGTTGAGCATCCGGTCGAAATCGACCAGGCTAACTGCACTATTCATCTCTCCCACCATTCGATAGTCCGAGTTTTGACCAATTTATATCTCTACATTAGTCCGAGTTTTGACTATCGTCAATAAGCTCGTTGTTTATGGTCGTCCCTACATAAGCATATCGACAAAAAAGACCGCCGGCGCGGGGGCGGCGCCAGCGGTCACGTGAAAATCGGGTTTTATTGCCTGTTAAGCGGCGACGGCCTCATAGACCGTAGCGCCCGAGAAGCTGTCATGCAGGCTCTTGCCGGCAATCCACGGCAGCTCGACGACCTCGCAGACCGTGTTGACCAGCTCGGAGCAGTCAGTAAAGTGGCCCTTATCGTTGAGGGCCTCGCAATCCTGAACACGCCAATAGCCATCGGTGTGCGTGATGTAGTACTCGTGATCGTTGATCGACACGAAAGCGCGCGTCTTGGAACGCAGCAGCTTCAGAAATCCTTCGAAATCGGTCTCGACGACATCTCCAGCCTGGAACATGATGTTACCTCCTGGCCCGGCGCCACCACGGCGCATTGATAAACGTTGGTGCTCCTTTAGTAAAACCTTTATCAGAGGTTATGCGTTCGTCATTTAGGCAAGTGGTAAAAAACCGCAGGGTAGACGGGATAAAACGTTTAACCATCCCATTTGTTTGTCACATTCTGAAGGTACTTTTATGCAAACCTACTTTCCCAATTGGAATCTATCCTTTTGGCCGGGCAATTGACCGTCTATCGTTTAAGCCCGACGGGTATGAACGGGGCATCTGCAACGCCATCGCAAGGAGACACCATGGAGACTATCGAAGCACTCATTCACCGCCGCAGCTGCCGCAACTACAGCGATCGTCCCGTCGAGGCCGAAAAGCTTGCACGTATTATCGAAGCCGGCCAATATGCACCGAGCGGCATGGGACGTCAGCCGGTGACGTTTGTCGCCGTCACCGACCCCGCGACCGTCGAGCGTCTCTCGCAGCTCAACGCCCAGGTCATGGGCAGCAACAGCGACCCCTTCTATGGCGCCAAGACCGTTGTGGTGGTGCTGGTTGACCGCAGCGTGCCCACACATCTGGAAGACGGCTCGCTCGCCATGGGCAACTTGCTCAACGCCGCCTATGCACTGGGTGTCGATTCGTGCTGGATTCACCGCGCGCATGAGGTCTTTGACTCGCCCGAGGGCCTGGAGCTGCTGGCCAGCTGGGGCCTGCCCGCCGACGGCAGCCTGCGCGGTGTCGGTCACTGCATTCTGGGCTACGCCGAGGACACGCTACCCGAGGCAAAGCCGCGCCGCGACAACGTGGTGTACGTGAAGTAGACAGTTCCGCCGTTCTACCGAACGGCGGCCGCTCGCTGCTGGCGACTGACATCGAATGAGTTACTGTTGGCATTCGGCACTTGGGCAGCTAAAAGGCCCCGTCCCAAATTTGCTGTCCCACTCGCAACTTATCTTGCCGATGGAGTTGTCGTCGTTTCGTTCGTCTGGGCCGTTTCGGCGTCGTCGCCTTGCTTATCTTCGTCCTTTTGAGCGTCGGCGATGGTGGAAGCCGCCGCGACGATACCGCGCTGGGGCGCGACGCCCGTCTGGGTCTGAGCGCCCTCGACAACTTCTGTGCCTGCATGCGCGAGCTCGGGCGATTTAAACACTGCGTCCAAGTTGGCGCCACCGCCGGCGTAGCCAAGCGCAGCGAGTGCGATGACGATCACCGCAATGACGACCGCGATCGGAACATAACGATGCCAACCAGCCGGATTGAGTCCGCTGCGACGAGCCGCCCCGCGGCTGATGTAACCGAGCGTTCCGTCGTGCTTGAGCTTTGAGCCCACCACGCGTTTGCGGCCCCACAACGAGGACTCGGCCTGCATGGCCAAGCGAGCGCTTGCCGAAGGATAGCCGTATTTAGTGCGCTTGAACGAGCCATCAAACCCCGAGGCGTGTTTGCCCCACGTCACCGATGTCGTGCGTCGGTTGACCGGCGCGGCACTCCGCCTTCTGCGGCTCGGTTTTGTAGTCTCAGCCATACGCCCCCGCACGCCGTAACCAAATCGAAACAATAACGCTTTGGACTGTAGCACACGCGTCGCGCGCGGTCACGGGCGCCTCGCTCAACGGTCATCGTCCTTCAGCAAGCGCCACAGCGTTGTTCGGCTTATGCCCAGCACCTCCGCCGCACGGGTTCGGTTGCCGTGGAGATGATCTACAACCAGATGCGCGATATCTCGCTCGGTATCGGCCAGCGGTCGCAGAATATACAGGTCGCTTTCGAGTGTCGGGGCGCCAAAAGTTGCGGTCTTAATCACGTCCTCTTGGGCGAGCACTTCCTCCGCCACAGCACGGTCCACCGTGCCCGCCCCCACCAATATATACAGTCGTTCCGAGACCTCGCGGAGCTGCAGATAATTGCGCGGCCAGCGGTAAACATCGAGCGTCTTCGTCGCCGCGGCAGACAGCTTGGGCGCTGCCGTCCCAAATGCATCAGCGAGATATTCCAAATAGCGCGCAACCTTCGTCGACGCGGCCCCCTGCTCGGCGATTGCCGGCGCCACGCTCACCGCACAGGCGAAGCGCTCGGTCACAAAGGCGGCTTGATCACTTTCGCTGCCGCCCGGCATGTCATTCGCCGTCAGCACCACATGGCAGCGCGTCGCCAACGCGGTGTCGGCCATCGTGGAGACCAGCTCGCGGAGGCGCTGGGGGCCAACCGCATTCCAGCCCTCAATGCAAAGGGTCAGCCCCGTTTGGAACAGCGGCGATTCGGAGCTTTTGAGCACGTGGCGCCAACCGCGATCGGTAAGCTCATCGAGCGCAACGGAAACAAAGGGCTGATCGGCAAAAGGACCGTCCAGATAGAGGCGCTTGGCGATCTCGACCTGACCCGCTCCCAGCTCGCCCTCGAGCATAAGGGGCACACCGCGCGCGTAGCTCTCGGCAACCGGCGCAGCCACCGAGGCCGCCCCCTCAACGATGCCGTACGCGCTCGATTCGTAGCGGGCCTCAACTTCGTCGGCGTTGAGCCACTCGATGCCCGCATGCGCCGCGGCACCGCGCACCTCGCGGACCACGACGACCCAGAGGCTTACGCTCTCTTTGTCAGCGGGGCGAACGGTCAGGCTCAGGCGCGCACCCGCACGTCCCATAACCAGACGCGCGCCGTCTCCTATACGGTCGAGGCGCTCAGCGACAAAAGCCGCCACATCCCGCTCAAGCGCCGCGTCATTCATGGTCGAAATCGCGACGTCCCCACGCGCATCGATTGCCAATGCCGAGGCCCCGGCAGCAGCCAGGGCCCCAGTCAAGATGTTCAGCTTGGCATCGCTATCCATGATTTGCCCCTGTCCGCGGCGACGTGCAACCGCCGACGGTCGCACGACCGAGTGTTTCAAAATTGAACGATATTGCTCACCAAACACTATAGGGCAGAAAGCGCCGTCCTGCGAGTATAGGTGTTGCCCCGCATCGCCATCCTGGCGGGGCGATAAGAGCTCTTCGGGACTTATAAACCTGCGGACAAGCCATACCCGCAAGAGCTCCTATCGCTCCACCGCAGGCTTGCGCTCACCAGCAACCAGCAACCAGCACGCGAATAAGCTACTTCTCTACCAGATTCTCAGTACGTGTTGCATTCCCAAACTCATGCACGCAATGCCAATCCAGCAGCAAAAGCCCAATGCGATGGGCTTGCCGCCCTTTTTGACCAGCTCGACGATATCGGTATTAAAGCCAATAGCCGCCATGGCCATCACAATAAAGAATTTCGACAGCTCCTTGATGGGCGCCGTAAAGGACGCGGGAAGCTGAAGCACCGTGGTGATCACGCTCGCCAGCACAAAGAACAGCACGAACATGGGAAACGCGCGTTTAAGCGAGAACGTGCTTTTGGCGTCACCGCCGGCCTTGCGCGCCAGATGCATCTGCCAGCATGCGAGAACCAACGTGATGGGAATAATGGCCAGCGTCCTGGTGAGCTTGACCACTGTGGCGCTCTCGAGCACATTGGCGCCGGGGTGCATGCTGTCCCAAGCGCTCGCCGCAGCCGTTACGGACGAGGTGTCGTTGATGGCGGTACCGGCAAACAGGCCAAAGCCCTCGTTGGTCAGCCCGAGCATGCCGCCGAGCGTCGGAAACACGAGCGCCGCGATAACGTTAAACAGGAAGATGACCGAAATAGCCTGGGCAATCTCGCGATCGTCGGCATCGATGACGGGTGCGGTCGCAGCGATGGCAGAACCGCCGCAAATCGACGAACCCACACCCACAAGCGTCGCGATCTTGCCCGGCACGTTCATAACGCGGCAGAGCACAAAGGCGATGACAAGCGAGGTCGAGATTGTCGCCACGATAATCGGCAGCGACTGGGCGCCCTTGGACAGAATCTGGGAGAGGTTCATGCCAAAGCCAAGCAGGATAACCGCGTACTGCAAGACTTTTTTGGACGTATAGGTGACGCCGGCGGCGAGCTGTTCGCGACGATTCTTGGGAAAGACGAGCGCCAGGACCATGCCAAAGAGGATGGCGAATACCGGACCGCCGACCACCTCAACCTGTTTGCCGAGCAACGTCGCGGGAATGGCGATGATCAGGCAGAACAAGACGCCTTTCCAGCGCTCGCGTACGATATTTGCCAGTTGCATATGGGATTCCTTCTTTCTATTTCACGTTTGCGACGGCTTATGATACGGCAACATTGAGCACAGCCTTGCGCAAACACAGACTAAGATGCCGCGATAGTTCTCAGGCAACAGCCGAATTACCCACCGCGGAGAGCTGATTCGCGGCATAATTAACAACTGACATATGAGTTTGATAGAACAGTTGCGAGGCGCTATGGAAGAATCGATGCACGTCGGCGAGCAGGAAACGAGCCTACAGGACCAGTCCTACCACACCATTCGACGCAAAATCGTCTACCTGGACTACAAGCCGGGCGAAAAGCTGGGCGTCAAGCAACTTTGTGACGACCTGGATATGGGGCGCACCCCTGTGCGCGAGGCACTGGTGCGTCTGGCGCAAGAGGGCCTGGTGCGCACCGTGCCCCAGAGCGGCACCTACGTCTCACCCATCAACCTCACCCTTGCCGAGAGTGCCTGTTACATCCGCGAGCATCTGGAAAAGCAGGTGATCGTGGAGTGCTGTGCGCGAGCCACGTCGGCCGGCATCGAGCAGCTCGACCGCGCCATCGTGCTGCAGGAAAAAGCCATGGCCGAAGAGGATCGCATCGGCTTCTTTTTGAGCGACAACCTCATGCATCACATGATTTTTAGCATCGCATGTCGCAGCACCGTGTGGTCGTGGCTCGAAGAGACCAATGCCGACCTGGAGCGCTTCCGCTGGCTGCGCGCCGCCACGCAGGTTCTCGACAATCAGGACATCGTGAACGAGCACAAGCAGATTCGCCGCGCCATCGCCGGTCGCGACCCCATCGAAGCGAGCTTTTTGGTCAGCAAGCACCTGCACATGATGTTCCGCAACCAAACCGAGGTTCTGGACCAGTTCCCCGAGTACTTCGAGACCAGCAAGCTCCGCTAACCTGCCAAAAAGGGACAGGTTCATTTTGGCAGGTTTTATCTGGTCAAATGCAAAAAAGGGCCCGGCTCCGTCTAATGACGCGGAGCCGGGCCTTAGCCGCTAGAACGGCGGAACCAACTACTCTACCGTGACGCTCTTGGCCAGGTTACGAGGCTGGTCGACGTCGCAGCCGCGCAGGATGGCGACCTCGCGGGCGAGCAGCTGCAGCGGGACGCTCGCCGTGATGGGGCTGAACACGTCGCGGACTGCCGGCACGCGGATGATGCAGTCGGCGATCTTGTTGATCTCCTCGTCGCCCTCGGTGGCAACGACGATGACCTTGGCGCCGCGCGCCTTGCACTCCATGAGGTTCGACACGGTCTTGTCGTAGGTGGCACTCTTGGTGGCCACAGCGATGACAGGGAAGCCCGGGTCGATCAGGGCAATGGGGCCGTGCTTCATCTCGCCGGCGGCGTAGGCCTCGGCGTGCAGGTAGCTGACCTCCTTGAGCTTGAGCGCACCTTCGTAGGAAATAGCGGCGCCCATGCCGCGACCCACGAACAGTGCGGACTGCGCGTCCTTGCACAGCAGGGCGGCCTCATGCACGGCCTCGGTTTGGGTATCCAAAATCCACTGGATCTGCTCGGCCGTATCGGAAAGCTCGCGGAACAGCATGCGCGCCTGCTTGGTGGTCAGACGGTACTTGACCTGCGCCAACAGCAAAGCCAGCAGCGTGAGGCTCACGACCTGGCCGATGAAGCTCTTGGTCGAGGCGACCGCGATCTCCTTGTTGGCCTTGGTGTAGATGACGCCGTCACTCTCACGCGCCACGGGGCTGCCCACCACGTTGGTGATGCCGAAGACCTTGGCACCCTTAATGCGCGCGTCTCGAATGGCGGCAAGGGTATCGGCCGTCTCGCCCGACTGGGACACGGCCACGACGAGCGTCGTCGGCGTGATGATGGGATTGCGATAACGGAACTCGCTGGCCGCCTCCACCTCGGTGGGGATGCGAGCCCAGCCCTCAATGAGATTCTTGGCAATGAGGCCAGCGTGATAGCTGGTTCCGCAAGCGATCACGTAGACGCGGTCGATGTCGTTGAGTTCCTCGAGCGAAAGGCCCAGCTCGTCGATGTCGAGCTCGCCGGCCGGCGTCATACGACCAACCAGCGTGTCGCGCACGACGCGCGGCTGCTCGTGGATTTCCTTGAGCATAAAGTCGGGATAACCGCCCTTTTCTGCCATGTCCAGGTCCCAGTCGATGTGGGTGACCTTGGGCTCGATAACGTTGCCGGCCTCGTCGGTGTACTCGACGCCTGCGGGCGTAAGCTTGGCAAACTGACCGTCCTCGAGCACCACGACATCGCGGGTGGCGTCGATGAGCGCGATGACATCGGAGGCAACATAGGCGCCGGTCTCGCCCGCGCCGACCACGATCGGGGAATCCTTGCGGGCCACGGCGATCACGCCGGGCTCGTCAGCGCACACGGCGGCCAGACCATAGGCACCGACCACGTGGGTGCACGCCTCGCGCACGGAGGCCATCAGGTCGTGCGTCTCGGCATAAGCCTCTTCGATCAGATGCGCGAAGACCTCGGTATCGGTCTCGCTCTTAAAGTGGTGGCCGCGGCCCTCCAGCTCTTCGCGCAGCTCGGCGAAGTTCTCGATGATGCCGTTGTGGACGATGGCGATACGACCGTCACAGCTGGTGTGGGGGTGAGCGTTAACGACGGAGGGCTTGCCGTGGGTGGCCCAACGGGTGTGGCCGATACCGCAGGTAGCGTCGCTGTCGATGTTGGAAAGCTCGCTCTCCAAGCCCGCGACCTTGCCCACGCGGCGGATGACATCGAGGTGTGCCGCGGCGCCCTCGCCCACCTCGAGTGCGACACCCGAGGAGTCATAGCCGCGATACTCCATACGCTTGAGGCCCGTGACCAGGATGTTCTTTGCAATATCAGAGCCGGTGTAGCCGACGATTCCGCACATAGGATAAATCCCTTCGTTCGCGTGACTGCAAGACGTCCACGCACGGGAGGCGCTGAGACGTATAACGTTCGAGTATTGTACTCACGCAAGCACAAGCTGATATACCAGAAGTGGTATCTCAACTTAGATACCACCCGAT
Organism: Collinsella sp.; assembly: GCA_048485835.1. GTDB lineage: Bacteria > Actinomycetota > Coriobacteriia > Coriobacteriales > Coriobacteriaceae > Collinsella. The sequence goes on from DBFWBE010000009.1 coordinate 34,863, forward strand.
GCACACACATCCAGCCGGTCCAAACCACCACAATGGGGACAGGCACCTTCGTGGTGGTTTTGGCCGGGGCGGCGGCCTGTCCCGGCGATTTATCTCAATCTGTAACAACTAGGACACCAAAAGCGGGCTTGCTGTTACAGATCGAGATTTTCCGTCCGACCTCGGCGTTTCGTCTCGATCTGTAACAGGTAGAGCCGGTTTTGCCGTCCAGATGTTACAGATCGAGACAATTGAAGGCCGGAACAGCAAAACCGCCACGAAGGGGACTATCCCCTTCGTGGCGGTTTGGGCGGCGGCGTTTGTCTATGAGGTTTGCTTGGGGAAGGTCGTTGCGAGCGCTACGACGGCAAGTCCTGCCACCACGTAGAAGGCCGTGGCCGCCGACTTTGCGCGAACCTCGGCATTGTCCGCCAAGAGCTCTCCCTGCGCCTCGGGTGCAACGCCCATCGATTCCAGGCGCGCCGTAAACGCGGCATCACTCTCGTAGGTATAAACAACCTCTTCGAGCGCCGCCTTGCTCTGCGTGTCGACCACATTACTCGCATCAATACGCGCATCGAGACCGGTGTTGACGGCGATAAGCAGGACCGAACCCATGGCGGCAGAGCCCAACGCGAGGCCCAGGTTACGCGCCGCACCCTGGATGCCGCCCGATTGCTGGGCGTCACTCGGCGGCACGGCGGAAGCGACAATGTTGTTAGCCTGTGAGTTCACCAGGCCAACGCCCACGCCACCAAAGAGCGTACCGACCACCATAATGGGCGTCAGCTCGGACGCGCGCACGCCAAACGCCATGCTCACACAGGCCGCCGCCATAAAGACATAGCCCGTACGCACCACAGACCAAGGCTTAAGCTGCGGAAACTTGCGCGGCACAAACATTGCGAGCACCAGCATGGGCACACCCGAGATGATGCCCAAAAGCGCTGTTTGCATGCCGCCAAGGCCAATTACAAGCTGATAGTACGAAGTGCCGACCAGACCCTGAGCGCCCATGTAGAAAAACGGCAGAGCAATGGCGATGACGCCGGCGCGAACGGTGGGATTGCGCACAAAGCTCGACGGCAAAATCGCTATGCCGTGGGTGCGCTCCATCCAGTGCTCGACCGGAATCAGCATCACCAGCAATAGCAGGCCGACGCCGACAATAGGCAAAGCGGGAGAAATACCGGCGATCGTGAAGGGAGCCTGCGGTAAGGGAGCAAATACGCCCCAGGTCGAGATGCGCGAAAGACCGCACATAACGGCGAACAATCCCAGAGAGGCAATAACCGCACCCGGCGCGTCAAACTTGCCCGCGTGCAGCCCGCCACCCGTCGGCAGCTTTGCGCTCGCAACGAGCAGTGCGACAAAATAGGCGGCGAGCACGCCGAAGGTCACGCGAAAACCTGCGATATCGACCAGAATGCCCAGCGCGATAGGAATAATCGTCGCAAGCGCCGCCGATGCGGCAATCACGCCATATGCCTGCTTGCGCTCCTCGCCTTCGTACAGCATGGACACCATGCCCAGTACCGAAGGGATAATGAGGCTTGCGCCCAGCCCGACCATCAGTCGGCCACCCCAAATAAGCAGCTCAATGCTCGGTGAAAACGCGCACAGCAGCTCTCCCACCACAGCAAGCACCAATCCGGCACGGAAGTTGCGGCACCACCCGATAACCATGCCGAGCAAACCGCTCGCAAGCATAAAGGTGCCCGCCATAAGCGAATAGACCGTGCTCGCCATCTGCACGTCCGAGAGCGGACATCCAAACACGCGCATCATCTCGGCCATGGCAACCGAAAACGCACCGTTGTCTGCCGAGGTACCCACCTGAGCGCATGCCAGCACGATCAGCGGCGCCAGTCGCGCCAAACGAGAAGTCGCCGCAGGCTCCATCCCCGAGTTCGAAACCGCGCGATTCATGCACATCACCATCCGCTTTTTTCATTCCGTATATGCGGCAAGGATTTAAAACCAACCCTTCCCCTACTCATCATAAAAAATGCGTATCATGACAGGTGCCACGCTCTTTTCCAGATATACGGCAAATCGAACTTTCTCGCGACCCTAGGGAGCCCCATGAGCATCAATCAGCGACAAGCAAAGCTGCTTAAAATCCTGCTCGGCCAGGCGGGCTACACCCCGACAGTCGATATCTCCGATGCCCTTGCTTGCTCGGAGCGCACCATCCGCAACGACATGCGGGCCGCTAACGCCTTCCTCGACGAAATGGGCATCCAAGCGGCAATTGTCTCCAAGCGCGGCAACGGCATCCGCATCGATGGCGACAGCACGCAGCGCGGTCAGATATCGGACATCATCAAGGAACGTTCGCTTTCCATGGACGCCGGTCTTGACCGCTTCTATCGCGGCATGTTGCTGCTCACCTGCGACTACCGGCACCAATACACCACCGAATCGCTTGCGCGGGCCATCCTCACCAACAAACAGCAGGCCCAAGACGACCTGCGCACATGGAACGAGCTCATGACGCCGTTTGGAGCCCAAATCGTACGCGGGCGCCGCATTACGGTCGAGGGTCCCGAGGAGTACATCCGATTCTTCGTCGTCTATTATCTGTTTGAGCTCGCGTCGACCGCCATGAAGCGCCGCATTGAGCCGCAGCTCTTTGGCGGCAACGAGCAATTCTTCAACGACCTCATCGCATACGTCGAGCGCGAAAGCCGAACGCTCTATACCGACAACGCCCGCCACCAGCTTGCCGTCTACCTGCAGATTATGGTCCTGCGCATTCTTAAGGGCAAAGAGGTCGGTGGTTACACCTCGGCGATTCCCGTTGTGTACGACGACGTCGCCAACCGCATTGAGCAGCACTTTGGCATCGAGGTCTCCGCCAACGAGCGCGGCATCATCCGCGACCTCTTTACGGTCTCCACGCGCCGCTGGACGCCCGAGTTCCAGCGCACATATCAGCCCACACCCGAGGCGGCGCGCCTCACCGAGGAGTTATTCTGCGCTCTCGGCGAACGCTTTGGCACGCGACCGCCGCTTCATCTTGAAAAGCCCTGCGCCGCGCTCATCGAAGCCGGACAAACTCACATGCGCTATGAACGCGCCATCTCACTGCCCCAGGAAAACACCTGGACGGTGCGATACGAAAACATGGCCTCGTTTATGCGCCTGTCCGAGGTGCTGCGCGACGCGCCCGGCCTATCTGGGCTGAATCTATACCAGACCGACGTGACGCGCCTGGCGATGCTATTGCTCTCGTATATGGACGGCCTGTCCTCGCACGATCAATGGCGTGTCGGACTCGTGGTCAACTGCGGCATTGAGCAGGTCTTCTATGCGCGCGATCGACTTGAGCGGCTCATTCCCTGCATGCGGGTCGCGCGTGTGCTGACCGAAACAGAAGTCGCCGAGATTGAATCAGACCCCAAGCACAGCAGCCTCGACTTCCTGGTCTCATTCGACCCCATCAAGACGACGCTTCCACTCTGCGTGCTGAGCAATGCCATCGATGACGCCGATCGCAGCCGCATCGAGCTGCTGCTCATGAAGCTTGGATGCCCCCACGCACTCGACGACGCCCTGCTTGCCGGCGGTCTTCCCGAGCGCGAGCTCGATATCTCGCACGCGCGCATGCTCACGCGCACCCTTCACGCTGCACTTGTCGAAGACGGCCTCTGGCGTGGCACGCTCTCCGGCTTCTCGAACACCTTCGAGATGCTGTCGTTCACGCACGGACCTTGGCTCTTGCTGACCGCATGTTCCCAAGATGTCGCTCAAACCGGGGCCGTGCATTACCGCGTGGAAACACGAGTCGGCTTTACCGGCGACCGCCTGCAACACATCCTGGTGCTCTGCGTCGCCCCAAGCGATGAGCGCGTCCTCACTCCGGCCACACAGCGCTTCCGCAAGCTCGCATCCGAGGCCGGTCTCAAACGGTAGACGGCGTGGGCGCCCATCGCGCGTGCCCATGCAAGCCTTCAAATACGCTTAAGCGCAAAGAACCCGTGGCCGCCCCTGCAGCCACGGGTTCTTTTTAGCGTCTATGGCCTATGCCATGACAAAGCTATTTGCGCGTCCAGACAGTCTCGCCCTCTTTGACCGTCTCGAGAACGCGCAGGTTGCGCGCCTCGTCGAGCTCGATCCTGAGCGGGTTCTTCTCGACAATGCAGAAGTCGGCCAGCTTGCCGGCCTCGAGCGTGCCCTTACGGTCGAGCTCGCCATACTGGAAAGCGCCGTTGACCGTGATGGCCTTCAGACCCTCGTACACGCTGATCTTCTGATTCTCGTCCAGCTGAGCGCCGCCCTTGGTGACGCGCTTGGCGGCGCACCACACAGCCTCAAAGAAATTGGGGCGCAGCACCGGCGTGTCGGTGTGGAAGGTAAACGGCAGGCCGCACTCCAGAGCGTCATGGCAGGCAGACACGCGACCGCCGCGCACGGGACCGAAGTTCTTAAGATGCACGTCGGCCCAGTACCAGATATGGCTGGCGAAAATCGACGGGATCATGTTGATCTCGGCCATCTGCTCGTACTGATCGCGGCGGGCAGTCTGGCAGTGGATCATGACCGGGTGCAGGCTCGCTTTATCGGGATTAGGCGAATCCTCCAGCGCGCGCTTGTACACGCGCAGGTACTGGTCGGCAGCCGCATCGCCGTTGGTATGGGCGAGCAGCTGATGATTGCCGTCGATGGCCTTGCGCATAAAGTCATACGCGGCCTTGTCGGTCATGGTGCCATAACCGCAGTAACCCTCGCCCTCATCGCCGGGAGTGTAGGGCTCGGTCATCCACGCCGTACGACCCTGGGGAGAACCGTCAAAGAACATCTTGAGGCCGCCGATACGGAAGTGACCGGTGTAGTCCTGCGAGACAAAAGGCTCGTGGTCGGCCAAGATTTTGTCGACATCCTCGCCGTACATGGGATAGCTCACGACGTCCATCTTGAGCAGGCCCTTGTTCGCAAGGCCGCAGAACAGCGCTGCGAAGTCGGCGGTGGTAGCACCCTCCTGGCAGGTGGTGATGCCGTTTTCCAGGTAGATGTCCTGCATCTCGCCGATCATGACGTCCATGTCCATCTTCTGACGCGGCTGAATCACGGCAAAGACCGGCCACATAGCGCCTGGCTCCTCGCAGTAACCGTCCGGCGTGCCGTCGGCCTCGCGGCCGTAGCGAGCGCCCTCGGGATCGGGAGTCTCGGCGGTAATGCCGGCAAGCTCCAGCAGCTTGGTGTTGGCAACAACCATGTGGCTCGAAGCGTGGACGGCGATAACCGGAATGGTCTCGCTCACGCGGTCGAGCACGTGACGGTTAGGGTGCTCATGCTCGGCCAGGGAATTCTGGTCGTAGGAAACACCCATGATCACGCCGTCCTCGCCAATGCCGCGCTGCTCGGCAAAGGCAGCCAGACGCTCGACGATCTCATCGAAATCCGCCGCGCCGTTAAGGTCGGCAGCCACGATGTACTGCGTGCAGCCAGAGATGTGGCTGTGGGGGTCAATCAGACCGGGCATAAGGCAGGCGCCGTTGAGATCAATCTCCTCGGCATCCTCTGCCTGAGCGCGAGCCTCCTCGAGCGAGCCGGTAAACGCGATGGTGCCGTCGTCTGCAACCAGCAGGGCCTCAAAAGTATCGCCCTCGCCGGTCATGGGAACAAAGTCGCCGTTAAAGTACAGCTTCTTCATGACCTACTCCTCCTCTTTGGAGAACTTCTTGATAGCAGGGGTGGTGGCCAGGCCAAGCACGATGATGGCAGCGCCCACGTAGTAAGCGAAACGCGTGGAGTTGAAGCGGGACTGGGCATTGATCTCGACCAGGGCGTCGCGCTCCTCATCGCTCATATCGATGTCCTCAATAGAAGCGCGGAAGTTCTCATCGGAGACGAGGTCGATATTGCGCTCGGAAATAGCGGCGACGGTGGACTCGGAAATGCGGGAATCGTTAGCGGCTGCATCCTTCACGGAGTTGGTGATACCAAAGAGCAGCACGGCACCCAGCAGGGCAATGCCGATGGCCTGGCCAACGTTACGCATGGTGGTCTGAATGCCGCCGGACTGGGAAGCGTCGCGCTCGTTCACGGCAAGGGCGACAACGTTGTTGGCCTGGGCGGAAACGATACCGGCGCCCGAGCCGGCAACAACGCAGCCAATGAGAATGCCCGGCATGGAAGCAGCGTCGAGCGTAACGGAGAACGCCATGATGATCAGGGCGGCGGCAAGGGTGAGGTAGCCGACCTGGATGACGCGACGCGGGTTAGCCTTCGGCATGAACTTGGGGATACCGATGGAGAAGGCGAAGGTCGGAACGCCAACGACGATGGAGAGCACACCAACGATAGCCGGAGACCAGCCAGCAACGAGCTGCAGGTAGGGGGCCATCAGAATGGACTGAACACCCATGAAGAAGAACGTGATGGCGGAGGCGGCGAGACCGGCGAGGACCTGCGGGGTCTTAAGGAAGGACTGGGGCAGCAGGGCAAAGCCGTTCTTCTCCTCGACCTTCTTCTCGACGTTGATCATAACGATGAGGATGATCACGCCCAGGACAGCCATGGGCAGGCAGGGGGAGATACCGGCGATGGTGAAGGGGCATGCCGGGAAGGGCTCGACGAGGCCCCAAGCGGAGATGCGGGACACGCCGACCAGGAACAGGAACAGGCCGGTTGCGGCAAGGGCAACGCCGACGCCATCGAACTTGAGCTTCTCATCGGACTGCTCGATCTCGGGCAGCTTGAAGGACAGCAGGAACACGAGTACAAAGTAGGCGGCGAGGACGAAGAACGTCACGCGCATGCCGGCGGCCATGAGCACGATCGAAAGCAGCAGCGGCAGCAGGGCGGAAAGGCCGGAGGCGGCGCCTATGCAGCCAAAGGCAAGCACGCGGTTCTTACCGTGATAGATCTTGGGAACGAGGCCCAGAACCGAGGGAATCATGAACGACGCGCCGAAGCCCACGAGGGTACGGCCGCCCCAAATGAAGACGGTCATGTTGGGGGAAACGGCAAGGACGACCTCGCCGGCGGCGCACAGCAGGGCGCCCATGCGGAAGTTCTTCTTCCAGCCGATGATGGTACCCATCATGCCACCGGCGATCATAAAGGCGCCGGCCATGAGGGAGTAGACCATGTTGGCGAGCTGGATGTCGGCGGTGGTGGCGCCGAGGTCCTGCGTCAGGGCGGTTGCGGCGAGCGAAAGGGCGCCGTTATCGCCCGAAGTGCCCATCTGGGCCAGGATCAGAACGAGAACGGGGAGAAGCATGAACTTCTCGGCACCCTTCTCCTCTGCCACAGCTTTAGCTTTAGCCATGTGTTGGTTCCTTTCTTTTCCGTTTCACGCGGGCATTGAACCCCTTTGAGCCCGCGCGTCTTGTCGAGGCAAATATAGGCTGGAGCGCAATACGGACGGCATCAGAGCCATTGCCGTAGATACGGCAATTCTGACGGCGGGCCTAAAGGGCATCTGCTTTTTCTCGTGAAAAGCAAAACGGCCGACCCCTTTGCTCGGGCCGACCGTTTTGAAGAGAAAGTTTGATTGTTGGAAAATCCTAGGCAGTCGCGGCGACTTCCCCAGCGTCGACGCCCGCGGTGGTGGCACCGATGACGACGTAGCCGCTCACACAGCCGGCAACAGCGCACATAACGCCCTTAAAGATCATCATGCCCGTGCGCGAAAGCGGCAGCGGGAGCACAAAAGTGCAAAGCCATGCAAGGGGCGTGGCAACTACAAGGGCAATGATGCCAACGACGATCGACAGGGGAATCGACTTTTTGGGCAGCTTGGCCAGCCAACCATAGCCTTCGGAATTGCCCGGGTAAACGCCCTTGTTGAAATCCATCTTGGTCAGCGGCACCACGCACCAGGTCAAAATGAGACCAAGCAGGGCGCCTGTCAGCGCAATCTCCTCGACAACCTTACCGGCGGCAAAGGTAATATCGGCGTCCCCCGCGTGCATGCCCATAAAGATGAGCGCGTTAACGATGCCGTTGACGATGCCGTAACCGACGATGCACTTGTTCTTAAGATAGCTCTGGTAGTCCTTTGCGGCGGCCATATGCCCTCCCCATTTTCGCAGTGTCATTTGAGTGGGGCCAGTGTATCCTCACGCATCACGCCCGCTGACCAGAAGGATTGCCGTTTTTACGGCAACAGCCACACCCCAAACCACCACAAAGGGGGACAGGCACCTTTGTGGTGGTTTTCAACATGGTGGGCTTTGACACCCCAGGGGCGGGCGATGCTACAATCTGGCTTGTACTTGAAACGCATCAAAGGGGCCGCTATGGCAAAGGTTAAAATCAGCGACGTCGCGCGCGAAGCCGGGGTTTCGTTGGGCACGGTTTCCAACGCACTCAACCATCCCGAAAAGCTGCGCCCCGAGACCCTCAAGCTCATCAACGAGACCATCAATCGCCTTGGCTACCTGCCCAACCAAAGCGCCCGTCAGCTCGCGGGCGGCGCCACCAAGTCCTTTGGCCTGGTGCTCCCCCGTCTCGATCACGGCTTTTCGCTCCAAATCGCCAGCGGCGCCCACAACGAGGCCCGCAAGCACGGCTACGACTTGCTCATCGCCAACGCCGATAACGACGATATTCTCGAGGATCATTACCTGCGCTACTTTATGGGCACCCAGATGTCCGGCGTCATGGTTCAGCCCATGGCATCCCCCGACTGGCACCCCGCCATGACCAAGATGCCCGTGCCGATCGTCCATCTGGACATCCATTGCTCCGAGCCCGGCTACTACGTAGCGGCCGACAATGAGGCCCAGGGTCGCATCATTGCCGAACTTGCCATCGCCCGCGGCGCGCACCATATTGTCGTCGTCGGCCGAGCAGCATTTATGCAACTCACCCTGCGCGTCCTTGGCATTCATAAGGCGCTCGCCCTGCACCCCGATATCAAGATCGAAGTCATCGACGCCGGCGAATGGAATACCGCTGCCGACGGCTACGGCATCGGTGCCCAAATCGCCGAGCGCCCCGCGGACGAACGTCCCGATTTTGTCGTCGGCCTGACCGATGTGTTGGCCTCGGGCGTCGTTTCGGCACTGGTCGACAAGGGCATCTCTGTCCCCGGGCAAGTACGCGTAGCAGGCTGCGATGGCAACCCGCTCGCTTGGAGCGGATCGGTCCCGCTCACTACGGTAGCGCCCCCGGGCTACGAGATTGGCCGCAAGGGTGTCCAACTGCTGATGGAGCAAATCGAGAACAAGGCCCCGGCAAAGATCAAGCATATCCGTGTCGGCTCCGCAGCGCGTACCGTCACCGCAGTCGCCGCCGAGGATATCAACCGCCAAGAACTGGTACGTCCGTTCCTACTGGAACGCGCCAGCACCCAGGCAAGCAGCCAGACCGACGCCACGGCCATCAACCTCGGTGCGTATCTATAGCACGCCCGCGAGTATGCTAAGTCGCCGCTTAAGCAAAAGGGGCCCGACCATTGCCGGACCCCTTTTGCTTAAGCGCAAACGTGAGCAATCGCTCGTTTCAACGCCGCAATTTTCTAGCGCACAGTCTTGATTGCCGCCGTCAGATCGAACAGCGTATCGAGCACGGCCTCACAGCCATCCACCACGTCCTGCGGCAGTGGCACGATATCGGGGACAGCGAAGACATGGCAGCCGGCCGTGATGCCCGAGACGCAGCCGTTGCGAGAGTCCTCGACCACGGCGCATTCCTCGGGGGCAAAGCCCGCGCGCTCGCAGGCGAGCAGGTACATCTCGGGGTCGGGTTTGCCGTGCACGACGTCCTCGCCGCAGGTCACCGTTTCAAACTTGTCAAAGAGACCGACCATCTTAAGGTTGCGCTCGGCCGTAACGTGGCGCGACGACGTCGCAAGACCCACGTGATAGCCCGCGGCCAGCAGCTCATCCAGGCACTCGGCGACGCCGGCCTTAAGCTCCAGATCGGTCTTGACCATCTCGTCGCGAATCTCCTTGTGGCGACGATAGATCGCCTCGGTGGTTTCGTGGCTGCCATAATGCTTATCGAGGATGTCCATAACATCGGGCAGCGTGCGGCCGATAAACTGATGGATCAGCGCTTCATCAATCGCGAGCCCCAGCTCAGCGGCGCCTGCCTTCCAGGCCTTAATCCCCAAACGCTCGGTATCGACCAGCGTTCCATCCATGTCAAAAATAACAGCCTTGATCATATCGGTCCCCCATCGACTCTCGCTGTCGCGTTGCTGCAACTCTACCGCATTTGGCAACTTGTATATAACGTATATACCATATTGCACTTTCGTTACACAGATAGAAGTCTTATGGCAAGTAACGCATTAGGATTATAGTTTTCGATCGAGTACTCAACGATAAGGAACGTTTCATGATTTTAGACACCACGGCACCCGCAGAGGAGCTTCAAGACAAGCTATCGGCGCTCGAGCAGCTGCTTTTGGCATACGGGCGCGTGGCTATCGGGTTTTCCGGCGGCGTTGACAGCAGCTTTTTGGCCGCCGTATGCGCCCGCGTCATGCCTACCAATACTCTTCTCGTCCATCTCACCACGCCGCTCATCGGCACGCCCGAGCAGGCTTCGTTTGAGCAGTCCGTTGATGGGCAGGCCAATGAGGGGCCGCATTTTAAGCTCCCCGTGCTCAATCTTTCGGTGGATCAGCTGCAGCTCCCCCAAGTAGCCTGCAACGATGCTAATCGCTGCTACCACTGCAAGCACGCCGGCTTTACCGCCATCGTCAACCACGCCAAGTCGCTCGGCTTTCCCACCGTCATCGATGGCAGCAATGCAAGCGATCGCGGTGACTACCGCCCCGGCATGCGTGCGGCAGAAGAGCTCGGCGTACGCTCACCCCTTATGGAGGTCGGCTTTACCAAGGACGAAGAGCGCGAGCTGCTGCGCGCATGGGGCTATCCCGTTTGGAACCTGCCGGCGGGAGCATGTCTTGCCACCCGCGTCCCCACGGGCGAGGAGCTTACGCGCGAGAAGGTCGATTTAATCCGCGCCTGCGAGGATTACCTGCACAATCTTGATCTGGCACAGGTACGCGCGCGCTTGATCGGCGGCTGCATGCATATCGAGGCCGCACCCGCAGATGTCGCCAAGATTGCTGCCCTCGGTGGCAACGCCGTCGATGCCGAGGGCAAAACCCCGCTGCCCGCCGTTATCGAGTCCGCGCTGCGCGAGCTGGGCTGCGACCATATCTCCCCCGAGGTCACCCCCTACATCCACGGCAACATGAACCTTTAGATTACGCCGTTTTACAAACGGCGTAACTGCTCGGCGCTGCGCGGGCTCCGGGCACATATGCTCAACCTGGACTGCGTTAACTGACCTGTCAATAAGGGACAGGTTTGTTTTGGCAGGTTTTATCTTGGGAAAATATCGCGAGGCAGTCGCCCCTCTAGCACCCATCAAACTTCGAGAGACGATAGAGGGGCAATTCGGCTGCATCTACTTCTTCCGATAGCGGCGGTTGCGGCTCGTCGATGAACCCATTACTTCGATGAGCCCTTTATCCGTCATTTTTGGCAGATGGTAGCTGACGGACGAATTTTGGCATTCCGTCTCTCTAACCAACCTTCTCTTTAGAGAGACATTTAGAGAGATGAGCGCGACCTCTCTAATCAAGGGCTCCACTCTTTAAGGTGCACACTTCCTAACCGTGCCCTAAGTTGCGGTGAAATAACTCACGATTAGCCTGCCAAAAAGGGATAGGTTTATTTTGGCAGGTTTTATCTGGGGAAACGCAAACAGGGCCGCGACACCTATATGGCGTCGCGGCCCTTTTCCTTGGAGAAGGATCGATTGATTGAACGGGATGACCGTTCTAGTCTTCGAGTCCGCTATTGATGAGCTCCGCAATCTCAACGGGATCGGTGCTCGCGCGCACCTTGTCGCGGAAGCCGGCGTCCATCAGCATTACGGCAGCCTTGGAGAGCAGGCGCAGATGCGTGGTTCCAGCCTCGCCGGCAGGCACGTACAGCGCGAGCGCAACATCGACGGGCACCCCATCGAAGCTCGGCCATTCAACGGGCTCGGTCAGTTTAAGCACGGCAACGCCCGGCGTGTGGATCGCGTCGCTTTTGGCATGCGGAACGGCAAAACCGGCGACAAGGCCGGTCTCGGCCTCGTTCTCGCGAGCAATGAAGGCGGCCTCTACGGCAGATGCGTCATCGGCAAAGCCGAGCTCGATGGCCTGCTCGGACAAATAATGTAGGGCGTCCTCGCGCGAGGCGGCGGTATACCCGATTGTCACTTGGTTGGCAGATACAAATCCCATGGAAACCTTCCTTACAACACGGACCTGACCGCAGCTTCGATGCCGTCGGCGTCCAAACCGTACTTGTGCAGCAAATCGACCGCAGGGCCGGACTCGCCATACACATCGCGCACGCCGACGCGACGCATCGGCACCGGATGCTGCTCCGCGAGCACCGAGGCCACGGCCTCGCCAAGACCACCGATAATCGAATGCTCCTCGGCAGTGACCACACGACCGGTCTTCTTGGCGCTGGCAACCACCAGGCGCTCATCGAGCGGCTTGATCGTGTGCATATTGATGACCTCGGCATCGATACCATCGGCAGCGAGCGCCTCGGCAGCCTCAAGCGCCTCGGCGACCATAAGGCCACAAGCGATGATGGTCACATCGGACCCCTCGCGCACGACCACGCCGCGACCAATCTTGAACTCATAGTCCTCGTGATCGTTAATGACCGGCGTTGCCAGGCGTCCGAAGCGCATGTAGACCGGTCCCTCAAACTCATAGGCGGCGCGCACGCAAGCGCGAGCCTCGATGTCATCGGCGGGAACGATTACCGTCATACCCGGGATCGTGCGCATGAGCGCGATGTCCTCGCAGCACTGATGCGTGGCGCCGTCTTCACCGACCGAGATACCCGCATGCGTGGCACCGATTTTGACGTTGAGGTGCGGATAGCCAATGGAATTACGCACTTGTTCGTACGCGCGGCCGGCGGCGAACATGGCAAAGGTGCTCGCAAAGGCGACGTGGCCCGTGGTCGCAATGCCGGCGGCGAGCCCCATCAAGTTGCTCTCGGCAATGCCGGCATCGTAGAAGCGCTCAGGGTGCGCAGCCTTAAACTTACCCGTCTGCGTAGCGGCAGCCAGGTCGGCATCGAGCACTACAAAGTCATCGTGCTCATTGCCCAGCTCGACGAGCGCCTCGCCGTAGCTTACGCGCGTGGCGACTTTTTTGACCTCTGCCATTAGAGCTCCTCTCCTGCTGCCGCAAGCTCGGCCATGGCCTGCTCAAACTGTTCATCGTTGGGCGCCTTGCCATGCCAGCCAACCTGGTTCTCCATAAAGGAGACGCCTTTGCCCTTCACCGTCTCGGCGATGATAGCGACGGGCACGCCGGTCACCTCACGAGCCTCGGCGAAAGCCGCCTCAATCTGTGTCATGTCGTTGCCATCGGCTAGCTCGATCACATGCCACTTAAAGGCGCGGAACTTGTCAGCGAGCGGCATGGCCGAGTTGACCTCATCGATCGTGCCGTCAATCTGCAAGCCGTTGTGGTCGACGACGGCAACAAGATTGTCGAGCGCATGGTTGCCGGCAAACATGGCCGCCTCCCACACCTGGCCCTCCTCGCACTCGCCGTCGCCCAGCAACGTGTAGACGCGGTAGCTGTCACCCCAGTGCTTTGCGGCGAGTGCCATTCCAACCGCGGCGGAGATACCCTGACCGAGCGATCCGGTGGACATATCGATGCCCGGGGTGTCGTTCATGTTGGGATGGCCCTGCAGTCGGCTGCCAATATGGCGGAGCGTCTCGAGCTCTTCGACGGGAAAATAGCCGCGATTTGCCAACACCGAATACAGGCCCGGCGCCGCGTGACCCTTGGAGAGCACAAAGCGATCGCGATCGGCCTTGTGAGGGTCAGCAGGATCGATATTCATTTCCTCAAAGTACAGATACGTCATGATGTCGGCAGCACCGAGCGATCCACCCGGGTGTCCCGACTTGGCCGCGTGAACCGCAGCCACGACACCCTTCCTGACCTCATTGGCGACCTTCGCCAGCTCCTGGTTGGTCATACGAATTCCTCTCTTGAGAACAACCCCGGCACCGGATGACGCGATGCCGGGGCAATCCACTCGTTAAGCCTGAGCGACGACCTTCTGCCAGTCAGCCTCAAAAGAGGCGAGGCCCTGGTCGGTCAGCGGATGATGCAGGCACTTCTTGAGAGCGGCCATGGGCACGGTCGCAATATCGGCACCGAGTAGCGCGGCCTGGGTCACGTGGTTGGGCGTACGAACCGAGGCGGTGATGATCTCGACGGTGTCGTCGACGTTCTTGCCCGTCCAGTCGTAGTTCTTAATGCAGGTCACGACGTTGTCGAGCTGCGAGATACCGTCCTCGGCGATGTCGTCGAAACGACCGACAAACGGGCTGATGTAGCGAGCACCGGCGTTGGCGGCCATAAGGGCCTGCGTCGGCGAGAAGACGAGCGTCATGTTGACGCGCACGCCAGCATCGGCCAGCGCACGGCAGGCGGCAAGGCCGGCCTCGCACACGGGAAGCTTGACCACGATGTTGGGGGCGAGGGCGGCAAGGCGCTTGCCCTCCTCGATCATACCCTCGGCAGTGGTCGCGGTAGACTCGGCGGACACGGGCAGGCCCTCGCAGAGCTCGGCAATCTTGAGCATATGCGGCTCAAAGTCGGCAAGCTTGCCGCCGGTCTTGGCGTACAGGGACGGGTTGGTGGTAACACCGGCCAGGCAGCCCCAGCTCTTGGCCTCGGCAATCTCGTCCAGATTGGCGGTATCGATAAAGAACTTCATGGTGAACCCCTTCAAAGGAAGCTAAAACTCAAAAGAATGGGACAAAGGGACTGCCCCTTTGTCCCATGTGCCGGGCCTGCATCTGGGACATGCCCCAGGCCCGGCGTCGCGTAGGAAAAGCTACTTACTCGGCAAGAGCGGCCTCGATGCGGGTCGTGACGCCCTTGAGGTTAAGACCGACGACGTACTGCTTGATCGGGCGCTTGATGTGCTCGATGACAAAGCGCTTGCCGTCGATGTCCTGAGCGGCGAGGTTGCGGTAGAGCTTCTCGACCTGCTCCTTGACCTCGGGATCGTTGAACGCATAGTGACCGGAGACATCCAGGATCTTCAGGCTGAGCTCATCGTCGGCAAGAATGTCGTCGACCTGCAGGTTGACGTCGTCGCCAGTCATCCACTTGCGCCAGCGCTCGGTCTTGATAGCCTTGACCAGCAGGGTGTGATACAGGTCGGAGGGGTCATCGCACAGACCGTTGTCGACCAGGATCTGCTCGGTGGCGCAGAGCTTGAGGTAGGCGCGGGTCTCCTCGGTGCCATACTGCGGAGCAACGTTGGAGGCGGTCACGTGTGCCGGGATGTGCTCGAGCAGCGTCGCGTCGTCCAGATAGTCGGCGTTGTGCTCCTTCAGGCCCACGCCGTAGCGCTTAGCCATGTCGGCGAGCTCGCGGGCATTCTTGAAGTTGTAATGGCCGACCTGCTCGGTCCAACGGGTGAGCGTACCGGTCTGGCCGACGATAAAGGTGGGCATGGGGCAGCCGCGCTTCTCGAGCTCGGGCTGCAGCTGAGAAATGAACTCCTCGTACTTATCGGTAGAGGTCAAGCCGCCATTGGTCTCCTCGGTACCGACCTCATAGGCAACCTCGGGCAGGTTATGCTCGCGACGGTACTGCTCAAGGTAGTCGATAAGATCGATCGTGCGGCGAAGCACCACGTCGAGCGGAATAACCTTGCCGATCTGATAGGGGTCCTTGGTGGGGTCGACCATCAGCAGGTCAAAGCCCGCCTCCATGTCGGCGACGAAGGACTTGCGGGCGAGCTCCATGGCCTCGTCCTCGGGCAGGTGGGCGTTACGCTCCTCGTCGCGCTGCCACGGACCGCCGTGATCGCGGCACAGGTAGTACGGACCGGTGTAACCCACCTCGTCGGCAACCTTCTTGATGTCGGCGGCAAAGCGCGTCTGGTCCCAACCGTTGACGTAGCCGGCGCCCATCTCGTCCATATCGACCTGGTTGCGGCTGGCGATAAACATGGGCGGGAAATCCTCGTCCTTGGCAAGCTCGAACACGGCCTGAATCAGGTTGGGGCTCATGGGGCCAATGCCGACCATGGTTGCGTGATCGCCGCTATCCTGCAGCTTGAGCATGCCCTGAACGGCCTGACGGATGGTGAGGTTGGACATTTTGTTCTCCTTCTCCAGAGGATTTTTGACAAAAGTTCCCTGGGACCCAGATGTGGGCCCTATCAGTACGGATGGATTTTGTTGTGTAGGGGCGGTTGTGCGGAGTCAAATCCATCCCTCCGCACAACCGGAGTCCTTAAAGGTTTACTTGGCCTGCTTATCGAGCGTGGGCTTCATGGCAATCAGGATTGCAGCGGCGACCACGGCGCCAATCACGATGTCCAGGCAGAACAGCGCGACGTTGTTGGTGGCAAGGGCGACGATAAAGCCACCGTGCGGGACGTAGCAGTCGATGCCCTGGAAGGCGGCAAGTGCCGCACCCACGGCAGAGCCGATGCAAATGCCGGGCAGGGTGTGACCGAGGTCCTTGACCGCGAAGGGGATAGCGCCCTCGGTAATACCGATGCAGCCCATGAACAGCGCGGAGATGCCCATCTGGCGGTCAGCGTCATCGAACTTGTTCTTGGCGATGAGCGCAGCGAGGCCACAGGCGATCGGGGGAACGGCGACGGCGACGCGGAACATACCGTTAGGACCGTAGATACCGGAGGCCATGATGGCCATGGTGAAGGTCGAGGCGGTCTTGTTGATGGGGCCACCCATATCGAAGGCGGTCATAACGCCAATGACCAGACCCAGGACAACTGCGGAACCGCCCTGCAGGCTGCCGAGCACGCCGGTGAGCCAGTCCATCACAAAGCCAAGCGGCGTGGCCAGGATGTAGATATAGGCCATGCCCAGGACAAGCGAGGTCAGAATCGGGATGATCAGGATGGGCATGATGGTCTGGATGGTGTTGTTGACCTTCCAGGTCTTCATCCAGCGGACAAAGTAGCCGCAGATGACCGCCATGATCATGGCGCCCAAGAAGCCGGTCGAAACGCTGTTGCCGTTAGGGGTAACGACTGCGTTGTTGACCAGGTAGCCCAGGACAAAACCGGGGGCGAGCGCGGGCTTGCCGGCCATCGAGTAGGAGATGTATGCCGCAAGCACCGGGATCATCATGGAGATGCCGGCCATGCCGATGGTGTTAAGGCTCACCATCAGCGGGTTCGTAACCTCCATGCCGTTGGCGCCGGCGGTACCGGATGCCAGCGAGAAGGCAAGAAACACGCCGCCGATAACGACGATGGGGATAAAATAGGAAACGCCGGTATTGAATGCATTGAGCAGCGTCTTGCCGGGATCGGCAAAGATAGACTGCTTGGACGCCGGTGTCGGGGCCTGCGGGGCAGCGGAGACGGCCTTCTTCTCTGCCTTGGCCTCGGCCTTGGGCGCGCCAACGGCGCCACCCGTCGCCTTGATGATCTCAATGGCCTGGTCGATGATCTTTACCGGATCGGCGATTACATCCGAGGTGCCGACCTTCAGGAACTTGCCCTCGGCCATCTTCTGCTCAAAACGGTCCTCGTTCTCGACACCCACGTCGACGGACTCCAGGACCAGGTCGGCGGAGTCCACGTCTTCCTGCGTGAGCTCATTCTCGATACCCAGGCCACCCTGAGCCTCGACCTTGCACTCGATGCCACGGGCGGCGCATTCATCCTGAATCGCCTTCTGGGCCATATACGTGTGGGCGATACCCACAGTACAGGCGGCAACGCCTACGATCTTCATTGCTTCCCTCTTTTCATAGAGTTGCGTGCGCAAGACACCGTTTGCGGAGGCCTCCGGAGCATCCCCTGCCGTTTGGACTTGCTGTCTTTTCGACAAGAACAATATAGGTGCTCGTTTTTCTTAATGCCAGCTTATTTCGGTAAACGCGCAGGTCAGAGCGTTGGTTATGCGATTTAGTTATGCGTTTAACCAAAAATGAATCCTGCGATTTTGCCCTCGATTTCAAAAGTCAAGAAGTATTTGATTTTCTCGGTAGACGGCAGATGCGCATGCCGGTCACAAATTTCGACCCCACCCGTATGCCGCATTTGTTGCATACTCATATGAAAGGAAAAAGCCGCTCACCGAAGCGTATCCTTCACCAAGACTCAAAGTCATCATGTTGGAAAATGCTCATCTGTCGGAAGGAGTCGCTGTGGCAAAACAGCGCGTTACGATCGCAGACGTCGCTCGAGAGGCGGGAACCTCGACGGCAAGCGTCTCGTATTACCTCAACGACAAACGAGAAAAGCTTAGCGAGAAGACGCAGAACAAAATCGCGCGCGTCATTAAGGAACTCGGATACGTTCCCAACGCCCAAGCGCAGACGCTCACCGGCAAGCAAACCCACGTCATTGCCATCATCATTTTGGATAACACCAACAAATGGGCGGGGCTCGTTCTCAATGGCATGGAGCAGGTCATGCTCCCCGCGGGCTACCAGACGGTCGTTTGCACGAGCAACTTTAACCCCGAGACCGAGCTCATGTACGTCGACAAGATGCTCTCGCTGGGCGTCGATGGCTTTATCATCCAGCCCACGGCAAACTTCAAAGCCGTGCATGACCGCATTAGACGCGCCGGCAAGCCGGTCGTCTTTTTCGATGCGGCCATCTATAGCCCAGGTACCAGCTGGATCAAAACCAACCTTTACGACGGCGTGTACAACGCCACACAGGCACTCCTCGACGCCGGCTACGAAGATTTCTTTTCCATTGCCGCCAACATGACCGAGATGCGCACCCGCATGGAGCGTTTTCAGGGGTATGCCGAGGCACTGGCAGCGAACGGACAGCTCTACAAAGCGATTCCCATCGACCACAACAAGCCGTCAATCAACGAGCTTACCGAGTACTTTAAATTCAAGTTCAATCCCGCCAAGCGTACGCTCATCTTTGTCCAAAACCAATGGGCGCTCCCCCGCGTCTACAAGGCACTTCAGCCCATGGCCCATCTGCTTCCGCAGCAAATCGGCCTTTTGGGACTCAACTGCGAAGACTGGACCAACCTCACCACACCGACCGTCTCCACCATCATCGAGCCCGTCGACCAGGAAGGTCGCGAAGCAGCCGAGATGCTACTCGCCCTACTTGACGGCAGCAGCGAACCCGGCGAGCAGCGCATTCTCGAGTGCAAGCTCAACTGGCTCGACTCCACCTCGATCTAGACCGCGGGACAAATTAATCAGTAGCGTCTATCCCAAATCTTAAGTATTTGTTCGACAGAACGGCCCTTGCCGGCTCCTGCTAGACTGGTAGATTCCCAACCGTCCATCCAGGAGCCTCAATGTCGCGCAAGCCCGCCTACAAGCAAATACTTTCCATCGGCACCACCGTGGTGCTAGGGTTTGCGCTGTTTACGGGATCGCTTGACAGGGCGCCCAAGCTGCTGTCGCCGCAAAGCGATGAGCAAGCGGCGGCTCTGGCCGAAAAACAAAACGAGAGCCCCAGCCGCACCGACGACGAGGCAGACCTGGTTGCCCGGCTCGAATCGGGAACGGCGAGCGCGGCGGACCCTCAAAACAGCCAGGACTCTGGCGATGGCTCCGATTCCGCCGCAACCGACACCGATGACGACGTTTCCGCGGACAGTGCCGCCACCCCCATCGACGAGGTCGAAAACCCCGACCTCAACCGCGCCCGCGGTGTTTATCTCAGCAGCATTCCCGACTACGCCGGCAACCCCTACGTTGCCCTTCGCGCCGACAGCACGCACCCGCTCGGCACACCATCATTCACGCTCGATGAATACGAGCGCGCTACAGAAGAGGGCTGCTTTAAGAAGTTCTCCAAGCTCGACAGCCTGGGCCGCACCCGCAAAGCACTCGCCTGCGTGGGCCCCGAATCACTCGGTCAAGGCGAGCGCGGCGATATCTCGCGTATCCATCCTGCCGGTTGGCACCAGCAGCGCTACGACTTTATTCCGGGCCAGAGCCTCTACAACCGCTGCCACCTTATCGCCTGGTCGCTCTGCGGCGAAAACGCCAACCGCAAAAATCTCCTCACCGGCACGCGCTATCTCAACGAAACGGGCATGCTGCCGTTTGAGGAGCAGATTCTCGGCTACATCCGCGACACGGGCAACCATGTGCTCTACCGCGTCACGCCCATGTATAACGAAGAGGAACTTGTCTGCCGTGGCGTGCGCCTTGAGGCGCAATCGGTCGAGGACCACGGCAAGACCCTCTGCTTCCACGTATATTGCTACAACCTGCAGCCGCACGTGCAGATCGACTACGCCACCGGTCGCAACCAGGCATCCGGAGACTAGTGCCGACCGCGCCACCCGTAATCCAAAGATGATCTGTTTTCCTCCGTCCCCCAGGGATCAAAAAAGGGCCGCCCTGGGTTACCCAGAGCGGCCCTTGCATCGGCATGTATGTTGCAGGCAAAATCACACGCTACTTGGCGCGGCCCTCCTCATAGCGCTCGACCAGCTTGGCCTGAACGTCATAAGGCACCTGCTCATAGCCAGCAGGCTTCATGGTAAAGTCGCCCGTGCCGCGCGTGATGGAACGCAGGCGCGTCGAATAATCCGTCAGCTCGGCGAAAGGTGCCTGGGCAATGACCACGGTGTCTCCGCGCTCATCGGTCTCCATGCCTGTCACGCGACCGCGCGAGGCCGAGATGTCGCCCATCACGGCGCCGGCGTAGCTCTCGGGAATAGTCACCGTGATTTCCTCGATGGGCTCCAGCACCACCGGGTCGGCATCGGCGCATGCCTTGCGCAGGCCGATGCGAGCCGCCGCGCGGAACGCCATCTCGTTGGAGTCGACGCTGTGATACGAGCCGTCGTACACAGCCACGCGAATGCCCGTGAGCGGGTAGCCGGCAATAATACCGTCCTTCATGGTCTCCTGGACGCCCTTGTCCACGGCGGGGATCAGCGAGCGCGGAATGCGGCCGCCCACGACCTCATCCACAAACTCGTAGCCGTCGCTCGTGCCGTCGGGCCCAATAAGCGGCTCCACGCGCAGCCAGCAGTCGCCGTACTGACCGGCGCCACCGGTCTGCTTCTTGTGGCGACCCTGGGCGCTCGCCGTGCGGCGGATGGTCTCGCGATACGGAATGCGGATCGGCACGCTCTTGGCCACGACCTTGGTGCGATCCTCCAAACGGTTGAGCAGCACCGAAACCTGCGCCTCACCAACGGCGGAGATGATAGTCTGGCCCGTCTCCTCGTCACGATCGATGCTCATGGTCGGATCAGCCTTGCACGCCTTCTCGATAAACGTATAGAGCTTCTCTTCGTCGCCACGGTTCTCGGCCTCGATGGCAATGCGGTACTGCGAGTTGGGGAACTTAAACGCCGCAGCCTCGACCTTGCCGGTAATCGAGAGCGTATCGCCCGTCTCGGCCGCCAGCTTGGGCGCCACGATGATGTCGCCGGCATAGGCGTGACCGACCTCGGTCATGTCGCGGCCGCACATCACATACAGGTGGGCCAGACGATCGCTCTTGCGGGTACGCGCGTTGATCAGCTCAAGACCCGGCTCAAGCGTACCCGTCAGCACCTTGATAAAGCTGATGCGACCCTGCTGCGGATCGGCCAGCGTCTTAAACACAAACGCCACCGGACGGTCATCGTCGCTCGAAATCTTGAGCGAATCACCGTCGATGAGCGGCATCTCGCCGTAGTCCGTCGGCGCCGGGAAGTACGTGGCGATGTCGTCCATCAGCGAGTTGACGCCCTGCTCCTTAATGCAATCGCCCGCAAAGACCGGCACAAAGATGCGCTCGGCAATCGCCTTCGACAGCAAGCCCTCAAGCTCCTCCTGCGTCAGCGTCTCCTCGCCTTCCAGGTACTTCATCATCAGCTCATCGTCGGCCTCGGCCACCAACTCGCACAGATGGTCATGGGCCTCCTCGGCCTGGGCACGATACTCCTCGGGAATCTCCGACTCAACGGCTTCGGTGCCGTTGCAATGGCGCGCCTTCATGCGCACCAGGTCGATGATGCCGTCAAAGTCCTCGCCCTCGCCCCAGGGAAGGGTCACGGCGCCCAGGCGCGTGCCAAAGCGCTCCTGCAGCAGGTCCATCGTGGTCGCAAAGCTGGCCTCGGAGCGCGACAGGCGGTTTACGAACACCGCACGCGCCAGGCGCAGGTCCTCGGCGGCATACCAGAGCTTAACCGTCGTAGGCTGCGGGCCGGCCTCGGCGTCGACCACAAACAGAGCCGTCTCGCAGACGCTCATCGCGGCAAAGGCGTCGCCGATAAAATCGGGGTAGCACGGGGCATCGAGCACATTGATGCGCGCGCCCTTCCAGTCGATTGGCGCAATGGTCGTCGAGATGGAGAATGAACGCTTGACCTCTTCAGGGTCATAGTCGAGCGTAGGCTTGGTGCCGTCGTGGCCGCCCAGGCGGGCGGTCTTGCCGGAAAGGTGGAGCATGGCTTCGGCGAGTGAAGTCTTGCCCACCCCGCCTTGGCCTACGAGCACCACGTTCCTTACGTTACCGGTCTTGGGAGCACCCATGATGACCTCCTTGCAGGGCCGCGCGCATTGCGCGACGCCAACGGGGAGAGTTCGCGGTCGATGCCATCCCGGGAGCAGCATGGTCGGCAGCCGAGCCGACTCACCCTCCAAATGTCCTATGCCACCACCCTACCCTTGCAGTCGCCTGTCCATGCAGACCTTTCGGCACGCGTATGAATACGGGCGGCGAGAGGAGGAGGCGAGCATGCGAGGCGATTATTGAACCCCGCCGATGCAAATAAAATGCCGCCGCAGGCCGTAAGACCTGCGGCGGCTTCACCTCAATTAATGGTTGAGTAAATAGCTGAGCCTACCCCTCGATACGGCTCAAGAACTCACGGGTACGCTGCTCGCGCGGATGATCGATAACCTGCTCGGCCGGACCCTCCTCAACAATGCGGCCGCCATCCATAAAGACCACGCGGTCGGCAACGTCGCGGGCAAACTGCATCGCGTGCGTCACGATCACCATCGTCATATTCTGCGCAGCCAGATCCTTGATGACGCGCAGAACCTCGGCCGTCAGCTCTGGATCGAGCGCCGAGGTCGGCTCATCAAAGAACAAGATTTCCGGGTCGAGCGCCAGGGCGCGGGCAATACTCACGCGCTGCTGCTGCCCGCCCGAAAGCTCGCAGGGCACCTTGTTCTCGTTACCCGTAAGCCCCATTTGTGCAATAAGCTCGTGTGCGCGGGCCTCCGCCTGCTCGCGCGGGCGCTTAAGCACGCGGATCGGTGCATCGGTGATGTTTTTCATCACGGTATAGTGCGGGAACAGATTGTAGTTCTGAAACACCAGACCAAACCGCGAGCGCGCCCGTTTAGGCACATCGCCCTTTGCGTACACCGCGCCCGAACCCGCATCCGTCGCGACGGCAAGGTCGCCAAACGAGAGCGAGCCACCGTCGAGAGTCTCGAGCAGCGTGGCGCAGCGCAGCAGCGTGGACTTACCGCCGCCCGAAGGCCCGATAATCGCCACGACCTCGCCACGCTTTACCTCAAGCGAGATATCCTTGAGTACCTCATTGCCGCCAAACGCCTTACGCGCGTTTTCGATTTTCATCACTGAGTTAGTCATGATAATAGTCCAGCTTCTTTTCGGCGGCGCCCAGCAGCATCTCGACCACAAAGTTAAAGACCCAGTAAATCAGCGCCGCGATCGCAAACGGCACCATGCTCACTTGCGAGGCGACCAGCGCCTTGGCCGTCGAGAACATCTCCCCCACGCCAATGGCAAACGCCAGCGACGTGTCCTTGACCAGCGTGATGATCTCGTTGCCCATCGCCGGCAGAATACGCTTGGCAACCTGCGGCATCACAATGTACAAAAACGTCTGCAGGCGCGAGTAGCCCAGCACCTCGGCGGCCTCGTATTGACCGCGCGGAATGGACTGCAGGCCCGAGCGATAGATCTCGGCAAAGTAACCGGCGTAGTTGATGATGAACGCTACGACGCACGCCGTCCACTTGGAATCGGGCGTGAGCGAAATGCCGAACACGTAGTACGGGGCAAAGTAGATGGCAAACATCTGCAGCATGAGCGGCGTGCCGCGCATAACCGAGATATAGATGCGCGCAATCCAGCGGAGCGGCGCAATTTTGCTCATGCGCATAAACGCCACGGGAATTCCCAGCGGAATCGACCCCAGCAGCGTCAGCACAAACAACTGCAAACTGACCAAGAAGCCCTGGCCAAGCATTTGCATCATGACCTGAATAGACATTACTTGAGCACCCAATTATCGAAAGATAGACCATAGCTTGAATACTTGTCGCAGAGATCCTTAACCGTACCGTCATCGTAGAGTGCCTTGAGCGACTCGGTCACGGCGTCGGCCGACTTGGTGTCGCCCTTCTTAAAGCCGACGGCGTAGTGCTCGCTGGACAGCGGCTTGTCGAGCTGCGTATAGGCATCGGGCTTGGCGGCAAGCTGATACTGAGCGATCGAGAGGTCACAGGCAACGGCATCGACTGCACCACTCTCGAGCTGCATAAACGCCGTGTTGTACTCACCGATGGTATCGAGCGTGGCAAACGTCGCGGCCAGATCATTCTGGTCGCCCTCGAGCACATCCTGTGCGGCGGAATCAGTCTGGGTAATCACGGTCTTGCCGGCAAGATCGTCCCAGCTCTTGATACCCGCGTCCTTCTTGACCACGAGCACCTGCTCGTTAAGCATGTAAGGCTCGGAGAACGTGTAGCCGTCCTCGCGGCCCTCCATGGTAAAGCCGTTCCAGATGCAGTTGATGGCACCCGAGTTGAGCAGCGTGTCCTTGGCATCCCAGTCGATAGCCTCATACTCAACGTCCCAGCCCTGCTTGTCGGCAACGGCCTTGGCAAGGTCGAGGTCAAAGCCGGTGTACTCGCCATCGTCGCCTACAAAGCCATACGGAGGATAGGACTTATCAAAGCCCACCACGAGCTTCTTGGACTCCGCAGCGCCCTTCACATCCTTGGCTGCAGCAGAACCGGCAGCGGAACCCTTACCGGCACCACCACCGCAGCCTACCAGGCCAAGACCTAGAACCGTAGCGAGCGAACCGGCTAGACCAACAAACTGACGACGAGACATATCGGTATTCATGGTATTCCCCCTTGGTGGCACTTTAGTTAAGTAAAGTGAGTCGTGTAACGTTCAGAATCATACACTTTAGTGAGATGGAGTACAAGGGAGAGCTTGCCCGGCGTGGGCGGGGAGCGGCGCGTAATTAAGTTTCCTGCTCTACAGTCCTGCGCAAGACGGAAAGCACATTAAGTGCTTTCCTTTGCGTGCGGAACTCGCGA